>CANFEB010000013.1 GCA_947445775.1 Oligoflexales bacterium | reverse complement strand
CGCACCCGGTGCCATGAATATAATTCCAGTGGGGATCTTGAGCGTCGTTCGAGCGTGATCCAAAATGGCGCGAACGTCCTTCTCCCAACCGGCTTTGAGCGCATCGTCGTCAATATCCAAATGAAAGTGATCGAGTTTGATGCCTGCCTGCGTCACAAGTGAAAGATACGTTTTGATGGAATTCGCAGTCGTCGCCTGTAGTGATCCAGGATAGGGCTCAATGACGCCAATTTTTACGGACGGCCACCTTTTGTTGACGACACCTGCATACTTGATGAACTCCTTTGCGGCTTGCTGCAGTGAAATATTGCAGGGTGTCGCCACGTCCTGTCTGATTCCGGCATACATACTCTCGTCGATCGAAATGCGTGACAAGCGTCCACCGTTGTCTGCGGCCTTCTTGGTCAGGGCATCCATGAATTTAAATCGCTGCGAGTCAGGGGCGATGCTGCAGATCTTATTTTCTGGCTTGAGAACTCCAACTTCTGCGGCGAGTTCAATTCCCCACGAGTCAATCAAGCGATAAACGTTTTTTGCGATCATCGCTTCGCTAAAGTTACCGTTGCAATTCGCGCAGGTGTCGGTGCCCATCAAATTGCCGGTATAGTGTTTGATTACGTGAATCGACTTACGTGATTTTTCCCAAGCCGCAGGTCTACTGTAGAGATCCAATAGGTCTTTGCTGCCCACGTTTGGGGTGAACCAAACTTCTGGGCCGCGCTTGCATTGTAGGCCCTTGGGACCGCTTCCGTCCCTCGAAGGTTGTGAGTCGTCCCTGACAATCTTGAAAGGACTGAAGCAGCCGTCTTTGAATTGAGGACTACAAGAGCCGCTGGTTCGAATTTCTACTTTGAATTCACCGGAGCCGGAGGGGCAACATGCCTCGTAATAATCCGCTGTGCAAGACCTTTGGCCTGGATCAACTATAACCGGTGTGTCGCCGCGCAATGCGGCATTGAAGTCGGAGCAACTATTTAAAAAAAGTGAAAAAATAAATGTAGTCGCGCAGTGTACGCATCTATTTGAGTGGCGGGTCATAAGCATCCTTATTTTCCTCTGTGTATTTTATCGGAGAATTCGACGCCGGTCTTGAGGGTTCATTGACCGCAAACCAAGCCGCGAACATTTTAGGGGGTTTTAAATTCGAGGGGATGGATCTCAAGTGTCGCGCCTAGTCCCCTCTCGCGACAGCCTTCGAAAGCTCGTGAAATACATGGCGCGCTATCTTCGATCGAGGCACTTTCCCTGACAGAGGGGGACGGACGCATCTAAGTGCCTGATATCCACGCCATCCATGCCATCGATAAACCGCGGGGTCGGCCCCCACACACGAGTTGTGCTCTTGAGAGATTCTCAGGATGGCCACTGATCCAGAAAATTACTTTGACTCCACACAATTTTTTGAGGCAGCTGCGTATCGTGAAATGTTTTGGATAAACTCGTGACTACGGGTGCCCATTTTACTTCGACCGCCCATTTTCCGGCCGCCATAAAATCGATTTCTCCCTTACTTGTCCTAAAATACCCAAATCTTTGAAAGCGACGGAAAAGGTGTTCGTTTGCTGAAAGCTCTGCGATCGCCTCTTCCCAGTGCTCCGGGGTTTTGTCTCCGGCCAAATCGGCGGCGATCCAATAAACAAGTGGGTCGGTAAAATAAAATTTCTTGTCGCTTCGGTGCTTACGGGCACCGGTATTGGGATCTATGGCATATAGGGTTCGAAGGCAAAAGCTTGCCTCTAAAACTCGGATATAATCGATAACGGTATTGGGCGAGCCAATAGAGGTTTTTTTTGCGAGCGTTTGAAAACTGACCGGATTTTGTATTGTTTTGTAAATTTGAATCAGGATCTCTTCGATCTTATTGGGGTCCTTTCCGAGTTTTTTAACGTCGCCTAGAATCCATTTTAGGTACGTAGAACAAACTCCCTTTGAAGGACGACCCGTTGCCCCTGCCGATGAAACGGCAAGGGGAAATCCGCCGCTGCGGAAATATGCACGCAGCTCGCTGACGCGATCGTCGGTTCTCCAATTTGCCTGGCTCCTGGCATCTTCAAATTCTTCAAAACTCATGGGCAACAAATGAAAATCGCCTCCTCCGCCAAATCGTCCGGGCATGAGGTCGGCTCCCCGCTCAAGGTCATAGGCGTGAGATCCCGACACGCACAGGATTCCGTCGTAGCCTCCGTCGATGAAATGTTTGATTGCACGGTCCCAGCCGTCTATGAAGCTGATTTCATCTAAAATTATGAGTTCACATTTTTTTATAGAGCTGAGCAGTCGTCCTAAATCGCGAAAATCAATGATCTCTTCGCAACTTAGGTAAAAGCACTTTTTCTGCGAACAATGTGCAGACAAAATCGCTTTTAACCAGCTTGTTTTGCCAACCTGCCGAGGACCGCGAATGACATAAAGGCCCGTCTTGGTCGGAATAAAGGGCCATTTCCGTGAAAATGGCATGCTCCGAACAGCAAGGAGATGCTTGTCCGTCTTTTCCCAATCACTATTTTCCCAAAACAAATCAGTTGGTTGCATGAAAATCACAGATTGTTCAGTGTTAGAATAGCTTTTGTTCAGTCGTGCTATCGCTTCTGTTCAATCATATTCACGGCTTTGTTTACTGTCAACCCGCAGCCGGGCTCACCAAAATGGCTTTGATCCGGCGCACGCCGCGTGACGACGCCTCTTCTTTTTGAATTTTGAATTGGCCCAGCTCGCGCGTGTTGGCGACGTGGGGTCCACCGCAGATTTCCGTAGAATAATCACCGATGAAGTAAACGTTGATGCGGTCGGCATAACGATCTTCAAACAGCCCGATGGCTCCACGAGCTTTGGCTTGATCGACCGTCATGTTTTCCAGGTGGACTTCATGGGACTTGGCAATGGCTTCGTTAACCAGCTTTTCAACGGCTTCGACTTGTTCTTTGGTCATCTTTTCAGAATGCGAGAAATCAAAACGCAGACGCTCGGGCGTGATGTTACTTCCCTTTTGTTCAACGTGGGTGCCAAGGACACGCCGCAGCGCCTCATGCAGCAAGTGGGTGGCTGTGTGCAGGCGCGTGGTCTCCTGGGAAGAATCGCTGAGGCCGCCCTTAAATAGTTTTTCGCCACCGACGCGGGACTTGGCCTGATGCTCGGCGTAGGCTTTTTCAAAGGCTTCGCTGTCAACGGAAAGGCCGCGCTCTTTGGCAATTTCTTGGGTGACCTCTAATGGAAACCCGTAGGTTTCAAACATGAAAAAAGCCAGTTGCCCCGCGATCACCGTCTCGCCGGCAGCGAGGCGGGTCAGTTCCTTTTCAAAATGCTTCAGACCCTGTCCTAAAGCCTTGGCAAATTTTTGCTCTTCGTCGCGGATTTCGTGAACGATGGCATCTCGTTTCTTGAGCAAGTCATCGTAGTGGCAGGAGTAGACCTCAATAAAGCTGTCGACGATGGCATCGATATACTGGGCATCGAGGCTCGCCTGATTAGCCAATCGAAACGCGCGGCGCAAAACGCGGCGGACAATGTAGCCAGCGCCGACATTGGACGGGGTCACGCCGTCGGCAATGGTAAAGAGGGCGGCTTGCAAATGATCGGCGACGATGCGCTGGGACGTGGCGGAAAGTCCCGGCGCGGTTTGTTTTAGATAGGTCATCGCCTTGGTGTAGATGTCAGATTCATAAACACTGCTGGCACCGCTCATGATCGAAGCGACCCGCAATAGTCCCATGCCGAAGTCGACGTTGGGTTGGGGCAGCTTGGTGAACGTCCCGTCGGCGTGCTTGTTGTATTCCATGAAGACGTTGTTGCAGATCTCGACGTAGCGGCCGCAGTTGCAGGCGGGCGAGCAGTTTGGATCATTTTTCGTGCAGTAGTCGCGCGTGACAAAAAAAGTTTCTGAATCTGGTCCACATGGGCCAGCGTTGCCCACCGGTCCCCAAAAGTTGTCTTTGCGGCCTAGGCGGAAAATCCGTTCTTTTGGATAACCAATACCGAGCCAGATGTTGTAGCTGGTGTCGTCACCCGGTGTGTTTTCGTCGCCACCAAAAACGGTCACCGCTAGCTGACCTTGGTCAAAGCCAAGTTCCTTGGTGATGAATTCGTGGGTCCAGGTGATCGCCTCTTTTTTGAAGTAGTTTCCAAGGCTCCAGTTGCCGAGCATTTCGAAAAAGGTGCAGTGCCAATTGTCACCGACCTCGTCAATATCTTGGGTGCGAACGCACTTTTGTGAGTTGACCAGCCGTTTACCCAGTGGATGCGGCGCCCCCATCAGATAGGGAACCAGCGGATGCATTCCCGCCGTGGTGAAGAGAACCGTCGGATCGTTTTCTGGTTGCAACGACCCAGAGGCAATCTGGGCGTGCTCGCGAGCCTTGTAAAAATCCAGATATTTTTTGCGAATTGCTGCTGCCGTCACGGTGCTTTTCATGGGCTTAAAACCTTTTCAATTCGTGCGGGAGATGCCGGTGGGTTCCCGGATAAAAAAAGCCACCCATCGGATAACCTCCGGGGGTGGCTTTTTGCAAGTAAAACGTCCTGCGCGTTATGACGCTGACCTACTCGACTTTGAGCAGTTCGACTTCAAACAGCAGTTTGGCGTTCGGCGGAATCACGCCGCCCACACCCTTTTCGCCGTAACCCAATTGCGGCGGGATGACGAGCTTGCGCTTGCCGCCAACCTTCATACCCTTGACGCCCTGGTCCCACCCTGCGATCACTTGACCTTGGCCAAGCGTAAATGAAAACGGGACGTTACGGTCGAGCGAGCTGTCAAACTTGGTGCCATTCTCAAGGGTCCCGGTGTAGTGCACCGTGACGCGCTTGCCGTCGACGGCGTCAAGGCCATTTCCGGCAGTGATTTCAACAATCTCAAGTTGCCCAGCGACTTGACCTGCGGTCTGGCCGGCGGTAACTTGCCCCCCTCCAACTGCGTCGGCTGGAGATTGCCCCTGTTGTGAGCCTGCGTTGTCACCCGTTTTTGAGCACTTGGTGCAGGCGGTAATGCCTGACAGTGCGAGGGCACCAGTTGCGGCCAATGCTAGTACGCTGATGCGTTTCGAAAGTTTCATCCTGTAGCTCCTTTGTTTAAGGATTTCAGTATCATGCTGGATAAAGTCGCTCAATGCAACGGTCTGTTTCTTCCCCGCGAGTGCGGCGGATTATTGCTCGTCCACGGCGGGGCCGGCAGCCAAGATCCACGGGGGGCTGGCCACGTGGCAGCCTCCAAGGTGATCGAAGGCATTGCTGCACGCGGCGCCAAGGCCTTGGCCGGCGGCCTGTCTGGGCTGGATGTTGTTCGCCAAATTTTGTTCGACCTTGAATGTGAGCCGTGCTTCAACGCCGGCTTGGGCGCCGCCTTGCAATCCGATGGGCAGGCCCGCCTAACGGCGGCCGTCATGAGTGGCCAGGATCAGATTTTTTCTGGCGTCATGGGCCTTGAAGGCGCCATTCACCCAAGCACCCTCGCTTTGATGCTCCAGGGAAAATCAACTCGGGTGGTCTGTCCACCGGGTACGGCAGAACTGGCGCGGAGGGCCGGTTTGCCAGCGCAGTCGCCCATCACGCCAGAGCGCCTTATTCGCTGGGAGCAAGCCAAAAAAGAACAGCGCCCCCACGACTTTGACACGGTCGGGTGCGTTGTTGTAACCGCCGACGGACAACTTTTTTGCGGGACCAGCACCGGTGGACGGGGCTTTGAGACGCCCGGGCGCGTTAGCGACGCAGCCACGGTTGCTGGGACTTACGCGTCCAAATTTGCCGCCGTTTCGGCCACAGGAATTGGCGAGGAAATTGTGGATGACGGACTTGGCGTGCGCCTTGAGTCCCGCGTGCGCGATGGGCTGTCCCTAGAGCAGGCCTCCGCCAAGTGTTTTGACGAGGCCACCGCGCGCCAACGCGACTACGGTTGGATTGCCCTCACGGCAAGGGGCGCCTGGAATGCCTCGTGGACCACCGAGGCCATGACCTTTGCCGGGGCCTCGGCTCGCGACGGCGTGTTTGTTTCCAGCCTTAAGTTGGACGCGCAACCGGCGTCGTGAAACTGACAGCGTAAAACCGGGCTCCCTGAAACCGTCGTCAACGTAATGTCGCCGCATCCCGTTCAACCCAAACGGCAAATCGTTCATAGGCAGCCTTTTCAGCAGCGCTGTCCCCGGCTGGGAGCAGCAGCCTTGGGCTGGTCAGGTTTATTTCGGAAATATAACCTGCAATCAGGTCAAAACCGACGATGGCAATGCCTTCCATGGCCAATCGCGCGGCGACATTTTTGACCCGCGCGATCTCATCGGGGGTTGGCTGATAGGCCGCCAAAGTCGCGCCGGCTCTGGTGTTGGCCAGAAATTCGCCAGCGGCGGGCTTTTTCAGGCACCAGGCAATCGGCTCGCCACCGACGCAAAATGCGCGGACTTCGCCCCCAAAAATCCGTTCGTCAAAGGGCTGGACCATGCGCTTTTCGGCGCCGTCGTGGGTCATGGCATTGATCAGTTTTGCCGCTTCTCCTGCAGTGTAGTGGCCGGTGCCGAGGCGCAGCCGTTCGACCCCCCGCCCGCCAAACAGGGCTAAGGGCTTGACGATGGCATCGCCGGCGCAGTCAGTGCCGATAAACTCAATGATTTCATCGGTATCTGAGCTGACCAGGGCGGGACGAATCTCCCCCGGAAACATCAAGATGGAGACTTTTTCGTTGAAGGAACGCAGGGCGGCCGGGTGGTTGTAGATGCGGACCTTTGACGCCACAGAATCCAGCAGCCAGGTGGCCTCGATGTAGCCCAGGTCAAAGGGGGGATCTTTGCGCATGTGGATGGCTTCAAAATCACTCAGGCTGCGCATGACCTTGGTGGTCACATCCGGGAGCAGATTTTTGGGGCCGAAAGTCGCCTCGACACTGCGAGTCCAAGCCGCGCCTTTTGCCGAGCGCCAACTGATCTCTTGGATTGTCGTAAAAAAGATTCGGTGACCGCGCGTCGCCAGGGCCCGGGCCATGCGCAGGGAAGAATCCAGGTCAAAGTTCAGGCCATCCAGCGGATCAATGATGAAAAGGTGTCTTTGCTTCACAGAAATTCAGCTTCCTATGGTTGCGCCCCAAGCCCGTTACGGTACATTGTGGCCGGCTGTTAAAAAACAGGAGACCGCCATCATGCAACTGCGCAGGCTTGAAGATCTGGACCTTCGTGGCAAGAAAGTTTTCTTGCGCCTTGATTTAAACGTACCCATGAAAAACGGGGTCATCAAGGACGACACCCGCATTCGGGAAGCCCTGCCGACCATTAAATACATCCTTGAGCATACTTCGAAACTGGCCATGTGCAGCCATCTTGGCCGCCCCAAAAAAGGCGCGCACACGGAAGACGACTCCTTGGAGGCCGTTGGCGTCCACTTGGCGGAACTGCTGGACCGCGAAATCGTCTTCTGTGCGGATTATGCCACAGAGCCGGCCATTCAAGTTTTGAGTCGCCTTGACCCCGGTCAGATCATGCTCCTTGAAAACCTGCGTTATTCCGAGGGCGAGGAAAAAAATGACAAGGACTTTGCCCGTATCTTGACGGAAGGTTTCGATGTCTACGTCAATGACGCCTTTGGAACGGTCCACCGCGCCCATGCTTCTGTGGATGCAGCAGCCGAAATATTTCCAGCGGAAAGCCGGGCGGCGGGACTTTTAATCCAACGCGAGATTGCGGCGTTACAGTCGCTTTTGGCTTCTTGTGAGCCGCCCTTTACCGTGATCATGGGTGGGTCGAAGGTCTCGGACAAAATTGGCATCATTATGAACCTTCTCAACCACTGCCATAACCTCGTTATTGGCGGCGCCATGGCCTACACCTTCTTGAAGTTCAAGGGAGTGGATGTCGGCAGTTCACGGGTTGAAGACGACAAAATGAATCTCGTTGAAACCATCGTCCGCGCGGCCGAGAAACGCCGCGTTATGATTCACCTTCCTATTGATCACGTTTGTGCGGCGGAATTTTCTGAAAATTCGCCAGCCGTTGAAGTCGCGGGGCCGAATATTCCGGCCGGCTTGATGGGCTTGGATATTGGCCCCAAAACCATTGCGGCCTATGAGGGTGTGATCCGCCGTTCGCGGACGACTTTGTGGAATGGTCCGATGGGTGTTTTTGAATGGCCGGCATTTGCCAAAGGATCCATGGCGGTGGCCCATGCCATGGCGGCCAGCACCGGCAAAACTGTGATCGGCGGCGGTGATTCGGTGGCCGCAGTCAATATGGCGGAAGTGGCCAATAAGATGACGCACATTTCCACCGGTGGTGGCGCTGCCTTGGAATTTCTCGAGGGCCGCGTGCTGCCGGGCATCAAGGTGCTGTTGAAGTAGGCCCGATTCATGGGGTGGATGGCGTTAAAGCCGACGCTAGATCACGTCAACAAAATCCGCGGCCCACTTTTTTTGCTCTTGGTCCAGCGTGGCAAGGCTGTCTCCGCACTCCATGGCCACAGCCACATAGACCGAGTCTGTTCCTCGCATTCCCGTAGTTGCGGCGATGCGTTCAGCGGCCCGGGTGAGTGAGTCATCTAAATCCCAAACTTCCATTTTCAGATTTTTCAATGCGTGAAGTGCAGCGTTCGCAAGGGGCGTCGATTTAGTTTGTCTGCGAATTGCGGCCGCAACCTCGATATAGGCGAGTGAGGGTATTCGTAATACTTTCCCGCCGCTGATCAGTTCATCAAGTAGGGCCAAAGACGATTGATGAAATTTATCTTTTACGTAAAGTCGCGCAACCAAAACGCTGGCATCAATGACAGGCATGGAATTTATCTCCTGATTTTTCGCACGGCATCGACAGAGGATTCTTTGGTGCTGGTGTCCCATTTCGCAGAAATTTGATCTGCCAATTCATCGATCGTCAGCAGAACCTTTTTCCTGTTGGCAGTGATTTCATCCTGAGTCAAGTGCTCCCCCGTGGGAGTAATCGTGGCAATGTCGGTGCCATCGAGGGTAACCGTCCAAGTTTCATTTTTCTCGCGAACCCGTTTTAAAATTTGACTCGCCTTGTTCTTTAGTTCCCGGATGCCTATTCGCGAGATATTTTGCTTGGTTTGCTTCCTCATAAATGATCTCCTTCGAAAGGGTTCCGGAGAGGCCGAGACGGTAACTTATCTTCATTGTAGCTACGCTTGTAGCTACTTGCAACCTTCTGGTTTTCGAGGCCCGTGAGCATCGTCATCCTGAGCCGCAGGCGAAGGACCTTGTCTTCATATTTTTTTTGTCCGCGGAGTTTTTGCCATGAGTGCTTCAAAAAGAAAAAAACTTCTCGCCGGCAATTGGAAAATGAACATGCGCCTGGGGGAGATTGAGCCGTTTTTCACGGCATTTACCGGCGCCCTTAAAGACGAAGCCCGAAGGCACACAGATATTTTATTTGCGGCGCCACTTACGCAGTTGCAGGCGACATTGGCAGCCTGTCGCGGGCGTGGCTTTGCAGCGGCAGCGCAGAACGTGCATTTTGAGGCCAGCGGCGCTTTTACTGGCGAGGTTTCCCCGGTGATGCTGACGGACATGGGCATTCGCACGGTGCTGATCGGCCACAGCGAACGCCGCCAGTATTTCGCCGAATCAGACGAAGCTGTTGCCAAAAAAACCGTGTCCTCCATGACAGCAGCGATGACGCCGATCGTATGCATTGGTGAATCCTTGGAAGAAAGAAAATCCGGGGCAACGTTTAACGTCGTCAGTCGCCAGTTGGAGGCGGTGCTCAAAGCCGTTCAAAAGCATGGGACCATCTCAGTTCGCGAGGGGTTTTATCCTGGTGACATCACCGACCCATTGGTGATCGCATATGAACCGGTCTGGGCCATTGGCACTGGCCTTTCGGCAACCACGGCTCAGGCCCAGGAAGTTCACGCATTCATTCGAAAAGTTTGCCTAGAAGTTTTGGGCGCTGATTTTGCCAACGCAATCCGCATTCTTTACGGCGGCAGTGCCAACCCGGCTAATATTGCCAGCCTATTGGCCCAGCCTGATATTGACGGCGGATTGGTGGGCGGCGCGTCCCTTAAACCAGCTGATTTTGCGGCGATGTGCCAGGCGAGCCCGTTATATGCAGCTGCCACGCAGCAAATGACTGTTGAGCCCGGGCAGCCATAACCGATTTGCGGTCGGCCTTGTTTAATTTTTTTGGTTTTTTGCGCGGCGGACCATCAATGGCCGCAGCGCCTTCTGGCGACGGCGGCAACGCAGCAGGCAATGGCGGCGGCGGCAACAAACCGAAATTCGCGTTCATTGGCTGATAGGGCCCAAGGCAACCCTGCGTCACATAATGACCAAGGGCGCCGAGCATCGTATCGCGCGGCGGCATAACAAAATCCTCTCCGCGAATTTTTGCAATGCAAGCACGGCCTGCCAACAGGCCAATGGCCGCCGACTCCGTATAACCCTCAACGCCGGTGATTTGTCCCGCCAAGAAAATCCTTGGCGCATTTTTGAAAGACAAATCCTTCGCCAGAAATTCTGGGCTCTTGAGATAGGTATTCCGATGGATCGAGCCATAGCGCAAGATCTCCACTTGGCGCAAAGCCGGAATCATCGCAAAAACCCGTTTTTGTTCCGGCCATTTCATCTTCGTTTGAAAACCAACCATGCTGTACATGGTGGCCTCGTGATTTTCCTGGCGCAGTTGGATCGCCGCCCACGGACGGTGTCCCGTTTTTGGATTGGTCAAACCAACGGGCTTCATCGGACCAAATCGCAGGGTGTCGCGTCCGCGTTCAATCATGACTTCTATGGGCAAACAGGATTCGAAATATTTTGGTTCTTCAAAGCTGTGCAAGGGCATCTTTTCGGCAGCACTTGCCGCATCAATAAACGCCTCATATTCCTCGCGATTGAGCGGAACATTGAGGTAATCCCCACAATCACCTTCGCCGTAGCGGTCCGCCCGAAAAGCGTGATCCATGTCGATGGATTCGGCGGCCAAAACCGGCGCGATGGCATCGTAAAAATAAAGGCTGCGTTCCGATCCAGTCAGCTTTTGCAGGGCTTCGGCCAATGGCTGCGAGGTCAACGGCCCGCTGGCAACAATCCAGTATTCGTTTCTGGCGGCGGCCTCTTCTTGAGTCGGCAGGGTCGTGATTTCATGGCCATCAATCGTGACCATTCCGGATTCCAAAAGACCATCCTTCACGGCACTGGCAAAGACAATGCGGTCCACGGCAAGGGCCTGCCCAGCAGGGACGCGGGCCACCATGGCTGAACGGATGATCACTGAATCCAGAGCCGTCATTTCGGCCTTGAGCAGCCCAGGGGCTGACGATTTATCCATTGATTTCATGGAGTTCGAACAAACCAGCTCCGCGAGATTGCCGGTTTGATGGGCCGGTGTCATTTTCACAGGTCGCATTTCATAAAGGATCACAGGAATTCCGGCGCGGGCAATTTGCCAGGCGGCCTCTGAGCCCGCCAGCCCACCACCCACCACGTGGACCGAAGGATGATGGGAAGCGAGCGCGCTATTTTTCTGGATTTCCATGCTGGTCCTTTGAATTTTTCAACTTCAATTAGCTGCTGGCACATGCGCACCAGCGACTGTCTACACCGATGGCCTTGAGGCTACAACCAGATTGGCTTCCATAGCCCGCCGTGCTACCAATCCAAGTCTATGAATATGCTCAAGATTCGCTTCATGACGCTGCGGTTTTTTTTGGGGATCCTCCCAAGAAATTTGGTAAGCCGAGTTACCGGCTGGCTGGCCCGTTTGCGCCTGCCCGCTCCACTGCAAAGTCTCGCTAACACTCTGTTTGCCCGGACTTTTAGTTTGAATATGGGCGAAGCACAAAACGCCGATCCCAGCAGCTACAGTTCGATTGAAGATTTATTCATCCGCCACCTGCGCCCAGGAATTCGTCCCGTCCAATCGCGTTACGCCTCGCCGGCCGACGGCTACCTGGCTTGGTCGAACGCACTAAGGCACGGAGCCGCCATCCAGGCCAAAGGCATCGACTACGACCCAGCACGGTTAGTCTGGGGCAAAGACGCCTCGAGACACGCAATTGAAGCCGCTGATTTCAAATGGTTTACCACCGTTTATTTGGCGCCCCACAATTACCACCGCGTCCACTCTCCGGTGAGTGGACTGGTTCGCGCGGTGCGCCATATTCCAGGCGACCTGTGGCCCGTCAACGATCCGTTTGTTCAATTTTTTCCAGATTTATTCTCATCCAACGAACGCCTGGTCTTTGACATTGAACTGGCGCCCAATCACGACACCGGCAGTCAAAATTCAGAGTCCATGTGGGCCCACGTCGTCATGGTCGGGGCCTTCAATGTCGGACGCATGACCACCCACTTTTTGCCAGGCTTCGCCACCAATTCGCAATCCGCACTGGCCCAAACTCCGGTCATGGCAACGGTGGAAGCAGGCGATGAGCTGGGCGCTTTTCTTCTGGGATCGACAGTGGTTGTGGTTTTGAACGCCGCCGCAACTAGTTTCCTTAAACCTGTCCAAGCCGCCGGCAACCGGCCTATACTGATGGGCCAGCCGCTGAATTCAAGGTAACGCGAAGGGGGAGTCTCAAGTGTCTCTGACAAAAGATGGGCGCCGCACCAAAATCGTATGGTCGTTTGAGACTAAGGTCTTGGATGATGCGCGTGCAGAGCAGGTTCTGGGCGAAGACGTCGACGCCCTGCGCCTCGTTTTGAACCGCGCTACGGCTGAACAATTGCCCAGCTTCATTGATAAACTGCGCCATTTATTTGAAACATCCAAAAAATCTCGTGCTGGCGGCGAGCGCACCAAAACCATGCCGCCAATTATGATCGATTTACAAGAGGGTGCCCGTGCTTCAATCACCGGCCTTTCGGCGCCCAAGGAAATTGCCTTTGGCGAAAAAGTCACCATTGGTCAAGTCGGGGCCAACGCAACTTTCGAAGTCGCCTGCCGCCAGTGGGATGGCTTGATGGAGGAAGGCGCACTTGTTTACGTCGGTTATGGCGACGCCGTGCTGCGCGTGACTTCGGTATCCCAACGTTTGGTTACCACGGAGACGGTACAGGGCGGGACGATTTATCCAGATTCAGACCTGCACATTCCTGCGACCAGAAAAACCCCCAAGCTCTCGGATTACAAGACCGCGGAATTGGATGAGCTGCTGCGCAAGTCCCTTGATTTTCTAGTTTTGCCTGGCGTGGAATCTCCCGAAGAAGTTTTGGAATTTCGCAAGTTTATCGCAACACAGACCGTAGCCTTTGGCCTGGCCTTTGCGCCCTGGTTGATCCTGCGTGTGGATTCGGTGGCGGTTTATGAAAAACTGGATGACCTCCTCGAAGTGGTCGACGGAGTTTTAATCTCTCGCAAGGACTTGGCGCTTTCGATGAATCCCGCCCAAATTCCGATGGTTACCAAGGAGATCATTCAACGCTGTAACGACCATGCAAAGATAGTTTTGACCGCCAGCGAGATGCTTGGCAGCATGCGCCGCAATGTCACGCCGACCCGCGCTGAAGTGTCCGATATTGCCAACGCCGTCATCGACGGCACCGATGCCGTGGTGCTCTCTGAAGACGTTGCCCACGGTAAGTACGCACTCCAAGCCCTACAGGTCATGCGCCGGACCATTGCCGACATTGAAAGCCGCACTGGTGAGGAGCCCAATTGGGTGAAACTGGCGCCGACGGTGTCCACCGAGATGGATGCGGTGGCATTTGCCGCCTACCGGACCGCCCGCCGCGTAAAGGCCAAGGCAATTGTTTGCATCACAAAAGCCGGTAATACTGCCTTGAAACTCGCCTCCTTCCGGGCACCAGTGCCAATCATCGCCGTGACTTTTTCGCCGGACATTATGCGTAAACTTTCTGTGGTCCGTGGCGTTGACGGACTTGTTCTTGATGTGGATCCAAAAATTGATGACGTCCTGCCCGTGGTCACTGATCATCTGTTGCGTAATAGTTGGCTGAAAAGTGGCGACCGCATCATTTTCATTTCCGTGACGATTTCGTCGCTTGGTCGCGAGGCATCCAACTTGTTTACGGTCCAGCAGTTGGCCTGATGCTTAAATTTCAAGAAATTGAGCATAAATATCTGGTGGATGAAGCCTTTGATCTGGCGGCCTTTGAGGCGACGGCACAACGGCTAAAACCAGTGAAGTCCCACCGGGTGAAGGTCCGGGACACCTACTACGTTGTGGCGGGGCTGCCAGGCCACATCCTTCGTCACCGGATCGACAGTGAACTTCAACAACTCAGCGTCAAATCGATTGCTGCCGACAACGAGTGCCGCACGGAAGTGAATTTGGACCTTGGCCATCACCGCGGTGATCAGTCGGCGGCCGTCCAAGCCTTTGTTCAGCCGATGGAGCCGCTTTGGTCTGGAAGTATTGAGAAAAACATCAATGTTTTCTATTTTTCGGAATGCGAGGTGGTGCACTACACGGCGGTGGCTGACGCCGGGCTAGAGTCCAGGCGAACGGTGCACTGTGTCGAGTTTGAGGCCATTATGGAACCCGCTCAATTGCCTGAAGTCACGCGAGATGGGGCTTTGACGGCTATTTCTGTTTATGAAAAAGCATTTGGGTTTCAGCCAGACAGCCGGTGCCGGCAGTCATTATTTGAACTTTTATTTGCAGATCGCCTTCCGGAGAACGTTTCTAACTTCATGAATTCACGGAGATAAAAATGGAAACCATTGGATTAAAAGCAAAACTTAGCAAAGACCTGATAACTGCCATGAAGGCGCGCGACCAACAAACGGTCAGCGTCCTCCGTATGATCCTCAGTGAAGTTAAATATGCCCAGTCGGCAATCAACATCCACCAGGAACTAGAAGATGCCGCAGTCTTGAAGGTGGTGGCTTCGTACCAGAAAAAATTATTGAAGGCGGTTGATGAATTTCCAGATCCAGTAAAAAAAGCGGAAATTCACAAGGAAGTCGCGGTTGTCGACCGTTACTTGCCAAAAAAATCTGGCCCCGAAGAAACTATCGCAGCCATCGATGCCGTTTTTGGAGCAACGACCGACCGAACCTTCGGGGTTGTGATGAAACAGGTTTTGGCCATCCTTGGCGGCGGAGCAGACGGCAAGTTGGTGAGTGAATTGCTAAAAAAGCGACTTGAATCAAAATAACCAAATCAGTGTTTTTACAATCAAGCCCGCTGCGCAAGTAGATCCCCGAAGATCCTTGCCCGGCGGGCTTTTCTGCGTTCGTTCAGCTATAATTAAAAAACGTAGACAATCGTACAGATAGGCATAAAGAAACGCGCGATCGTGCCGAAACACCGGATGATGATGAAGCAAGTCATTCGTAAATCGTCGACGCATTTTTGGATCACCTTGAAGGTGGCGGCCACGCTATTTCTATTTTCTCCATTCGTCATATTGGCAAATCGCGCAGATGCCCATAATTTTGATGGCGCTTTTTCAAGCGTCGCCATGTCAGAAAAGGATCTGGCCCCAGCCCTCGATGGATCTGTGGTCCAGAACCCGAGAAACGAAAAATTAGCGAACAAGAAGCCCCACACGCGCCACACAACCCTGGCGGATTTATTGGGCTCAGATGAAGTGTTAGCGGAAAAAATTGAACGTAGAATTGCCGACGGAGACCTCTCCCAGAAAAAACCGGTTAACTTGCAACCGGCTGACGATGGAATTTTAATTGCAGTCGAGAAAAAAAATCAATCCGGTCAGGTTGAACGCCAAGAGGCCATCGTATCAGTCGATGATCTTGATGCGGATGATGTGCCCCTGAAGAACCCTCGTCATGATGACTTAGCACAAGTGAAACGGGGCGGGATCGCCCTCACCTTAGGCGACGAGCGCGAAGTGGTGCATGTGTTGTCGACAACGGTTGGCATTTCCGTGCAACCTCCCAGCGTTAAAATGCAGCGCGTCGGCGCATCAGTAGAAATTTCCATCGACGACTTGGCGGGGACTGGTGGCAGCCGCGATATCCAAATCTATCCACGCGACTCTGCATTGCTGCATTGGGATGCCCACACAAAAATCCTCACTGCAGTCGCAAACCATGTTCGCACCGAAATCTATGTAGCCCGTTCAGGGCAGCTTGCCGTGGTGCCCGTGGTCATTGGATCTCCCGTTGCAGCCGCCGCCAAGTTAATTGCAAGTGGCCCGGCTCTGGCATTGCCGCCGGAGCTGGTTCGCCTTCCGGTGGGCGACCTTACGTCCGCCGCAGCCGGTCCGAACTCCGGCCACGCCATGCATGCTGCAAATGATTTTACTGGCGGACTCACTGGCGGACTCCAAGGTAGTTCGGTTGCCGGCGCAACTGGCATTCATTTATCCAAGGAGGCCGCTGCCCAACAAGTAACAGAAGCGGCCGCTACGCAGGACATCAAGTTGCGCCGCACGGCATTGCCCCTAACGCGGCGTACCCTGCGATTGAAATTGATCGACGATCGGACTCCGGCCTTAGCACTGGACGGCGCGAAAGCCTTTCCGGTGGCTGGGGTGCAGGTTTATGTGGCCGGCGCAGAATTTTCATCCCTATCTGATTCCCACGGCGGCGTGTCGCTTTCGGATCTTCCCGGGGCATCGTCTTTGTTGCTCGCAACAAATGATGCGTCCGGCAACTATGTCAGGACAACGGCGGTGGTCGATATTCCAGGCGCTAGTCGATCTTCTGATAAAAATTCTGGAGCCATTGTCCGTGATGTTGTCGTGGCCAGGGTGTTTGCCTTTGAAGCCTGGACGCGCATGGCGGGTCTTGTGCAAGATCCCGGCTTGGGTTCTTTATGCCTTGATTTTGCGGGCAAGTCCGTTGGCGCTATTCGTGCACAAATAGATGTCAAGGCCCAGGGGCCATTTCACTTCAACGCCGATGGCGTATTGGACCACTCAGCCGCCGCGACAGTCGATGGTGGACGCGTTTGTTGGTTCAATATCGATGCTGGTCCCGTCAACATTTCTGCCTGGCAGACGGAACGACAAGTCATGGCAGCGGAGTTTCCTGTGCTTTCGGGGCGCCACACCCACGAACGTGTCAGCATCCTTGCGGATGTCCAAGGTGTTCATGTTCAATTTGCGCGCGAGTCATCCGCCCATGAGCAGCTTAGTGGTGAAGCGCTTGCCCAGCGCTACATGCTGGAATCTGAACAGGAGGCAGTGTTGGTTGCCACGACTCAGAAGTTTTTTGAAACCGCGCCCAATATTCAAGGTGTCGGCTCACAGATTTTTTCCCCAGGAAGTTCGACGGTGGTTTACCTCGACAGCCAGGATTTCGAACCGGCTATTTACCGTCTGCGAGGCGCCCCCTCGTCGCGCGAGGTCGCAGTTCTTCCGGCCATTCCACGAGGCTTTGTTCAAGACATGTCGGTCTATGCCCAGCAATCCCAGGATTTTACGGAGGGCTCGGTTCTAGTCGAGTTTTCTGCGGTGCAGGGCCAAGGCTCAGGTAAGCTGGATATTCGTTTGGTCAACGAATATGGCCAAAACGTAACAGAACCTTGGGTGTTTAGTGACGCGCCCATGAGCAAGGCCCTGTTCTTCAATGTCCCACCAGGAATTTACAGCGCCATTATTGAGTCGCAAAGTGGTGGCTGGTTGGCCGCTGAAACAGTCAGTGTTTACGGGGAGTCTCTATCTGTAGTTCAGCTGGGAAGCCCCTTGGCCGCATACTTTACACCAGATGCGCATCACTAGCTTTTTGCGGCAACGTAATCTGACAAGGTAATTAATTTTTCTTTGAAGCGAGAACCGTTTTTGTGCTGCCATGCGGCCAGGTCCAACGCACCCTCGGCAAATAGTCCTCGTGAATATGCGCGGTGTGTGACGATGATTTCGTCGTGGACACCCATGAAGCGAATTTCGTGTTCACCAAAAACTCCGCCACCACGAATGGACGCAACACTGATTTTCGGGGCAGACGGCGGCCGGTGCTCCGACAGTTTTTCAAGTAACATTCGCGCCGTGCCACTGGGGGCATCTTTTTTCATTATGTGATGGGTTTCCACGATGGCGACGTCTGTGGGGGAATCCCTGAGGATTTCTTGAATGCGCAGGGCGCCTTCGATGGCCGCAAGAACTCCACGGCTGGTATTGGGCGCCAAAAAAATGCATCCGCCCTTCAAAGTTGCCGCAACCTTTGACCATCTGAGCAAAGTTTTCTCGGATAAGCCGGTTGTCCCAATCAGGACTTGCGGTCTCTTGTCTGCCGGCGTCGCCTCCATGGCATCCAGCAATATTTCATTGCCCTCTGGCACTGAGAAATCAATCACCACGTCAACACTGTGGGCGAGGGCGTGGGCTAGCTTTTTTGAATCAACCGGACGGCCAGCAAGTAGATTGTCCCCCATGAATTTGCGGCCAGATCCGCCAATAAGGCTTATGGCAGCCGTGCGCTTCTGGATTGCCGATTGAATCTCAAGGCCCATTTTGCCTGAGGCACCATGCAACCAAAGATTGGTCATGTGAGGGCAGCCCGTGTTGCGGCCATGCACGCATCCAACAAGGCTGCGCTGGCAGCGGTGACTGGTGCTAAGGGTCCGCGAAGATTTTGATTCATGACGCCGGTTTGCGCGAGAATATGTTTCACCGGTCCGGGGTTTGATTCGCAAAAGAGCGCGTCCATTAGCGGTTGCATAGCGTTGTGAAGTTCCAGGGCGCGAGTCCGGTCACCGGCTTGCCATGCGGTAAACATTTGGACCAGCTCACCAGGAAAAACATTAGACAAAACACTGATGACGCCCGTCGCCCCCAAGGCCAAGCCTGGAAGAAACGTGATGTCGTCGCCGGAGAGAAATGCTGTACCGCGGTGCCTTGTTTTGTTGATGGCGCGGGTCAAAAAACTTAAATCGCCGGTGGCTTCCTTCACGCAGGCAATGCCCTTGATGGTGCAGAGCGAGGCAAGAACGTCAGGGCTTAGAAGTTGCCCCGTACGACCAGGGACATGATAGAGGCAAAGAGGAACAGAAACACTTTCGGCAATCGTCGTGAAGTGCAGCTTCAAGCCATCCGGCGAAGGCTTGTTGTAGGGGGGAGTCACCACCAACAGGCAGTCAGCGCCTGCATCCACACACAGGCGGGAAAGCTCGACGCTTTGTTCGGTGTTGTTGCCGCCGCTGCCCGCCATGAGCCGAATTGATTTGGGAAGAACCGCGCGGGCTTTTCTGACGAGGGAAATCTTTTCTTGGATCGACAAGGTCGGACTTTCGCCGGTCGTTCCCGAGACAACGACACCCGAGACGCCGCCTGCTGCCTGCAATTGGAGAAGCCTCTCCCAGGCGGGCCAGTCAATCGAATTGTCTTCTTTGAAGGGCGTCACAATGGCCGTCCAGACGCCCCGGAATTCTGACTCAAAATTATTTTTGCTCATGTTTGATCCTGAAGGGAATTTCGGGACGAAGGTTTTCAACGTCGCTTATTAGCGCGGTTTTCAAGCCGCAGCCACTCAGTAGGCTGCCCGCCGTGGCTAAGCCAATGCCGCAGACGATGGCGGTTGCAACCAACGTAGGCGCCATCTTGGAGAGAATGGGTAAACGCTGGGCCCGTTCAGTAAACCTGACAAGCAGTGCCATGGACTTGCAGGCGCCTCGGGCTTTTTCATCGGACCTGGACTGTGCCAACGGGTCGTGACTCGTCAGGGTCTGGAAGCGTTCGAGAGTTCTTGGCATCAGGGCACCATGAATTTTGTTTAGCTCACTCACGATGACCTCACGGGCCGAAAGGGCATGTTTTTCAGTATAGGTGATGAGGGCCACGACGGAATCTTCTGCATCGGTTGCAGAGAGTCCCGCTAGCATGGCATCGGCAATGAGGTTGCCACGCAAAGATTCAACGCGCTGACGATGCTGGACCTGAATATTCGCCGCCATTCGGCCGGGAAGGATCCCGGAACTTTCCGTTTCTATGTCAAGGAGGGCCCCCGTCATGCTCGACAGGGCCAGCATGACATGATTGCGAGCGACCTCCAGGGCGACAAGACCTGATCCTTGGGGCCAAGTGAAATTAAAAAGGCGTGTGGCCTCGGTCTTTAGCCAGTTGCAACGCAGTTCAAGGAGAACATTTTCCGGCAGCTCAAGATTAGCGGTGACCTGGGTGATAAAGTGGCTGGCGCATTGGGCGAGGCTCGCAAGTTCCAACGCAATGCGGCGCACAAAGTATTCTTCGTCCTGCCCCGGATTTGTCTCGTGGGCGATGCCGCGCATTCCGATCCGTTCGGCAACAATTTGCTCGCTGGTGTTGTCCTGGTCGGCACTTGCCAATGGGTTTCCGTGCCAGGCATCCAATCGTCCGCCGACCGCCTCAATGGCCTCGACGCAACGGTCGATCCGATCGGCCATATCAACAATCAAACTGGAAAAAAGCCGTTCGTCTCCGGGCTCTTGATTTTCACGGTAGATGACTATGCTGCGGTTGAGTACCATCTCAGAATTTTTGAGGGTTGTTTGTCCCCAGCGGTTCAGGACGGCTGAAACTTCATTGGCCCAGGCTTTGATGCCGTAACGGAAAAGATTCAGGATCAAACGATCCCGCCCGTAGCGGGCCTCAAGGAGGCGAATGAATTCACATCCCGAACGAGACAACCAAAGCAAGGGGGGATCCTGGTGGCGCCGTGACGTAGACGAGGCGGCTTGCCGCAAACCAGCCAAGTCGATGCGCAGGGCGTCGACGTGGCGAGGAGCCACCCGGCCCGATTCGTTTAGCGCGCCGGCGACTGCCATCAGGAATTCGCTGGTTTGGGCCAACTCCGTTTGCGCCCAGGCAGCGGGATCGAATGACAGCCGTTCCATCATGGCGAAGGCACTCCCAACAGCAGATTCAGAATTTAAACGCTGCGTAAGATTGTAACAGCATGGATGCGGCAGGCGAACTGTTAGAAGTTTTCAGGGCGTCTCCGGCCCGGGCGTAGCCCAATTCGACCCCATATTCAAATTCACGGGAAAGGCTGGTGCCGTACTTGACGTCCAGTTCGATGCCCAAGTTTTTTCCGTAGTACCCGACTGGCTTGGCCCCGACTGCCGACTCATGGTAGCTGCGTACGGCCGAGGGCATGGTGGTATTTAGATTTGCGCTCAGGATCTTGGCCTCAAACGTACCGTACTCAAGGCTTTCCAGGCGGTAGCCAAGACTCAGTAGTGTCGCATTCATGATCCGCTGCGGGTCATAGATGCCGGCCAGGCCCGTGCTTTCGCTGCCTGATTTGCCGTTGAAAAGGATCAGCGCCGGACGGTAGTTGCGGTGAAATCCCATGGTGCTGGATTTGGTCGCACGTTGTGATTCCCCGATGGTGGTCAAGGCCTCTTCGGAATAGCTGGAGTCATCACGGAAGTAGCCGTTTTCGTCGCCAGGGGCATAGGCATAATCAAGAAATACGACTTGGCGGGAGGCATTTCCCTGCCGGTAGTCCATGGGTCCAACGGCACTGCCATCGCGCGACAAGGTCCACTCTAAAACTCCAGCAAAGCCGACTGATTGCAAGTTGTTGCTGGCGATATCGCCGTTGTCAAAGCGGGCGCCGCCAAGTCCGATCCAATTGGGGTCGGCAGATTTTCCAAGACGGAACAGGAGCTCGTTTTTAAGCGTCAAATTTGACAAGAAAAGCGCGGTGTAGAGGTCGACCAACTTGAGATCTGTTTTTGAATCCTTGCCCACGAGATTGGCAAAGTAAATTCCAATTTGCTTGGTGACGGCAGCCCCTGCGTTGGCCTTGCGGTCGTCATATTCAATCGAAAAGAAAAATTGGTCGATGTCATCCGACGGATTCGTCGCGCCATAGGTGGCGCTGCGGCCGTCGAATTCCGATTCGCTGGCCGTATCGGCAAGGGTCCGGTCGTAGGGATTGTCAATCCAAGATCCAGTTTCAGAGATCTTGTCATAGCCGACCTTGAAGCCAATGCTTTGGGATTTTTGGATGTTCACATGGCAGTCGACACCATCATAAATGCTTGTATCGACATCAAATGGCTTGGAACCGCCATCCAGCATGACGCCGACGCCCCAATTGCGCGGCCTGCGTCCGGCCTCGACCAGGCACAAGTCAAAGGCCTGGCGGGCGTAGGCCGTGGTGATCATCGGCGTATAGGATTGGTAGCCCGGATGAGCAGAGTCTTGATGGCGACCCGTGCAATCATTGGTCGTGGTATAGCCTCCGCCAGCTGCTGGCACGCGGCGGGTTGCGCAGTCGCTCGGCTTGGACGTATCGCCCAGAAAAAATGACCTGGGATCATCGGTCAGGCGCATTTCCATGAAAAAGCTGGAGCGATCATTCATCCGCGCTTCGGCCTCTAGCCGAAAGCTTTGTTCGATGGCCTGGTATGTTCCGCTGTCCGTAGCGAAACCAGGATTTTTTTGCGTGGCACCGCGCAGGGCGTAGTGACCATTTCCGTCCAGAAAGAATGCCTGGGCATTACTGCTGGCAACGAATCCCAGAGCCGCGATGGCAAACGCAGTAAAATTTCTTGGCATGGATATCAACATTTTCAGTCATCCTTTTCTTCCGGCCCATCGTCCGGACGGTCTGGAACTTCACACCTCAGACGCTGAATTTTTGTGCAGCAGCCTGTATCTTCGTCAATGTCAGCAACCACGGCGCATAACCAGCGATTGTTGCTGGCCGGCTGAAAATTTTTCTTTTCGCCGGTCATCAGCCTTCTGATGGCGGCTTCCTTACGGACTCCAATCACCGAATCGTAGGGCCCGGTCATACCAACGTCCGTGATGAAGCCGGTTTTCCCGTCAAGGATACGCTCATCTGCCGTCGGGACGTGCGAGTGAGTTCCGTAGACGAGAGAAACCCTGCCCACCAGATGTTGCGCAACGCCCTGCTTCTCGCTGGTGGCCTCGGCATGGATGTCGAGGATGCGGACTTTTACGTGTTGAGGAATGAGGTCCAACATTTTTTCAAGGTGCAGAAACGGCGAAAGATTATCGGCGTGCATGAAGGTCTTGCCAATCACATTCATGACGGCAAAGTTTTTTCCGCTTTTTGAACGCAAGACCCGCACGGCCTTTCTGGGGTCGTTCACGTTCATCATGTTTGCAGGCAGGACCATGCGCTCTGCCTGCTCGGCAAAGCGGACAAACTCACGTTTGTCGTGCCAATGGTTGCCCATGGTGATGCAATCGATTTCATGCTGATCAATAAACTGGTGGTAGAGTTTTTCAGTTAACCCAAAACCACCGGCAGCATTTTCGCCGTTGATTAGAACAACGTCAGGCGCAAATTCCACGCGCAGAGACGGAAGGAAATGGGCGAGCGCCTGACGGCCTGGCTTGCCCATGATGTCACCGATGGCAAGGATGCGCATCACTTGGCGAAGTCCACGCCTTTGCTTTCACGAAGAACCGTGATCTTCACTTGGCCAGGGAAATTGATTTCTTGGCGCAATCGCGAGGCGATTTCATTTGAAAGATCGACGGCCTCCTGATCGCCAAGCACTGTCGGGTTCACGATCACGCGCACTTCGCGCCCGGCTTGGATGACATAAGCTTCTTCGACGCCCCGCATGCCCCGGACAACTATTTCCATGTTTTCAAGGCGTTTCACAAAAGTCTCGAGCTGATCTTTGCGAGCGCCAGTCCGGGTTCCTGAAATGACGTTGGCTGTGTGCAAGATCACGGCAAGGGGCGAAGCAAAGGAAAGGTCGTCGGCATGATGCTGACGGATCGCATCAACAATATCCGCAGGTTCGCTGTAGCGCGCGCAGTAGTCGGCGCCGATTTGGGAATGGTGCCCCTCGACCTCTTGGCCGACCGCCTTACCCAAGTCATGCAAAAGTCCTGCGCGTTTTGCCTTTTTAATATTGAGGCCCATTTCGCCAGCGAGCATTCCACACAGGTGTGCGGTTTCAACTGAATGTGCGAGCACGCTCTTTTGACCGGCGGTACGGTACTTCAATTTTCCCAGGAGTTTTGCTAGTTCAGGATGCAAATCGGTGATGCCCGTGTCTAAGCAGGCCTGATCTCCAGTTTCCTGAAGGATCTGGTCAAACTCCGTTTCCACGCGTTTGGCGGTTTCTTCGATGCGGGCTGGGTGAATGCGCCCGTCGCCAATCAGACGCTCAAGGGTGACCTTGGCGATCTCGCGGCGCAGCGGATTGAAGCAGGAAATGATGACGGCCTCGGGAGTGTCGTCAATGATCAGGTCAACTCCAGTGGCTTGTTCGAGGGCGCGGATGTTGCGTCCTTCGCGGCCAATGATGCGTCCCTTCATGTCTTCTGACGGCAGGGTGACAACCGATACCGTCGAGTCACTGACGAACTCGCCTGAGATCCGCTGCACAGCCAGACTCAGGGCAGAGCGCGCCCTGTTTTCAGATTCAATTTTGGTTTCTTCCTCGATGCGCCGGATAGTTTCATAAGATTCTCTTCTGGCTTCGGCTTCCATGTTGCGCATGAGTTCGCGTTTCGCGTCCTCAGGCGACATGTTGGCGATTTGCTCCAGAAGCTTCGATGTCCGTTCGAGCGACGTTTCGGTTTCGGCGTTGAGGCGCTGGAAGCGTTGTTCCTCGGCGAGGGATTTACTTTCCTGGTTGATCAACTCTTTTTCGCGGCGATCAACCGTAGATATTTTTCCTTCGAGGGTTTCTTCGCGCAGCTTCAGTTTCTGTTCAAGCTTTTGCGTTTCGCTTTTGCGCTGGCGCGCCTCGTCATCAAAGGTCTGACGATTGCGCCGGCTTTCTTCTTTGGTATCGCGAACCGCGGCCTTGATCAGATGGTCGGCCTCGCGGCGCGCCTCTTCTAAGATTCTTTTGGAGTCGGATTGGGAAGTTTCAAAGGCTGAGGCAAGTTGGCGACGGTGAAAGAAAACTCCGAATATAAGCAAACCAATGGCCAGACCGGCCACGGCAATGGCAGCGATGACGACAAAATCCACAATGATATCCCCCAACAGCCCATAGGCTGGACAGTATTATTAAGAATACGAAGCTAGCTTTTTGATGGGGGTTTTACAAACCATTAAAAAAAGAAGACCCGGAGGCTTTCGCTCCCGGGTCTTCTGCTTTAACTTCAATAACTTCATGTCCAGCCGGCCCGTTGGGACCGAATGGATTACTGCTTCGTGACGTTGAACTCGGCGCGGCGGTTTTTCTGCCAGGAATCTTCCGTGTGACCATCATTTGCCGGGCGCTCTTCGCCGAAGCTAATGGTCGACAGGCGGGCACCTTCAACACCGAGATTAGTCAGGAAACTCTTGACGGCTTGAGCACGACGTTCGCCCAAGGCGAGGTTGTATTCAATTGAACCGCGCTCGTCGCAGTGGCCTTCAACCTGGAGCACAGTGCTCGGGTTGGTCTTCAGTTGTCCAGCCATGGCGGTCAGCTGCGACTGGGACGATGCGTTGACGGTGTAATCGTCAAAGTTGAAATAAACGGGACCAATGGTGACGCCACCAACGGTTTTGGTTTCCGTCGGAGAAGAAGGTTCCCCAGAACCGCCCACACTAACGGCTTCAGATGTCTTCTTTTTGTCATCGGTACAGCCAACAGCCGCGCAACCAACAGCAACAACAACTGCTGCAACAGAAAAAGCATTCTTGAACAACATGCGAGGTCTCCTTCGAAAAAATCGCTATCAGTAGCGTGCCGAGTCCCGATTAAAATTGCAAGCTATTAACATCACTGATTTATGAACGGGTCATTTTCAGCAGCTCGGCTAACTGGTGCTGGATTCCATTGAAGCTTCCGCTGGACATGAAAATAACGGCATCGCCGGACCGCAATTCTTCTCGAAGGCTATTCAAAAGTGCTTCGTGGGAGGCATAGGACGTGGCCCTAGTGCCAATGGCTTTTGCCATGGCCTCGGTGTTCATCCGTTCGCCCTCGGGAATTTTTTTGTCTTCCGGGCAGGGGCCAATAAAGACCCGGTCGGCCATGCCTAGTTTTTGTGCAAACGCAGCTTGAAACACGTTTCGGCGGCTGGTGGCATTGCGCGGATCAAAGGCGACAAATAGGCGGCGCTGTGGGAAGGCCGTCCGAAAGCCATCAATCACCAGCCCCACGGCAGTCGGGTGGTGGGCAAAGTCCTCGTAAACGTCGATGCCGCCACTGCTCACCAGGTGATCCAGGCGCCGACGCACATTTTTGAAAGAGGCCAAGGCCCTTTGGATTCCCGTTGCATCCAACTTGTTGGTGAGGTGCCCGCGGGCCGCCAGCGATTCCACGCAGGCGATGACTTGGGCGATGTTGGCAATGTTGTGTTTGCCAGACAAGTGAGTCTCAATACGGACCTTGCCCAGGGTTTTCGTCGCGATGGTCGCCGTCCACGTTTGCTGATCGGGCCGAGTGGCAGTTGCTGAAATATCGCTCACAGAGACATCCGCATCTTGCGCCACGCCCGCCGTGGCCACGTGGACCACTTTTGCCTTTGGGGTCACCTTGGTCATCAAACGTGCAATGCCCGGATCGTCGACGTTGGCGAAAATTACGCCCTCCGGAGGCACGAGATTACAAACTTTAATGAATTGAGCCTCAATGGCCTCGACGTTCGGATAGATGTCGGCGTGGTCGAATTCTAGGTTGTTCAAGATCAGGTGGTGTGGGTAATAGTGCAGGAATTTCGGGCCTTTATCGAAAAATGACGTGTCATATTCGTCCCCCTCAATGACGAAGGTTTTGCCCTTTCCCAGGCGGAAACTCCGGGGAAAATTCAGCGGAATGCCCCCGACCACAAAACTCGGATCCTCACCAAGTTCTGTCAGCAGGTGGGCCAAGATGGAAGTCGTCGTGGTCTTGCCGTGGGTGCCTGTGACGACTACGCCAATGCGGGATTTGATGAAAATGTCGCCACAAATCGCCGGGAAACTCGTGAAGGGAATGCCTGACGCCAGAACATGCTCAAGCTCCGGATTGCCGCGACTTAGGGCGTTGGCAATGACGGCCAAATCTGGCTGCGCCAGCCTCAGGTTTTCTTCTCCGTAGGGCGTGTACACCGGAATTTTTAATTCATCGAGCATGGTCGACATGGGCGGGTAAATCCCAACGTCGCTGCCACAAATTTCATAGCCGGCTTCTTGTAAAAGCCCAGCCACGGAAGCCATGCCTGTGCCGCCAATGCCGACAAAGTAAATTTTCTTCGGATTAACCGTATTCAAGTCGACTGGTTTCGGTATGTTTTGTGTGCTCACGATTCGGCTCCTGATGAGGTCTGGGCGAAATTCCATTCGAGTATTACGTTGCCTTTTTTACCATGTGAAATGCGCGCATGGGCGCCGATACCAAGAGGCCAATTAGGCGCGACGTGACCGAAATCGCGGCTGCGATAACTTGGTATATCGCCAACGCGCCGGGCCAGTTCCCGGTAAACAAAATCGGCGCAATCCGGAATGTTTTGTCCGAGCTGGGTTAGAGTTCCCCAGACAATCGCCTTGACCCCACGCAAGAGCCCGGCCTGTTGCCACTGATTTAGAAATCTGCCGAGGCGCGCTGGATGTTCACCGATGTCTTCAAAAAAAAGTATGGCGCCCTCGAGATTTTCCGGCAGATAGGGCGTGCCAATCAAGTTGGTCAGCACTGAAAAGCAGCCGCCAAACAACCAACCCTCTACCTCGATGGGCCCAGACCCAGCGTCAGTCGGGTATTCTAAATGTTCCAGGCCCAGAGAACTGCCGTTGATGCGGCCGCCCAGCAAGTTCAGCAGACATCCGACATCTGGACCGAGGCTATGATCGCCAATCGCGCCCTCTGGCCAAAGGCTCGTCGCCGGCATCGGCCCATGAATGCCTGGCCACCCAAGCTGGCACCACAGGGCGCTGTGCAGGGCGGAGGTGTCTGAAAATCCAACCAAAAGCTTTGGTGATGCTGCTTTTTTACGCAGATCGCTCCAAGGCAAGAGCGGCAACAGGTCTGAGGCGCCGTAGCCACCGCGCGCGCACATCACAACAGTTGATTCAATTTCGAGCAGGGCTGTGGTAAGCAAACTGGCTCTAAGTTCAGCCGGAGCCGAAACGTAAGCCCAGTCGGGGTCGACAGGTAGATCATCGAAGATCACCTTGATCCCCGCTTGTTCAAACTCCTTGAGCTTGGCCGGAAGAAGATCCTGCTGTTCGCGGCTGGATGTCCGGATGATACGGATTGTGGGCAATGTGCTGGTTGTCCCTGGTGTTGGTGTCGCCGTGTGTTTTTTATTCATGGTGATCAGATTATAACCCCTGGCGGATGGATTCGGTATCGCTATGGCGTATCGCTTCGATTGCAAATACTTTACTGGCTACAAGCCATGCGCCTGGAAACGGCCCTGCGACGGCTGTCCACACTATGCGCCGGTCACAAAACGGATTGCGGTTTTGAGCCTTGAGGCTCTGGGGGCAGTCCTTCGGTCGACTTGCCTATTGCCGGCGATCAAGCGGGAATGGCCTGGCTGTCATGTGACGTGGATCACCTACCCCAACGCCAAGGCCCTGCTGGATAACAATCAGGCGATTGACCGGTTGCTGGTTGTCGATCCGACGACCCAAGCCGTGTTGGATCATTTGAAGTTTGACGTGTTGCTGGCCGTCGATAAATCCATCGAGGCCGGGGCCTTGGCCGAGCGCATTCAGGCAACAGACAAGCGCGGCTTTGGACTGGATGGCAACGGCGTCATCCGTCCGCTGAACGCCGAGGCCAACTATCAATACGACGTCGGCTTAAGCGATGAACTCAAGTTTTTTATCAATCAAAAAGCCGAGACCCAGCAGATCACGGAATCAATGGCCCTCAAATGGCAGCGCGATCCTTATGGGCTCGATTTGCGCGATCACGAAATAGCTGAAGTCGCTTCGCGTCGCGCGGGCATGCTTCGGCGGACCGGCGGCAAAGACTGGGGCGGCATCATTGGTTACAACACCGGCTGTTCCCTGTTGTATCCATATAAGAAATTTTCCGTCGAACGTTCAATCGAAGTGATCCAGATGTGGCGTGAGGCTTTTCCAGACCGTGCGGTTGCTTTGCTTGGTGGCCGCGAGGACACAGAGCGCCAAACAGCGATGAAAGCGGCATTTGCAGATGACTTCGGGGTGATCAATACGCCAACCACGGGCGGCTTGCGCTCAGGCTTGCTGTGGATGGATGCGACCGACATCGTGTTGTCGGGCTGTTCACTTGGCCTGCATATTGCGATTGCCTTGAAGAAGCCAGTTATTACGTGGTTTGGAGTCAGTTGTTCCCAGGAAGTTGATCTCTACGGCCGGGGCGTAAAAATTCAAGCAAATGTTGGCTGCTCGCCCTGCTGGAAAAAGAGCTGCAACAACGAGCCAAAGTGTTTCAATGAAGTTTCTGTCGAGGCGATCCGTGCCGCTACGGCCGACGTTCTGAGCAATCATGTTTTTAGTGGAGGCAATCAGAAGTGAAGATGACAAGGGTGAAGATAACGGCGGTGACAATCATGACAATGATGACAATGATGACAGTGGCGAAGACGGCAAGGTCGGCCCTGTTTTTGGTGCTGGTAAGCGCAGCCGGCAGCGCTGCCTTGGCCAAGCCCCCAGTGGGCCTTACAATCGACCATGGCAGTGAAATCGCGGGCGCCTCGCGCAACGACTGGTTCAGCCATCACAACCCGACCTCCACTTTGGCGCCGAAGGCCATTGGCAACGAAGTCATCTACCAAGTTTTTATCGACCGATTTGCCAACGGCAACAAGGCAAACGATTGCCTTCATGAGGGTCGGTTTTGCGATCCCACGCACAAAAATTTCATGAAATATTTTGGCGGCGATTTACGCGGGGTCATCAATAACATTCCTTACATCAAGCGCCTCGGCGCAACCCGGCTTTGGCTGACGCCGGTTTTTGAAAACCAGCATGTTGCGGTGCCGTTTGTTCGTAACGGCAAGAATGTCGAAGTGACCTCTTATCATGGCTATTGGATGGCCGACGCTTTCCGGTTGAATCCGTTTTTTACGGACAAGGGCACGCGGGATTTTTCCATCATGGAGGAATTGGGCCGCAAATCTGGACCGGAGCTGGGCATATATATGGATATGGTGAACAACCATACCAATCCGGTTAACGCCTCGATTGAAAGCCTAGATTACCTGCACCGCGTGAGCCCAGTTCCGGGGCTGCCGGCCGTAGCCCGTGGCGGGGCGATTTTTCGCGATGGCAACTTTTTGGCTAGCTTTACCTCTGGCGACGGATGGTTTCATCCGTACGGGCCCATTAAAAATTTCGACGACACCTTTGAACTTGAAAACCATCAGCTCGTTTCCCTTGCTGATTTTGACCAGACCGTGCCGGCCGTTAAAAATTACCTCTACGACTCCCATGACTTTTGGATGGCAAAGGTGCCCAATTTGGCGGGATTTCGGTTTGACGCCGTGCGTCACGTGCCAACTCCATTTTGGCAAGATCTCGAGGGGTATCTGGAAAAACGCTACGGCCATTTGGAAAATATCGGCGAGTTTTATGGTGAGTGGACGGGCATGCCAACCTTCCGCGATTTTTACCGTCGCAACAAGATGACCCTTTTTGATTTTGAGCTGCGTTACGCTGCGAAAAAAACTTTCATGGAAGACGCCAGTTTTGATCTGCTGCCGCGCCTTTGGACGGCAGATCCGGAACTGGGAGACGCACGTGGCCTTGTAACCTTTATCGACAACCACGATATGTCACGCCTGCGTGGCGAGGGGCTTGAGGCCCGTCGCATGCGCCAGACGATTGGTCTGATGTTTGCGATGCGCGGCGTGCCTTGCATTTTCTACGGGCTGGAGCAGGACCTTTTCATTCCGGGCGACAACGGTGATCCTTACAACCGGCCGATGATGAAATCTTTTGATGAGAATCATGAATTCTACCGTTTGATCCAGCGCCTGGCCGGCCTTCGTAAAGCCAATCCGGCCTTGCGTTACGGGGCAACCCACCTGGTTCACTTGACCAAGGACATCGTGGCCTTTGAGCGGGTGGATGGCGAAAACAAAGTATTTTTTGCGACGTCCAAAAATCCCCGTGTTGGCACGGACCGCTTTGATATTAGGGACTTGACTATGCCTGATGGGCGCTATCAAGATTTGCTGACGGGCCGGGAATTTGAAATTCGTTCGGGGGTTTTGCCGGTAGAATTGGCTGATGGCGAGATGATTGTCCTATCGACAACCCGCAAAAAGCGCAGTACATAATCGGGCTCTCTTTCAGGCAATCCCTTCGCGGATTCTAAAGCCAAATCGGGGTGTAGCGCAGTTGGTAGCGCGCGTCGTTCGGGACGACGAGGTCGCAGGTTCGAATCCTGTCACCCCGACCATTCTTCAAGCATTCGACAGCGCTTCACAGGGTCTCTTTCTTGTGAAGATCCTGCATGCCAAAACCGGAGACATTCAACGGAATGCAAAAGCGCCGAATAGCGTGGACGATGTTGGCCGCATTGGCCAGCGAAGCCGTCAACAAGGTTGTCCCCCTTGTGACGATGCATTTTGCCGCGACTCGCCTCGGAGCGGCTGGATTTGGCGTCGCGCAGTTTGCCATGTGGTTGCTGGACTGGGGAATCCTGCTCGTCGCGTTTGGCTATGCCCAGGCAATTCCGGTGCTTATGCGCCGCGCAGGCTCGGACGCTGAAAAACATCAGCTAATCGGCGCGCTCATCCTTGATCGTCTGCTTTTGGCCTTTGCGGCACTTTTCTTTCTTGGGCTCGTTGGAGCAACCAATCCCGACTGGGGTATCTACCTACCAGCCGTCGCGGCCTCCGTATTTATACTGTTTGTCTCGGCATTGGACTTAAGTGGCGTGCTGATAGCAGGCCAAAAGGTTTGGGCCTACAGCCTGCTGATGATTATCGTTAAGTTCGCGAGCCTATTTGCGGTGTGGCGCTTCATCCAAGCGCCGCAGGACGCCAGTCTTTTTGTCATCATTTCTAATGGCGCAAATGGCGCAATCTGCATCGGTTCCTTGGTTCTTGCGATTCGCTATTCCGGGGTGGCCATGCCCTCGCTGAAGCAGATGAAAATAGTTTTTCGCCTTGCCGCCCCATTTGCCTTGTCCCTGCTGGCATTTCTCTGCGTGGAACGGTTTGACCTGTATCTGGTGGAACGGTCGTTGGGGGCCGAGGGTGCCGGCTGGTATTCCGGCCCGGCAAAACTGATGCAAAGTCTCGTCCCACTGATTGCCGCCATCAGCACGGTCTTCTATTCAGAAATGGTCGGCATCCACGACGACGCGTCACTGGGAAAACATCTGCGCTTTAGTTTGCTCTGCGTGATGACGTTTGTACTGCCACTGATCGTCGGCGTGTGGTTTACCGGGGCTGAAATTCTCCAGCTGATTTTTGGACCCGGGTTTGAAAGCCAGGGAGGCACTCTTTCCATTTTGGTTTTGAATGGATTTGCCCATGCCGTGATTGTCGTGATTGGTTTTCAAACTCTGGGCCTGCGCCATCGGATGAGGCCAGTCTATGTGGCCCTCTTGGCGGCATTGCTCGTGGGAATAATTGCCGGGCCAACCATGACCGAGCTTTGGGGGTACCGGGGAGCCGCTATCATTAGTGTCGCTTCGCGGTGGCTGGCCGCCGCAATTATTTTGATGGCCGCAAGGAAGGCCGGCCTCTTGCACCTACGTGAATTTGCGGAGCCCGTTTGGCGGGCCGGCCTGCCGACGCTAGGTATGGGTATTGTCCTTGCTACCGTGGCTTATCAAGCCGCGCAGCTATCTATTATGGCAACCATCACCCTGGGCATTGTCAGCTACGTTTTATTTTTTATGCTAACGAATCGTCATGACGCCCGACGCATTTACCAAAACTTGATTCGAAAATCGAAAGACGTAAATCACCGCGGAGCACATCGGCAATGATAACTAGACAAAAAACCATGGCAATTGCGGCGACGATCCTTGGCGTGGGCGCGGCGGTTGCAATCGGAATTAAATATTACGGACAAAACCCAATCGTAGCTCACGTTGGCGACTATGCGATTTATCAAGATGACGTCGCGTGCCGAGACGGCGTTATTTCACTCAGTTATCCCGACGACAAAAGAAAATTAGGCATTAAGCAACTGATCCAGTCTTATCAATATGCGCAGATCCTAAAAAATCACCAAAATGAGATCACCAAAGAGAAAATTAAGGCTGAAAAAAAACGAATTGATGACTCGACATTGATGCCAGAAAATCTCGCGAAAATTAAACTCGCCTGTGGCGGTGACGGCGCGGCCTATGAAAACGCCTTTGTACTACCGGTTTTTTCCGACCGCGTTATCTATTACGAATTCTTTCTGAAGGATGCGGGGATTCAACGAGAATTTCTTGATGTAGCCCAAGCCTGGCGAAATCAAGTCGCTAAAACTCCGGACCTCTTTGAGGCCCTCGCCAAAAAAGAAAACCGGACCGTCTCAAATTTTACGGTTTCCTTGGACCGAGGCTTGGAGTGGCAGATGGATGCCCGGCACAAGGATTCCAAGACTCCAGCCCTGATTGATCAAAGCGGTAAGGCCACGCCCGCCGCCATTCGTAGGCACATCGATGAAAATCAAAAGGAGCAGACGTCCACCGAGGGCAAAAAATGGATTGAAGAAATCATAAAACCACTAAGTCCTGGGCAGGTTTCTCCCCAAGTTATCGACCAGAGCGAGGTTTGGCTGGTGGTTAAATACCTCAAGCCGTCGCCGGGGGAAAAACAATCGTTTGAACTGAAGGCCGCAGTTTTTCCCAAAAGAAACTATGGCGATTGGCTCGAAGCCCAGAAAAAATTGGTTTCCGTTAGCGGGATCACGGATGGGTAAATAAAAATGTGCTCCCCTTGGCTGGGGCCGATTTTACCCAAACTCGTCCCCCGGAAAGTCATTTGAACATGACCAACGGCGTGTCATCTTTTCTTTTCAATTGCTTGGCCTTCTGATCGCTACAGTCCCCGCCAGTTTGGGCAACGGATAAGCTTCCGTACGGAAAGTTCAAGCAGCCATCACTTCCCATCATTTTGCCATTACCGACGATGGCGGCAAATGCCTGTCGAGTTGGTTCTTTGCCTAAATTTTCGCACGTTGGGGCCCTGCCCCGGCCGGAGCTACCAGATCCAAAGTAGCAGACTTGAGCATCAACCAATTTATACACATCGGTGTTGATGGCACGGCAGATGACCTTGTCGGCGTTATCATTTCCGACCAATATTTCGTTCTCCGAACAGCTGCCGGGGCGAGGAGTCGCAGTGCCTTTGAAAATATTCAAAGCCGGCAGCGGACAGCAAGCGAGCGTGCCGAATCTATTCCTGCTGCCAGGATCGTCGATGCCATAGACAGCGTAATTGTCCGGACAAGACAAACCTGCCGGGACTGCCTTCAAGCTGGCGGCGTCGCAGGCCTGGGGTCCACGTATACCGCCGTCACCATAGTCCAGCGGGCCGGTTGGAAGGGGCTTGGCGAGACCCGGCATTTGCTGACTAGGCGATGGGGAAACGCCCGGCCCTCCGACCGAATTAAAGCTGATATCCGAACACCCAACAATGGATGCGAACAACGCTGCGCCGGCTACGGCATTTAGAAATTTATTTAAACGCATCCCGTCCCCCGAGTAGGTATCGGCTATTACAGGAGGATCCTTTAGCTGAAATTGAATTGCCCTGTCATTTGTCGGCCTCTCCGAGAAAGATACCTCGCGATATAGTTTAATCAGATTGGGAGTTTGTGTAATTCAGCAGCGACTTCGTCCCCACAACTAATCAGCAATATCTTTACTCGTACTTTTTCGGCCAAACGCCGGCCTCTGACAGTTCCTGTGCTTGATTCCCGCGGGCCAAGGCTCACTGATTAACTCAGACGGGACAGAGTCGCTTTTCTTCAACAAGATTCGATTCGTGACTCGACTCGAAATACTAAGTGCATCCTTCGGTCAAGGCACCGAGATCTTATGTGATTTTCCTCAATATCAGATCACACTAAAGTCACACCCCTCACTTTCCGATAATAAAGGACGGAGGTTGAAATGAATATAACGACTCAGATTTTTTTCGTTTTGGTGTCACTGTCGTCGTTCGTCACGTCATGCGACTCGACGTCGAAGACAGATACAAAAGGTAACAGCACGGATGCAAAAACTAAGGAGACGATTAACAAAGCGATGCGTGAGTCGGGCGTTTTGCTTCCTTCCGGCATCGAAACAATTGACGCACAGCAAGTCATTGCAGACGAGGCTAGTGCGAGAAGCTTAACAGGAGGTCGAGAAATCTTTTCTGATATGCATAATCAAGGGGTGACATTACTGCCGAAAAATTCAGCCCCCTTGAGGCTTACAAAAGAAGCTTCTCCGGAGGAAACCACAAAACCCGTGCCGCAGGACAACAATCAGTGCCCTGAGCCGAAGGTTGTCTGTGCGAAGGCTTGCGCCACAGCAACCGCCCAGGCGTATGCTGCAGCGTACGCACATGCTTCTGCAACTGCGTGTGCTTGGGCCGAGGCTTGGGCATGCGTTTTTACAGTAAAACCATTTACTCAGGTTTGCTCATGGGCTAAATCACAAGCATGTTCAACCGCATTCTCGTTAGCATTCGCGGCATCTTTGAGTGTAGATACGCAAACCGTTTGCGCGGAGCAGTGCAAGTAGTAACCCATAGCTTTGTTTGGTCGGCGACCAGTCCGACATAGATTATTTCGGCTCAACCACTTCACCTGCATCAACGGAGCTTTAATCGGCGAGATCCCCACGCCCGCTGCGCGGGCTCGAGATAGATTTCGCTGAAAAAGCGAAATCTATTTATAATCGTAAAAATGTGGGCTACGCGGTGCACACCGAATAATGCATTGGCCATGCTGGCAACACTCGCAACGGGAGTCATGCCGGCGAAGTTCTACTAAATTGCTTGAAAGGGAAAATGGCATCATGTAACAAGATGGCAGCGTAACTCTATGGGGCAACTATCCTGAAAACTTCCGTATTTGCACGAATTCCGAATAAATATTATTTCAGTTTAGGTACGATTTTAACGCATTGATCAGTGCAACGATTATCAGCTGTAGTGTGTCCACCGATCATTACTGTGCCTTCAGGGCAAGCGCAGCAATCACCAATGTTATATCTCGCAGCTAGTTGACCTAGCAACCCTGCAGTTTTTTTTGTGCCGTAAACTGCACCACCTGCTGGCTCCAATGAAAAAGACTGAGTATTAATTTTGGTGCAATAGGGAACAGTCATTGCCTTAATGCCTGTTGCCACTTCATCTGGGCCGCATAATCCTGGTTTTGGTTGGTTTACCTCTCCTGGAATTGTCGACAAAATTCCATTTCCAATTGGGCAGCAGGTACGACCATCAGCTTTACCATCATTAATGATAACAATGACTTCATTAACGGCGCATGCACCCAAAGGAGCATAACCGCCTTTAGGAAGCGCAGTGCAAAGAGAATATTTTATACCGCCTTGATCATTGTCCAGCGGGCGGGTTGGGGGGGGGGGGGGGGGAAGACCCGGTATTTGTTGGCCAGGCGGTGGGGAAACGGCTTGCCCCCCCTCCACGCCCGATTTAAAGGTGGAATCCGAACACCCAACAATGGATGCGAACAACGCTGCGCCAGCTACGGCATTTAGCAATTTATTTAAACGCATCCCATGCCCCCATTAAATTCCGTATCGGTTATTACATGAGGACCCTTTAGCTTAAATTGAATTGCGCAGTCTTTTGGTATGCCTATCTGGGAAACGTACCCCGTAATATAGTTTAATCAGATTGGAGGGTTGTCCGCGAAGCCCGCCGGAAAACACTCAAGATTTTGTCGACAGGGTGGTTGAGCCCGGTGCCACGATCCAAAGTGATTATTCCACAGGGCAGTCAGAGCATGCGTTTTAGCCTAACCACGGACCTATGATACGCTTTTAGGATAGAGACACTCCCCAAGATGAGGTGCAATTCACCAGAAATGAGAAATTTTGGATTTACAAAATCTGGGTTTACTTTGCCGGGGGCAATGGCGCTGCTCGTCGTATTGAGCTTTATTATCTACGCTTTTATCAGGGCCTTTGGTTCTAACCTTGAAGTTCAAACATTGATCAATTCCAAGCGCAGTGTCCAAGACGCCCGGCAGGCTTTTGAGACAGAGTTGATCAATAAGTTTCGCGCCGACGCCTGTTTTGAACCGGCAACTGAATTTTCTGCCGTCATGATGACGGGGCTTGGGAGAATGGACTATACGACGGAAATTCTGGGCGGTGTTAACCTGAGCAAGGTTTCTCCTGCGCCAATGACGAGCAATCTAATCGAGGCAAAAGCCCGATGCATCAACCCGCGCCCACCAGCCACCGTCACCGGCGTGAACCCGAATTTCCACCGCTATTTTTGCGTAGCATTTTTGCCGGGCGCCGCGCCCCCTGCCGGCAGTTTCATCGCTCGCTCTGGGGCGTTTGCCGAAGTTTACATAGAATCTCGCGACTTTCAGACCGGACAAGCGGTGGATTGCCATACCGTCAAAGGATCTGGTGCCGGATCAGCCGGCGGTGCTGCAATCCTCTACACCCTTTACTGGCCGGCGCCGAAAGCTGGCGCTGACACTTGGCAGAGCTACAACGGAGCCCTGAATGTTTCAACGCAGTGAAGCAAACCTGCGTTGGATGACGACAGGCAGTGCGCCGGGAAAGATCGTGAAGCGTGGGTGAATTTCCTACAATCCCACAAAGCAGCAAGGCCCCAACGGTCGCCCCCTCGCTCAGGAACTCAAAGAAGAGTTGATCAAGGAGCTTCTGAGCAAATTGCAGCCAGACGTTAAAACGGTCACATGAAGAAACCACCACAAATAAAACGTTATTTAAGTCCATTTGTGAGGGGTCTTGCCCTCAATCACCACAAAATGGCTTTTATATCCGGACCTCGGCAGGTGGGTATGACCTTCATGGCGATAAAACCAAAATTATTGTGACTGAAAGTGCTCGGCTCAATATTTTTAAAAAAAACGGAGACAGCTTATTGGGAAGATATATTCCCTTTCGTCTTCATCCTTTTTCTTTAGGTGAACTTGCGAATCGCAAGGCCGCCCTAAATCCGCAAGAGACCATGGATCTTATTTTTAAGAGTAAATCACGATCACCGAAGCACCTCTCTATGTACGAAGACCTTTTGTTGTTCGGTGGATTTCCATCTCCTTATTCGCGTCGTTCAGAGCAATATTTAAATATTTGGCATCAAGAGCGTGTGGAAAAGCTAATTCGCGAGGATCTTCGGGATTTAAGTCACATACCAGTTCTAGGGCGACTCGAAATGCTGGCAGCTCTATTGCGCGGAACGCGTTGGAAGCTTACCGAGTTTGGCAGGACTTCGAGAAGATCTTGAGGTCGCTCACAATACTGTAAAAAACTGGATGCAGTACTTGGAGCAACTTTTTTATATTTACTATGTTCGTCCATAATCAAAGGGTCTAAAACGGAGCCTTAAAAAAGAGCCGATGCTATTTTTATGGGACTGGTCCGAGGTCGAAAATAAGGGAGCAAGATTTGAGAACATGGTAGCGTCAGCTCTGCTGAAATCATGCGACTTTTGGACCGACACCGGTTGGGGAGTTCATCAACTTTATTTTTTACGCAACAAACAAAAGCGTGAAGTAGATTTTCTGCTGACACAAAAAGGCCGTCCATTTCTTAGCATAGAGGCAAAACTCTCCACCGAGTGTTTGCAGTTGAACTTCCTGCCGTTCTGTAAACCGCTCGGCGTGACTAAGCATATTCAAATCATTCATAGCCCAGGCATTTGGCATCAGAAAAAAATAGACGGAATAGACGGAATAGACGTGATTCAAGCCAGCGCTGATCTCATTTTGCAACATTTCGTTTGAGCATCTTTTGATAAGATTTAATCGATCCACAAAATCACCAACATGCTTTCTATTTCGATCTACAATCGTCTACTGACCGCAAGTGATGTTTATAAAAACCGCAACGCCCTCAAATTTTGTCTCTCCGGCGTCGTCCGCAACTCACCCAAGTTCGACCTAGGCAAATTCCAATCTATCCGGTCGTCAAAAAGGATCGAGGACAGTTGGGTCGAAGTCGCATGAAATCGGACACTGCCACGTTGGCGGCGGGGTACGGGTCTATCTTCGGTTTCAATTTGAGGTAACTTTCAGGAAGGCAGCGGTCGAGCATCAAGCGAGCAATATGCGGGTGAAGTGGTTAGGCCGAAAGAATCTATGTCGGACTGGTCGCCGACCAATTGAGCGTAAAACCGGTGGCACTGACGCCGGTCGAATCCGAAAAAGTGCCCGCCGTCGGCGAGGTTGTATCGACGTTAATCCCTGGGGAACGCAGGAGCAGCCTTTTCCCGTCGCGCACGACTGCATAGCCCATTATGATGAGCGTCGAACTCTCTGGCATCACCACAGCATTAGCAGTGCTCTGACTTTCAGAAACCTGCATGACACCGTGGGCATCCACAGCAGTGGGGATAAACCTGCGTAACTTTCGAAACTTGTTTCGCAATCAGAAGTGGTACAGGCGCCGATAGCAGAACCGACGACTGTCGCACTGATCTTTGACTTTTGTAAATCGCAGCCAGCCGCGTACACACCAAGAATGGTGATCGGGTAAATCCTGAACGCGAATTGCCCAAAACGACGCACAATTTTCGCTGTGATCGAGAATTGCATTAAGCTGATCTCCCTGTTTCGCCATCGGCACAATCACCAGAAAACAAAGCCAAAGGTTGGGTATGGTGTATGAAACTTTTTTGACACAAAACTTTTTTCTCATGTCACGACTGAAAACCAAGCCGTTAACATTTTAGGGTGTCTAAAATTCGACGGGATGGATTTCAAGTGTCCGGCCTGCGGGGCCCAAAAGTTCTATCAGTACCGGTGCAATATTCAGATTCGCCAGGCAGCGGTGCGGGATTTTTGCTGGTGGAATTGGTTGCTGTCGGCATCATGGGCCTTCAGGGATTCTTCCATGCTTTACTCATGAAAAATAAGGCGGAACCATAGCATTACCTCCAGGCCCGCCACCGCTTTTTATAGCTATCTTTAATGATTGCAAATAATTGTAATATAGTCGATAAAGCGACCATGAAGATTGTTATCCCTTCTGACATCAATCATTCATCGAAGGCCATCGCCGCGTTTTAGCGTAACCGTCTAGATTTATTATTTTTTTAAGGTTTTTATGATCAGCACCAGTAATGTCACGCTCTCCTATGGTCCTCGGGCCCTGTTCCAGGACGTTTCCGTCAAGTTCCTGCCCGGGAACTGCTACGGTTTGATTGGTGCCAATGGCGCCGGAAAATCCACCTTCCTCAAAATTTTATCCGGTCAAATCGAAGCGGACTTTGGTGATGTCTTTGTGACACCGGGGCAGCGGATTGCAGTCCTCAATCAAAATCAGTTTCAATTTGACAACATCAACGTCTTGAAGACGGTCATCATGGGAAATAAATTCCTTTACGACGTCATGGTTGAAAAAGACGCTTTATATGAAAAAGAAGATTTCTCGGACGAAGACGGCATCCGAGCATCGGAATTGGAAACCCGGTTCGCGGAATTGAACGGCTGGGATGCAGAGTCTCAGGCCGGAGAAATGCTTCATTCCCTAGGCGTTCCCGATCAGGCTCATGCCATGCAGATGAAGGACCTCGATGCTGGCATCAAGGTGCGAGTTCTGCTGGCGCAGGCCCTTTTTGGCAATCCCGACATTTTGCTTCTCGACGAACCGACCAACAACCTCGATCTGACGTCGATCATGTGGCTCGAAGAATTTCTTTGTGAATTCAAGAACACTGTGGTCGTTGTTTCTCACGACCGCCATTTTCTGGACAAAGTTTGCACGCACATTGCGGACATTGATTTCGGAAAGTTGATGCAGTACACGGGCAACTACACGTTTTGGTATCAGGCCAGCCAATTGGCGTTGAAGCAGCAGCGCGACCAGAATCGCAAGTCCGAGGACAGGATCAAGGAACTCAGAGCCTTTATCGAAAGGTTTTCCGCCAACGCATCCAAGTCGCGTCAGGCGACGTCGCGCAAAAAGATGATTAACAAACTCAGTGTTGATGACATCAAGCCGTCCTCGCGTAAATACCCGCACATTCATTTCACCGAAGAACGTGAGGCCGGAAAAGACTTGCTCGTGACCACGGGACTCTCCGGAGAACTCAATGGTCGGACCATGTTCAAGGGCCTGAACCTGACGATCAGCAAGGGTGAAAAGGTTGCCCTCGTCGGAAAAGATGGTCAGGTTGCATCAACCCTTATGCAAATCCTGATGGGCGAGTTGCCGATAAAATCCGGCGAGGTCAGGTGGGGAGTCACCACGTCGCGCGCTTATTTTCCGAAAGACAATGCTGCCTATTTCGAAAAGGATTTGGGCTTGATCGATTGGCTCCGCCAGTATGCAACCAAGGATAGCGAGCGAGATGAAGAATTCGTCCGCGGGTTTCTCGGCCGCATGCTTTTCAGTGGGGAAGACGCCTTGAAAAAATCCCGGGTGCTTTCCGGAGGCGAAAAAGTCCGGTGCATGTTGTCTCGCATGATGATGATGCGCGGCAATGTTCTCGTTATGGACGAGCCCACCAACCATCTCGATTTGGAGTCGATCACGGCCTTGAATAATGGCCTGATCAATTTCAAGGGTACGGTCCTGTTCACCTCCCAAGACCGCGAATTCGTCAATACCATCGCAACTCGAATTATCGAAATCACACCGAAGGGATTGACTGACAAGGTGATGTCCTACGACGAATACCTTGAAGATCCTGGGATTGCGGCAATGCGTGAAGCTTTGTACTGAGCCAGGGAAACTTTTGATACACGCCACCTTTATGGGCCGCGCTCAATATCCGGTTGGACGAAAGATCCCGTAGGGCGTTTCCGCTTTACATTCGAGTGGTCACGTCAAACAATGGGACGATGCAAAAGCCGATCATTAAATTTGACTGGACCGAACGCAGCACTGACGAATGGCAGGGCTTTTTAAAGCAGGTCCCGCGTCCCAATGTTTTGCAATCCATGCCCTTTGCCCGGGCCGCACGCCTTCTGGACCGAAAGGTGACGAGAACGGCCCTGATCTGCCTTGGGAATGAACCGGTGGGCATGATGGCAATCCAAGAGGTTAAGCTTGGTCCGGTTCATATTCTGGACCTTTATCGCGGCCCACTGTGGTTTTCGAAAAGTCCACCCGACGAATGGTTGGCCGGGTTTGCGATGATTTTTAGTCAGGCGTTTCCGCGGCGGATTTTGCGGCGCAGGCGCTGGTTGCCAGAATGGCGCGATACTGAGGCCGCGCGAAAAATCCTCGCGACATTTGGATTTAAGCTGAAGCCGATGTCGTTTGAAACAGTATGGCTTGATTTGGAGCTTTCTGAATCCGATTTGCGCGCGCAGATGAATTCCAGGTGGCGTGGCGCCTTGAGTAAGGGCGAACGTTGCAACCTTGAGATCATCGAGGATTGGACCGGATCGACGGGCAAAGCCTTTTTGCAGCAGTACCATATCGATCGGACGATCAAAAAATATTACGGCCGCTCACCGCGGTTTATCGCCGCCGAACTTGCTATGGCTCTTAGATCACGCGAGGCCGTCTTTGTTTGGGCCTGTGAAAATAAGCTGCCCGTTGCCGCCATTTTGATCATGATGCACGGCACGAGCGCGACTTACCGGATTAGTTGGACCACCGACGAAGGGCGCAAGGCCAATGGCCACAATGTTTTGCTGTGGTATGCAGCCAAGCTCCTCAAGGCCAAGGGCTATCGCAGCTTTGATCTTGGCGGCATTGAGCCACATGGTGCGGAAGGCCTGACCATGTTCAAGACGGGCATGGGTGGCGAAGTTTTCAAACTGATGGGCGTATTTTCCTGAGCCGAAGACGAAGGATCTCGGCGCAATATGTTAGCATTGATGGGCAAACACAACGGCGCTTAATTTCTGAGGGATTTGAAATGAAACGAATGATGAATCTATCTTTGGTCTTTTCCCTCACGGTCGCTGTCACAGTCGCTGTCACAGCCGCCATGGTCCAGTCATGCAAGACATCTGGAAATAATTCAGCTGCAACAAGAGCTGTCATGGCCGACAGCTCCGATGATATTCCTGTGCTTAAATTGGACTCTTTAAATCCGGCCATGATTGCGAAAATTGTGTCGATTGCCCGCCGCGATGCCGTGGCTATTTTTGGTGGCGAAGCGCTTTTTCATTTAATGATTTTTGATAATGGGATCGACGAAGGGCCGTGCCGCGGCGCCTTTGGCCTCAGAGTTATTTTTGCTAATCCGGACGAACAGGCGGAGCCCATCCGCGCTTTTGCCATGTTTACCGTTGATCCATCTCAATCCAGTGAAAACGGTTGTAGCAATAGCATCACCGCTGGGCCCAAGGGGGCTCGCGATGTGAAGGCCAATCTGGCCGGAACCAAGAACATGGAAAATTCTTTGGGCGGCATCTCGCTAATTAAGTTGTCCCTGGCCGAGGCGGTTAAAAAACTCAAGGCTAATAATCCCAAGTTTGAAGTCCCGCTTATGGTTTCAATCATGAATCCAAGTGAGGACATCATGAAAAAATTTCCTTGGGCCATGATCTATGGAAAGTCCTGCGGTGAGGAGGGGGTAGCCTACGTCAACCTCTCCACCGGCACGGTCATGTCTGTCTCAGAGCCGATGCGTCGCGATTGCCGGTAATCTAGAAGTACCTTGCCCTTCGGGTATGCCTCGGAACTTTTAGGGTTGGATAATTTTGGGCCAGCTACCCCTGACACTTCCAGAATGGAGGCTGGCCGTTGCCCGCTGCTTGGAATCAAGGTCTTTTACGACCTGGCCACTCTGATCAACAAAAACAAATCCAATCTCATCCGCCCCAAGACCTCTCAGGATTTTACTGGTGCGATCTATCAATGCCGTCAAATCACGCTTGAGCTGCTTGGGATCTACCGGCCTGGAAAGTGCTTCCGACGCGAGTGCATCGGGTGTGAAAGTAATGTGGCGCTGGATCATGTCCATCATCAATTCAGGGGTGAATCCTGGATCCTTGCCACATGCAGCGGTGACGGCCGCCGCCAATGAGAAGACGCTCCGGTCTAGGTCCAGGATATCCAGCGCGTCGCGGACCTCGGCGCGATTGGCCAGAGCCAGGCACTTGTTAACGGTAAGGTCCACGTCATGAAGGCGGTACCCAAGCTCGCTGTCTTCAAGGACCGGAAAAAACCGAAAAGCCGTGTCTCGCAGCCAATCCATTTTTACTTGTTCGGAATCACGCGCAACTGTGGCGCGATAAAAGCTTGGCTGCGCAATATGGGTATTTATTGAAAATCCGGCAGCGATCAAAGCTGCTCGGTCGCGCTGGTAGCTGTCCGTGACGGCCTGGTCGGCATCGTGAAATATATCGATATCTTGTGAGAATCGCAGAGAGTCTGGATCGCGCTGGATGGCTGTGCCACCGGCAATGTAGCTCTCAGGATTGCGATGTGCCTTCAATAGTTGCAGAACGTGATATTGAAATGCAGTGATTGGCATTACGGCCCCTTTTCCGGCAGCGGATCAATTTGACTGGCCAGGCGCAGGCCCTCAAGGCCGCCATACTTACGTAGGCCATTTTGCACGATGGGAATGAGTTTCGAAGTGATTTCCAAATCCTTCTTCAGATGCCAGAAGCACCTCGCGTGATATTGCTGAAACAACAGACTTGCCTGGCCAAGGATGCGTTGTTCGCGCATCGTTCGATCAAGTCGGTATTGATTCAAAACTTCATTGATTCGCGTCTGATAGCCGCCATGGGCATCGACGGTCTTAAACCAGTCGAGCAAGTCGGAATCAAGTCGTATGGAGATTAACGTTTTTGCCATTGGATTCTCATATATACATTATGTATATACAATCGGCAAAAGCAAATAAACACTTAAGTTCTGCGGATAACTATTCGAATTTTCAGTGGTTTTTGTCGCCAACCCGGCGCACCTTCAAGGCAACAAAAAGCCGGCCCCTTACAAAAGGGCCGGCTTTTCAAGAATTTCGGGCGCTTACTTGACCAGTTTCAGGCTGCAGGTCACTTCTGGGTTTGGAACGACTGGCTTCGTGCAGCTCACTTCGCGGACATCAAAGTTCATGGCACCGATCACTTCAGGATTGATCTGGGCACCGATTCTTTCCATGACGGAGATCAATTTGCTGATGACGGCTTTGTCGACGAGTTCAATTTGGCGGCGGCCATCAATCACTTCGCAACCCTTGGTGGAGTTACGGTCGGAGATGACTGCGCAGTGGACGGCATCAGCCTTAAGGGTCGTGGCGCCGTAGATGATTTGGCCATCAACTGTGGCTGGCTCAAGTCCAGCGGACTCCAAGGCGTCAAACATTGCGTCGGCGTCAGATCCGGTCAGCTCAACTTCACTGTCGCTGCGACCCTGGCTCAATTCGTAACGGCAATGCACCTGTGGGTTTGGAACGACTGGCTTCGTGCAGCTCACTTTGCGGACATCAAAGTTCATGGCACCGATCACTCCAGGATCGATCTGGGCACCGATTCTTTTCATGACGGAGATCAATTTGCTGATGACGGCTTTGTCGACGAGTTCAATTTGGCGGCGGCCGTCAATCACTTCGCAACCCTTGGTGGAGTCGCGGTCGGAGATGACAGCGCAGTGGACGGCATCAGCCTTAAGGGTCGTGGCGCCGTAGATGATTTGGCCATCAACTGTGGCTGGCTCCAGTCCAGCGGACTCTAGGGCGTCAAAAAATGCGGCGGCGTCAGATCCGATCAGCTCAACTTCGCGCTCTTGCAGGGCTGAGTTAAGGGTGGAAGTCGGATTTTTTGCGATCCCACAGGCTGCGAACAGCGCCAGGGAGGCGACGGCTGCGAGGGACACGGTGGCTGATTTTTTCACTGCGAATTTCATTGAGAATCCTCCAAAAGATTACTGGGTAGATTTTCCTGACCGTTAACTTCTGAAGCCAGTAGAGCAAGGTGTATGCCACGCGCTCCAGTCCGCCGGCGCGATCCATAAGCCATTGTAATGGGCGTGGCGCTAAACTGGCCGACCGGCCAATTTCCCTAAAATTGTAGATGCTTTGGTCACCCCCGCCTAAAATTTGGACGGCCACCATGATATAATTGGCATTTCAAGGGGTTCCATTTCAAACAAGTCTTTCCTGAAGGGATAGTCAGATGATTTTTGGCAAGCAACTGGTCAAATCAATCGCTCTCGTCTCCATGCCCATAACCGTGAGCATGGCCTTTATTCCGGCCTGCACCAGCGACAAGCCAGCAGGAGCAGGGGTCGTCGAGGCTGTAGCACCCACCGTTCCAGGGTTTGATGCGTCGCGTGTTGTCGAACGAATTGGCGGCATCAAAGAGACACCAAAGTGGGCAACCGGAATGGAGCCGATGCTGGAGGAAAAGGGCAACGTCATCTACATCCAAACCCTTACCATGGAAGGCAACTCCCGCCCGGAGGCCTGCGTCAAGGCCGCAAGCGAAATGGGACGCGCAGAATTTGTTCGCCAGATTAAAGACGGCATTACGGCAGCTGGACAAGTCACCGAAGGTTCGGCCACGTCGGATGTTGCCATTGAAAGCAACGTCGCTTACTTGAGCAACCTGAAGTTGAGCGGTGCAAAAGTTTCTGAACGCTACTGGGAAAAATTTGAAGAGAGCGATGCCAGCCGCAACCGCGTTTTGAAAATCCGTTGCGCAGCCAAAGTCGCAATTTCGAAAGCTCTTCTCGACCAGCAAATCCGCAAGGCAACGGAAACCAATGCCACCAATCCAGAAATTCGCAAAAAGCTTCTTGAAGGACAAAAGGCATTTCTTGACCAGATTGCCAAGGAAGGCACAGTTCCCACTGAAGGCGAGAGCGCCCAGTGAGGCAAGTTGATTCACGACTCTTGACTGGTACAACGGCTGTCGGGACCATCTTGGTGGTCCTGGCGGCGTGCGCCTTTCGACCAGAGGCCGGACTTCAGACTCACCAGGCTAATCAGGCTAATCAAAGCCTGGCGCCAACGGATTCAATTCAGGCAGGCGATTGTTTGGAGTTTTCCGAGGGCCTGCGCACACGAAGTGAGGCAACCATCTTTATCGGCTTTGGTGAGTCGTCGACTTCCGATGATGCCACAATTGCTGCCTCTGCTGATCTCGTTCGCCAAATTCAGACCAAGATTTCGTCTTCTGGCGTGACCCAGGAATCCAATCGCAATGTAGAAATTTCAAGCCTCACCCAGTCGTCAGTTGAGGCCCTGTTGACGGGCCTCGGCGTGGCCAAACGATGCCGCGATGGCAACCGCTGGCAGGTGGTGACGCGATTGGAGAAGGCGGTTTTTTTTCGCAACATTCAATTGCGCGTACAACCTCTTGTCCGCGAGGCAGCAACCTTGCGCCAGGCGATGCAAGCGAGCGACTCACCGCCTAGTGAACTTCTTTCCACAGCGGCGCGGGCCAAGGCTTTTGTTCGCAACGAAGCTGCCGCCGCTAAAGACCTCATTGCAGTCTGTAAGACATTTAATTCATGCGCGATGTTGAACGAATCAGATCTGGCGGGGCTTGAAGTTGCGGCCAACGGGGTTTTTACCAAGTATGCCTTCTCGCTTCGGGCCAAAGACAACGAGGCCAATGCAGTCAGCGACGTCGTGTCCCGTCTGCTTTCTGAAGAGGGTTTCGCAATCAGTTCAAACCTTAGTGGCAATGAGGCTGGGCTGACATGCCAGCGCAAGGATTTCCCCCCCATGGCCCAAACGGGTTATATGGTGACAGAGATTTTGTGCGGCGTCGTTTTCACCGCGGGATCAGGTGGTGATCCTGTCACTGGGCTCACGCGGACATTTCTGGGCAATGGCCTAGGCGAAAGCCGCGAAGAAGCCCTATCCGAAGCCAGGCGCAAGCTGGCCCGTCATTCTGAGCATTAGCGAAGGGTGACCCTCAGAATTATATTTTCAACTCCGCCCACATCCTGTTCATGACAGGCAGGGCGTCGCCTAGATCTTCGAGATAATGCAGGCGGGCCAAAGTAGCGGGGTCCGGATATAGGGCCGGATTATTTTTTTCTGAATCGGGAAGCAGATCCCAGGCCTTTTGATTTTGCGTGGAAAAACGTCCCTGCAAAGCTAAATGACTGGCAACTTTTGCCTCAAGAATGAAATCCAAAAAGCGGTAGGCCTCGTCAAGGTGCCTTGCCGACGCCGGAATCGCAAAGTTATCAGCCCAGCGCACCGCCCCCTGGCGCGGAATAAAGTAGTGAAAATCAGGCTTCTCCGCGCCGGCCTGGAGAGCATCCATGGAATAGGCGTGGGCAATATTCAATTCGGAGCGGACGAGGTACTGGCGCGGCTCACTGGTGAACATCAAGATTTTTTCACGAACGGTTTGCAGGCCGCCCCGCGCAGTTTCAAGGCTCTTAATGAAGTTGTTGTTGTCAGCGATGGTTTGCATGCCATTCAAGTTGGGCGAGGTTCCCTTCCAAATGAGCATCGCCGAAAACACTTCACGCATGTCATCAAGCAGCGACGTGTGGTGCGGGTCTGGCGATTCAAACAGCAATTCCCAGCCTGGCGCCTGGCGGCCTTCGCCCGGGGGCAATGCCGATGATGATGCCAACTCCGCCAAGGACACCTTTGCCGCATTAACCACTAGCCCAGTCGTTCCCCAGGAAAACGGCACGGTGTATTTGAGGCCGGGATCCCAGGCCGCATTGCGGGCCTCCGGCATCAGATTCGTCAGGTTTCCAAGGCGGCTGTGGTCCAGCTCGCGCAGCATGCCCAGTCGGATCATCTGGCGCGACATGTAGTCCGACGGTTGGATTAGGTCAAACCCCGTCGCCCCGGCCCTCAGTTTGGCGAAAAGTTCCTCGTTGCTGCTGATAAAGGACAGTTCGACGCGAATTCCGGTTTGCTTATGGAAATCAGCGAGAACCTCCTCGGGCAGGTAATTGCTCCAGGCGCAGATGCGCAGCACTGGCGCAGATTTTTCGGTGGACTTGCGCGCCAGCCAAAATCCGATTCCCCCCATCAAGGTAACGGCAAAAAGGACGTTTAAAAATTGTTTCAAGATCCGCTGATCACCCATTTGCGGCTTTGCTCCTTGGACCACAAAATCAAGACGAGTCCAGTCGACAGGCAGATCATAACTAAAGACAGGGCATTTAACTCAGGTGAAAATCCTATGCGCATGAGCGAGTAGATTTTCAAGGGTAATGTGGTCAGGCCTGCCCCGCTGGTGAAAAAAGAAATTAGAAAGTCATCAAATGAGATGGTGAAAGACAGCAGCCAAGCAGCCGAGAGCCCGGGGACTATATTTGGCAGGATCACCTTCCAAAAAATCTGAGCAGGTTTGGCCCCCAAATCATAGGCGGCCTCCCCCAAGTTTGGGTCCAGCTTTCGCAACTGCTCAATCATGATGAAATAAACGAAACTCGCGCTAAAACTGGCATGAGCAAGCACCACCGTGGTCGCACCGAGTTCAAAGCGAAACAGAAGAAAAAAAATCAGCAGCGACAGCCCGGTGATGACCTCAGGAATCAGTATGGGCAGCATGATGAGGGCCGTCAGGCTCGGCGGTAAAACGGTCGAGAACGGTCCAAAACCCACAGCGCCAAGTGTGCCAATCAGGGTAGCAATGGAGGCCGAGGCAACGCCGATCAGCAGGCTGTTCATGAGTGGCTCCCACAGGGCGTCACTTTCCAGTAAGGCGGCCAACCATTTGGTGGTGAAGCCGCTGGCAACATTGCTGGGGTCGGTCAAAAATGCCTGGACCACAAGGTAGGCCAACGGCAGGTAAAGAAATCCGATCGTCGCCCAGAACATAAATGAAATAAACAGGTTTGGCGGGCGTTTAGCGGAAGGCATGGCTTGCGGCCTCCGTTTTTCCTTGATCAAAACGCATCCGCACCCAGAGGGCGATCACCAGCCCCAAGGACAGGATGCTCGCCAAAGCAGAGCCAAACGGCCAATCTTGCATCGTGAAAAACTGCTCGACCATGACCCGCCCAAGAAACACCTCTTTAGCTCCCCCCAAAAGATCGGGAATGACGTATTCGCCCATCATGGGAATAAAAACGAAGAGGCTGCCCACGGCAATTCCCTCGCGGACGTTGGGCAGAAGGACTCGTGTAAACGTCTGCCAGCGGTTGGCGCCAAGGTCCATGGCCGCCTCACGCAACGAGAGATCGAATTTTTCAAGGGCAGAAAAAATCGGCACCACCAGAAACGGCAAGTAGTTGTAAACGAGGCCCAGGTAAACGCCAACTCTCGTATAAAGAATCTCCAGGGGGGCGTCGCGCAGGCCAAGGTGCAGGAGGGCTTGATTCAGCAGGCCGTGATTGCCAAAGATCGAGACGATCCCGTAGATGCGCAAAATAAAATTTGTCCAAAATGGAATGAAAAGCAGCATGAGGCCCAGCTGGCGTTTTGCTGGAGTGGCCCGCGCCAGATAGTAGGCCACCGGAAAGCCAATTAATAGACAGGTCAAAGTAGCACCGAGGGACAAGACAATGGTCTTGATCAGAACCCTAAAGTAAACCAGATGAAACGCCCGCTCGTAATTGGCGAGGGTGAAAGTCCACGTGATCACACCGCCATCTGAACGCACGGCGAAACTCATGGCGAGGATGATTAGAAAAGGCAAGACGCTCAGCGTGATCAACCAGGCGAAAAAAATCCAGGCGCTCGGCGGCCAGTCGCGCAGACGCAGCGCCAATTTTTTCATTATAGCGTGCTCTGGGGCAGCAAGATGGCGTCCTCGGTTTTCCAGGTCAAAAACACGCGGTCGCGGTGGTGGAGGAGACGTTTTTTCTGGCGATCCATCTCGGCCTCGGAAACCTTAAAAACATTGTCGCGGGTCCGGATGGTGTATTCCGTGCGCGACCCTAGATAGGTCAAATCCTGAATCTCGCCCTCAAGCAGGTTGTCGTGGGTGTTGGAGCGCTGCCGCAGAAGCCGCATTTTTTCCGGACGCAGCAGCATGGAAACTTCGCGCGGCAGAGCAAGGCCGTTTTTTTTGACCTTGAAGGTTCCCATGGCCGATGCCACCGACCATTCCCCGGGCAGCGACTCCGACAGCTCGCCGCGAATTTCGTTCACCGCTCCGATGAAACTGGCGACAAAAGTGTCCGAAGGGTCTTCATAAATGGACTTGGGAGTCCCGACTTGCAGGCAACGCCCATCTTTCATCACGGCCAAGCGATCCGACAATTGCAGGGCCTCTTCCTGATCGTGGGTGACGAGGATGAAGGTTGCGCCAACTTTTTTGCAAATGGCCCGCATCTCGTCTCGGACTCGAACGCGCAACGAGGGGTCCAACGCCGAAAAAGGTTCGTCCAAAAGCAGCACGGCCGGTTGATCCACCAGGGCGCGGGCCAAGGCAACGCGTTGGGACTGGCCGCCGCTGAGTTGATGGATGCGTCGGTCGGAAAGGGCCCCAATTTCAGTGAGGTTCATCATTTTATCGACCCGGCGGATGATATCCGGCCGAGACAGGCCTTTCAAACGCAGGCTGAAGGCAACGTTTTCGAAAACGCTCAGGTGTGGAAAAAGTGCATAACGTTGAAAAACCGTGTGGATGTTGCGTTTGTGGGGCGGCAGGCGGGTTATGTCCCGCTCGCCAAGCATGATCCGCCCGGACGTGGGTTGCTCAAAACCGCCAAGTAGGCGCAGGACAGTTGTTTTTCCGCAACCAGATGGGCCAAGAAGCGAAAAAAATTCACCGGGCTGGATCGCAAGATCCAACGGCTGAAGCGCGAAGCTTCCGAATGACTTTTCCAGCGATTCGCAGCGGAGTTCGTACATGGCCACCTGGGTCAAAAGATGGTCCGGGATACGGCACGCTCACCGGTTTGTAAAGGGCAAATCGAAGTCGTAGAATGGAGGTGGCCCCACCGGATTTGCGGTCTGGCCATTACTACCCGGGAGTCTTTTCGCGTGACCCAACATTTCCTCTACACTTTCAACACCTTCGTGGCGATATTTGTGATTGTCGATCCATTTGCCGTGGTGCCGATCTACCTGACTTTGACCGAGGGTTATTCCCCCGATGCCTTGCGTCAAACGCGGCGCAAGGCGACCAAGTTGGCTCTGGCAATTTTGTGCACCTTTGGTCTGACTGGCATGGGAATTTTTCGCGTGTTTGGAATTACCCTTCCGGCCTTTCAAATTGCTGGCGGGATTTTGCTGCTGCTCTTGGGGATTGCCCAGTTGAATGCCAGCCGGGCCCGCGTCCAGCCAGAGGAGCAATATGAGGGGATGGCGCGAGAAGACATTTCCGTGTTTCCGTTGGGGATGCCTCTGCTGGCTGGCCCCGGAGCAATCTCAACGGTGGTCCTATTTGCCAGTGAGGCCACAGGGGGCGCGCAATTGACCGGCCTTATGGTGGCCATCACGGGGGCCTTGGGCCTGTCTCATTTAACCCTCAAGGGAGCCCCGCTACTCTATAAAGTCTTGGGACGCACCGGCCTAAACCTCATGACGCGGATCATGGGGGTCATCCTGACGGCAGTCGCAGTGCAATTCATTTTGAACGGCATAATTGGAGCGTTTCCGCTGCTCACGGTGAAATAATCCCCGGATTCGGGAAATCAAGCGGGCAGAGCCAAAAATCCCTTGAACCCCCTGGGTAACTAGAACTATACGCGCACTCATGTGGTAGAAATTTCTGCCGGGAGGCGCTTTAAATTGAATTCCAATCTGCTTCGTTTGATTTACAGCGTGTTAACAGCCGCTGCCCTGGTTTTTTCTAGCGCCGTGGTCGGCCTTTTTGCGAATTCTTCTAGAGCCCTCGCAACCACCGTCACCCGGGTCAATCCTTGCCTGGAAGAAGCCCGTTTGGCGGCGGTAACCCATTCCATGGACAAGCTGAGGGCGGGCAATGCCGTTGACCCAAAAGTCTATGAGGAGCGCGACCCAGAATTAAGTGGGCGTTCTGGAAACACCCTCACCTACGAGTTTTCGATTCAAGCCTTTGACGACTACCGCGGCGGCATCTGGCCGGCCCGCGAGCGCTACCAGGTGGTAGTTTTGTTTGACCGCAAGGTTCGCAAGCCCGAGTTGACCTGCAGCGTCACCAAGGTCACGATGCTGGAAGTAGCCTACTAAGGCCAACGAGGCTTAATTCTACCGCCCAATTCTAGAGCCTTGTTCGAGGACTTTGGTTTTTCAATAATTTTTAATTTAAAAACATGTAAATTTAGGCACTTACATGTTTCCTCCTATAGTTTTCCAAAATTTTACCGCAACGCCCCCCTAGATTCGCGAGCGAAAAATAGCTCGTAACGTCAGTCCTCAAAACTGGCCCGAATCGTCAAAGAGGGATTGTGCATGCGCGGCGGGATCATCCAGTTTACGAAATGCGCGGTCGCAAGAACGGCGGTAGGAGCCCTGGTGGCCCTCGCCTTTTTTCTTCCTGCCTGCGCGTCGACTGGCCGCGGAAAATCCGGATCAATGGGTGCCAATGCCGTTTTGAACAAGTCGGGAACTGGGCGGGCGGCAGCCCCCAGGCACACCCTTCGCGAGTGGCGCCTGGAAGTCGACACCGGTGGTTTCGTGCAACTGATCCTCAGCAGCTCTGGTTTTTATATGATGCGCCACGGCTATTATTTCGTCGAACAAGATGTCGGCACCGACAAGACCCTCATGCTTTCGGAGGTCAACATCGGCAGCTACGACATTCGCGGCGCATTGGTTTCCATGCGTCGTCCCAGCCAAACCACCTGCAAGCAACGCTTGGCAGGCAACGCGACTTTGGTCGCAGAGAGCGTCGGGCAGAATTTTTTGTTGGACGAATTTGCATCACGCAATTTTGTTTTCGAAGAATTCAAGGGCCGAAAAGAGCTGCCCTTTTTAAAGCAAAGTTTAGGCACGCTGGATGGCAAATCACCTTTGCCTCATGATGGGCAAGATCCTGACGGAAAATTTGCAACGAAACTGGGTTGCGTTCAACGGCAGGCCAATGGGCAAATCAGTTTTATTGCCCCAGACGACAACACAGATTCTGCAGATCCTCCCCGAGTTGCACATTGAGTGCCCTTTTTGAAAAGCATCTGGCCACCAAACCTCTGGCAAACATGTCCAGTTGGCGCAAGGTTGCTGTTGGCGGCTGGGATCCACCCGTCGATCCAAGCGTCTATGCATTTTTAGATGTCGATGCGGACCCTGCACTTGCCTACATTGAGCGCTGCGCCAAAAGCAGCGGCGAGCGCGTCACCCTCACCCACTTTGCGGGCCGCGTGGTTGCAGAGGCATTCAAGCGTCATCTCGAAATCAACTGCGTGGTGCGCGGCAGCAGGCTCTATGTCCGCGAGGACGTTTCCGTTTTTTTTCAAGTGGCCACCGACGCCAAAGGAGAAGACCTGTCCGGCATAGTGATTCACCGCGCCGATCAAAAATCAGTCACCGAAATTGCAGCAGAAATGAACTTGAAGGTTGCGGCCGTGCGGTCCAATCAGGATCAAAGTTACGCGCGATTCAAAAAACTTTTCGACACATTGCCCTCATGGGCCGTGCGCCACGCAATTAATTTTAGTTCTTTTTTCATGTACCGTCTGAACATTTGGTCGCCTCTTTTTGGGACACCAAAAAATTCCTTCGGCTCCGTCATGATCACCAACATTGGCAGCCTTGGCATGAGCCGGGGCCTGGCACCCCTTGTCCCCTACTCTCATGTGCCGATGGTGATTGCCCTTGGTGCGGTGGAGGAAGTCGCCGCGGTCCGAGAGGGTAGGGTGGTTCCCGTGCGCCAGATCACACTCGGCGTAACCTTTGATCACCGATTAATCGACGGCGTCGTCAGTGCCAAGATGGCGGACATCATTAAGAAAGCATTCGCCAATCCGGAGGAAATTTTCGGGCCGGGTTGAGGCTTGATTTGAGGCGTTGCTGCTGCGCCATTGATCCGTCATAGTTGATGGGTAATGTTTGAAGGAGGGCAGCAGCATGGCACTTGTTCCAGAACAGTTTTCTTTGCGACCGCTATCGGATGCGCTCAAGACCCTTGAGGATGCATTGATTCAGCACCGAGACGACTTGACTCGGGATGGATGCATCCAGCGTTTTGAATACACTTTTGAGCTTGCTTGGAAGACCTTGAAGAAATACCTCGAGATGAACAGCAACATCCGCGAGGACAATCTAAAAAATATTTTT
>CANFEB010000012.1 GCA_947445775.1 Oligoflexales bacterium | reverse complement strand
TTGTGAGAAACATGTCCGACAAGACTTACAGAGGAATCTCTGGCTCTTGTCAAATGCGGGATTCTTTCGCGGAAAAAACCCTTTTCTTATCACCAAGGCTGAGTTGCGACAACGTGGGCACGGCATGAGGCACCTCCTAAAGAAGGAGCATCATTCCTTAAGGAAGTACAAGGCTTGAAGTGACATTTAATGTCAGGTGCAGCCATGTGGAGCAGTTTATAAAGAGTATCACCGGCAATGGCCAAAATTTCTAAAAGGTATCGCCCTAGCCAAACAGGCATATTCCGTGATCTCATGCGCGTATGAAACATTGGGTCATCTGGTTTAATTCTGTGCTTGATCAGAGGGCTTCACCTAGGGGAGTTCTCTTGATGAGCCTGCTGGCTTTGTTTTGGCAGGCGGCCTTCGTTTTCTTTTTCGGACAGTCCCACGGGGTATCCTTGGACAAGGTGCTCCACAGTTGGGATGCTGGTTGGTATTTGCGGATCGCTGGTGAAGGGTACTCCGGCACAGGATGGGCATTTTTTCCTCTTTATCCGCTAATGATCGCCGGTTTGGCTGATGTGACGGGCATGCCGTTGGCGATAGCGGGTCTTGCCGTGTCGCTTGCTTGCTACGCTGCGGCGATCTCCATCTACCTGCGTGCAACAGCGGTTGACGCACACGTGACACAGCTTCCGCGTGGCAATAATATGGGCTGGATCCTGTTTCTCTTTTCGCCGGCGTCCTGGGTTTTTTTTCATCCTCACACGGAATCCCTTTACCTATTGCTCCTATGCGGGACACTTTTTTTTTGGGGTAAAAGGCATTGGCGTCTTGCGGCCTTTATTGCGGGGCTTTCGGCCTTGACCAAAAACCAAGGAACTTTTTTGGCGCTGGCGACAGGATTGGCGGCCGGATTTGATTATTGGAGTCGTGGCCGCGGAATCCGCCGGTCGTTGGCAATTTTTGCAGTTTGTGGCTTGATAAGTGCTGGACTTTGGGCCTTCTATCCCCTCTACCAGTATCGGGTGACGGGAGATCCCCTTCGGTTTCTGCATTCTCAGGTGGAATGGCGCCCAGAGATGACTTGGGCTTCGTATGTCAGGACGTTCTGGTTCGGTAATCCGTGGCAGAATACAAATTTCGGCAGCCTGATTCATCATGCCTTCTTCTTCGGTATGGTTTGGTGTGTTGCCCGCTTTGCCACTGCCAGACCCAGGGATCTGATTTGGGTTTATTTTGCCCTTCATGTTGGCATAATGCCCCTGTCGGGCGAACTGGTGACAGATTTTCGTTATGCGACAGTGCTGTTGCCCCTGTGGCTTTTCGCTGGGTGTTGGTTATTCCTGTTCAAATGGAAGTTGTTGCCGTCCGCGGTATTGATCGTGACATTGGTGTTGCATCAAATTATGCTTGGAAATTCATTGATCGGCCGCTGGGCCTATTGAGGAAGTCGGTATGAGCACACAATTAAAGTTAAGTATTGTTGTGCCCGTTCGTAATGAAGAAGCTTGCGTCGAAGAGTTCATACGGCGCACGGAATCAGCCTTGAATGGTCTGAATGGTCTTTCTAATGAATACGAATTGATCTTTATTGACGACGGCTCGTCTGACCGGACGTATGCCTTGATTGAGGAAAAAAATCGCGAGAACAGCCGGATAAAGTGTGTCTCTCTGTCAAGAAATGCGGGGCACCAGGCGGCCTTGTTGTGCGGCATCCGGCGGGCCAAAGGGAACGCGGTCGTCATGATGGATGGCGATTTGCAGCATCCACCGGAGGTGATTCCTGAACTGCTGGAGCGGCTCAATGCCGGTTGGTCGGTGGTCCACTGCGTTCGTAAAAACTCCCAAGGACCCAACTTTTTTAAAAATGTGTATTCCAGGTTTTTTTACTGGTTCTTCAACCGGATTTCGCCGGTCAAGATCACGCCCAATGCCTCGGATTTCCGGATCATGGACCGTCGTTCCGTGGATACTTTGCTTGCATTACCAGAAGTCTCGCCTTTCTTGCGGGGGATGGTTCCATATATTGGCTTCCGCCAGTGTAATCTTGAATTTGATTGCGCGCCGCGTTTCGCTGGGCAGGCTTCCTATTCCTTGAATAAATCAATGCGCCTTGCTTTTGACGGGCTTTTTTCTTTCAGCACTTGGCCGCTTCAATTGCCATTTATGGCCGGCCTTGTGATGTTGGTGCTAGCGCTGGTTTACCTTCTGGTCTGCATCGCACTGGCTGTCTCTGGCCAGGCCGATCTCGTACCCGGTTGGTTGAGTTTGATTAGCCTTCAATTGATGCTGTTTGCCCTTCAAGTGTTGTTCACCGGAATTGTGGGACTCTATGTTGGCAAGATCTATCATGAGGTCAAGCGCCGTCCAGCCTACTTCATCGACAAGGCCACTGAAGAAACGCCTGATGTCTGACCAGAATCCATGATCACTAGTCGCCGTCGTAAACTGATTGTCACAGCCGACGATCTTGGGTTGTCACCCATGATCTCTGATGGAATCTTTCGCGCCCATCGGGAAGGAATCGTCACCGCTGCCGCGTTGCTCGTCAATGCACCCGGGACAGACGATGCCGTGGCAAAGGTCCATGCATATCCGGAGTTGCAGATTGGCCTTCATTTGGGTGTTGTGGAGGGGCACTCGCTGTTGGGCAGATATTCATCCATCACGGATTCACTAGCGTATTTTGGGGATGATAAAATTTGCCTCCACCGGCATTGGAAGGCATTTCTCGCGCGGTATTTATTGGGTGGAATCGATTTTCGCGAGATCGAGATGGAATTTGAGGCCCAGATTCAAAAATTCATGTCTCTTTTTCCAACGATTCCATTTCTAAACTCAACTCAGCATCTGCATATCTTGCCGGGGGTTTCAGAAATCGTGATTCGCTTGTGTAAAAAATACCAGATTAAGAACGTCCGGGTCCCATGCAGTATGGCGCCGGAATCGAGTCGACTGTTGCGGCGTTTGATTGGGATTCCCTATCGGTTGCTAGGTAACCGTTTCAAGGTTTTATGTCGCCGGGCTGGCATCGGCCATGCGGATCATTTTGCAGGATTTTTTCGTTGCGGCCATCAAGACGTCGAATCGATTCGGAAGATGATCAGTCAATTTTCTGAGGGTGTTACCGAGTTGATGCTGCACCCTGCTTTTGATGACTTGGCTTTGCGTCAGAAGATTCCTTGGGCCTACTCAGATTTCGAGTGGGTTTCGGAGATGGAAGGCGCATGCTCTCCATTGGTCCGGGAGCGATTGGCAACTGAGTCGGTCGAGCTGGTCCGATATTAGACATCTTGAGGCCCCAGTGTCCAAAATCGCGTCCATAAGCAAATTTGGCGGCTTACAATGGATATAAATACCGGAGCAAGTCTACCGCTCTGACGTTTTTTAGTGGCGTGATTGCCCATTGTGGAACGTAGTAATCATCGTTGAAACTTTCTTGAGATCCCTAATTTGTTTCTGGCGTGAATAAATGGACACTACGGCTTCATAAAAAAACCCTGCCACGATTAACTCGTGGCAGGGTCTTTTAGAAAGAGTGGCGGGAGCGACGGGACTTGAACCCGCGGCCTCCGGCGTGACAGGCCGGCGTTATAACCAACTTAACTACGCCCCCACATGTGGAAATATATAAAGTCCAAGGTCCTCACTGTCAATTGGTAATTGCCGCCAGAGTCTTCTTTTCCAGGAGGCGCTCCTTGCGCTCTTCGCGGCGCACCCAAACAAAGAAAACAGCAGTCATAGCAATGAGATCCAAGAATTCGCCCGGCACCCACATGATCAGCCCACCCAGGTGCTGATCGATCTGATGACCCCACGTCCACCAGCCCGGAATTGGCCGACCCTCATAGGCGTACCAGACCTCGTCCGCAAAGGTCAGGCCAACCGACAGAGCGATACTCGTCGCCATAATGGTCACCAGAAACAGAATTCGGGCCGGCAGCGGCAGCGTGGCCCGCATGGGGTGTGGATCGATGATGTTGCGCCATAAAAGAATTGCCGTTAGGGAAAACGTCCCGTGCTGGATCAAGTGATAATAGTCGTTGAGCAAGGCGAGGTTGTACCAATAGGGCACGTGCCAGAAGAAAAAATTTGCCTGAAATAGAATCAATGCCGGCAGTGGCCGACTGAAAAAATGCAGGAGTCTCATCAGGCCTTTGCGCCGAATCAGGGGAAAGTAGACATGGCGGCGCGTCCAAGGGGAAATTCCCCGGATCACAATGAAAAAGGGCACCCCCAGCATCATGAGTGGCACGCCAATATTGGTGACCATAAGGTGCTGGATCATGTGGACGAAAAAAAGCTGGTCTGACAGAGGGTCTATGGGCGGAATCAGGGAAATGATGAGCACCAAAATGCCGGTAAAAAAACAGGCAATTTGCCAAGGTTTAACTGGCAATGGTCCCCGAAAGGCTTTAAGCCCACGCCAGTACAGCCAGCCTAGAATGACAAACAGGATCAGCGCCGGGTCCCAAGCCCATTTAACCACAAAGGAATCCGCCGGGAGGCGATCGTAAAGATCATGAGCGTGGGCGATGCTGGCAAAAAACATCGGAAATAAAAGCCTTACGGTGATGCTGGCGCGGGTTCTTCCGGCACAGCCGTGGAGTCGCCCAAGCGGAAACACTCACCCTTGGAAGCGCTGCAGTCCTTTGGGTGCACCACAACCGCCACAACAGCAAACGTTGCAGAGGCCAGGACCATCCCCATAATCAACATGTTCGTCAAAGATTTGTGATCGTAACGAAGGTGCATGTACCAACCGCAAACCATCACAAACTTGACCAAGGACAGCAAAAGCAGCCCAAAAACCAACATATGATTCGAGATCCCAAGGGCATCGCGTTTTTTGAAAATGGCCCATTCGGCAAAAGTGATCAAACAAAGGATCACGGCAAAAATCACATACAGTTTGATTGACCCGTGGGCTTTTTCATCGTGGGCGTGGGTATTCTTCGCGTTTTTCACATCATGGCTCATGGTGTTGTCCTCTCCTTAGACGTAAACGAACAGGTAAACGACCGTGAAGATGATGATCCAAACCACGTCCACAAAGTGCCAGTAAAGACCCGCCACTTCGACCATCGTGGAGTTGAACCATTTATCCCCCTTGATCAACGACGTGATCAGGATCGACAACATCCAGATGACACCAACCGTAACGTGGGCGCCGTGGCATCCCGTCAGAAGGTAAAAACTGGAGGCGAAAATATTGCGGGTAAGACCGAGGTCTTCCTTCAACACAAAATGACTGAATTCGATGTATTGAAAGCCAAGGAATATCAAACCACCGAGGGCAACAACACCCGTCCAAAATTGGAAGAGGCGCAAGCGGCGCGCGTTGCAGTAGTAGAGCGCAAAAACCATCGCAACGGAACTCATCAGCAGGTCGAACGTGCTGAGGGTGGTGATGTCGATCTGGTAGACCTCATGGGGCTTCGGACCACTAATGCCACGGTTCTTGTGAATCAAGTAATTGCCAATCAAGGTGCCAAACAAAAAACATTCCGAAGCAATCAGGGTCCACATCGCAAACTTGCGATTGTCGACGCCCGTGTTGGTCGGATGAGTGTGAGCCTCTTGTCCGGCGCCGTGGATAGTCCCGGCAGTCCCGGCAGATCCTGTATGTTGCGAGTCAAGCATCACGATTCAATCTCCTTCATGGAAACTTTCAGGAAAACTTTCATGGAAACTTTTTAAACACGTCATCCGGTTAACAGCTAACGGCTAACGGGTAAAATTAAGCCTTCTCGTATGACCATCCGAATGCAGAACCAAGGACCACAAGGGCGCCAGTGACGCTTGTACCGATCGAAATCACATGTCCAAACGAAGGCAGGAAAAACCCAGTACCGATCAGCAGGATTCCAAAAGCCAGGACAATCGGCCAGTACGACGGATTAGGCAGATGAATCGTCTGGGGATCGAAATGCGGCGCCGGAGCGAGGACTTTGCGCGTGCCATCTTCGTTGTACTTGCGGTGCCACCACTCGTCGAGGTGCGTCACCGTTGGAATCACGTCAAAGTTGTGCTCCAACGGCGGCGACGGCAAAGACCACTCAAGGGTACGAGCATCCCAAGGATCATTGCCGGCAATTTTTCCTTTGAAGAGGCTCCAGAAAACGTTGACCGCAAACAAGAATGCTCCGATGGCAGTCAAATATGCGCCCATCGTACAAATCAGATTCCAAAGATTCCAACCCCGGTCAGGGGCGTAGGTGTAAATACGACGTGGCATCCCCTGAACGCCAAGGAAGTGCATCGGGAAAAAAGTCAGGTTGAAGCCGACCATGTAAAGCCAGAATTGGATCTTGCCCAAGGTCTCGTTCATCAACCGGCCGGTGACCTTCGGGAACCAGTAATAAATGCCGCCGAAGAGCGCCATCACAGCGCCGCCGTAAAGAACATAGTGGAAATGGGCGACCACGAAGTAGGTGTCGTGGTGCTGGGTATCAATCGGTGGCGACGAGTGCATGATGCCCGAAAGTCCGCCAAACGTGAACATCGCGATGAAGCTGATGGCGTAAAGTGCCGCCGTTGTAAAACGAATTTTACCGCCCCAAAGGGTCGACATCCAGTTGAAAATCTTCACGCCGGTCGGAATTGCAATGAGCATGGTCGCAGCCGAGAAAAGTGCGTTGGCCCACGGCCCCATACCAACCGTGAACATATGGTGGGCCCATACGGCAAAACCAAGGAATCCAATTGCGCAGGTTGAGTAGACCATGACGGAGTAGCCAAACAGTGGCTTGCGGCTGAACGTCGCGAGGATTTCGGAAACGATGCCCATGCCCGGTAAAATCAGAATATAAACTTCCGGGTGGCCAAAAACCCAGAACAAATGCTCCCACATCAGAACATAACCACCGGCGCCTGGATCAAAGAATCCTGTGCCGAATGCACGGTCAAACGAGAGCATCACGCAGGCCACCGTGATCACTGGCAAGGCAAGGATCAACAAAACCTGCGTGACAAGGGTTGCCCAGATGAAAATGGGCATTTTGAGCAGCGTCATACCTGGAGCGCGCATGTTCAAGATCGTCGTGAAAAAGTTAATCGCGGCAATCAAAGAAGCCAAACCAAGAATCTGAATACCCCAAACCCAAAAGTCCACCGACACGGTCGGACTGTATTGGCGCAAGGTCAGGTTGGCATAGGCAAACCAGCCAACGGCCGGCATCTGCCCGATCAAGTAGGAAAAGTTGAGGAGAAGTCCGCCAAAGAGGAAAATCCAAAAACTCAGAGCGTTAAGACGCGGAAAGGCGACGTCCGGCGCACCGATCATGAGGGGAGTGAAAAAATTAAAGAAGCCGGCACTGAGCGGCATGATGAACAAAAAGATCATGGACGTCCCGTGCATCGTCACGAGGCCGTTATAGGTCTCCGCCGAGATCAGGCCATTGTCTGGCAGCGCCAATTGGCTGCGCATCAGCAGGGCATCGATCCCGGCGATCACCATGAAGGCCAAGGCGGAACAGGCATACAAAATGCCAATTCGCTTGTGGTCCACAGTGGTGATCCAGCTCCAGAGTCCGGTTTTAGAGTAGCTTTGGCTATGAGCGCTTGCAGACATATTTCAAATTCCTTCGCGTCGCTTAGTAAGTCTTGTAAGTGGATTGGCGCAGGTATGCGGTCAGGGCTGCGATTTCTGGTTCCGTCAAAGCCAAATTCGGCATGAGCACACCAGGCTTGAGCCCTTGCGGGTTACGCAGCCAGATGGCCAGGTTTTCTTCCGTATTCTTACGCGTGCCGCCAGCAAGGTGCGAACGCGAACCAAAGCTCGAAAGATTTGGGCCAATCTTATCGCCGGGAATACTGGCACTCGGCGTTCCCTCGATCGCATGGCAGGCGATACAACGCGCGAAAACCTGTTCACCTTCGCGCTGGGAAGCCGTCTCAACCTTCGGCGGCTGATTATGGGCCTTGACCCAACGTTCAAAGCCTTCCTTGGTATGAACGACGCCAACGTGGCGCATAAGGGCGTGAGAGGTTCCGCACAACTCGACGCACTGCCCTTGGTAATAATCGCCACCGGCAACTTCGGGCAGCCTTGCTAGCGGGCTCGTCAATGAAAGGCGGTTGATGTTGCCTTGGATGGCTGAAGTCTTGCCCCCGAATTTGGGGATCCAAAATGCGTGATAAACATCGGCGGAGGTTATCGAAAGGTCCACCGGAGTGTTCTCAGGCAAATGTAGTTCATAGGCCGTCGTGATGCCAAGGTCAGGGTACTGGAACTCCCACCACCACTGGTGGCCGACCACGTGAACCTTGATGGCATCGGCGCGAGCCGGCAGACCATCGTGCTTGAAAATGATTTTCCAAGTCGGGACCGCAATAAAAATCAAAAGAACCGCCGGAATGACCGTCCACAGAAACTCAAGGATCACGTTGCCATGAAGTTGTTTCGGAGGAGTATCATCGCCCTCTTTTGCGCGAAATTTGTAGAGGGTGTAAATCAGGGGCAAGGCAACCGCAAGAAATATAACCGCAACGATGACCGTGGTGATCAAGTAGACATAGTTGATGTCACGAGTCCATTCGGTGAGGCCAGCGATCGTCGACATCGGGACGTCGAATCCGCCGTCGATTTTGTATGGCATTTCATCGAATTTTTTTGCCCATGCCGCGGCCGAAGCTAGCCAGGCAACGGCCCCGAGTGTAATTCCAGTTTTTCTTCTCATGTGTTCTTCCCTGAAACGTTTTACAGGATAACCAATAAGACAACTTATTTTATCTCTACGGGAACCTTGACCGATTTACCTGAGACCTTGAATTCGAGCACCCACTTGCCAGCCATATGCAGTTTCACACCATCGATGGTGTATTCAGCGTCTGATTTTTTTTGAATGATTGGCTTGGTGATCATGCCGTGGTTGTGTTCTGGCATGCGGGCGTCAAAACCCTCCAAAACAAAGCCCCGCAAAGCAAAGTCGCCTGCGGACGCTTTGGCGCCTTTTGCCAGCAATTTAACGTCGAGCTTTTGAATAGAATCCAGGTTGAAGGCGCCGCCACCCTGAACGCTGTAGACCAGAGACACAGCAGTCCCCGGAACGGGATACTCGACCACCGCTTGCGCAGCGCTGCCGATCGCGCTAAAACCAAACACGATGAGTGCGATAAAAAATGTTGATAGCTTCTTCAACGAGCGAAGCACTCCAGAGACATCAATTAAGATGCGAGTAACTTGCAAATGATAAACCTCCGCGAGGCCTTGCGCAACATAAAGTCTATACGTGGCGGGATGTTGCGACTCGTTCTCATTGCTGGCGCGGCTGCCCTTTTTTTAATCACCCGCATGGGAATTTTGGATCCGCGCCCCGCCCCCCGCGAATCCTTAACCGATAAGGAACTCAGAGTCACGTTGGGCGCGATGGCCTTGGCAGATATTTCCAGCCCACCCGCAAATTCCCGCGATCAGCGCCTTGCCGCCTTTGGAAAAAAACTTTTCTTCGACACGCGCCTCTCATCAAACGGGCAAGTGGCCTGTGCGACCTGTCATATTCCCGAAAAATCCTTCACCGACGGACTTCCCACGGGACGGGGAGTGGGCATCACCAACCGGAACACGCCGACGATTATCAACAGCGGTCTCGGCCATTGGTTTTTTTGGGATGGGCGGGCGGACTCACTCGCGGCGCAGGCATTAGGCCCGCTGGAAAATCCTAACGAGCATGGGCTGACGAGAATCAGCCTCGCCGTCGCCATCGAAAAATTTCATGGCGCATCCTACGGGGCGCTATTTGGCGAGGCTGCTGTGGGCCAGCCAAACATTGACGGATTCACTCCGCAAAAACCCAATACCAATACCAACGTCATGGCCGGCTACACCCTAGCGTCTATCGGCCCCTACAAGCGCCTGACCAGCCTCCTCAAACTCGCAAGCAATCAATCCATCCAACCGTCGGCGTTGGTGGCGCAGGCACTACAACCAGAACAACGGATATTGCACCCAGAGAGTGCGACTATTGTTGTCGCCAACGCAGCTCTGGCCATCGCGGCCTGGGAAAAATTCCAAATCGCCAATCAATCGCCGTTTGATGGTTTTATGAAAAAAGTAAGAGCCAATCCTGACCGCCCTTTGGCTGAGTTGGCTGATGGCACAGCACTGGCCGGCTTGCGGATTTTCACCGGCAAGGGCAACTGCGTTCTCTGCCATCGCGGGGCCTCGCTGTCCGATCAACAATTCCATAACATCGGCCTCGGCGACACCGCGCGCCTCGAAGAACTCCCCGTCAAAGCTTGGCTCGCTGATGTCGTGGGGCGCACAAAGGGCCAAATCGAAGTCCTGGCATCTGAATTCAATTGTCGCGCTGGCATTTTGGAAAAGGCTGGCCCTGCTGCTGCTGCTGCTGCGCGAATTCATTCCGAGTCGTGCCGCGAGCAAGAATTTGCGGACCCCGACAATTTGGAAACGGTGGGAGCCTTCAAAACACCGACCTTACGCAATATCGCTGTCACCGGGCCCTATTTTCACGATGGCCGGGCAGCATCTCTCGATGACGTGCTCGACCATTATGATCATTTGAAAACCACGCCAGCCATTGGGCACCGCGAGGAAAGCCTGCGCCCACTGAATCTTTCTGCCCAAGAAAAATCTGATCTCAAAGCCTTTTTGGAATCGTTGACCTCGCCCGTTCGCGACCTCAGCGAAAATTAGCAATTCAAAAAAAATGAAAATGAAAAAGCCAGCAACCTCTTTACAGGATCACTGGCCTTGACTTCTATCGGGGTCCGACAGGTTTCTTAATAAATCGTAAACTTAAGCGAGGATCGTGCCGGATGCTTTAGCGAAGCGGACTTTTTTGCCGTCTTCAATCTTGTAGCCAATCCGCGTCGCTTTTTTGGTCTTTGGATCGACAAGGGCAACCTTGCTGATGTGCAGCGGGGCAGCCTTCTCGACAATTCCGCCTTCTTGGTCAGAAACCGACGGCTTCGTGTGGCGTTTCACGAGATTGATACCCGACACCAACACCTTGTCGTGTTTGCGGTCGATGTTATCGATCTTGCCTTTTTGGCCAGCGCAACGGCCAGAAAGGACGATCACTTCGTCGCCCTTCTTTAGGCGGCACTTCACTTCGTATTTGGTCATATCGATCATAGGTAAACTCTCGGTCCGTTCATTAATGGAATCGGGTATTTATGCGAAAGGCTGCGCCGCGTCAAGTCTGTTCATCAAGCCCTTTCATTAGTTCATTCATTACCGCGTGACGCCGGCTCAATGAATCTGTTAGGGTCAGTCCAAGTCGCTATTTTCTTTGGGGATTGAACCATATGAAGCCTTTGCAAACCGTGCTCAGGGGACTTATTTGTCTGGCCGTTTTTTTTCCACTTGTCATAACTCCGGTCATGGCGGCGGGCCCGACAGCCCTGACAGTCGCCCCCAACGAGGTGGTTCACTGGACCGGCGCCGGAGCCACGGCCATCGACCCGGACACCATAGAGGTCGGCCTGCGCTTGGCAACCGACCGGGGCTTCGCACTCTATGCAGAGAGGATCAATTTCGCTCCCCCCTTCGGATTCAGCGAAGTGGGGCGGTCTGCTCCCGAAGGAAACCTGAAACCAGATCCGATATCGGGTGAGCCAACGCGATTAATTAGCAGCGGCGAATTCTCCATCCGATTCCGTGGCCCGGTTGCAACCCTTGGCGGCAACGTCACGGTATCCGTAACCTATACCGCCTGCGCGGAGGGAGTCTGTTTATTCCCCTACACCGAAAAGTTGTCCCTGGCGCTTTTGGATGCCCTACCCGCCACTCCAGCTATTTCAGAAAAAACCGTGGTTTCTACTGGGGAACAAGTCGACTTTGAATCCGGGCTCGCCAAAAAACTTCAATCCGGAACGCTTTCGATCTGGGCACTGTTGGCGATCGTTTTCATCGGCGGACTGCTGACCAATCTGACTCCGTGCGTGGCCCCGATGATCCCAATCACCGTGCGCGTCTTGAGTGGGCGCGGTGGTCACGGGCTGCGCAACTCCAGCCTCTACGCCGCTGGGATTTTGGTCACCTACACCGTCGCTGGCGTCGCAGCTGGACTTAGCGGGGGCCTGTTTGGCAGCCTTCTTGCCAATGCGAATTTCAATCTATTTTTCGCCGCAGTGATGGCCGTTCTAGGCATGACGATGCTGGGCTACGGAAATTTTTCTGCACTACAAAATTTCGGCATGAAATTCGGAGCCGGAAAATCCTCCATGCTTAATGTCTTCTTGATGGGAGCGGGCGCGGGCCTCGTCGCCTCCCCGTGCACGGGGCCAATCCTTGCCGCGTTACTGACCTATACAACAAAATCTGCATCCTTTGTGCAGTCCGTCTCGCTGATCGCGACCTATAGCCTCGGTTTTTCGCTTCCCTATGTATTCCTTGGAGGCGCCGCATCAAGGATCAGCAAAATCAAAGTCAACTACCGCGTGCAAATTGCAACAAAGCTGCTGTTCGCCTCGATCATGTTTGCCCTCGCCCTTTATTATCTGCGCGTGCCCGCATACGGCCTGTTGCAGCAGCTTAAACCACATTTCAACACCCTGGCCGCGATTTTTGCTCCCCTGGGACTCGCCATGGTGCTCGTCTGGATTGCAGTTCCTTCTTTGCATAACAGCAAAGTGAAAAGTCTAATACCCGCCCTTGTCCTGGGCATCGGTATTTTTTCTGCAAGCCAGCTTTATTTTACCGGATCAAATGGAGCGGGGTCTGCAAACGGTAGTTCCAACGGACTCCACTGGTTTAAAGACGAAGGCGCCGCTTTCGCTAGTGCCAAGAAGACCGGTAAACCCCTGCTTGTCGATGCTTGGGCAGAATGGTGCGATGCTTGCAAAAAGATGGACGTGACAACCTTTGAGGATGCCAGCGTCATTGCCGAATTAAATAGTCGTTGGGTCCTTCTGAAACTGGACCTGACCGAGGGTTCAGATGCCAATGATGCCCTGCAAGACAAATACGAACTTCAGAGCCTACCGACCCTCACCATGATTCCACCGTCGGGGGAACTAACCGCCAAGGATGCGATCTTAGGTTACACGCCTGCAGGAACTTTGCTTGGGCGGATGAGTGATTTCAGCAGTCAGCTAGCCAATAAAAAATCGAGCGTCAAACCATCGTCCATAAAACCGTTGGGCACGACGCCGTGAAATATTTTCTCCTTTATGTGGGTACAGGCCCCCAGATTGAAGCCGTCAAACAGTCCCTGAAACGCCTTGATGCCAAGGCGGTCGAATCCGCTTTTGCGCGGGCGCCGACATGGGAAATCGATCATCCGATGCTGCAAGGCCGTTTGTTGGAAGTCACCCTGTTGACGGACTTGGATGGAATAACGCCGCATCTGCGGCATTTTCCTGTGGACCTTTTGATCTACGATGAGCGCCCCGCGGGTAACGAACCGGCCATTGAAGCGCGGGCCGCCGTAAAAAAGATCCGCGATGATGTTGCCATGTTCGCAGAACTCTGGGGCCCGGACTTTCTTTTTCCAATGAGCCGAGTCGTTGCGATCCTTCGCAGCGGCAGCAAATCCGACGTGGCACGCAGCCTTGAACTTGGGCGCGTTCAAGTTCGCGACGTGATCATCGATCCACCGGCCACGGCTCAGCTGCTGCGCTGGATTTTTCGCGTCATCGAATCGCGCCGGACTGACATTCAAAAACTGCATGAAACTAACGATAAACCACGGGCTGGGATCGCCTTCAGCGGCGGCGGCCTTGAAGGTTTTCTGTTTCAACTCGGGTGTATCTATGCCCTTGAACGTGCCTTGGACAAGGAAAACGGGCGCGAATTGCGTGATGCCGGAATCTATTCGGGAGTGAGTAGCGGCTCAATCATGGCCGCCATGGGCGCCGGCGGCGTGCCAACCCAGGAAGTCATCAAGGCACTGCACGGAAAATCGGAATTTCTTCCGCCCCTCAGCAGCAAAGTGCTGTTCGATGTTGCGGGCGTGGATATTGCCAAGCGCATTGGCTTTCAGTCGCTGTCGTGGTCGGGACTAGATCCGCAGAAATGGGTCAATAAAATTTTTCGGGCTTTCCCAACTGGATTTTTCAAGGGCGAAGCCCTCAAAAAATATTTCAAGAACGCCGTCGAGGCGTTCAACTACAAGGATTCTTTCCTCGGCCGGACAGACGGCGTTGAACTTTATATCGGAGCAACCGATCAGGACTCGTTTGAACATGTGGTCTTTGGCAAGCCACCCTGGGACGACGTCGCCGTCTCTGATGCACTGCGCGCGTCGTGTGCGCTGCCTCCTTTTTTCATGCCCGCCCAAATCAAAGGTCGCTGGTTTGTCGACGGACAGATCACCAAGTCCTGCAATGTTGACCTGCTCATTGAGCGTGGCTGCCAGCTCGTATTTATTGTCGATCCATTAAAGCCGTATGGAACTCTGATTCCGGGATCGGTGGACAAACTTGGCGGGATCTATTCCACCATTCAGGCGATCAAGGCGTTGGTTTCGACGCGGTTTCACATCACCCTGACCCATCTGACGGAGCGCTATCCGGATGTCGATTTTCTGGTGTTTCAACCGGACGAAGAATGCGCGGAGTTAATGTCAGGATCGCCAATGCGTTACCGAATCCGGACGAAGATCGTTAAACTTGCGTACGAGCACACCATGCGCCAGCTACGAGAACGCCATCAGGTATACCAGACGAAACTCGGTAAATACGGCTTCAACTTATTGCCAGCAATGAAGCTGCTTGAATTGGAGCGGGATGATGCCCAGTTTTTCAAGTCCCTTGATTAGGGGGCGCTTGCTGCGCCGATACAAAAGGTTTTTTGCGGATGTTGAATTGCTGGATGGTCCTATGAAGGGCCAAGTTGTTGTCGCTCACTGCGCCAACACCGGCACAATGAAGACGTGCAGCGATCCAGGCAGCATTGTCTACCTGACATGGAATCCGGATCCAAAAAGAAAACTCAAATACACCTGGGAACTGACCGAGATCCCGGGCGACGAAAACCCTGGGCAAAATCGCGTCGGGCTTATCGGGGTCAACACAGCGCGCCCGAACGCCATTGTTGCTGAGGCAATTGCCGCCGGGCAAATTCCTGAGCTTCGGGGTTATGCGAGCCTGCGCCGCGAGGCGGTAATTAGTCGCGAATCTCGCTGCGATATCCTTCTCGACCGCGACGGAACTGGAATCGAGATCTGTGTCATTGAGGTCAAGAACGCCACCTTGAAATTGGGGGACGACATCGCCTTTCCCGATGCGGTGACGGCGCGTGGCCTCAAGCATTTACATGAACTTTCTCAGTTGGCATCTGAGGGCGTCCGCAGCGTCATGTTTTTTCTCGTGAACCGTCCAGATGGCGAGGTTTTCCGCGCCGCCCATGAGATCGACCCAAAATATGCGAAAGCCTTGCGCGAGGCGGCGGCGTGCGGAGTTGAAATTATGGCTTGGCGCGCAGACACGGCCCTGACCCATGCCGGCATTGGTTCTGAGGTTAAGGTCCAACTGGACTAGCACTAATTCTTAAGGAGCTGGCAATGAACACGAACCAGAAAACACCTGCGGGCCAGGCCCTGACGCTCTATCATTACTGGCGTTCTTCAAGCTCTTGGCGGGTGCGCTGGGCGCTGAAAATCAAAGGCCTTCCGTATCACGACGTTCCGGTAAACCTTTTGGCGAACGCGCAGAAATCCCCAGACTTTCTGAAGGTCAATCCCATCGGGTTCGTCCCTGCTATCGAAACTGAGGGCAAGTGTTTCGGCGAGTCATTGGCCATTTTAGAGTGGCTTGAGGAAACCAATCCCGCGCCTGCGCCAGCGCTCCTTCCCAAAGATCCCTTGGACCGCCTACAGGTACGGCAGTTGATGTTACAGATTGCGTGCAACACGCAACCCCTTCAAAACCTGTCGACGATGCGGCAGCACAGCCTGGACAAAGACACGCAGCAGGCATGGGCTGCGCATTGGATCGCCACTGGGTTGGCGGGCTACGAAAAACTGCTGCAGCATGGAAAACCGGGCAGATTCAGCGTTGGTGATGTGGTGACGATGGCCGATTTATGCCTGGTGCCGCAAATTTATAACGCCCGACGCTTCAACGTTGATGTTGCGCTGTGGCCGCTGCTTTCCGCCATTGGCGAACGCTGTTTGACTCTACCCGAATGCAAGGCTGCTCATCCTGACCGGCAACCGGGGGCTCAGTTGTTGGCCTGATGGATTCGCCTCAGAATGACGGGGCTCCGCCGCGTGACGTGGCGTACTTTCCGCGGAAAGTACGCCACCTCCCAAAGCGAAACTCAACCATGCCCAAAGTGCGATTCGATAAATTCTTTTCCCATGAGATCCTTCGCCGCCAAATTATTGTGCGCGCGACAAAACAGGCGCAAGTTGGCCAAGGTGTTTTGCCCGCCAAACGCCAGCGGGATCACGTGATCAAACTCTAGTTGGTGAATGGCATCGCAGCGCCTTGCGACAGGGTTCGTCGCCGAATCTCCTGAAATCACACCGGTTACCTTCGATTCAGATGGAGACCCTGATGGAGACCCTGATGGAGACCCTGATGGAGACCCTGATGGTCGCTGGGTTGGACCACTCGATGAATGCCTTGAGGGTGATTTTCCTGGCATCGCCTGCGCCAGAAATTCAAGGTCCGCCGCGGCCTCGGGATTGAGCGTGACATGCACACGGGCACCCAATACTCGCTGGGTAAGATTTGGCAGATGATTTTTTTGAAGATTTTTCAAGTCATCAACAGGGCTTTGATCGCGCTGCAACGAATAAACGACCGGACGTATGGTGTCGCGCTTTGCTGGCTAAAGAAATTCAAGCGCCAACGTCTTTTCAAGGCCACGCTGTGTTTGGGTTTGCGCCAATGAAATCAGCCACTCGGAATTATCGCAAGTCAGATGGCGCGAGATCATCGATATATTTGACAGGTGCAGCCGACCAAACTGAATGAGATCCAATATTTGTGGGTACTTGCGAATCGCCCTGACCGCGGCACAGCGTTTTGATGCTGACGATTCCGACAGCTTCAGGTCGCGCGTCAGATAGACAAAAAGCGACGCCGCGCCAAGGCGCGTATGCAGGTCACGCGCCGTGATTTCAATCAGGCATGCGATGGAGGCGGCAATGTTGCTGGGTTCAGAGGCAATGGCCTTATGCAATGCGACGGATAAGTCGGTATCCGAAAGTTTTTTTGCGCCCACTGAATTTCATAACACGGTTTTTTTTGGAAGGCGTAAATAGGCCTAGAATCGCCGCAACGCCTAAGTCCCTTTCGCCTCTCGCCTGAATCAGTGCGCGACGATTAGCACTTATTCCAGGGGGCATCACGTTAGAAATGTGCTAGCCCGCAAGGCTGCAATCCGGTTGCGTAAAAGGCGTGGAAATTTCCTGTCAAGTAAAATCGAGTGGGCGATGTAATGTACCGCCCCGTCATCCTGCTGCCCGGACTTGTCATCCTGACCCTGAGCGTAGCGAAGGGAAAGGATCCTTTCTTCCACCCCAGGAGTGGATTATTAGGCTTCGCCTCAGCTTGACGGGGCTTCGCCTCAGACGGACGGAGCTACGCCGACTTTTCTAAGTTGAAGTCCCTTTAGAAAATTTCTCAGGAGCTGGTCCTTGCATTCTCGATAGTTTTTGTGACTAGGACTTCGAAAAAAGGCGCTTAATTCATGTTTGCTGATGGGAAATCCGGCCGCCGCCAGCACTGCAAGCACATCATCCTCCTTGAGGTTGAGGGCGATCTTCATTTTTTTAAAGATTAAATTATTTGTCAGGCGTTTTTCAGGCTCTGGGACGATGTCGTCTTTAGCACCGCGATTTTTGATAATGAAGCCGTTCAGAAAAACGGCCATTTCGACATCTTTGCAAACCTGGAAGGCAGGATCTTCGTCCCTTTTTAGCCAGTCGCTGATCTGCTCCCGGCTAGCTGCCAGACCACCCAATTTAAAAATCGCCATCATTTTATCGTCGTTCAAATCAAAGGTGAAACGGATGCGACGGAGAACATCGTTATTGATCACTGGAAATCCTTAGGCGTCGCACGTTTTTTAAATAACTTCACCAACGACACAGGGACAGGGACAGGGAATCCATACTAGCTGAAAGCTATTTTTTGACAGTCTTGGTGAGCAAGTATTCAATATAGGGCATTTGCGGGTGCGCCCCCACATACCAACGCTTGTAGTAAAAATAGTTTCGCATGATCAACTTCACGTAAGTTCTGGTTTCCTGATACGGAATCCTCTCCAAGGCAATCAGCGGATCCGCGAAGGAAATTTCTCGGGACCACTTTTCTGCCGCTGTCGGACTGGCGTTATATGCCGACAACATCAAAATCGGATTCTTGAAGGTGGTAAACAAACGAAACACATGATGAACGCCTAGCGCCACATTCAGCTCAGGATCGCCCAGGTTTGACTTATTCAGAATCGCCCGGCCAAATTTCGCCCGCTTTTCGGTACTGATATAGCCCTTCGACAATTGCCCCAGCTCATACTTCGCCGTCGCCGGCATCAATTGCATAAGACCTGACGCCCCAACCGGTGACTGAGCTTTTGGATTGAAAACACTTTCTTGGCGAATCAATGCAAAAATAAAATCTGGATCCATTTTCAATCGCTTCGCATAGTCAAAAACAAGATTGTCATGCTCACGCGGAAAAAACATCCGTTCGAATCCGAGTGGCAATGAATTTCTGTAGGCACGCGGCAACGCATCCATCACTTTAATCGCATCCAACCATTCTTTACCTGCATAAAGAGCCAAAGCCCGCGCAGCAGTTTGCTCCATGTCTGAAGGATTCTGCCTGACCTCACGCAACTCACAGATTGCATCAGATGCCTGACCAAGACGATACAGGGCGCCGACACGCGCCATCGTGACTCGGTCTTCACCAGCGTATGGCGCCGTCAAAAAATCAGCTGGAAAGCGCGGAACACGCGAGGGCTCCAAGACAATCTTTTTACCGGTGGCCCGCTCATACAGGACATGGCCGAGCACACCGTAGTAGGTGGAATAGTATTCGGTCGCGAGGCGACGCCAGGCAGCGATCGCGAAATCCTGTTTTCCAGTGGCTGCGTAAATCCGTCCCTGCCAAAAAAGTGCGAAAACAATGATGGAGGTGGATCTTTTTTCCGGCGGAAGTTTGTCTTGGCGGGCGATCGATAACGCCAAAGGTTCAAGCGCCGCCGCAAATTCGCCGCTTTCAAACCGGCTCAAAACCAATGCGCTCAGCGCCACTTCAAAGTCAGCATCCCCTGAATTACGCGCCACAAAATCAGCAAACAGCTCCTTGGCCTCTGAACGTTCCATGTTGTCGTCGAGGATTCGTGCCAGTAGAAACTCCGCCTTCAAAACAATCGCATCGGCACCGACAGACTTAGAAGCCTTAGCCTCCGCCAGCAATTGACGGGCATAAACCTTCGCGCCATCCATTTGATCGGCATTCCAAAGCAATGACGCCATTCGCTGCAGAACAGCTGCCTTACCAGGAAATTCGAAAATCTTCTCAAATTTGGGCATGAGGCCAGTCCAAAATGCCAACCCTGGGGCAACCCCACGCCGCTTCGTACACCGGGTAATAGCATGGCCAGTCTGGATCATGTCTTCAAGGAGGTCCGGTGGTTTTTTACTTCCAAAAATTGAATTTTCTGCATCAAGCGCATCCACCAGAAACTTTTCGGCTTCTTTGCATCTCCCGGCTTTACTTTCTTCCCGGGACTTGGCGAGTGGTTTCAGTGATTTTCCACCAGCAACGTTATCTAGCAAGTCGGAGAGCCAAACGTGCCTCCCAACCGAGCCCTCAATGTCGGGCATGATATTTGGCAATGCCGATTTCAGAAGCGGTCGTTTCATTCCGGAGATATTCGAGAAAAATACATCGTAAGCCTGCCGTCTAAACGCCTGCGACCTATAGTCCTTGATTTTTCCAAAAGCCTGAATCAACGCCTCATCAGCCAAAGCATCCAGATGATCTTTGGAAATGGAACGCATGAATGCCTTGCGTGCGGGACAACTCCTCGGTGCAACTTCTAAAAGAAACGCCTCAAGCCTTGCACCGTCCGATTCAGGAATTGCACCCCGGACCAAAATGGACTGCATGACATAAGGCGCAAGGGGATGAGCGGCTCGGGATTCTTTTTTGGCCAGAGCTAGCTCCTGATCAAGAGCATCCCTCAATTCCTTGAGTTGGGTGCCGCGCAAGATTGACTGACCACGCTGGGATGCAATGTAAAGCTGGGTGAAACGGTCAGATTTCTTCAGCAAAGCCTGATAGTCCGTCTCATTAAGGAGCACAACTGCCAATTGATCCACATGTTCAGCAAACCAGATTTTCAGATCCTGATCGACCTGCGGTCCCTGGCGCCCGTCAATCTGCGGGGGATAATGTTCCGGCAACACGGAGGCCAAAGCCTGCGGCATAAACCATGACAAGTTTGGCAACCAGGACGAGCAAAGTTGAAGGCACAACAGCAGGGCTGCCGGCCACATTACCAATTTAAAATGCACGAAATTGCTCCCGGTCATCGGTGGTCGCTTAAGTAATGGCTTCAGTAATGGCTTCAGTAATCGCTAAGGATTGGTGCGCCAAGCATCAGTTCGCCTGATTGGCGTTACCTCTGCAAGAGTACCACCACATCCACCGGAAGTCGTCGGCAATGCCAATTGAGGTTGGATGGCGAGAACCCGGATCTGAAGAGTCTCTGATTCAACCAAAAGATCCTTGAGCAAGGGCTCAAAGCGATTCAGCATCACCTTGGCGCAGGCCTTCCAATCCGACTGGCTGCAGGCAAAAGTGAAGCTCGTCAGATTTTGATCAAGTAACCTAGCAATCCCGCCCACAGGAGCGGAATCCACGAGTTTGGCTGCCGTGGCAGCTGCCAAAAGTTCGTGAACATGCCCAAGCAAATCAATGACCAGGCTGATATCCTCGTGCAAAACCATCAATTCTGGAGTTTTTTCTGCTGGCTTTCGCTGCCAAGTATGAACAGCGATACCTTTCAATGTTCCCAAAATGGCTGATGCCAAGGAATGCGCCGTATCAAGAGATTGAGTGGCAAGGGTGGCAAGTGAGTCGATCTGAATTTCAAGACTCGACTTCGCAGTTAATGACGTCTGGGAAATCTTGTCCGGCAAAATACCATTGTCATAATCAATGGTCGCGCGATCCAGCACCACACGAGTGATGACATTGCCAGCAGAAAGCAGAGTCGACTCAACCCAGGCCAAGGCCTGGGTCAAGGTGAGCACTGGAACTGGAACTGGAACCAACCGGTTGTTGATCAAAATCTTTTTAAGCATCGCCAGCCGACCTACTTGCGCGTTAAGTTGACTGCCCGATCCTTATTGCCATTGTTGATTTCAGCCAGCAGGGCAGCTGATCTCTCATCCTGCGGATTGACTCGCAAGATGTTTTTGAGCGTTTCCACGCCCAAACCTGACTTGCCGCCCTTGTAATAAACACCAGCCAAAGTGAACAACATATTAAGATCCAACGGATGCAGTTCGAGGTAACGGATCAGAGCCGCCTCGACATCGCTGAACTCATTGCGTTCATACGATACCTTGATGAGGGAGAAAATCCCGGCCGTATTATCGGGGTTGAGTTCAAGTGACTTGCTCATCCAACTTGCAGCCTCTTTCAACTCACCCATGCCATGAAACGCAAGTCCGAGACCAAGGTTTGACATCTCGTCGTCAGGAGAAAGGCTGACAGCCTTTTGAAAGTTAATGACACCCAAGTCATAACTGTTCTTGAGCAAGGCAACCGTACCAAGACCGATAAAGGCTTTGGCACAAAATGGATCCTGCAACGTTGCCTTGATATAGGCGGCTTTGCCCGATTCAGCATCACCAAGTTTTGTGAATGAATCGCCAATAAGGCGGTGCATCGTTGCTTCATGGTAGGCTGGAAGGCTCTCCTTCTGAAGCATTTCTTCAATGAGCCCGATCGCCACAAGATACTGTTTCGTTTGAACCAAGGACTCAATCTGCTGGATTTGCAGATCGAGGGAACCATCAGCGACAATTTGAGTGGCGCTGATGATGTCCTTGAACACTCGGGTCATTTCTTCGCCGACTTTATCGGAACTGTAAAGCTGGGCAGCAACGGCCTGATTTTTTTTCACAATATCGTGAGTGATGGCGCGTGCCGACGATGCCTTTTGAATTGATTCCGCAAGGCTGAAAGGCGAACCTGAACAGAAATCAATGCGATGCTTGCCAATATACTCCTCAATAAGAGGCGTCCTGCTGGCGATCACTGGAATACCGGCCGTCATGGCGGTCAGCAGGCGGTACGGATCGCCCTCAAGGCGGTCGCGACTCGAAATTGCGGACACATATAAAGCATCGGTTGCCAAAAGCACCGAGTCGATGGCATCACGCTCGGGAGCCACATAGATAGCTCGTTGGTCAATTCCCAACTGCACCATCCGGTCGCGCAACTCGGTCGCGAAACTGCCAATCCCGCAGAAAACAAGGCGCAAACGGCGCGAAAGGCTGGCGTCTGCATCAATGGCAATACGAACTGCGTGCGCGAGGTCAAATAGCCCCTCTTCCCACTCGACTTGGCCAATGTGCGCGATGACAAACTCACCCTCCGCAAGCCCCAAACGCGCCAGAGCTTCGGCGCGAGTTTTCGGAGAACGGTTGATCCGGGATTCTACCCAGGGACGCATCGAGAAAATCCGCGCGTCATCAATTCCCTCTAGGAGTAGCGCCTGGCGGGCTGCCGCTGATTGCACGATGAAGGCATCCGCAACGTTGGCAATTTCTTGCCGAATTGCGCGAATTTGCTGGACATCAGCGCCAGGGAATGGAACCAGATTGTCCACCCAGGCGACCAAATGAAAGCGCTTGCGTGCCTTGGCCTTCACGGCCTGGTATGCATAAAGGCCCAAACGCTCCTTGATCACAACCACGTCAAAATTAACCAAGATGTTTTCCAGGCCCGGTAAATACCCTGGATTGTCATCGTAGTCTTTAAGGGCAACGCATTCCAAGTCCTGGAACCAGCTGGTTTGCGTCAGATAGCCGCAGATGGATTCAGAAGCGACAACCTTGATGTCGTACTGATCGCGCAGCAGCCGGAACTGATCAATCTCCTCAACTGTTGGCAGGTTGCCATAGACTAAGGCTAATTTTTGGCGGCCAATTTGCTGGGAACTCATATCTGGGTCTCCTTCAAATCAAATTCCGTGCTCAACAGCAGGCCGATCCGGATGTCCCGACCTGTACATCGCGATTTTCTTGCGGCTTGCCAGGTCCGCCATAGATCCACAAAGCTTGGCATGTTCAAGCATCAAGGCATCATGCACTGCTAGGTCGATCGCAATGGCCGCCTTGCCAAGCCGTTCAATCCGAGCAAGGGCCCCGGGGGCATAACCCTCGCGCAACGCACGGGCATCGATCACCCGAAAGTTGTGGAGAACCGCCTTGCGGCGCTCCAAGGCCACCATCGCTTCGTCAAACAAGCCTTTTTCCAGCATGTCGATGGACTTGTCCCCAAGGCTGACGTAAACGGACAAAGCATGCAGCGCTCCTTTGGCGAGCGGACTGGTAAACTCTTCCGTTGGTAAATCATGGTTCATCTACCATGATTTTACGCACCTCAGGCCGGCCATGTCAAAAATTCGGCCTTAGCAATCATATCCATCAATGAGAATTCAGATGGGCTGTGTCGTGGGCTGGGCAAGGGAGCCCTTGACTTGGAGGCGCAACTCTCCGTTTTTTGCCGCGCCGCCTGAAAAGGCGTCCAGAAGAAAGCCAAACTTATCCCCCAGAGATTTTTGCAATTTAACCAAAACTTCCAACTGCAACTGGCTCACCGGCAGCGGCGTTTTGACCGCGATGGTGCCACCAGCGGATAAAGTCAATTCATCAGACTCAAATCCAGAATTTTTATCAAGACTAAGCAACCCGTTGCTAAGACTGCCTTGGATCCCCGCCCTGGTGAACTTTTGATCGGGAAGCCCCAGCGCCGGATCACTCAACTTCAAGGTGGCATCCAGAAACTTTAGGCGGATCGTTCCCGTCGAATCCTGGGGAGTTGAGGCACTGAGGCTGAGATCAACGGATCCGTCGAGCTTTCCCGAAAAACCAATCCCCTGCAAAACCGGCCCCAACAATGGATTTACATCGGGTCCGGAGGCCATGGTCGCAAAAGCAAATCCGGCAAAATCATCGATTCGGAATTTACTCGAATTCAATTCAATGCGACTCGGCAGGATGTTTGCGCCGCTCAATAAAGCCCCGATCGGAATCGTCACGAAAATGTCCATCGAAGACTGGTCTTGATTTTCGATGTAGACCTTGGCACCAACCTTGCCCGCAAGAAGATACAATGGGTTAAGGCGCACCCAAAGATGATTAAGTTTCAGGGATTTACCCTTGGCGCCTTGCCCCGCCAGCGACAAGCCCGTGGCATGCATGCCCAACGGAAGCTTGGCACCGAAACCATCCATACTGATTGAAAGCCCTGTTACCCGGGACAATCCATTGGCGATGGATTCCTTGAGAATCTCATAGGGAAATGTCACGAGAAGAAAAAAACAGAAACTCACGCCAAAAATGACGCTAATCCCAGATTTGCCGGACAATCTTTTCAGCAAATCGGTCACTTTAACCCCCGACCTGATAACCGCGGGCCGTCAATTTAGTGTCGAAATACAACCGCGTTCCAAAGCGCCCACGGATCTCAATATCCTGGACTCTGATGTAGTTGTTCGCTTTTTCAATCTCGATCAAAAAATTCAAAACCTTGGGAATCGATGTGTTGTTGATCCGCAAGTCCTTAACCTTCACTTCCTGCATTTTTGATCCGAGTGGATTATCAGCCTCCAATGGATTTTTTTGAACGTTAAGCCCCTCAATCTGAACCAAGGTTTCCCGCGCAACCTTTTCGAAAAATGGCTTCACCTGCAAATCGCCCGTCTTCTTCTGAACCTGCTCAATCACCCGCTGGAACCGGGCATCTTCGATGGCGAAATCGGCCTTGAGGTCCTGCAATTCATGCATAGCTGCAAAAGCGTCATTTAATTCCGCCTTTAAACGATTGACCTGAGAAAAATAAATTCCGAATGCGACAACAATAACAAAACCAATGCCTCCGGCGACGCCCGCCAGGACACCGACCCGTTCCTTGGGCTCCAACTTGTAAAAGCTGTCCAACAGAAAATCGAGGCGTTCGTTGTTGGCTCCAAATACCCGGATGCGCACCTGTTCAAGAAGTTGATTCACATGCTCTTGAAGTTTGTCGATGTATTGTCTGATTTCATTCATAGTGGGCGATCCTGGGTAGCCGGGGAATTCATGGTTTTGGATGGAGGCGCCTTGGTGGCCGACTGGGCAACTACACCGTCACCGCTATAATTCAGTGCAATCGTAAACTCGATTACCTTGCCATCCGTCCCGGGCTTCGGACCGCTCTGTTTTTCCTCAATGTCACGAAAGGATGAAACTGTTTTCAGGGACTCAATGACTGTAGCCACCGAGGCGTAGCCATCTGTTTCACCCTTGAGTTTAACCTTGCCGCCTCCGGCACCGTCACCCGTGCCGAGTACAAAATCATAGGTGGTGATATCCACCTTGATCGTCTTCGGAATCCGTTCGCTAAGAATTCTCAGGACCATCAATGCGGGAGTGGTTGAATTCTCGCGGATGAAATTATTGACGGCATCTCGCCGGGCATTAGTTTCCTTTTTTGCTTGATTCTTGAAATCAGTACGAACCTTCGAGAAGACCACATTTTCGGTCTTCAGCTTGCGTTTTAGATCCGGAAACTGAGCCGCAATTTCCTTGATATACAACTGCTGCAACTGATTTATTTGCCGATTATAGAAAACTGACTTGATCGCGAAACTCGCCAACAGCAGCAGAACAGCAAATGCCACAGCCTTGCTGGTAAGGGCGGCAGCCTTGATCAATTGCTCGTAATTCTGTACGTAGGCAAACTCGCCGCGACGTAGATTAATCGTGCTGAGTTTTTTCGATGCCCCAACCGAACGCAACCCGATTGCCACCGACTGGGGAATGATGGCCGCGTGACTGTGCAACGCCGGGTTCATCCGCAAATCAGTTTGCGAAAGGTCAATCCGCGTCACGTCCATCTCAAGACGGTTCGCAAGGTACTGATCTAAATTGGCAATTTGGGATGATCCACCCGAAATCATGAGGCGCGAGACTGGCGACTTCTCGTAGGTTTTAAAGGCGTATAACGTTCGTCCCAGTTCCTTGACGATTGAATTTACACCTAGCGTCATGCGTTCAGCAGCACGCCTTTCAATGCCCGTCAAATTAGTGGCCGGATCGGCCTCGAAATCAAGGCGGCCTGCTGCATGCTTAATTTCTTGGGCCTTCAGGTAAGGAACCTCAAGATCACGGGCCAGAAATTCTGTCAGGATCTTGCCACCCAAGTTGATGGAACGAAACATCCGCAGGACATCGCCTTGGACCAGACAAACACTGGTCTTCTCATGACCGATATCGACCAACCCGACCACTTCCTCGGGATTAAGCTTCAAATGCGGACTGAGATTATAAAATGACAAACTATCGACATCGACCAGTTTTGGATCGATGTGGATCTTCTGCAAATGTTCAAGAAAAGTTTTGAGGAAAATCTTTTTAGTAAGAACAATAAGAGCTAACGTCTTCGAGTCAGCTGTTCCCAAAATCTGATGATCAACAATCATTTCATCTAGATTGAATGGAACAACGTCCTCAACCTCAGAATAGACCGCTGATTGAATTTTGCGGGGATCTGAAAAATTAAAAGAAAGAATTCTGCTGGAAATATACTGGCCCGGCATGGCTGTGATGATGCGGTCGGCATCCAGGGAATTATCCCGAAACAATTGCTCCATGCACGATGGCACAACAATGTCAGGATCTACATCTTCACGGACCGGAATTATCGACTCGTAAAAATTGGCAATTTCATACGATTTAAAGGTGTTGACGATCTCAACGGCCTTAATCGAGTAGCTACCGATGTCGAGTCCGATGATCTTTTGCATCAACAAAAATTCCGAATAGAGGCCTAGAACCTATCCCAGCGAAATTGCAGAGTGTTTATATTGTCTCCCGCCGGGTTTTATCGTGTCAACCACCGCCCATCATAAAAACCGCCAATACAAAATTCTGTAGGATGACCGGCTTGAAAGGTTCGCGCCAGTGGCCGCACCATCAGGCACAGTCCGCTCTACAACGGCTTCGAGATCACGGGTGGTGTCACCTGACATGGCCGTCACTGAAATCCGGTAGGTTTGTGAGATTTTGCCAAACCACGACGCCTTGTTGTTTGGATCCGCCTGGTTACCCGTTGCTGAATCGTTTTTATTATAGCCAAAGAGGTCCGCAATGATTTGGTCCATCGGCTTGTCTTTGCCGGCCAGATCTTTGAAGTCGGACTCCCGTAACTTCAGCATTTGCGCCAATTTCTTGAATCGGTCTGGCCCCGCATCCTGAAACAGGCACTGCAAAAGCTCGCGCGGAGCCGAGTTCAGGTTGATCCGACCGCGATCTTCGCGTTTTTTCCAAATGGGATATGCGGTCAGATACGGCGCAAAAACCGCATGAACCTCTTCATCCCACCCTTCGATCATCTTGAGTTCATTAATAGAATCTATGGGACCGTTTTTAGCCTTGAATGGTTTTTTTCGTCTTGAATAGGGATCTGACTCGTCGGAAAATCCAGACTCCGATTCCGTCCGCGAATCGGGGTCCACCCAATCCTGAATCCTGGCGGAAAGCTCCATCGGTGTCAGGCGTTTTTTGGATAAAAAAGCCTTCTCTGCGGGGCAACTAAAAAGCGCGGTCAGCATCGCGCGCACAGCGGCGCACGGCTCGCGGGCACCGCTGGAGCAGTAGTTGACGTCAATTTTTTGATGTTCGTCAGAAACCTTGACGGAAAAGGAACCTTCAATCGCCTTCAGTTGCTCGGTCACCCCAGAGTCCACAATTCCAGTGAGCCCAAATGCCTGGGCGAACCCCTGGAGCATTTCAACGTCTTCACCACCGATGGGAGGCAATTGATTGAGAAGCTCCCACAACCGAATGTTCATATCGCCAAGCCCCAGCTTAGCCAATGCCGGCGTCGATCCAAGGGTGAGATCCTTGGCCAGGTCCGCAGACAGCAGAAATGTCGCCAAATTAAATCCCGATTTGGCCACATACTCGGCCCGGATGCGATCGCGCTGGATGACGGCCAGTTGCAGGTCAACCTGAGAGGACACGATCGAATCTGCAGCGAACAGCATCATCAATGCAATCATCATCACAGCGATCAGCATGGCAACGCCACTAATCCTGCGCTTGCCTGAGCCCTCTGGCGCAGCAACTGGAAATCCCCACTCCATTGCCGGCCGGGCTATCAGACTCTCTGGCGGAAGTTTAAGAAAATTTTTGAAGCTGCTCCATCCCACGCTCAATACCACCTGATGCTGCTGACGGGTTGTTTGAGTTCGGCCATGCCTGACGACAATGCCGGGACAACAATCGTCTTCACTTCAAAGGATGCCGCCGTCTTGGCTGCGTCACTACCGGGGGTGGATGCGATTTGGTCCTGAGGAATTCCGAACGGCGTACCCGACGTATCAACAAATGCTGCAAGTTCAATCCGCAACATCTTCGGTAATTTGTTGCGCGTGTCACCACGTGTCGAATCCCAACGGTCGCGCAACCAGTCGTCGCCGCGCCAGGCAATCACCTTGAACGACTTCACATTCCGTAAAATCATATTCATCGGTGGATCCTCACGAAAATTTGCCGCACCAATATTTGAGATGCCCCTATACAGGTCCCTTTCGCCCGGGCGACCCTCGGCATCCTTCAAATCATAAACCACGTATGCCTGATCACCCTCCATGGAATTAGCCACCACCGGCTGATTGGAAAAGGTCGTCAGCGAAACCTTGTCACTCTCCCCTGATGGCTCGACCCGGAAAATAGTTTTGAACGTCCGCTCGATCGGCATCCTGACTTGGTCCGTACTGGATAAAATTAGAGCATGCTCAATATCCCGGGAGAGCACCTCCATCGCAGAGTTTAGCTGCCGGACGGTGCGCGTTTGAGTCGACAACCCCTGACGCACGTCGATGCTGGATCGCATCATCACCACAACTGCCACCGTCAGCGTCATCAGAATGCTGATGGAAATCACGACCTCAATGAGGGTGAAACCCGACCGGTGGCCAGATGCCATTGCTCGAGTCATCGCGCCGCCCCACCGGTAGTGCCTGGGTCCTGTGGAGACGGTGGAGCTACAGGAGGCGGAGATCCAGAGGTACCGCTTGTCGCCGCCCCAGGTTTACCTCCCCCAGTGCCAGACTCTTGTTTTTGGAGTGTATCCCAGGCGCCCTTCAATCCGGCCAAGGTCGAATCCATTTTCTCTTGGTTAGTCAGGATCAATCCCAGGCTGGTGCTGTTGCGAGTCGCGCCCTCTGGCCAATATACGGTGACCTTGGCGATTTTAAGGGAGTCTTCGCCGATGGCCTGTTCCAAAGCCATCTTAATGATTTCACTCATTCCGGCTGCGGCCGATGCCTCGCCATCAGGCCCCTTGCGGGCTGCCAAAGCACTAACAAGGACCGTAGAAAGGCTGAGTTTCCATTCCTGAATTTCAAGGTCGTAAGAATATTCAGCCGCATCCTCGAATTTCTGATCCTTGATCGATGTGGTCAATTCTTTGAAAGGCCGAAACGTTGACTGATATTCAACCTCGCCCATGATTCTTTTTGCCAGCCATGACGCCTCACTGACGCGCCGGCCATATTCAGCAAACGCGATTGAGTTGCCCTGTACCCCGCCCATTTCGACGATCAGAAAAGCCATCAAACTCAGCGCAATGACGGTCTCGACGAGGGTAAAACTGCGTTCGCCTGGCCTGAGGTTGTTCCTGCCACTGTGCTCAACATGAATTTTTCGATTATTTTTAATCAAAGGTCACCGCGCTCTCTTCGCCGGTACCGATCGTATCAAGTGTCCCGGAAAACGGACTGGTCTTGAACGTGTATGGAGTCACAGAATCATCAGGTTGGCGCTCGTCCTTCTTATAAGCCACCACCATCCAGGCTTTCTCGACGTAACCGCCCGGCAAAAAATATAAAAATGCCCGGCCATTTTCTGGAAGATCCATCACCGATTGTTTGCTGGCATGATGCTCCGCCTGAAATTCCTTGAACATCAAATAGGGACCAATGGTTCTCTCCCGCCATTCCAAATTAACAACGGGCTTCCATTGCGGACGCAGCAATTTAGATTTGGCCTGCAAAACGGGAGACACCGGCTTGAATTCAGTTTGAGTTTCGGGATCCATGATCGGGTCACCGGCGAGGACTTCGTATTCCAAAAACGCTGATTCCGAGGCCGCATCAAGATCCGCCTCTTCTTCTTTGGTCGGATCACTCTGCGCCTTCTGGTCGCCCAACAAAAAATCCCTGCGCGTCGTGGTTTCCAGCCAGTAACGCCCACTATTCATTTCAAAAACAAGGCGGTATGGCTTGCCTGTCAAAACGGCCAAATCGAAGGCACTGCGGACATCTTCCGCCAAACGCCCGACCTTGGTTGCTGCCTCGGCACCGGACTTCAAACTGAACTGGGGAATCGCCACGGAATACACAAAACCAACAAGCGCGATGACAATCACCACTTCGAAAAGAGACATGCCACGGTTTCCCGCCGACACGCCGCCCCTGAAAGAATTTGGAAGTCTCCGCGCTTGTTGAAACAAGGGTTTTAACCTTTTACGTTACGGCGCGGTCCCGCCGCCTGCTGGTTGTTCCGGATAAACGATGTCGTCGGCATTGCCCATCGATCCGTCCGGCCCGGCACTGATGATCTTGAAATTACGACCATCGGATTCGTACTGGAACTTGACGCCCCAGGGATCATTAAGCTTGTTGGTTTCGGTGTATGGTCCGCGCCAGGTTTTAACATCAGAGGGCGCGGCCAACATGGCCTCTAAACCTTGTTCGGTATTCGGATAGCGCGAGTTGTGGACGCGGTAAAGCTGCAGACATTGTTCGAGGACACCCATGCCAAGCCTCGTCTGATCTTTCTTGGCTTCCTCCTGTTGCCCAGTGAGATTGCGGATAAGATAGGCCATCAAAGTGCCCATCAAAGCCACGACAATGATGATCTCAATCAACGACATACCAGACCTTGCAGCACCCTTGAACGGCCGGTTCACCATAGAAACAATGCGACGTAACAACTTCATATGATTCTCCCTTGGACTTTCATCCTACTGTAAAAATTGCCAAAAATCATCGGACCCTGTTCATCACGCTGAGCATGGGGATCATCAGTGCCGCGAGAATCCCGCCGGCTCCACCTGACATCAAAATCACCATGGCGGGCTCAATCAGCGAAATCATCGCGCCAACCTTTCGTTCGACCTCGGCATCGTAGGCAGTCGCCACGTGCCCGAGCATTTCTTCCATCCTCCCGGTCTTCTCACCAGTCATGATCATATGACAGACTAGTGGTGGAAACTGGCCGCTTCTCTGTATCGTGCTGCTCAGGCTCTTGCCCTCTTGAACCGCCACCTTCGCCTCATCTAATACCTGCGCAAGAACCGAATTGGGGATTACATTTCTAGTGATCTCAAGTGCCTTAATGATCGGAACCCCGGAATTCAAAAGGGTTGAAAGGGTGCGTGTGAAGCGCGAGACGTTAATGCGTAAAACAATTGGCCCGAACACCGGTATCTTCAGAGACATCTCATCAAACTTGCGCCTTCCAGACTCCGTCGAGACCCAATATTTACCAGCGAACCAGGCAAACACAGCAAAGGCCCCCACCAGCCACCAATAGTTCTGTAAAAACTCAGAAATCCCAATGAGCATTTCAGTGTACCAAGGAAGTTGGACCTTCAAACTCACAAAGACCTTCTGAAGTTTTGGCACCACGCTGACAAAAAGAAAAACAACGATGCTCGAACTAGCAAGAATCATGACTGCCGGATAGGTCATTGCCGTGACGATCTGGCCCCGAATTTTAACCTGATATTCGATAAAATCCGAAAGCCGTTCCAAAACCTGAGCCATGTTTCCCGATGACTCTCCCGCTCGAACCATGTTCACATACAAGCGATCAAAAACCCCTGGAAAATTCGCCATGGCGTCCGCCATGGACTTGCCCTCGTTAATCTGATCTTTGACCAGAGACAGGGCGTTCTTCAGGACAGGGTTTTCGACCTGCTGAGTTAAAGCCTGCAAAGATTCAATCAACGGCACGGACGCCGTTTGCAGCGTGGCAAATTGTCTGGTCATGATGGCGACGTCTTGTGGCGAAACGCGCGAGCCAGAAAAAAGCGACTTGGTTTTGGCCGCGCTTGCGGCAGCTTCTTCAGTGATTTCAGATACAATGGTGCCGTCACGCTGACGTAATCTCTGGCGGGCTGCCTTGACGGATTCCGCATCAATCTTGCCCTTTTTCTGGGCACCGGTCGCGGCATCAATTCCTTTGTATACATACTGAGGCAATTCAGAACTCCTACCGCCGAATCAACGGCACCCACGGGTCATAAACCAAGATCCAGATCGTCCGTCTGGGTTTTCTGCACTGCTTCATCAATCGACGTCAGACCATCAATCACCTTTGACATCGCTGATTCACGCAAGGTTTTCATGCCACACTCAATCGCAACACGTTTAATTCCCTTGGCATCCGGTGACCTGATGATGGTCTCGCGAATCTTGTCATCAAAGATCATCAGTTCATAAATTCCAACTCGCCCAGTATATGCCTGATTTTGGCAGCGATCGCACCCTGGACCGGCCCGGTAGATCTTTTTGGTGCCGAGTTTTTGACGCGTGGTGCCTAATATTTGCAGATCACGATCCGTAGGTTCATAAGCCTCACGGCAATGCAGGCAGAGTTTACGCACTAGGCGAACGGCTGCCACACCAAGAACAGCCGAAGAAATCTGGAACGCCTGAATATTAAAGTCCATGAGTCGCGTTACCGTCGCCGCCGAATCATTCGTATGGAGTGTTGAGAAAACTAAATGCCCGGTCATCGACGACTGCATGGCAATCGTTGCCGTCGTCGCATCACGGATTTCACCGATCATGATGACGTCTGGATCTTGACGAAGGATTGACCGCAGACCTTCGGCAAAGCCCATGCCGATTTTGTCTTTTACCTCGATCTGGCCAACCCCTGGCAACTGATATTCAACGGGATCTTCAATGGTTAAAATATTGATATCGGTTGAATTGACGTGCATCAGCGAGGCATACAGCATGCTCGATTTACCGGATCCCGTCGGTCCGGTGACCAGGATCATGCCGTGTTTTTGTTCGATGAGGTTACACCAGACTTTATACAGATCCTCTTCCATCCCCATCTGATCAAGGCGCTTGGCACCAGCTGTCTTATCCAAAAGGCGCATCACGATGCGCTCGCCGTGGGCGGTCGGCAATACTGATAAGCGAATGTCGATATCACGACCCGCGACCTTGATGTTGTGCCGGCCATCCTGAGGGACGCGTTTTTCGGCGATATTTAATTGCCCCATAATTTTTACCCGCGACGCCAAGGAACTGGCATGACGCTTGGGAATTTGCATCTTGTCGTGAAGTGCCCCGTCGATGCGAAACCGCACCACGACTTCTGCTTCGTAGGGTTCGATGTGAATATCGGAGGCTTTTTCTTTGACCGCACGGGCCAAAAGCCCATTCACTAAACGGATGATCGGCTTTTCATCGTCTGTGGACTCCAGCAAATCGCGTGTTTTCTCGAGATCCTCATCCATCCCGATCTCGGGGACGTTTAGCTCATCCATGACCTTTTTTGAATTATCGTTGGATCGCTCGTAGACGCGGTTGATGCTGGCCTCGATGATCGACGGCGGGCTGACCACGATGTTGATGTTGGTAGAAAGAATGAGCCGCAAGTCATCAAGAGGGAAAATATTCAGGGGATCCGCCACGGCCACCGTGACGTTGAAGTCGTCCCGTGCCACGGGCAGTAATTTATTGTCCCGGCAAAATGCAATTGGAATGTCTTCAACAAGTGCCGGATCGATGTCGTTGATGGGCAGGCGCGTGTAGTAGGGCAGATCAAGCTGGGCGGCCAGAGCCCTGAGCATGTCCTCCTCACTGATCAATTTTTTATCGAGCAAAATCTGACCAAGCTTTTGGCCCTTACCCGCAGTCTGCTGGGCCTTCAACGCTTCGTCCAATTGTTCGCGGCTGATAACCGCCGTCTCGACTAAAATCTCTCCAAGGGATTTCTTGCGTTTGCGTGCGCCTGGAATGCCTGCGTCGGCCACGGGAAGATTTGCCCACTTCGGCGCGTCTGGTGCCGATTCACCTTCGGAGGCGCCCAGATTGTTGGTGGGCGTTTCAGGTACGCCGTCGCCATCGGCTTGCCCGTAGGCGCTGGGACCGGGAACATCAAATTCTTCTGTGCGATCCGTCATCGGCATCTTCCTTGTCTGCGCATCAGCGCTGCCCGACAAAACCTCATCCAACCCATTTAATCATTCCATTGGCGGCGGAGGCTCAGGAGGCGGAGCCTCGAACGATCCGCCGTCGCCCCCGAAGCCGCCATTGGGACCAGGCGGAGGTGGCGGTGGCGGCGGTAATGGCGATCCCCCCGAATTGTCGCCGCCACTTGAACTGCCGCCACTAGAGCTCCCGATAAAGGGCACGGGCACAGAATCAGACTGCCCGGCATCATTGCCATCCGCAGCATCATTGGCATTTTCTGCGGCTTCAGCGGCCTTACCATGCTCAGTATCTTCCCCACCCGCAGCATCAAGACGAGCCCGCTCGCGCCGCTCTTTTTCGCGTTTTTCTGTCTCATCCGCATGATGCTCGCCATCAGCCACTGTGGGCAGTAATGCGTAGAAATCATCCTTTTTGAAGCGCGATCCATAAACTTGCTCCATGAACTCGTCCCGTTCCTTGATTTTGCGCTGATAAATCGCGGCAAGGTCGTCCGCGCCATGAATGATATGGGGCGTCAAAAAAATCAGCAGATTATTGCGTAATGTCTGGGTGTACGAATTCCGGAACAACCAACCAAGGATCGGGATATCACCGAGCAAAGGGATTTTTTTGAAAGTCTCCAATTCTGTTGATTTGACTAAACCAGAAACAACCACCGTCTGCATATTCTTGACCGTCAGAACTTGCGACGTCTTGCGTTTGCTGATTCTGGGCAGCCCTGTTCCAGCATCCAGCGTGACCGATGCCGACTCAAGATCAACCTTCATCGTGATGAAATTCGTATTACTGATGTTCGGCTTCAACCCAAGGACCAGATCCACGTCTTCCTTTTCGATTTTTGGGATTGCAACGCCTGTCTGGGCATTGAATTCTGAAGATTTGAAAAAGATTTTTTCGCCAACCGTAATTTTTGCCTCCTCATTATTGGCAGTCAGGATATGAGGTGAAGATAAGATTCGCGTGTTGGAATCGGTCTTAATGAGTTTGATCATCGCCCCCGGCGTGACCGTTCCAAGGCCAGGCACTTCGACGGAATTACCAGCAAGGATTCCGATGGTCATGTCTTCGGCAAAGGGCGCCGCTGCAGCTGCTGCGGCGGCGGCTGTGCCCGTAGCTCCGCCTACCACTAATGGCGCCAGGGGTCCGGCCTGCCAGGCATGCAAAATATTGGTTTTTCCAGCTCCGCCCTGGCCGCCCAGGAAATTCGTTCCGAAATTGAACTGATTATTCATGTTGATATCAAGGATGTCCGCCTCGACAAAAACCTGACTGCGGCGGATGTCGAGTTTGCGAACAATAGAATTGATGGCGTTGTATGAGGCACGGCTGCCAGTGATCAGCAATGAATTCGATTGCTCATCAGCTGTGATTTTGGTGCCCTCATCAAGTTCCGCAACCGCGGAATCGCCACCACCACCGCCACCACCAGGAATTCCGTTAGTAGGCGAGAGCGCCAAGCGCGACGGGTTCATCCTCCGGGAACCTCCGCCGCCGCCACTTTTACTCTGGGCCAGATTGGAGAGAGTCGAAGCAAGTTTTTTGGCGTCGGCATAATCCAAGGGACGAACATGGATAGTCGACTGGGTTTGGGGATCACTCAATGGGGTATCGAATTTTTTCACGAGATTTTTGACGTCGCTGATCGTCCGTGGCGGCCCAAATATGATGACGGCATTCGTTCGATCATCGGTCAGTAATTTGTAGGCCGGAGTCCCACGACCAGCTCCGGCCTTCATCAATTCATTGATCTTATCGACAATGGATTTAGCGTCTGCGTAACGAATCGGAACAATAGAAACTTGGGGCTGCTGCCCTTGAACGTCAAGAAGGCCCAAAATATCAAGAATCCGGCGGACCTTGTAGCCAGTGTCGCTGATAATCAAGGTGTTGGTTTTTTCATACGCAATCATGGAGTTGGAAGAAACTATCCGGGACAAGGTATTTTGAATTTCCTTGGCATCGATGTACTTGAGCGGAACAATCTGGGTGATGATTTCATCCGTCAGCTGGGTGTACGTCGAACCCAAAAACGTTTTCAGATTGTCTTTGACCGCTGTCCTGACCGGCATGATCTTGATGATTTTTCCGGTTTCAACCGTGGTCATTCCGAGCAAATTCAGAGCTGATAGAAAAGCCTGGTAAGCCTCTTCCTTGGTTACCTTGCGCGGCGAAATAATCTGAACTTTGCCGCTGACATTACGATCCAAAATAACATTCTTGTTGGTCCACAAGGCAACGGCCTTGATGATGTCTTTGATTTCGGTTGGCTCCGGGAAATCGATGTTGATCAACTCCTGGCCGGCGGGAATCGTTGCCGAACCACGTTTACCCTCGGGTTTTGGGGTGGCGCTAAAACCGGACATATTACCGGACATATCACCTGAGATATCACCGGACATATTACCGGACACATCTTTGGCCACGTTGGATTCGGCGGGAAGTTTTTCGCCGGCGGGTATAAACGGTTCGGTTTTCGCCTTGTCTTTAAAGGCTTTTGCATCCGGAATTCTCCTTTCCGATTTTGATTTGGATTTGGATTTGCCTGGCGTGCTGGCCGGGGCCCCCGCAGGTGGTGCTCCAGCATCAACGGCCACTGGTGGCGGCGCCCCAGCATCGACGGCCACTGCTGGCGGCGCTCCAGCATCGACGGCCACTGGTGGCTGCACAGAATTCGACGCTGGTGCAGGCACAGCAGCTTCAACGGGCGGAGGCGGTGGTGGCACAGCCTCGCCAACGGCTGGCGGCGGTGGCGGCGGCAACGTCGGCGCAGTCCCTTGGGCCAATAGACGCCCGCCAGCGATACCACCGGCCAGACATGCCGTTGCGATCGCAGCATAGACCAGGGTTCGTTTGACTTGCTGCATTTGCACCATGCTCATAAAAGGCTCCCTTTGTCCGGGCGTTACTTAATTCTGACGGTAATCATTTGTGGCGTCGTTCCATTGCGTAAAACACTGATCCTGACTTCCCGCTCATTGCGAAATGCTTCGTACAAGGCAAATCCCTGATCCGGATTCTTCAAACTGGAATCATTCACTTGGGTGATCACGTCACCATTTTGCAGCCCCACCCTGGAAAAAAGACTGCTTGGATCAATCGCAAAAATCTTGAAACCATTGATCTGACTGTCAACCGTATTGGGCACCAACCTTGCCGCATTGATGATTTTACCAAATCCTGCGCCAAGTTCAGCCTCCACGTAGGGTCCATCAACCAAAACAGGTGGCAATTGGTCTGAACCACCGCCGAGCGCAACGCTTCCGGATCCACCAAGATTGCCCGCCGCCAATTGTTTTTCGAGATCAGAAACAAGGCTCAAGCATTCCTTGACTCCCTTATTGTTAATGATCAATTCGTTTCGGTCCACCCCGGCGACCAGGGCCTCGTCGTTACCGATGATCCCATCCCCAACCCTGTACACATCGGCGTCTTCCTGCCCCTTCTCTCGCACAGTGGCCAGGGACTTTTCGCGGCTACCAAGGTAAATGGTACCAATGAGTTCAAGGTTCGTGGTGTTGGGCGCACAGGGACCGTTGATGTCGAACACAGGTGCGCCATCCCCGCCCCCGCCGCGCCGCTCGAGTTCTTCTTTCGGATATTCACCAGCGGCGTTGAACAGGTTGCGGTCAACGATGGACTTTTTATAATCACGGTAATTAACCGCCGCAATTCCCAACCCGCCCGCACTGACGGCGACCTTCTGGCGAGCCTGTAAGCCCGTCGCAAGGTTCACGAGGGGGCCAACTGCAACAATGGTCAACAGGGAACTGGCCAAGATGTAGGCCGCAAAAAACGCCATAGTGCCGCGCATCGCAAGGCGCACAGCATCAGGCCACCACTTCTTCTGTGGCAACTGCTTGAGTTCCTCGGCGAGGACTTCACGGCTGGGCAGATACAACCTCAATTCACTTTACCTTTCGCTTCAATTCACTTTACCTTCATGTTTAAAGTCTGTTTGGCACCACCACGCGAAAACCGCACATCAATGTCAGCCTCGTTCTTCAGAGACTGCAATAATTTGACGGCTTGAGACGTGTCCGTCAGCGGTATCCCGTTGATTTCTTCGATGACATCGCCGTTCTGCATGCCGGATTTTTGGTAAATTGAATCATTGCGAATCCTGTCTAACCGAAAGCCCTTCAACTCACCGTCAACCAGGTTGGGAGTTGCCTTGGCATCCTGAAGGACCTGGGCAAAGTCAGTGCTCAGCAATTTATTCTTGTAGTCGGCTGACATTTCGATGGTGCCACCCTTGCGATCAAACCCAGCCTCCTTGAATGATTCAGCCGGGGAATCCGTCGCATAACCCCGATCGCCACTGCCCTCCTTCGTGCGCGCCTTGCCGCGCTTGCGGGACGACCGAATGATATCTTGACGGTCCAACACCGCGATTTCCTTGCGCCCATCGGCGCGCAATAAAATAATTCGATCAATTTCAATACGGTCCAGGGACGCATCCGATTCAACTTGGTCACCGACTAGAAAACTGTTCGCCGTTTTTTTTGCCGTGTTTTCCACCAGGGCAATCCCTGTGTATGCATCGCCGCCGTAAATGATTCCAAGAACGCGGATGGGTAAGTCCGTCACAACAAGATTTTCTCCCGATTTGGCGCGGCCTTTTTCGTCGTCGTCATTTTTTCCCTCTGAGTTGAAGATGTTGCGTTTCAACACTTCTTCCATCGCCGCCTGGTTGAACGATATCTGGGGCTCTGGAATCGTCACGCTGACCGGACCTTTAGGAGGTCCAAGGATTGCCGCGGTGTCCTTGGGCGCCAGGATATACGCCACAATTGTCGTCACGACCGTTGCACCCAAAAATGAACCACCTAGTGCCAAGGCAATTTTACGCCAGGGCAATGGTCCAAGCCTTTTTGCGATGCCTTCGATGTCCATCATCGCTCCAAAAGGGCATACTCCGCTGCAATCTTGCGCGCGGTTGTCTCTGGCAATTCAAATTCAGGTTCGACGACAATGGCTGCTTGGCGATACCGTTCCGCGCGCTGACCAAGCAACGTCTTGATCCTGTCGGCCATGCGCTTGCGTTTCTCCTCCATGAACTGCTGCAGGGCCGGTCCCTTGGTGCCGGAAGGCAGCCCAGAAATGTCTGCGAGATCGTCCAAGAACGGACGCCTGATCAAATCTTGTAGGGCCTTTGGCGTTGGTGCCAAGCGCCGAACGACTTCATCGATGGGTGGGTTCAGCCACACTAGAATTCCGCTTTCAGTTAACGCCCGCCATGAATTTTCATCATCAACTGCGCCGCCACCAGTGGCAATCACATGGCGGCGCGCACTGGCAGCGCGGGCGACGGCCTTGCGTTCCAAGTCTCGAAATCCAGACTCGCCCTGCTCCATAAAAATCCGGGCCACGGGCTTTCTCGTCATCCTTTCAACATCGGCATCCGTATCGATAAAACCGAACCGGAGCATATGCGCCAGGATGCGGGCCAACGCGGATTTTCCACTGCCCATTACGCCGACAAGGATAATGTTTTCATGCTGGTTTGTTGGAGCCGAATTCAAGGCCTAACCTCTCGATTAACTTGGTCATTTCATTCTAGCTCAGAATTGCAAAAAAGAGCAGAATGGGATCAAGATTGAGTCCGTCAAGGATCAACCACCGGCCCTTGAGAGAGCGTCATCCTTTTTGACTTTAAACAACATTTCGGGGCATTCTGAATCATCACGGGCGATTAAGGAGCAACCCATGTCATTCGTGCAGGTATCAGAGTCGGGGCGCGTTGAAACCTGGACCATCAACCGGCCCGAGCGTTTCAATGCCTTGGGGACGACCCTCGCTCGGGAACTAAATGAAAGGGTCGATGACCTGCACCGCCGCCTAGTTGACTGGCAGGCTGCGCCGTCCGCAAATGTTCTTCCGGTGCGCGCACTCGTGATCACCGCCGAGCCATCGCGCCGGGGACGATCGCCGGTTTGGATTGCGGGCGGCGACATGAAGGAATTGGCCACGCTGACGGGAGATGGTCAGGGGCGCAACTACGCGGCCATGTTGAGCCGGTTTTGCCGTTGCCTTGAAGAGCTACCGATTCCAGTCATTGCATCGATCCACGGGGCGGCCATTGGCGGAGGCGCTGAACTGGCCCTGGCCGCCGATTTACGCTTCGGAACCAAAATGACGCGTTTTGAATTTCGGCAACTTCGCATTGGGCTTGCAACGGGATATGGCGGGACCAAGCGGCTTGTGAACTTGATCGGCAAGGCCAACGCCCAGCGATTGATTTACTTGGGCGCCGATATTTTGGCGGAGGAATGCCAGCGCTTGGGACTGTTACACAACGTCGTTGCAGACGAAATCCAACTAGCCGATCTCGTCACACGAACCGCCAAGGATATCGTCAATTTGGAGCCGCGGGCCATTGCAGCACAAAAGGAAATGTTCCGCATCGCAACCGATGCCCATCCTGGCGCAGCATACGCGGCGGAACTGGAACTTTTCGGGAAAATTTGGATGAATCCGTCCCACAAAAATTTTCTGGCGACGTTTTAAAACCAAAAACCTTTGTAGCCCCAGAGGGCCTGACGCAATGCTGCCTGTCTATCAAAGCCAATTGAGCGTCTTCAATTATGACAGCATTCCGCCGGGATATTATTACCAGGCCATGCTGACGGGCCGCCCTTCGCAAAGATTTTGGCATCGCAAAAAATTTGAATCCGTCGCCGCGATGATTTTGCCCGGTTCCAAGGTTTTGGATCTGGGCTGCGGCCCCGGAAGCTTTCTGTCAATTTTAGGCAAAAAAGACGGCGTCTGCGGAGTTGGCCTGGATATCGCATCGTCCCAAATCAATTTCGCACGGAAAATAATTCAGCCCATGTTTCCTGCGGGGCGGCTGGAATTTATTGCCGTCGAACCAGGCCAATACAAGTTGCCGTTTCCGGATCATTCATTTGACGCCGTCACCTGCATTGAGGTCATCGAACACATTCATCCATTTCTGGCCGCCGAGTGGTTGCGGGAAGCCAGAAGGGTCTTGCGGCCAACGGGGAGGATGCTCGTCACGACCCCCAATTACCGCAGTCTGTGGCCGCTCATTGAAATGGGCCTGGAGCGACTCGGTCCCGTCCAATATCACGACCAGCACATCAGCCGCTTTACCCCAAATTCACTGGTTAAATTCATGGAGGCTGCCGGCTTTGAATTGGTGGATATCAGCAGCATTTTCGTGGTGGCGCCGTTTTTGGCAGAGATCTCGCCTGCGCTGGCTGAGTTTTGCCACCGGATCGAACACCCCAGTTTTTTAAAAATCGGGTCACTTCTGGTGGGTAATTTCCGGGTTTTTCAGCCTGAAGCCAAATGAATCCAAAGAAGCTAATTCGCTGAAAAGGCCGGGCAGTCGTAAATATCCACCGAACCTAAAACAGGCTCGGAAGCCCCCGCCATTAAACGGCAGTGGGATTCCACGACATTGATCAATCTCGCATCTGGGCATGGGGGCCCCGAAACCCCTGAAAAACCAGCGAGTGCGCGCTGCACCACAACCCGCATGGGCCTGGCCGCCAACAGACTGGCGACTTCATCCCGGGCCCAGGGAGCATCCACCAAACAATAGTTGTGAAACGCGCGGTTTGCAGGCCGGCCAATGCTGCGTAGCGACCAAACTGGCACGCCATTTCCCAAAAGGGAAATCCAAGGACGGCCATCCAAATTTTTTTCAAGCTCCGCAGCAAATTCCAATGCCTGCCCGCGGAAACTTCCCGTCACTTCAGCACTGACCATGCGTTTGACCAACATTATGTCAAAACCCAACGAGATGGCGCAGACCCCACCAATCAAGACGCTCACTGGGCCAACGCCCCGCGACAGCAGGCGCGCAAAACCGACCAGTAAAAACGGCAGAAATAATAACAACGTATGGGACCAAGCAGTCCCGGCCATCAAAACCACAAGAAACTGCGCCATAAATGCCAAGGCTAGGCGTCGCTCGCAAAACCAAAGCCCAAGGCTCGCCCCAAGCCACATCACCGATCCGATGACGGTCTGCATCACGGGACTGGGAACTCCAAATGGCGCGAAAATTCCTGACTTTATCGAAAACAGCACCCGCCCAAAAAAATGCTGGAACCTGTCGACAAACCCGACCTGATGAACAATCGACGTTTTTCTGGTGACCCAAAGCGCCTGCAACGAATCCGCTGACCAGGGGATTGAAATCATGACGGCCACCAACACCAACGCAGCCCCCGCAAGCAGCGAAGTCCGGCATCGACGCAGCGAACCTGGGTATGGATAGAGGATAAAGACAGGCAAGCATTTCGGGTTGATCAAAACGGCTGCCGTTGCCAGCAAAGTAAAATAAATGGTGCGGCCCTTGTCACGGCACAGCATGGCTGGAAGGAGAAAAGCGAGGGCCAGGCTTTCCGAGGTAAACATCATGCGCAGGCGCGGCGAGAACAATAACGCCCCCGCACAGAACCCCCATATCAACTGCGCCGCTGCGGACATGCGCATTGCGCGCGCCGCGCCCTGAACAAAAACGGCGTAAGCCAACAAGACGGGCAACCAAAAGCGAATCAGCATCGCGGGAGATACAGTTAATTCAGAGGCAAGGCCATTGCCGGCAATATCTGGCCCGAGGGCCCAGCGGACGTACCAAAACAGCAACGGGCCCTTGTTGTCCCAGAGGTCAACATAAAGGCGCGCACCGCGCTGCCACAGCCGCACCGTCGAATACCAGACGGCATCGTCGTAAATCGGAACCAACGCGGATGAGTTAAATAAGCCGGATGCGGCCAACAAAGACACAAACAGCCCCAAGGCGACCACCGCGAAAACCGCAGCCGCCGCCCAGAAGTTCAGCTTGAATTTAGACGTTAAAGCGGAAATCCATGACATCGCCATCTTTCACCACGTATTCCTTGCCTTCAATGCGCATGAGCCCCGTTTCCTTGAGTTTCGGACGGGAGCCAACCTTGACCAGATCGGCGACTGAGTAGACCTCGGCGCAGATGAAACCGCGCTCAAAATCGGAGTGAATGATGCCAGCCGCACGCGGGGCCTTGTCGCCGCGATGAATCGTCCAGGCACGCACTTCTTTTTCACCGGCGGTGAAATAAGTTTGCAAGCTCAGCGTGTCGTAACCAGCGCGAATCATCCGGTTCAAACCAGGCTCTTTCATCCCGAGCGACTCAATGAGTTCCTTGCGCGACGGGATATCCAGTTGGCCAAGTTCTTCTTCGAGTTTACCGCAGATGATGACCACCTGGGCGCCTTCCTTCTTGGCGTATTCTCTGACCTCAAGGGTTAACCTGTTGTCCGTATCGCCGGCTGCCATGTCTTCATCCACGTTGCAGACATAGAGAACTGGCTTTGAGGTCAAAAGGTGCAATTCGGCATATGCCTCCCGCACTTCAACGGTATCTCCAACAAATGGCTCGATGCTGAAAGTACGCGCGGGTTGCACTTTTTGCAGATGGGAATTGAGCGCCTCGAGCATCGCCAAGATCGCCATGATTTTCTTTTGGCCACTTTTAGCCTGGCGGCGGTAACGTTCCAAGCCAGCCTCAACAGTGCTGACGTCGGCATAGACGAGTTCCGTCTGAATGATTTCGATATCACGGGTCGGCCCGACAGAGCCTTCGACGTGAATGATGTCGGTTGACTCAAAACAGCGGACGACGTGGGCAATGGCGTCGGTGGCGCGGATGTGCCCCAAAAACTGATTGCCCAGGCCCTCGCCCTTGGAGGCACCCCGGACGAGGCCGGCAATGTCGACAAATTCCATACTGGTCGGGATGATGACTTTGGTTTTGACCAGTTCGGCAATCATTTCAAGGCGGGTATCAGGAACATCCACACGACCCACGTTCGGGTCGATGGTGCAAAATGGATAGTTGGCAGAAGCAGCACCGGCAGATGTCAGAGCATTGAAAATGGTCGATTTACCGACGTTGGGAAGGCCGACAATCCCGCAATTGAAACCCATGTGTGATACCCGTTCGAAAAAAAAGTGAATTAAGCGCGCATATTGATAAACTGAATCGGAAACTTCAACTCCTTGCCCTTGAGCATGGCAATGGTGGCCTGGAGTTCATCGATGCTTTTGGAAATGACCCGGACTTGATCTCCTTGGATCTCCACCTGGACCTTCAACTTCGCATCTTTGATGGCCTTGGTGACTTCCTTAGCCTCTTCTTTTTCCATGGCGGCCTTGATCTCGATGGTTTGACGGATGGTATTACCCGATGCGGCTTCTTCCTTGCCATATTTCAAGGAGCGAAGGTCCAGATTGCGCTTGGCCATCTTTGACGAAAGAATTTGATGGATGGAACGCAGTTTCATGTCATCGTCTGCGATAATCTTAATTTTTTTGCCGACCTTGTCCAATTCAATGGAGCTCTTGCCCCCACGGAAGTCAAATCGCTGGGCGATCTCTTTTTCGGTCTGGTTTACCGAATTTTCAACTTCCATCATGTCGATTTCGCTGACGATGTCGAAAGTAGCCATGCTAGTCCCCCTGAAACTTTGAAATTACCTGCGGTTACCTTAAATTGGATACATGAATACTTTACGCAAGATCACTAGCCAAATCGTCGTCGTCCTGGGCATCACCCTTGGTGTGCCCCTTGGCGCCCCCGTTGAAGTCACCATCAAAGGAATGGATGCCACTCGTTTTGGCGCCGTATTGTTCGCGGCTCCGATCGAGGGCCTCACCCCGGCAACGGTTAAACGGATCAAAACCGCCAATGCCAATTACAAGGAATGCCAGCAGGCGGCAATAACAGCCTTGAATTCAAAGCTGATTAATCAGGTCAAATTCGCGGCTGCCGTTGACGCCTGCCGGGAGCGTTTTCCGGCCATTAGCCTATACAGCCAGTGTAAACGTCGGGCGGTCGACGCGGCCGCATCCACCAAAAAGGACCCGTCCGCGGCCTTGCTCGAATGTAAAAAGCTCCTGGTCACCGCATCCTTCGACCGCGAGCAATCCGTACCGTTTTTCACCAATGACGGCCAACTTTTTTTCGGCGGCATCGGGATGAACAAGGTTCAATCAGCAGCTACCCTGGACCCGCCCAACTTTGACTGTGACCGTCTGAACAAGTCGATTTTGAACCCGCTCGAAGCCCAGTACATCCTCTTTGGCAATCATCCGAAGGTCTTCAAGGGACTCGGCCCCTTGGCGGCAAAGGACCTGGCCAAGGCGCTGCAGATGGAGGACCCGGGCAAATCTGACCGCAAAAAAGGGGCTGCAACGGCCGGTTTTGGCCGGATTTTCGGGGGGCTGGATGCCCAGAGGTCGACGGTTTTCTTTCCGGCGGCACCCTGTGATTTTGACGGCCAGTTGGGGAAGGCGTTTTCTGGGCTCAGCGCCTATTTCCTAATCGACAAGGGCAGTGGCGAGGTTACGCCCTATTTCGGAATTGCCCATTACCGCCCCACCTTCAAGGATCTGACCACCAAAGATCTGGTCACAAAATTAATTGAGGTAATGAATGCCGGGGGCACCGGCTACCACGCGATCATAAAGAATGATACGACGGCATTTGTGGCCAACTCCGACTTCACCGAATTCGATGACGAAAAGGATCCGCGCAATGTCTGCAAAGACCCGCGCCCCAATGCATTGATCGGAATCGTTCAGGCCGCAAAAGAAAATCCGGCCAAACCCCGGTATTTAGTTGTAGCGAACGTTAAAAATTTATGCGAATACGGAGATCGCCTTGCCGCCCGGCTAACCACCGACAAATAGCCGCAAGACTGATTGTTTAGTTTATTTTTTTGGGGAGTTGCAATGCCAGGCATTCGCATCAGAGACGGAGAAGCTTTCGAAGGCGCACTGCGTCGCTTCAAAAAGCAGTGTGAAAAATCGGGAGTTCTTTCTGATGTTCGCAAGCGTGAGCATTATGAAAAACCGTCAATCCGCCTGAAGAAAAAGGCCATTGCCGCCCGCAAACGCGCGTTGAAAAAGCTTAGGAAGATGGGCTGAGCCCGTCTTTTACTGGCTCAATCACGATGTCTGCTGGCTCCGGCTCAATTGACGATCTCAAAAAGCGGATCCTTTCTAGAACATCACTTGAAAGCCTCGCTGGTGAATCTATGGCGCTCCAAAAGCGCTCTGGTCGCCACGTGGGGCTTTGTCCGTTTCATGCGGAAAAAACCCCTAGTTTCCATGTTTTCTCAGATCGCTTCTACTGTTTTGGATGTAAGGCCAAAGGCGACATCATCGATTTTATCCGCCAGACCAAAGGCATGGCCTTCATCGAGGCCCTCAAATATCTGACAACAAAATACGGAATCGAAGCCCCAGAGCTCGAATCTTCGCGCCTCAATTCAGCCGACCGCCAAGAAGAGGTCAATCAGATCAAACTTCTGATGACTGCCGCCGACGAATTTCGCACCAACTTGAAATCTCCCGCCGGCGAACTGGCCCGAGAATACCTCGCTAAACGGGGATTTTCCGCAGAACAAATTGAGGATTTTGGATTCGGCCTGACCCCGACGGAGCCGTGGGGTCTGGTGCGCAAGCTTCGGGCGATGGGATTTCAGGAACGGGACATTAAGGCCTGCTCGCTTGGAACCACATCTGAGAAAACCGGGCGCCTCTATGATTTTTTCCGCGACAATCGCTTGATGATCCCGATCCGTGACGGCCAAGGGCGCTTGGTGGCCTTTGGTGGCCGGGCCTTGGGCGACCATCCGGCTAAATACATCAATAGCCGCGAAACCAAGCTGTTCGACAAGTCGTCCCTGTTGTTTGGTTATGACCGGGCCCGTCAGACGATCCGCCAGAAGCAGAGAGCATTCATCGTCGAGGGGTACATGGATGTGCTGCAACTCTGGATTCATGGCTTTCCGGAGGCGGCGGCCTGCATGGGGACGGCATTGACGGTGCGACACCTGAACACCCTCAAGTCTGCCTCGACGACCGCCTACCTGTTGTTTGACGGCGACTCTGCCGGGCAGAAGGCGTCTTTGGTTGCCCTCGAAGCCAACCTGCAAGTTCCTGAAATGAAGTTGAAAGTGATCAGACTGCCCGAGGGCAAAGATCCCGATGAATTCGTTCGCGAAAAAGGCACTGCCGGCCTGGAGACCCTGGTTTCCCAAGCGGTTGACCTGCTGGATTTTGCCATCACAGCCCGCCTCAAAGGAGCCGGCCAGGCCCAAGTCCCGTCATTGGTCGGGCAGGAATTCATTCCGTGGCTGGCGCGGATTGGCGACCGGATCCAAAAAGGATTTATCCTGTCACGGCTGGCTCAAATCAGTGGCTTGTCGCAAGAAATGCTTGAGGCAGAACTTCGGGTGCATTTGCGCCACGCGGCCATCGGGCCAGGGGGAATGTCTCTCGTGCCCGAAAAGCCCCAAAGAGCGCCGGGCGGGACTACTTCCGCCGGACAAAATGGCCTCAAACCGGCTCCCCGAGCACCCGTGGCCCCACTTGAGCGCATCGACGCTGAATTGCTTGGCCACCTTTATTTCACTGTCCCGGGTGAATTCGATGTGAAGGAATTGCGGCATTATATTTTCCACGAGGCCCGCTGGGATAGCGTCTGGACGGACCTGGCCGAAGCCCTGTTTCAGCATCTGGATGCCAGGGTTAAACCGTCGGATTTGCCACCGGAAAATCTGACCGCAGGTTGTTCAGAAGTTAATGTATTTATTGATAAATCAAGGAAACGCCCGGCTATTTTTGCCATCCCCAACCGGCGAGCGGCCGTGGACAAAATTTTGGGCGACATCCGGATTAGAAGTATGCGAAAAGCCATTGATTCCTTGCGCATGCAGGTGGCCGTGGCAGCCCGAAGTCCTGAGTCCGCAGCGGAGTGCCGTGAACTGCTGGGGTCGATCAGCGAATTAACCATCGAATTAAAGCGCCTCGAAGCACCATCAATCCCTTGATCTGTACGGGTTTTCTGGTTTACATTTGCTTTCTTTTTTGAAAACGGAATTTCGCTAATGCGGGAATCTCAGTGAGGGTTACGTTTCATGGCTAAAGCAAAGAAAACCGTTCGCGATGCCAGCAAAGTAAATGCCGGCAAATCGAAGGCCAGCAAGCCAACTTCGCTCGCGTCAGGCCAGCCGAAAAAAACGGCGGCGTCGACTGCAGCCAAAGGCACACTGCGCCAGCCGATCGTCTCCAAGAAGGTCGTCAACCCTCCGAAATCTTCAACGCCAAATAACTCGCTTGGCGCAAGCTCGCTGCGCGCAAAATCAAATAAGCCTGCTGCGAATTTGCAAGCCAAGACAATCAAGGCCGCAAAACCGGTTGCAGCACGCTCTCAAGCTAGAATTATTGTCGCCAAAACTCCGGTGAAACAAATTTCAAAAGCGCCGGTGGCTAAGACTCCGCTTAAGTCTAGTTCGAAGGACAGCGCCAAGCTTACGAAGCCAGCCAAGCCAACCGCCGCCCCCATCGCTAAACCAGTGACAGCCCAGCCGTTGAAGGCTGCGAAATTTCAGAAGGCCGAGAAGTTGCAGAAGCCTGCCAAAGCCGAGAAGTTGCAGAAGCCTGCCAAAGCCGAGAAGTTGCAGAAGCCTGCCAAGGGCAAGGCCGCTGACAAGAACAAAGGCAACGAAACTTTCGAAGTCTACAGGGTCGTCGACACGCTCATTAAGATGTCAAAGAAAAATGGCTCACTGAGCTACAAGGACATCGACGCAGCTGTTCCCAAGGTAAATGCAAATCCCGAGACACTCGATGAAATCATCATGGCCCTCAGCGACAAGGGCATCGAACTAGTGGACGCTAGCCCTAACCGTGGGCGCTCTGGAAAAGACAACAAGGGCAGCGGAAATTCAGAAGATGATTTTCTCAAGTCCGAAGACCAAGACGGCGATGGCGACGGAGACGGTGACGGTGACGGCGATGGCGAAAACGAAAACGAAAGCGAAGAAGCCAGCGAAAACGAGTCCCCAGTCAAAGCCGCAAAGCCAGACACTAGCGATGCTTCCATCGGAAAGTCCAACGATCCGGTTCGCATCTACCTTCGCAAAATGGGCAGCGTGGCGCTGCTTTCCCGCGAAGGTGAAGTGGTCATCGCGAAAAAAATCGAGAATGAAGAGAACCGCATTCTTGAGCGCCTCTTGCTGCTCGACATGGGCTTGAACACCATCATCACCACGGCTCGCAAGTTCGTTGCCAATGAAATCAGAATGAAGGGTTTCATCAAGGGTTTTGACGATGATGAAGCATCCAACAACGAACAAGTTCATGCGGATAAACTCCGGGAAGTCACCGCTAAATTTCTGCTCGTTTACGATGAGTATGCAATTTGCCGCGAAAAAGCGTCTGCCAAGCCAAAAGAAAAAGACAAGGCTGACGCCCTAATGGCCAAGATGTTTCAGCAGCTTAAGGACCTGAACATCAACCGCAAAATGCTCGCCAACACCATCGGTGAACTGGCAAACCATGCCAACGCAACCCGCGAGGCCCGCCTGGACGTCGATTACTACGCACGCAGGCTGGGGACGACGGCAGTAGACATAGAACTGTTGCTCGTCCGCGCAACCACCCAAACTCCATTTCCAAATTTGACGGACCGCGAATGGCAGCGCATTTCGCGCAATTTGACAGCCGCTCAGGACGTGATTCAAAAGGCCAGCATCGCCTGCAAACTGTCTCCGGACGTATTGGTCTCGACCTATAAAGAGCTAGCTGAAATGCAGCGCCGCGCTGAACTGGCAAAACGTGAGTTGGTTGAAGCCAACCTGCGCCTCGTGGTCTCGATTGCCAAGAAGTACACCAATCGCGGCTTGCAGTTTCTTGACCTTATCCAAGAAGGCAACATCGGTTTGATGAAAGCCGTTGAAAAGTTTGAATACCGCCGGGGATACAAGTTTTCGACCTATGCCACCTGGTGGATCCGTCAGGCCATCACCCGTGCCATCGCGGATCAGGCACGCACAATCCGTATTCCGGTGCACATGATTGAGACCATCAACAAGCTGATCCGCACGAGCCGCTTTTTAGTTCAGGAAATGGGCCGCGAGCCAACGCCAGAAGAAATCGCAGCGCGCATGGATCTTTCGATCGACAAGGTCCGCAAGGTCCTGAAAATCGCAGTGGAACCAATCTCCCTGGAAACACCGATTGGTGAAGAGGAAGACAACCACATTGGCGATTTCCTAGAAGATAAGTCCCAGATGTCGCCATCGGACACGGTTACGGCGGGCGCTTTGTCGGACCAAACCAAAAAAGCTCTGGCAACCCTGACCCCGCGTGAAGAAAAGGTATTACGCATGCGTTTCGGCATCGGCGAGCGCAGCGACCATACCCTCGAAGAAGTCGGTCAGAATTTCGACGTGACCCGTGAACGTATCCGTCAGATTGAGGCAAAAGCCCTTCGCAAGTTGCGCCATCCGTCGCGCAGCAAAAAGCTTCGGGCATTTATTGAATCATGACGAGCCGCGTGACGCGCCACGTCATGGTCCAAGTGCAAAGTGTGGGGCCATAGCTCAGTTGGTTAGAGCAGCCGGCTCATAACCGGTAGGTCCCTGGTTCAAGTCCAGGTGGCCCCACTTACCAACTCTCTTTTCGAACTGCGGACCAAGCCCATCAAATGCGCACATGCATTCCGACTGAGACCCCAGCCCCATTGGTGTCGAGCTTTTTTTTCGCAGCCAGATCAAACTGGCTCTGCAATTCCGTTTCATTGGAAACTTCAATTGGTTGATCGAATTCGGTATTGCCACTGAATTGGACGGTGTTACCAGCCACAACCTTGTTCCAGTTTACTTCAAGTGAGAATCGAACAATCTCGGCATAATTTAGATAGCCACCAACAATGACGCTGCCATAGGTGGCTGGGGAAATTGTGTACTTTCTAATTGCCGTCACCTCTTCGGGCGACGACGCAGCCTCGGGCGTAAACTTTGCCGGCAGCCTGACCTTATCAGAATTTCCCATCGAACGAACGATCCCGCCCCCAGCGAGGACACCATATTGAGCGCCCAATGGGAGATTAAATGCTGCGCCCGCGCCAGCTTTCAAGCCACTCATGTTCCACCCAAGGCCACTTCGCAATTCAACAAATCTGATCAAATCATAGCGGACGGTAAGAGCATTTCCGTACACTGCGTTCGATCCTAATTCGAGGCCCACAGAAAAATCAGAATTCCTTCGGTGCTCAGGACCAGATGACTTGGTTGGCTTTCGCGGCGAAACGTGCTTAGGAGATTCCGCTCCCGGCGATACGCCTTTGGCCGGCCTTGCTGGTGTGCGATTTGCAGCCAACGACGTGGCACTGGCCACGGCAATCACGAAACAGCGCAGAATTTTTTGGTGCATCTGCCACATGTCAGTTGCCTCCGCTTTTCTGCAGGATTTCAAATTTCCCGCCAGAGCTGACCACGCGGCAGGAATCGCGATGATCACCGGAGCACAGACTGCCCGAAGCCAAGTTTCCGACAGACTTTCCCTTGTGGCTAATCGAACCGGAGGTCGGACTTAATTTCAACCTCTGGGGCTCACTTGAATTTCCACCGTTCAACAGGCGAACATCAAATTTGGTCAGGGCCGAATCCGGCTTGCTGATTTGAAACCCGTAGCCAGCAATCGCAAGGGTTTCCCAGTTATAAGGCGGCTGCGGAATTTCGCGCTTGGCCTCAATCTCGCTCAGGCCAATCACCAGCTCATTTGATTCCGCCACGTAATGCAAATCGCAAATGGATGCATAGGCATTTCCACACAACAAAACTAGTGCTTCACTGGAATCCGTGGCATTGACCGACTCGGTGATTTCGCCGACCGTTACATCGCCGCGCCCCTCGATATTCAAAATGAGGGCCGATCCACTACGCACCAATTCAAGGCTATGAGTCTGCTGGGCGTCACCATCAACGATGCCACGAATAACAACCTGACTGGCTGAGGCCGTATAAAAAATCTTGTAGGAATGGTCGTTTTCTGTGACCAACGTTCCATATTTCATGTTAGCTGCGACAAGACGCCCAACATCAATTTCCGCCATCAATGCCTGCGTATTGGCCGCCGGATTCCAAGGAAAGAACATCCCTAGGGGCGACGTCCCAGCAAGCATGGAAACGGTCACCATACCCTTTCGCCTGCGTATGGTTCCGCCCCTCTGATTTTGGCGGGTGGAGTCCACCGGCTCCGATGCAGCCGACGGCGACGTGTTTACGAGTGTCAATTTCTGCTTTGCATCCGAAATTAGTTGGACTTCATCAACGGTCGGCATCGCTCCATCGAATCGCCAATGATTAAACCACTTTAGAGTCATACAGCTGAGTCCATTGACCCCCCAGCCTTTGCCCCAACTGTTGCGAATGATGAAACACATTCCGCCTTCGCCAGGAAATTCAGATTCCGAAAGTTTCCGAACTCCGACTACCAAATAAGCATGGCCAGTTGCATGGCCCGAACTCCCCGGCGATCCCGCGCCCTTGTATGTAACGATGCCATCGTTGCGTTCCCAGTTCGAACTCAGCTTCGAATAAACTACGACTGCCTTGTTGGCGCGAATCTCGCCATAAATACTTTGGGCACGCTCAATACGGGTATTTGTTCCAAGTGAACCGCCCCACGCAGTAAATTGACTGACCTTCACCACCCCGCCCGTCTTACAACCATCTGCCAAAGGAGTTTGAAGGTCATTGCTGCCAAGGGATTTGTTGTACGGGCAACTTTTCTCTAACGGCAGATTATATTCGTTCCCGCCAGTGTCTGATGGCCCGGGATAGCCATTGAGTTGCCCATTGCTGGTCATAAAACCCGAGCCCGAATCACTTCCCTGAGCCGATAGGCTGCCACCATCACCCCAAGAATCAGGTTTGCTCAGGTAATAAAATCTCTGCTCAGATAAATCGATTTCTTGGAAGGGCAAAGCGGCTGGACTATTTTGGATGATGAATGCCTCGAGCAATCCGACGCCAGCAAATGATGCACAAGTGCCGCGTCGACCCTGGTCTCGCACGGGCATCCGGTCCAGAGCAGCGATCGTAAAACTTGAATCCGTGTAGTTTCCCCAACTGACGGTGTCGGACGTGTAATCAACGAGATTAGTGGTTGCACTCGTTTTAAACAAATCTAAGGAAATTTTTTCAAAAGCATCCGGATTTAGAGCCGACTTGGACTTTTCGCCGCCCTCAAGGACACCCAATGCCGCATCAGAAACCGTGACTGCCGACTCCGTGTCTGCCGCCACTAAACCAAAAGAAACCAAATTTGCTCGGCCCTGATCCGTGATGGCCGAATCCAAGGCTTCAAGATTGCTGGTCGTCCCTATCGTTTTATCAGACAGCTTTCGCGACAAATGGTCCGACGCTGGATTTCCGGGAACCGCGACGTAAATATCGCTATCTGCATTGAGATTTTTGTCAAAGATCTTTTCAAACATCATCAGACCATCAGAACACCCCGGCAGCACCACAACGCCAAAAATGATCATCAGGGCAGCCAAAGAGACAGAATTATTAAAGCAAGAAAACGGCTTCATCTTGTCTCCTGAATCATATTCAAGGACAGATGATAAACCTGAATCAACGAACTAGGCAATTACTTCACAAAAGACATTCACGGAGCCCCAGAATACTTCTTCACCCACCAGTCGTTGTTGCCGGAGCCTGAGACGGCCCCGTAGCCCCAACCCACAGCGTAGATATTGTCAACGTCGTTCGTACCAGACGAAATCGAGATCGACTGAATGCGGTCAGCGCCATTGCCGGTGCCATTGAGGGTTTTGTTCCAATTGCCAGTATCTTCGGTGCATGCCGAAGAAAATTTACGCAACCACCAATTCTCATTCGCTGCAGTTCTATAACCACCGACAAAAATATTGTCCATGCTGTCAACCGCCACAGTGAGCGCTTCGGAAACAGCCGAAACATCAGGGCGAATCGCGCAAACACTAGCAAAAGAAGTGTTCATCACCTCAATCCACGGATCAGGAGTGGTGCCTGCATACTCGGACGTCTTCCCCGCGACAATCAATTGCCCAGTCGAATCCATTGCAATGCTATAGGCCTCGTCACTTGCACCACGATTGATCACCGTATTGTTGACGGACGCGCAGGTGTTAAGGTTGAACTCACCAAGACCCCATCCACGGGAAGACCCTGCGGCATCTGAATATCCAGCCACAAAAATTCTGGATGTAGAATTGCGGATCACAAGCCCCTTAATCCGGTCGTCAGTGCGTTGACCGCTGACATCGATTGATTGGGCACACGACTGAACGCCGTCTGAGGAATATTTTACGATCCGCCAATCATCACTTGTGTTTGTGGCCACGCTCCGCCGCGAATGTCCGCCAACAACGACACTGCCATCGGAGGCAAGGGCAATTGCATAGGCCACATCATCATCATTTCTGGTGCCATCCAACGCCTTGTTCCAATTGACCATATCTTCGGTGCCCACTGCTGAATACTTCTTGATGAACCAGTCGTTGTTGGTCCCATTGAATTTTGAGCCGACCACAAAAATGCTGTCAGAGCTACCTATGGCAACGCCATAGGCAACATAATTGGCAGTGCCATCGCCTATCGTAATGTCAATCGCAACATCCGCAATACCGTGGCGTGTATACCTTTTTACCCTGCCCCGTGTTGCCCCGCTCGTGTCATAGCCGACCACCACTAGGCGCCCTTGGCTGTCCACTGCGCTAGCCAATGCCTGCGCGGCATTAGATCCATTGAAAGTTACATTGCTATTCCACAGATCCGAACCCTCGGGGGCAGACCAAGTTAGCACCCCCGACGCCCCACTACTCTGCTGATTTCCGGCGAGGTCTGTTGCCAGCACGCTTACCGTATAAAAAGCTCCCTTCAGGAACATCCCGTCGTCAACGGCCAAGCTCCATGCATTCGCTGTCGAAGTGCCTGCCATCCAATTCGGACAGACAGCGGAGAAATCTGTTTTGGAGTTATTAAGGCAACTTCCGTTAAATCCTTCTACCGAGACAGTAACGCCACTTATCCCAGCCGACGGCGACGCATCAGAAATTGCTCCCTCAAGATTAGTTGTTGAACCCGCTGTGGTTGCAATTGACAAAGATCCTGTTGACGTCACAGACGCAGCAGGACTCGCCGTATCCACCGTGAATGAACCCGACGACCCGTAACCGGCAAGGTTTCCAGCATTGTCGGTCACCTTCACACACACTTTCCACGATCCATCCGACGTAATCCCAGCGGCGCTGGCTGCTGGCTTAACCCCTGCCCCACCAAAGGTCGCTGTCGCGTTGCAAGTCGCTGCGGACGTAATGGCCGCGTAATAAGTGGCATCGGCTCCGACGGAACTCGCGTCTGCGACGAGTGCCAGGGAACTCAATCTGTCGGCAATCGACAAATAATTATCTGCAGCAACGTTGGCCAAGGCCACTGAAACAAAACTTGCCGATGTTACATCCACCACAAAATTTGAACTGGACCCATAAGCATTATTTCCGGCAACATCGACAAGATTTACACAGACTTTATAAGTGCCATCCGCAGCAAACGCACCGTCGTTTGCTTGTTGAACTGTAGATGAGTAGCTCAAGCTGCTATTGCATGTGGTTACGGAAGACACTGAAGCATAAGTTGCCGTGGCCCCAGCCTCTGCCACCAGCGTGTCCCCAACAACAGTGGTCAATGTCCTGTCTGATGCATTCAAGTAGCCATCACTAGCGGCATTGGCCAGCGCAAGGGACGTAAACGATGGCCCGGTAGTATCGCGGATTATAGTCGGGCTTGCGTGGTAGCCGACATTGCCAGCAGCGTCACTGCCTCTGACGCAAACTTTATAAACTCCATCGGAATTAAAGGGTGCCGAATCAAAGGTACTGCCCAACGGAATGGACGCGTTCCAACCCGAGCCTGCTGAACAGGCAGCAGCCGACGTCGAGACAATATAGGTCACCGTGGCAGACTCATTGAAGGAAGGTGTTCCGATGACCGCCGCTGAACCCGAAACCTCGCTAGCATTGATATAGCCGTCTGTGGCAGCTCCAGCCAAGGTCAGAGACGCCGACAAGGATGGCGATACGGTATCGACAACAAAGTTACTGGATGCCCCGTAGGTTACATTGCCCGCCGTGTCAGACAATTTAACGCACACCTTCCAACTATTGTCGGAGGTCACGCCAGCATCGTCTGCAAGAATAGCCGACGACGACCAACTGCTCAGGGACGAACACGCTGCCGACGCCAGAGCAACCTTGTATTGCGTCGTATTCTGACCGGATGCCGTCAGCGTGCCGGTGATCCCGCTGGTTGCAAGGCGATCAGATGCATTCAGATAACCATCAAGAGCCGTGTTTGCGAGGTCTAGAGATGTAAACAATGGCAAAACCGTGTCCAAGGTAAATGCATTCGTCGCGCCGTAGGTCAAGTTCCCCGACGCGTCCACCAAGCGAACACAAACTTTATATGAGCCGTCTCCACTGAAATCAGAACTGTCTGATTTAGGCATGACGGAAAAAACCAA
>CANFEB010000011.1 GCA_947445775.1 Oligoflexales bacterium | reverse complement strand
GCTGAAGGTTTCCACCGTCGCGCCAGCGTAGTTTCTGGAATAGACCTTTACATGTGGGCCGCCACCGGGGCCGGCCGCAAATATTACATCGTTATATCCGTCGGAATTGAAGTCACAGACGAGAATGCGAATATCACCTGGAAATCCAGGAAAAGGTATCATTGGATTATTTGAGGGAGCTTCTAAATATAAATGCCCTGCGCGTGACGATATTTGTGATTGTAAAACGAAGCCTGCGTACCTCAGGGCGCCAATAGTTCGAATGTTGGAGATTCGTTGCCTTTCGATTTCTGCCGCTTGGGCGGCCGCTTGCGCGGCGGCTGCTTGGGCTGCCGCTTGGGCTGCTGCTTGGGCTGCTGCTTGGGCGGCTGCTTGGGCTGCTGCTTGCGCGGCTGCTGCTTGGGCGGCTGCTGCTTGGGCGGCTGCTTGCGCGGCTGCTTGGGCTGCCGCTTGGGCTGCTGCCGAATCATTCGGAGTAGTAGGCGTCATCGGCGCCGCGTTAGTAACCGGTGCGGTTTGTTGCCAGACATCGGTTCCAACGTTAGATGCCTGCTGCTCTGGAAGGACATTTTCGGCATTGGGAATTCCGGGCATCGTGCGCGTGCTTTTGCCAGTCATTTTGGTCTCATTGGAGCATGACACCAAAAGCGTAATCGCTACGGCAAAGGAAACCTTGCTGATAAAAATGACCTGTTTTTGTTTGTCGTAAAAATTTTTCATAAAGATTTATCGGTTTTCGAGTTCTGATCTTTAGGAAAAAACGTTGCGGAATCAATTACAAAAATGGCCGCCTAAAATCGGCAAGAAATTAGGAGGGTTGGACTGATCTTCCCGCCTAAAACGGACTCACGGTTAAGGACATTTCGATAACAGTTCGAGTTGCCGCTCATAGCACTCCGGCGTCACGTGACCAAAGTCGGATCTGGTTTTGGCTACTACGAAGAAATTCCTCTCGCTAAAGGACGTCTCTGTTATTTCATCGGCCGTATTGGGCACACCCATATTGGGAAATCTCGGTGTCGAAGCTAAAGTCCTCAGAATACGAACTCGGGTCTAAAACCCTCGTAACTTCGCCCCATGGGTTAGTGCATAGGAAACGGCCCTGACGATTGAAGACCGAGCACCAGTATGCCTTTCTGGTGTATACGTGGCCTCCGTAGGGTCCATAACGTGTGTATCCTGCTGCACAGCCGCCATTAGTTCCATAGATAGAGCCCTGTCCCTGAGACAGATCACCCCTGATGCAGCGGTAATGAGCATTCGTCGAATAACACAGTGCCGCTAATCGTGCCGCTTCTTGCGCTGCCGCTAATCGTGCCGCTTCTTGGGCTGCCGCTAATCGTGCCGCTTCTTGGGCTGCCGCTAATCGTGCCGCTTCTTGGGCTGCCGCTTGGGCTGCCGCTTGGGCTGCCGCTTGGGCTGCCGCTTGGGCTGCCGCTTGGGCTGCCGCTTGGGCTGCCGCTGTATTGTAAGTGGTCGTTGCGCTCATCGAGACTGCGCTAGCGATCGCGAAGGTGCAGGTGGTCGACCCGCTCCCAGTGCACGGCCCGCCGGACCACGAACTGAAATCATAAAAGCTCGATGTATAGGGTGAATCCACAATGGTGACAGAAGTCCCCGCCGGAATGGCGTAGGTGCATGTTCCGGTGCACGATAAATTTTGAGTCCCATAACGCACCTGGGCACTTGAATTGTTGGTCGTGATTGACAAGTTCAAATTTGCATTGCGTTGAACCAAAAGTTCAGGCGAGCCGCAGGCCTGGGTATACCCACCGATTGTTATGTTGGTTTTGATTCTTCCTGCGATTTGGCCTGTGCCAAAATTTGCTGACGTCAATTGATTGTTCAGAACATTGCTGCCACTGCGGGTCAGGGCATAGGTCGATGCCGCACCGGTGGCGCCGAGTTCAAGATTCCATGCGCTTTCAGTAAAGGTCGCTCCCAGGTTTCCGCCGCTGATCGCCAACGTCGGATTGGCGGTGAAGGTAAATCGCTGCGCGTTTACATCAACTGGTGCCGGTGTGTTCACGTTGGCTGTGATCGGCGATGCAAGACCGTTGATCATGCATGTCGGCCGTATTACCAGTGTCTCGGTGGTTGCCAGGCTCACAGGACTTGCGATGTTAAAAGTACAAGTCGGTAAAGTACCGCCCGCGCAAGGGCCGCTGCTCCATCCGGTAAACAGGTGCGTCAGGCTGTTACTTGCCCTTGCCTGAACAACAGCGCCAGCAGGGATGTCGAACGCGCATGTGGTGGCATTGCAGGCATAGGTTTGATTCTTGAAACTGACTTCGCCGTTGAGGTTCCCGAAGTTGAATGTGGCCCGCAGGTTTGCATTGCGTTGAACCACAAGTTCCGGCGAGACGCACGCCTGCTTAAACCCGCCGATGGTGATTTCGGATTTGATTCGCCCGGTAATCTGTTCCGAAACAAAATTTGCCGAGGTCAATTGATTATTAAGGACATTGCTGCCACTACGGCTCAACGGATAAGCCGATGCAGCAACGGCGGCGCCGAGTTCAAGGGACCATGCCCCTTCGGTATAGGTCGTGCCCAGGTTTCCGCCGCTGATCGCCAACGTCGGGTTGGCGGTGAACGTAAATCGCTGCAAATTTGCATCAGTCGGCGCCGGTGTGTTCACGTTGGCAGTGATGGTGGACGTCAGATTGTTGATCGTACAAGTCGGCAGTTCGACCAGGTTTCCGATTTCAAAGGCCGGCGTGCAGGTGGCGGTTTTGCCTGCGGTGTCGGTTACACTGGCGGTCGCAATTTCATTCTGACGGGTGAATGCATAATCTCTCTCTATCGAAAAATGGCGTTCGTCAATTTTGAAAAAATTTGCAGCGGGAACCGCTGGCTGTGTCCCGAGACGTGACGATGCCAGAGGATCGTTACCGGCGGTCATCACCAAGGTCAGGCGGACGCTTTGCCCGGCAATCAAAGTAGCCGTGTCTTTCGCATTGCGTGTGACGATGCACCCCAGTGACGATGGCGATTGATCAGTCACGGTCAGGATGCTGTTTGAAGTCGAGGATCCGCCAGGGCCGTGGGCGATACAGGTGAATGCCTTGTCGCCGCTGCCAGTGGAACTCGTCAGCGTAAATTGTCCGATGTTCGTTATTTGAGAGAACGTGGTTGTCTTGCCATCCGGTGTCACGACTTCAATGGGCAATTGTAAAGCCCCGGACGCCGCGGTTTGCTTGATGCTGAAAGGGACTGGGACCGGCATGCCGGCAAAAGTGACGCTGGACCGAGTTTGATCGACTGGTGCCGCCGGGCTTGCAAAAAGGACTTCACATGCCGCAACTGGCTCCGTGACGTTCATGGTCGCGATGCAGTCCCTTTGGTAGTCGTTTCCGTTTGGATCTTTTGCGGTAACTTTGCCTCGGATAAGTTTTTGCCCGCCGGATTTAAAGGCCGCCGAACGGCAAATGCTGTCGGCGAGAGCCGTTCCGACGCAGTCGCTCTCCGTCGCATCATCTTCAGTACTGCCGATAACAACTACTTTCGACACGACATTTGAAAAATTTGTTTCGTCGCCGGATCGGCTAAGTCTGAATTCCTTGGCTTCCAAAACACGAGCCGAGGCCGAAGCCGGGCTTATCTGGCAAGTCGGGCCGGGGCCTGGTGCGGGAACATCAATCGTTGCGACGCACAGTGATGTTGCCGACCCAGAGGGGTTCGAGACGCGGACTGGAAAAAGGTTGGTTCCGGACTGGGATAATTTTACCGTAAACGTGGCGTTGCCATCTGCGTCTGGAACTTTTCTATCATCGCTATTGGTGCTGTCTTTAGGGAACGTAAAGCCCGCGGCATTAGACACGTTGTGGACCGATAATATCGCGTTTGCATTCAACATGGCGGAAATGGCGGGCGCAACGCTGACGGAGGCGGTGCAGGAGGGCAGGCCATCGGTGACCAACAGGCTGGCGACGCACTGAGTGGCCTGAACGCTCTGGGCGGTTCCCGTACCGACCTCAAAAGATATGGTGGCGGTCCAGGTATAGCGACCGAGACCCAATTGGTCGATGGGCCTGATTACAGGAAACAAAACTGGTAATGGCATGGCCTCGTTCTCTTCGGAAAGTTGGGCAACAGTGCTTCTGCGGACAAGTGACACGGATTTCATCGGAAATTTTGTGGCGTCGTAATTTAGCATGGACAAGCGGAGTTTGGTGGTCTGTCCTGCGCTGATGGAGATGTCATCCAGGGCGATAGAACACGACGGCAGCGACAAGGTGGCGATGGATTGTGGTGGATCAACCGTCAAATTGGCAGAGCAGGTAAACATGGCGTTGTTGGTGTCGGTGGCGACGGCAATAATTTTCATCTGGCCATAGGCTTTAACCTTGGTGAGGCTTTGCAATTCTGCCGTTGGGTCCATTGCCTCCCCGTTGATGGCGAGGGTTTTAATGGACTTGCCATTGGCCAGGCCAACGCGAACTTTTGGTGCGTCGCCCGCACTGATCCGGTCAGGGTCAATGGTGAGGTTGCAACCGGTTGCGGTCGCATCTGCGGTTTCAATGACCCGTCGCATGGGCACCCTGTCGCTGCGGAAGTTAACGCGTTGGGCGCCGCAGGCTGATGTCGCAAGGTCGATCGCAAGCATCGTCGCAAGCAAGAGGGCAGTCCTGCCACTGAAAAATCGTGAACGATTATTTTTCCAGGAAATTCGCATAAGTCGTTCTCGGCAGAATTCGACTGAACTTGACGAGAAAATCACATCATACAATTCGTCATAAAAGACGTAGGGCTGGTTCGTGAGTGTCAAAACTTTTGACAGCAAGGCTTTGGATCAACAGTTGGTCACGGGTGTTTGCCCCATTGCCGGCCACGGCCGGACGTTGAAACCCCGGTGGCACGCGTTTGAAAAAGCACCTTAAAAATCACACCTACCTTCCCGTAATTACACTTTTTTTATGGTAATCACTGTTCTTCCGCTTTGAGGCAAAACACCCCACGCCAACCCAGTCGCGTCCGTTGTCATCACTTTTGCAGAGATACGCCTGTGGTTGGACTCCCTCACGTGGGTTCATTCCCTAGTTCTGCGGTGTTGAAGCGGTGTTTCTAAGCTGTTGCTGACTGGTAGATGTTGAGGTGCTGAATATGATTTTGCGTCAATCCGTTTTTTTCAATCAAACTGAAGTCGCTCTTTTTGGGTGGGCCCTGACTGCATCATTGATGCTTGCCGGGTCTCATGCTCAGGCCGCCGATTTGCTGCCCCAGGCGCGTATCGATGCCTCTGGCACCGGGACGGTGCCCGTCGCCGCGCCGATGAAGGCCGGCTATAGCAAGTTCACACTACATGGCGAATCCACCCCGCATGAATCAGCGCAGGATGTTGCCAGCCTTGACCGGTCGAATCGTATTGACGTCCTTGCCGGAACATCTCTGGCCAAAGGGCTTGATTTGCACTTGGGTGTCCATGGAACATATGAACGCGACGGGCAAATAAGTTCACGTCGGGTGAGTTCTGGCTCCCTTATGTTAAAGACCAATATCATTAATGCCTCGGGTTTCAACCTGGCGCTGGCTCCCTACTTTGAATCTGGAATCGGCACCAAGGGCAAGGAAGTTGAAACCCGCGCCGTTCGCGGACGCGGTGGTTTGATGTTGCTTGCAGGCTACAATCGCAAAAATGTTTTTGAATGGAATTTGGCCGTCGGCAACCGCAATCGCGCAACAGAAGAATTCGATGGTGTCACTTTCGGGCATGAATCGATCTACAAGACTTCGTTGAAGGTCAATGTCACCAATGGGTTTGGCCTCACGGCAGCCGCAGATGGCCGTCAAATTCAGGTTAATGACAACAAATCAGTCTTCGGCACAGGGCGCGGCCAGGCAGGATTTTTCGCCCGCTTTGGGAATGTTGAAACCAGCGTCTACGGCGGTGCATCGATCGATCGCGCTTTGGGCAAGAAACTTTGGAAACCAAAACGTGACATAGCAGAACTTGATGGTGGACGATTGTTTTTTGGTGCCGCTGTTTCTCTCAGCATCGGAGCATCCAAGTCTGCAACTGATAATGAGCCGGCACAGGACTTTGACCACAATGCCGTGGAGACACAGGCCCGCGTCCGTGGAGGCAAAACGCAGGTTCCGGCAGTGATTCCTGGTGTTGGATCCGCTGCGCGTGAATCCACCGAACCTGTTTCCTATGAGAATGATTTTTTGAAGGACTTCGCTGGCTATACATCGGGCACAGGGCGTTCTGATGACTTTTCAACCGCCGAGGCAACATTAAAGAGCCAAAGCGTCGCCCAGCCAGGGGCTTATGACATCAATGCTGTTGAGCGTGAAATTGCCCAACTGCGCGCAGCTGAAAGTAAAGCCGACGAGGCTCGTCGCAAAACCGATGAAGCCCGCTTGGAAAGTGAACGTAAGCAAAATGCAAAAACGAACTCTGAACGCGCAAAATTGATGCGCAAGATGCGCAAAGAAGTCCAGGCTGATGTGGATGCCTTGCCTTCGATTACGACAGAAGATGTGTCTTGGCGCGGGTTGGAGTGATCACAATGAACCTATTTACACGAGCGGCTAAGTCACGCCTGCATTTATTGTTGCACCTAAAGTTTGCTCTGGTCTGCTCGGTTGCAGCCTGTGCGAGGCCCGTACCGGTTCAGCACCAGGATCCCTTCAATCAATTTACCCCCCTTGAAACCATGTTGCCTCTGGATCCCGTGGCCCAGGCGATGGCGACCCTCGCAGGGTTTTATAATCCATGGCAATTGCAGCCGGCGTCTTTGGCAGCTGACGGGTTTGGCGGCTGGCATGACACGGAAATTGCCCATATTCGGCCTGGAATTGACACGCTGGCTACGCGGATGTCGCTTTTAAATTTCGCACAGCGGTCTGTCCGCCTGCAGACATTTATCATGAAGGGCGACGAGACCGGCCAGGCATTCGCCAACAAGCTCATTGAATTGGTCGGGCGCGGTGTGGACGTCTCGCTCCTTGTGGACGATGCCAACGTCCCGTTCAAGGGGGCGGAAAGTCTTTATTTTTATTTGACCAGCAATGGGGTCAAAGTCCACGGTTATAGGCCGCTTTGGATGCAGATCGGAAATGGTACCGGACGATTCACCAATCTTTTCAGAGGCCAGAGCGGGGCCGTCACTGATCTGTTTCAATTTGCGGATCGCAAAAACCATCGTTATCACGAAAAAATCATGGTCGTGGATGCGGAAATTTCGGGCCGCGCAGTGGCGATGGTCGGAGGCACAAATCTCGCCAACGAGTATTACGACATTCAGGTCAAATCCGATGAACTTAGGTGGCGCGACCAGGACGTTGTGGTTCGGGGTGACGGAATTATCGCCGACTTGGTCAAGGCCTTTGACGCAAACCTTGCCGACGTGACGGAATTTAACAAGTCGAGTTCATTTTCTGATGTGGTCGATGGGGTTGTCTCCGGATCCCAGGGTCTTTTTGGGAGAGATCGGGCACTCGGACTGAAACTGGACCCAAAGGCCATGCAATCTGTGGCTGCGGCTTCGACCAAAACGGTTTCTATCGAATGGAGCCGCAGCAATGCGCGGATGATTCATCATCGTCCGTTACGCAAGGAATGGTTCTTAGAGCAAGCCTTGCTGGGCGCAATCGCCAAGGCCCAGCGGGAAGTGATCTTCGTCAACCCGTATTTCATTCCATCCAAGGCAATGATTGAGGGCCTAGTGGCCACGGCTAAGCGTGGAGTGCGCGTGCAGATTCTGACGAATTCAAAAGAATCTTGCGATAGTCCGACCGTTCAAGAGGTTGGCCGGATGTTTTACCGTCCGCTATTGGCTGACACCGACCCGACGACGCGTGGTGGGCCGCAAAGTGTGCCGATTGAGATTTATGAATGGGGCGGTGAGACTGAATTTAAAAACGGATTCAGCAATTTGCACGCAAAATATGCGATCTTCGATCGTCAGGTGGCATTTGTTGGATCATTCAACCTTGATCCGCGCAGTCAGGTCTTCAATAACGAGGTCATGATCGAAACAGATGACCGTTTGCTGGTGGCGCGTCTTATCGAGCAATTTACTCACGACAGTGGTTCGGGATTTGCGTCCCTGGTGACTCCCCAGGAGTTGGCGGAATTCGATGCGAGCCCCGACCTCGACAAGATGCGAGTCAAGGTCCTTTCGATGTTCAAGGTGTTCCTATAGATAGATCTCGGCGAACACCCACGTGTTTTTTAAGGATAGAGTCCGGATTAGATTTTGATTTCAATTTTGAAATCAAACGCGCACGACGCCCCTGCTTGTAATTTAATGACGCCGTCCTTGCGATGGACTGCGTCTGGCAGGCCGTACCAGGGCTCAACGCAAAAGAAATGCTGATCTGGTTTCGCCCAGCAGACTAGATGGCGCCACGGTGATTCTTTTGTCCAAGACAAACGGATTTTTCCGATGCTGGCTGCGCGGTGCGAGATACCACCAAAAATCAAGTTGTGCGCAATTTCGTTGTGAAGCGGAACGGTGAGGCCTGATGGTCCCGTTGGCGCTGCCAGCATGTCAGCGGCAAATTTTTTCGGCCCTGCATTGCCCTCGGCGGTGACCGCAATAGCTTCTAACGCCGGAACTTCGAGATTGTCGTAGGCAAAGGAAAAGTAGCCGTCGCATTTTTCGACGGGATGCTTCGCGGAAAAGTATGGATGCAAGCCCGGAGCTACCGGCATAGGCATATCTTGAGCAGCATCTAAAATTTCATCACAACGCAGACTTAATTGAGTTTCAAGGGCTGCAGGCAAAAGCCTGTATTTGATCCGGGCTGTGAAGCGCCAAGGAAAAATCTTTTGAGTTTCCGTGCTGTCGTTTAAAAGAAGGGTAGCTTCGGAGTTACCTTGGTTCTCAATTTTCCACGTCGAGCCGAACGCAAATCCGTGCAGCGGCATTGGTAGTGGTAAAGGCTGTGACGATTGCCGGGATGATGTGAATTCCTTCCCATGGGTCCCATGGGTCGCATGCGCTAGGCTGGCGCCCGTGACGTAACTGCCAAGTTTTCCCTCGTGCCACACGCGCCCAGCAAATGGAAAGCAAATGGGCATGCCTCCCGCCGGCCACGCGCCGGCAGCAACGGGCTGGCGAACGGCCATCAGAACTGGTGTCCCACCGATGTCCAGCGAGGCCACGGTAGCCCCAGCACTGGGCAGGATAACGGCACTCGCCTGGCCGTTTTCAAGGGTTATGGTCGGCGGCGTCATATCGACTTCCTTGCGCGTTGTTTGATGCGTAACCATTCAACGACACCCGGCATGATGGAAATGATCACGATGGCGACAATGATGATGTGAAAGTTACGCTGGACGGCCGGGATGTTGCCGAGAAAATATCCGGCGACGAGAAAACTTCCCACCCACAGCAGAGCGCCGGTCACGTTGAAAATTGCGAAGCGCCGGTATTCCATGGTGCCAATTCCGGCGACAAACGGTGCAAACGTTCGGATGATCGGCATGAAACGCGCGATGATGATGGTTTTGCCGCCGTGGCGTTCATAAAACTCTTGAGTTTTGCGCAGGTGATCCTTGCGCAGCAGCCAAGAGTCCTCGCGGTTGAAGACTTTTGGTCCGAGATACTTGCCAATATGATAGTTGGTCGCATCGCCAAGAATTCCAGCGATCAAGAGCAGAAAAAACAAGGGCACTATTTGCAACGGCGAGGTCGGCAGGGCAGCCATGGCGCCCAAGGCGAACAGCAGCGAATCGCCCGGCAAAAACGGCATGACAACGAGTCCTGTTTCGCAGAAGACAATGGCGAACACTAAGAGGTAGAGCCAGGGGCCCATCACCACCACGAGTTCGTTGAGGTGTACGTCCAGGTGCAAAAACCAGTCAGTGAGTTGCAACAGGAATTCCATGACGCCTCCGGTAGGATTCTGATACAAAGCGGATAGTTCCATCTAATGTAGTCGCCATCTTGCTGGAGTATCAAGTGTGAAACACGGATTGCGCTCCGTCCTCACCACCACGGTGGTCATCGGTGCCCTCGGTTACTTCGTCGATATCTACGATCTGGTCCTCTTCAGCATTGTGCGCGTGCCCAGCCTGAGATCTTTGGGGGTATTGCCGGACCAGCTAGAATCCGTCGGCATTCGCCTGCTCAATATGCAAATGACGGGGATGCTGCTCGGCGGGATTTTGTGGGGGATTCTGGGTGATAAGCGCGGGCGCGTTTCCGTCTTATTTGGCTCGATCATCATGTATTCTCTGGCCAACATCGCCAACGGCCTCATTGGCTGGATCCCGCTTAGCGATCCTGTCGGTGCCTATGCTTGGTTGCGTTTTATTGCGGGCATTGGCCTCGCTGGCGAGCTTGGAGCCGCGATCACGTTGGTGGCTGAGACTTTGCCGAAGGACCGGCGTGGGCTTGGGACCTCGTTGGTTGCGGGGATCGGTGTTTCCGGGGCGATCACTGCCGGGCTTATCGGCGAATTTTTTTCGTGGCAGTTGGCCTATGTCGTCGGCGGTGTTCTTGGGTTGATGTTGCTTGTGGCCCGAATGCGCATGTTTGATTCCGGGATGTTTAATAGCGTCAAGGGCAAGGCTGGGGTCGCGCGCGGCGACTTGATGCTGCTTTTGCGCAGTCCAGTCCGTCTGGTTCGTTATGTAAAATGCATTTTGATTGGCCTGCCGATTTGGTTTGTTATTGGAATTCTTGTGACGTTTTCGCGTGAAATTTGCGCGGATCTTGGCGCGACGGGGCCGGTGTCTCCGGGGATGGCCATCATGTTTGCCTACGGTGGTTTGGTCATCGGTGACATTTCCAGTGGTCTAGTTAGTCAAGCGCTGCGTAGCCGTAAGAGGGCCGTGGCGGGATTTCTAACCGGGACGATCCTAGCCGTTGTTTTATATTTATCCTCGCGCGATCAATCCCCTGGCTATTACTACGGCGTGTGTGTCCTGATGGGCACGGGAGTTGGTTACTGGGCGATGTTTGTGACCATTGCAGCCGAACAATTTGGCACCAACTTGCGCGCGACGGTGGCAACCACGGTCCCCAACTTTGTGCGCGGTTCTGTGGTTTTGATCACCTTGTCGTTCAAGTTTTTGTCGGCGGACTATGGCCGCATCGTTGCCGCTGGAATTGTCGGCGTGGCGTGCTGCACCTTGGCCGCCATTGCCTTGTGGCACCTTGAAGAATCATTTGACCGGGATTTGGACTTTTTGGAATATTAGTGCTGTGCGCACAGGGTCGCTATTCTGCGCCGCCGCATCCGAATGACCGGCAGGGACTTCCACCCTCTGATTTGTGCGCGCGGCATAACAGGCGCAAGTTCCCCAGGCTGTTCTGTTCCCCAAATGCCCGCGGGTTCACATGGTCAAACTCTAGTTGGTTTCTGGCGCGAAAGCGCCAGAAACCATCCCGAGCGTAGCGAGGGATCTCGACGCACCACCTCCCGCCGAAGTGCCGCGGGAATATATCTGTTGGCAAGGGGAAGCCTGAGCGCCATGTTGCCGCCGTCGGCCTTCGCCCCAGATGAACGCTTAGACGGACGCGCCGATGGGGATTTTTCTGGCATCGCGCCAACCAGATATTCAAAGTCCGCCGCGGCGCCGGGATTAAGCGTGACATGCATGCGAATCCCCAGGGCTGTTTCGACGTTGCCAGACCCAAATCCTGCGCCAAGTCCAGCCCCAGACTCGAACACGAAATCTGGCCCGTCAGAATCTATGTCGGACTGGTCGCCGACTTTGCATCTTTGAATTCGATCATGGACACCGTAGACTCCTTTTTCATGACTGCCAAAAAGTACGAAAACAAAAACCTTGCCGTCAACGCCAAGTGGACGTCCTCGAAGGATGTGCAGGGATGGCGCCAGTTCCGCATCAGCGGGCGGCGTTACGATGAATTTGGCGCCTTGTGGCTAGAAGTGATGGCGGTTTGCGATCGCAATGCCCGCCTTTGGATTCCGGCGTCGGACTTGATTCCAGAAAAAGAAAGCCCGGGATTGTGGAACCCCGGGTGGAAGTAAACTTTCAGACCTTTAACGCTGCATGGCAAACCGTGCCGTCACGCTGACCGACAGGTCCACAGCCTTGGTCTGGACGACCGGGGCAGGAGGAGGTGCATCTGCACTTACCTCGACGCCCCCATCCGACGTGACCATGGAAGCGTCGTACTGGGGACCTCCATAATAATCACCGCGCCCCGCGCTCTCGGCGACTTGCAACAATTCACCTACCTTAACGCCTCCGCCTCCGCCCAGACGGGCTGCTTTGGCTACGGCGTTCTGCGTGGCTGTCTCCAGGCATGACTCACGAAATAGTACAACGTCCACAGGCTGGTCTACTTCGAGGCACATCCGGACATGGAGGCAGCACGCCAACGCGAGCGTCAGCTCAAAGGCTTGAACCGGGCGAAGAAGGACGTCCTCGTGACCTCTCTGAACCCTGAGCGTCGAGATCCCTCGCTACACTCGGGATAGTTTCTGGCGCTTTCGCGCCAGAAACTAGCTAAAAAATCTCGGCTAAGCCTTTCTGCCAATGCACGGCTTTGATGTCTCCATACTGTAGTGATCGATAATCATTTGACCACACTCGGTACATTGCGTCGGGAAAATCATCTAAAAACTGTTTGATAACTGAGGAGTCGTCATCGGTGCTAGTATCGGTGCTCTTGATTTCAACAACGACGATTGATTGCCCGGGACGTTCGATAATAAGATCAATTTCAAGATCGCTTTTTGTTTTAAGGTAAGAAAATTTGTAATCGAGCCTTAGGTAGGTATTGAGGCGGTGGCATTCACACAAAATGAAGTGCTCAAAGGCTCGTCCAAAACTATAGGTGCGTGGAGCGACAGGGACATTAAGTATTCCCTCCATGGACCGTTTTACTCCGGCATCAAAAAGGTAAAACTTTGGCGACAATATCTGCTGTGCTCGTACGGATCTGTGGTAGCTTTCGAGATAAAACCCGAGGAACGTATCGGCCAAAATTTCAAAATATTTCTTAACGGTCTTATCATCGACTCCTGTTTGTTTCGCCACATTGGAATAATTCACTATGGTGCCATTCGACTTTGCCGCGACCTCTAAAAACTTTCGAAATGGATCAAGATTTTGGACAAGCCTCTCATCCCATACCTCCTCCTTCAGATAAGTCCTGGCATAAGTTCTTAAATATTCCTTGCGCTCGAGATCCGTATTAAGTGATGAGATTTTTGGAAGCGTTCCGAAATTAACGGCAGTTAATAAATCAAATTGATCACCAAGTTCGCGGTATGTCAGGGGATAGAATTCATTCACAAAGGCGCGACCTGCAAGAAGATTCGCTCCCACAATTTTTAGCTTCCTGGCGCTGGACCCGGTTAACGCAAATTTGATATGCCGCGTATTGGGATTTTCCATAATCGAGTGCACGACATCAAGTAGCTTCGGGAGCTTTTGAACTTCATCGACCAATATCCATTCGAGTTCCGCTTTGCGTGCCAACGCTTCTTGCGCCAATGCTTGCGGATGAAGTGAAAAATGTTCAAGCTCGTCGGCATTTAAGAGATCTATGACCCAGGTTCTAGATTTGGATAGGAGATCTTTTACCAGCGTGCTTTTACCGGTGCCCCTCGCGCCAAAAATAAAAAAACTATTAGATAACAGTGGGTTAGAAAGCCTTTTAAACATCGCGGACACCGTTCCATTATTAGAGGCTATATTCGGAATCTACTCCGAGAGTCTCCAGGTGTCAAATAGGCTTCCAGCTATCGTGTGGGTCCTCAAATTAGAAGCTACGCCGCTATTGGCGTCGCATACATTCCGCCACACACCGACTTCCACCCGAAGTTCTTCAAATCTATCGATGCAAGATGACGCTCGCCGAATGGGTGACTCCAAGGGCAGTAGGGCACCGTTTTGATTTCGTCTATGTGGCAATAGGATTCAAGGTTTTCTTGCCAAAGCCAGTACTTAAAAAGTGGATCGTTGTCTGTCGACAAGTATTTTGGCCAACTCTTGCTGGCGGCAACAAAATCAGACGCCAAATCAGATGCCACAGCCAAAAAAATCCGATTGCCGCCGTGATCACCTATAATTTTCCTGATTATTTTCCGGCCGCTGGGTACGTGGTCGGAAAGACGGTTTCATCGTAGACGAAAGTCTGACCAACTTTGGTTTCGCCTTGGCCCTTGCGGATAAAAACAATCGCGCCTTCGTTGACGGGAAATCCGCGCGGTGAAGTGATTTTTTTCTCGGGGCCGAAAAATCCAACGACATGCCCCTTGATGGCGGCGCTGTAGTTGGCTGAACTGGAGTTTGCCCCTGCACCGCCAGCACCTGCGCCGCCAATCACAAGGCGGTCATCCATCTGCAGCCCATAGGCGCGACCTTTATCCAGGTAAATCCAAGCCCGGTTGATCTTGGCGACCTGGGGGGCCTCGGTCAGGCTCAAGGAGTTTCTCTCGCGCGTGAGAAAATCCATCAAGGCGCTATTGGCCGGCGTCAGGCTGATTTGACCGTCCGCCGCAATTTTTCCGGACCAATCGGTCTCGGGGATTTTTGGCAGAGGCTGGCCGAGGACGGATTCCGAAATGTTGATTGTAGCCTTGAGTGGCATTGGATTTTGGGCTGTCGCAGTTGTGCGCGGAAGATCCCAAAGAAAGACTAGAGTCCGCGTCGGACGCCGCAAGGTTGACGGCAAGCCCAGGCTGTTGCGGATTTTGGCCAAAGTTTCGCTGCCCCAGGGACGGACGACGGTGAATTTTTGGTCGGCTAGATTTTGGGCCAGCAATGCCAAGGCGCAAAAGGCTGACCCCTCGTCACGGCGGGTTTGTTCGCGGCCCAGGGCCATGCCGATGTGAAGGGCGCTATTGTCTTGGGTCTTGCCGTCGCCGGTCACATTGATGCGTGCAGCCAGACCGCTAACTAGATTTTCGATATTTTTGGCGCGGCTCGAATCCCGGGCATCGGCCTCGAACTGTTTGGCATCAACGCTAGTGTTGGCGGCGCTGCGAAGGGTTCCCAAAACGGTGTCGGCGGCTCCGAGGTGCAAAACGTAACGGTCCCCGAGGCGGCAGAGGACTGGCTCGTAGACGATGGAAGCTCCAACAGCGGCTGGTGTTGCGTCAGTGGAGACGGCCACGGCGGTGGCGAATTTTTTTAGCAGGGGCGGAGTTTTCTTCGGCGATTTTTCCGCAAAAGCATCCAACGAACCACCGTCTGCCCATTTTTTAATCAGGATTTCTCTCGACTTGCTGAGGCGATTGCGGATCTGGCGCGCCAGGTCAGGGTCGACCCCAAAAAGGCGCCAATCCGTAACAAGAACCTTTGGGATATTTTGGGGAATTTTTTTGGAGACATCGGCTGCGTTCGAGGGGGCAGGCGCCGTTTGGCCCATGGCCGCCAAGGGCCCGGCAAAGAGCAAGAGAAAAACACCGTGCGCGAATTTTTTGAACAGGATTTGTTTCATTGACAAGATTTTTCCCGTGGGCGATCCCTGAAATAGGCTTTCGTGTTTTTTTATATATCCGTCGGTGATTTTTCAAATCCCATGGTCATCATTGTATCACCCTTCGTTTTCTGTGGGGTGCCGCTAAGGGTGGTTGCGAGGGGACCGGCGGACATTCAATGCCACTGGCCGCCATGTGGGCAAAAGCGTTAAGACAACTCAGTGTTTGTGAATCATGAATTTAATCAGCGTACGACATCAGTGTTATGACATCAGTGTTATGAGATCAGTGAATGACTTCAGGGAGTACCAAAATGCAGAATACGACCGGTGAATTAAGTAAAGGTAAGGCCATCGAGCAAGCCGTGAGCGCGATCGAAAAGCAGTTCGGTAAGGGTGCGATCATGCGCATGGGCAAGGATGGCCGAGAAGCTGATCAAATTGAAGTCATCTCGACCGGCTCACTGTCGCTGGACGTGGCCCTTGGTGTTGGCGGCATTCCGCGCGGGCGCATCATTGAAATCTACGGCCCGGAATCCAGTGGCAAGACCACACTGACACTCCATATTGTTGCGGAAGCCCAGCGCAACGGCGGCACGGCAGCTTTTGTCGATGCCGAGCATGCCCTGGATACCAGCTATGCCAAGCGCATCGGTGTCAACCTGGAGGAGCTCCTTGTTTCGCAGCCGGATACCGGTGAACAAGCCCTCGAAATCGTCGACATGCTGGTGCGTAGCGGTGCGGTCGAAGTGATCGTGGTCGACTCCGTCGCCGCCCTGACTCCGAAGGCTGAGATTGAAGGCGAAATGGGCGACCACCATGTGGGCCTCCAGGCCCGCCTGATGTCCCAGGCTTTGCGTAAATTGACGGGGAGCGTTGCCCGGTCCAAGTGCACGGTCATCTTTATTAATCAGATTCGCATGAAAATTGGTGTGATGTTCGGCAGCCCGGAGACCACGACTGGCGGCAACGCCCTCAAGTTCTACTCAAGTATCCGGTTGGACATCCGCCGCATCGCGGCGATCAAGGCTTCCGAGGAAGAGGTTATTGGGAACCGAACTCGTGTTAAGGTGGTAAAGAACAAGGTTGCGGCGCCATTCCGCCAGGCTGAGTTCGATATTATGTTCGGCAAGGGGATTTCTCGCACGGGCGATGTTTTGGATCTGGCTGTGGCAAAGGAAATTATTGCCAAGAGCGGGACCTGGTTCTCCTACAAGGAAGAACGCCTCGGTCAAGGCCGGGAAAACGCCAAGGAGTATCTTGGTGAGCGCCCTGAGTTGCTGAACAAGATCGAACTGGAAGTCCTGACGGCGCACGGTATCAAGCGCCATGGCGTTGAGGCGGAAGCCAAAGCTGAAGCATCGGCTGCGACCAAGGCGACCGCTGCTGCAGCTAAAGAAGCTGCCGGCGTCAAACGTAATGGTGTTGGCGGGGCCAGCACGAAAGCCTGATTTTTTAGGAGGACGTCAGATTGCTGTACGCGCTCGGACACTGGTTGCATGGTGTATACGGTCCGTTCCGCCTTCTGACGTCCTATTCCTTTCTCGGGGGGGTGGGCATCATCCTTTGCGGGATCCTGACTTGGATTTTGCTGCCGAAACTTGCGTTTCAAATTCTGCCGCGTGATCGCGGACGAGCCTATGCTCATGATTCCGGTGCTGCCCAGGGCAAGCCAACCGGAGCCGGCGTCATTTTTATCACCATATTTCTGCTGGTTCAGTTGCTGGTTCTGCCGCCGTCATTTCAGGCGTACGGGATTTTAGCACTGACGGGGGCGGCCTGCTGGTTTGGATTTGCCGATGACCGTTCAAAATTGTCGTGGGGCGAATATAAAAAAGGCCTCATTGATTTGATCATTTCGGTTGCGGCGGCTGCGATCCTCTCCCAGTTGAAGCCAGTCGTTATCTGGTTGCCCTTCACCAAAATGACGCTGACCCTTGCTCCGGTGATTTTCATTCCTTTGGCAGCCGTTTTATTGTGGACGACGATCAATGCCACCAATTGCACGGACGGTGTCGACGGGCTTTCCGGCACACTCGTCAGCTTTGCTTTTATTGCAATCGGTGGCCTGCTGTATTTCGTCCTCGGTCATGAAAAAATTTCCGAGTATTTGCTGTTGCCTCATATTCCCGACGGGGCCTCGTGGGCCATAATGGCTTTTTCGATGGTCGGCTGCCTTGCGGGTTATCTCTGGTATAACGCCCACCCGAGTCAAATGTTGATGGGTGATGCTGGATCTCGTGCCCTGGGATTTCTTCTTGGCGTTCTCGTCATCGTCAGTGGCAATCCCTTTGTAGTCTTCGTGGTCTCCGCAGTCCTGCTCGTCAATGGCGGCACGGGACTTGTAAAAGTTGCACTTTTGCGATTCACAAAAATCGCCATTTTCAAGAATATTCGCTTTCCATTGCACGATCATTTCCGCCACAAGCGGGGCTGGTCCAATCCGCAAGTCCTCGTGCGCTTTACCCTTGTGCAGGCTATGCTTTCCATAATCCTGCTCGTTTTAATGGTGAAGGTCCGCTAATGAAAAATTTTTGCGCGCTATACTTACTTGCGGCCTTGCTGGGTTCATCGCCAGCCTTGGCCGCAGCCGATGAATTTGCGGTGGACCGCCTTCCGGCCGGAAGTGACGTCACCATCCCGGCCCGAGCCGTGGCAATCATTTCTCTTTCTCGTCATGTGCTTTTGTCGGCCACAGATTTGCCTCAGACCCTGAGCATGGTGCCGGTGAATCGCGGTGGCGGCTCCCCCCAAGATCTCGACGTGGCCATTGTGGAACACAAACGCAAAAAACTATCCAAGACCGTGAAAGTCTCTGTCGGAACGCCGTTTCTCTATAGTTTTCAGCGCCTGAGCAATCTGTCGGTCATGCCTCAGATCGCCCAGGGCAAAAAAAGTCCGCAGCAGGGCGAAGTCAAATTACGCGTTGAAAGTGACAAGCCTCTCAAGATCACTGCCCAATAGGACAATCATGTGTCCAGTATTTCCTGGATGGCATCCTGCCATGGCAGGCAGTGCACGCCATCGATGATCTTTTTTATGGGGTCTCTGGAAATCAACATGGGCGTCGAATTTTTTATGGAAGGGCCAAGCTTACGCAGGGATTCAAGATGCCCTTCGTGGGCGCGGTCTGTGCTTTTAATCTCGATGATATAGGTCGGTTTTCCCTGACGCTCAATGATCAAGTCGATCTCGTTTTTTTCATCGATTCTTAGAAACGAAAGCCGAAAACCTCTTTCGGCATAAGTGAGCATCCGATGAAATTCATTGACAACAAACGATTCAAATAACGAGCCATATTCAAAGGACTGCGGGCGAGCGGGATCATCCACCGTCCCGGCCAATGCACGTCGCACGCCGGTATCAAACCAATAAAACTTCGGCGTTTTTTTCTGTCGTTTCCGGACAGAAGTGTCGTAGGGCTCGAGGGTGAAGCCGAGCAGGGTTTCTTCGAGGATTGAATAATAATTGGACACGATTTTTGGATCGACAAGGATGTCCCGCGCGATGTTGGTAAAGCTTGTTACTTCGGTGTCCTGACGCGCGGACAGTTCCAAAAACTTCCTGAAGGGAGGTAACTTGCGGATCAATTGTTCGATTAAAATTTCTTCTTTTAGATAGGTGTCCGCGTAGGATTTTAGAAATAAAACCTTGTCGCGATGCGTAGTAAACGAAAATACTTTGGGTAGGCTTCCGTAAGATAAAACCTCATCCAATTCAAAACGATCCCCAAGCTCCTGGTGGGTGAGAGGGAATAATTTAAAAACGAAGGCTCTTCCCGCCAAAAGATTGGCAGCATTTCTTTTGAGTTTTCGGGCGCTCGAACCGGTTAAAACAAACTTTTGTTGTTCCGATTCAATCAGGCGATGGACCTCATCCAAAAGCGCTGGGACTTTCTGAATCTCATCAACGATAATCCACGGCTTTTTTTGGCGCGCGACGATGCCTGCCAACCTCTCGGGGCGCGCGTCGAGTTCGGCCAGGACAGACTGATCCAAAAGATCGATTCGATAAGCGTCCACCTCGGTGAAGGTTTCACGCAAATAGGTTGTTTTCCCGGTGCCACGGGCACCAAAAATGAAAAAGCTATTTGATTTTGAGGTGTTAAGACTTCTTGGATACATGATTCAAAATTATCAGCTAATTTTGAATCGTTGTCAATTTATGCTTTTAGTCGCTTATAAATGTCACGCTAAATGTCACGCGTCAACAGTGACAAGCCTCTCAAGATCACTGCCCAATAGGGCTTCGTCCCGCCCCGGGCCCGTGCCGGCGCCGACCACTTTTATTCCAGACAGTTCTTCAATGGCTTTGATGTAGTCGCGCGCTTCCTTGGGGAGGGCTTCGATGCCGCCTTTTTTCGGCAGCTCGCCGTGCCAGCCCTTGAACGTCCTGTAGACCGGTTTGCAGGCGGCCAAAACCTCTGCGTTCCAGGGAAACTGCTCAATCCGACCCAGTTCGGGATGCTCGTAGGCAACGGCAATTTTGAGTTCATCCATCCCCGAAAGAATGTCGAACTTGTTCAAGATGACCCCGTCGAAACCATTGACGTCCTGGGCGTAGCGCATCGCCACAGCATCGAACCAGCCGCAGCGCCGGGGCCTGCCCGTGGTCGCGCCAAACTCCTGGCCACGCTCGCGCAAGGCGTTTCCCGTCTCGTCCATCAGCTCGGTAGGAAAGGGCCCCGCGCCAACACGGGTCACATAGGCCTTGGCAATCCCATAGATCCCGGTGACATCCCGTGGCGGCAGTCCAAGGCTGGCGCAGGCCCCCGCTGCAATCGTCGAACTGGAGGTCACAAAGGGAAATGTTCCGTGGTCGAGGTCCAACAAAGTGCCCTGGGCGCCTTCCATTAATATTTTTTTGCCGCCAGCAGCGCACTGGCGCACGCGAGCCTCGGCATCGCAAACAAACGGGGCAAGGCGCTCGGCCACTTTTGCGAACGCCTCCCACTCAGAGACATGGGAATTGAAATCGGATTCCAAATGGGCTGCAAAACCCTCCACGGTACTGGCCATGGACGCCACCCACGATTGACGCGCCACGGGATTGACGAAGTCCCCAAGGCGCAAGCCGGAACGGGCGGTCTTTTCAGAATAAGTCGGGCCAATGCCGCGCTTGGTGGTGCCGATGGCTGATCCTGAGGAGGCTTCGCGAACAGCCTCGCGGCGGCCATCCATAAAAACGTGCCAAGGCGTGATGACATGGGCCCGGGCCGACAGCCACAGGTTGTCCGGCGTTACTTTGGCAAAGGCCGCGACCTTTTCCATTTCCCGGACAAGTTCTCCGGGGTTGATCACCACGCCGGCTCCCAGGACGCACTTTCGGCCTTCGTGAAAAATCCCGCTCGGGATCTGGTGCAGGACCACCTTCTGCCCCTTGACGTAGAGCGTGTGCCCGGCATTGTTGCCGCCCTGATAGCGGGCCACGACGTCAGCCCCGCCGGCGATCCAGTCGATCCATTTGCCTTTGCCCTCATCCCCCCATTGGGCGCCGACGACAATAGTGATTCCGCCTTGTGGCCGTTTCTTGCTCGGGGAAGTCATGCCGTGTGCTCCTAGTTGGGGTGCAATTTCAGTCCGCAATCACATCCGGTTCTTTCACGTTTTTTCTCGTTAATTCTATGGCCGGACTTCCAAGTGTTGTCATGGGCTTTTTTTGTCGGTTGACCGGGCCGTTGGTCAGCGTAATGTTTAATTCGTCGAAATTCCGGGAGTTTGCAAATGGTCAGTGCAAGTGACATGAATTCGGAATGGAACGCCCTATCGCCCCTCGATGGCCGTTACGCGGGTAAACTTTCCGCTCTGGCCCCGCTGGTGTCAGAGGCGGCCCTCATTAAAACTCGCCTCCAGGTTGAAGCCGCTTGGCTGCTTTTTCTTCTTGGAATTCCTGCCATCCGGATCCGATTGAAAAAGCAAGGTGTCGTCCAATTGGACGGACCCTCTCGTTGGCGAACCTGCTTGGATGCGCTCGCCTCAGGAAAACCGGATGTGGTCGCAGTTGCCCGCATCAAAGAACTGGAAGCCGTGACCAACCACGACGTAAAGGCTGTCGAGTTATATTTGCAAGAAAATCTTCTTGCCATGGAGGCAGCACCTACGGTCATCGCCCTGACGCACTTTGGCTGCACGTCGGAAGACATCAACAACGTTTCCTATGCCCTGATGATCGACCGAGTGCGTCGTGAAGTTCTGCTGCCCCTGACAACGTCTCTCGTCGATCGCCTTGCAAGGATGAGTCGCGATCACGCTGCGACACCGATGCTGGCGCGGACCCACGGCCAGCCTGCAACCCCGACAACTTTTGGCAAGGAAATGGCGGTTTTCGGTGCCCGCCTCGCTGGCATCATCGATGACATCGAAGCCGTGCCGGTCATGGCAAAATTCAATGGGGCAACGGGCGGCTACAGCGCGCACGCATTTGCCCTGCCCGAAGTCGACTGGCCCCGGGTTGCGACGGAATTCATTGCATCCTTTGGCGTCCTTCACCCCAATCCACTGACGACCCAGATTGAGCCTCATGATTGGATTGCCCGTTTGTCGGCAGCCTGTGCCCACTTGTGCAGCGCAGGGACAGGGCTTTCCCGTGATTTCTGGCAGTACATTTCCGATGGCTGGTGCATCCTCAAACGCGTCGAAACGGAAACCGGGTCGAGCACCATGCCGCACAAGATCAATCCCATTGATTTTGAAAATGCCGAGGGAAATTTCGGCATCGCGCAATCTTTGTTTGAATACTTTGCCCGCAAGTTGACGGTCTCGCGCCTGCAGCGAGATTTGACCGACTCGACGACGATGCGCAATATCGGGGTTGCCTTCGGGCATTTGACCCTCGCATTGAAGGCCATTGAGGCCGGAATCGACCGCTTGCAATTGAATGAAATCGCTCTGGCCAACGACCTGGACAGGCACTGGGAAATTCTCGGCGAGGCCGTGCAATCTTTATTGCGGGTGCGCGGGGTTGAAGGGGCCTATGCCCGGATGAAATCTGCGACGCGTGGCATTCAGATGACGCGCAATGATTACCTGCAATTGCTTGACGACCTTGGGGTAATGCCTGAAGTCTCATTGGTTTTCGAAGCCGATGATTGGCAGCGCTTGAAACAATTGACGCCGGCGACCTACACGGGAGCATCGGCCCAGCTTGCTGGATTTTTTGTCGCGGCATGGCAGAAGCGTCAGAGTGGAGGTCCCCCATGAATTCCAAAAATCCCCCAAACTCCTTGCCAGTTTCTGTCCACGAGGTCGCGTCTTGGATTGGCGCCGAGGTGGTCATTCCAGAAGGCGGCAAGCTGAACGCTAATTCCACCATCGAAACGCTAGCTCCATTACAGCGGGCTGGAGCTGGCGACCTTTCCTTTTTAACTTCAGGGTCCTACGAAAAATTCTTGCCGGAAACTGGCGCCACGGCCGTCATCGTCAGCCCAGCGTTTGCCAAGGCTGTGGCCCCGTGTGTGTTGCTTGTTCACAAGAATCCCTACTGGGCTTTTGCCGTGGTGGCATCGCGCTTGGTGGAATCGCCAAAGCCCGCACAAGCCATAAGTCCTCATGCTTATGTGGATCCAACGGCCAAAATCGCCAACGGTGTGGTGATCTATCCAGGGGCTTATATCGGACCTGGCGCCGAGATCGGCGAGGGCACCGAAATCCGCGCCAATGTTGTCATTGAACATGGCTGTAAGGTTGGTAGAAATTGCACGATCCACGCAGGAACTGTGATCGGTGCAGACGGATTTGGGTTTGCGCCTGGCCCCGGCGGTATTGCCAAGGTCCCACAAATTGGCATCGTGGTGATTGAAGACGATGTTGAAATTGGCGCTTGTTCGACGATCGACCGGGCGGCCTTTGATGCCACGACAATCAAGAATGGCGCAAAACTCGACAGCCACGTTCACGTCGGCCATAACTGCACCGTTGGCGAGTCGGCCATGATTTGCGGGATGTCGGCCATGGCTGGTTCGAGCAGCCTGGGCAAGGGAGCCATCCTCGCAGGCCATACGGGAGTTATTAACCATGTGGAGGTTGGGGCGGGGGTTGTGGTCGCAGCCTTTTCGGTGATGACCAAAAGCAATCTTCCCCCCGGACAGTATGCCGGTATTCCAGCGGTGCCTCTTGCGGATTGGCGTAAGCAGCAGGTTCTTGCACGAAAGCTGCCGGAACTTGAAAAGCGAATTCGCGAGCTGGAAAAATTGCTGAAAAATCCGTTGGAAGATCCGTTGGAAAAGTAGTTATACATTAGTGATGGTAAGTTTATTTCACAGGGAGACGCGTATGAAATTAGTTTCAAAAATGATTTGCAGTGCGGTTTTGTTTGTTGGCGCAGCATCGGCTGCTTCCGCCAAGACCTGCGACCTGAGCATCGAAGGTTCCGATGCGATGCAGTTCAATAAGAAGGAACTTGATGGCACCGGATGCACCGAAGTAAAATTGACCTTGAAGCATAGCGGTAAGCTGCCGAAGGCCGCTATGGGCCACAACTGGATCCTCTCAGCCACGGCAGACAAGGCTAAGATTGTCGACGCAGGCACAAAAGCCGGCCCTGCCAATGGCTACACGCCGACGGCCCCCGCTATTATCGCTCGCACCAAGCTTTTGGGAGGCGGCGAGTCGGAGACGATCACTTTCAAGACCGACAAGATGAAAAAGGGCGGGGACTATGTGTTCTTCTGCACATTCCCTGGCCACGTGTCCATGATGTCTGGCAAGTTCAAATTCTAGAAGTCTTGAGGGGGGCGGCTTTCGCGGCCCCCCTCGAATTTTCCCGGAAGTTTTTTCCTACCCCGTCTACCCACCCGGCAAAAAGTTCAGTACACTCTTTAATTATTCAGATTTAAAGCATTGTCGTTTCAGGCCGTATCAGACTTCCTGGCTCCGTATGGAAATGGATTTCCGTGCTGACTGGGTTCGTGTCAACGAAGAACGTTGTGACAAGGAGTGTTTATGCAGTGCCGCGTTGGTTTATGGGTATCCAGCCTTCTGATTTTCTCGTCGCCAGTTTTCGCAAAAGATTATGTCGTTAAGTACAAAAATAACGGCAAAGAATCCCTGCGCTCTGCTTACAACGTACTTGACACTCACGAGAAGGGACGTCTCCTTAAGATTTCCATCTCTGAGAAGAGCATGGAAGCCGAAGCAGCCCGTCTGGCCCGCCTGATGGCTGACCCCAATGTTGAATATGTTGTGGAGAATTTCCGCGTACACCGTTTTGAAGCTCCGCCAAGTGCCGATGCACTGCGCGAGCAGTGGGCCCTCGCCAAGGTCAATGCCGAGAAGGCTTGGCAGATTGCTGGCAACAAGGGATCTCGTAATATCAAAGTTGCCGTGATCGACACCGGCATCGACTACAATCACGAGTCGCTGAAGCCCAACATGATCAAGGGTTACAACTTCCGTGACAATAATGACGATCCAATGGACAAGACCAGCGACAAGAATCCTGGTCATGGCACGCACTGTGCCGGCATCATCGGTGCATCGGGCAAAATCGATAATGGCACGTCTGGCATCGCACAAGATGTAAGCCTGATGCCGGTTCGTTTCCTTGGTGAAGACGGCTCGGGTGACCTCATGGGCGGCGTCAAGTCGATTGACTATGCCATCGAGCAGGGCGCTCAAGTGATCTCGGCAAGCTGGGGGGCAGCGGTTGCCCGTTCCCAGGCAACCCCGCTGATCGAAGCCGTTGAGCGCGCTGACAAGGCTGGGGTGATTTTTGTTGCCGCAGCGGCCAACGACGGAAAAGATAACGACACGACCGATATGTTCCCGGCCAACGCTGGCTTCCCAAACACGATCACCGTTGCGGCTTCAGGTCCTCAAGACGAGAAGCCATCTTGGTCAAACTTTGGCAATAAAACGGTGCACTTGGCATCGCCGGGCCTTAAAATCATGAGCACGTTGCCTTCCCAGAAGTACGGCGACCTGTCCGGCACCTCCATGGCGACGCCATTGGTTGCCGGCTTGGTTGCTTTCTTGAAGGCGCAAGACCCGTCCCTGACCGGCGCTGAAATCCGTGCCCTTCTCCAGACAACTGGCGTCAAGGCATCGATCGAAACCGCTTGTGATTGCCGCGTCGATGCCGGCGCTGCAACGGAAGCCCTGCTGGCCAAGCAGACTTTTTTGGTGCCTGCTGCTGCCACGATCGCCCCGGGCGAGAGCTTCGTCATGAAGATGAAAAACGCTGATGGCCAGGTGAAGTTCACCTCCTCCAATGCAGCCGCTGCAACCGTCGATGTCGGTGGCGCAGTGACGGCAGTGGCAGTTGGTGACACGACGATTTCTGGAACCGACGCAAAAGGCCAAACGTCTACGTCTTTGACCATCTCGGTCAAAGAAGCCGGTGACAATGGCGGCGGCGGCGGTGGTGACGAGGAATGCCCATTAGGAGATCCGGCGATGTGCGAGATAATGTGCTTGATTGATCCGACTCTGCCATGGTGCGCCAAGGCTCAGTAGTCCAGAATTTTAGAATTCCGCAAGAGAGAGACCGCACAGGATGTGCGGTCTCTTTTTTGTTTTTTATTTTTTATTTTTTATTCAAACTCGCTATGGCCTCAATCAATTTTAAAATCAGGGCGTCAAAACAAATCCCAAGATTTCGCCTGAGCCCTTGCCCTTGCCCTCACACCCTTGATCAAGTGACAGCCACTGCATATTGCCATCGCAAATATTTTGGTCTGCATTGGCGCAGCGATGGACGCACCTAAAAAGTGGGGCAGACTTGGGTAGGTTGAGATTCTGACTGGCTATATTCCAGACGCTGCCCTCCAAGACATATTGTGGATCGTTGGGGGCCTCTCCAGGTTGCAAGTAGTAGTGTAAAATACCTGCCCCAGTCTGCCGGTACCATCTGAACAATTGCTTGTCGGTCGCCCCTGAAGCCATGAAATAAGGTCCGCCGCCCTCAACGGTGTAATTGGCCGTCGCGCATTCACTTTGCTCTGTCACATAAATTCGATTGCTGTATTCCTTGCCGGCGACGGAAGGGCTGACGCACCGGTAGATTGCTACAAAGCTCGCCACCAGGATTTTTTGGGCGTCGGAAAAAGAATTTTCCAGACCTGGTGGGAGGGCATTGCTCTCCCCTGGGGCGGCGTTTTTCTGGGCGGGCTCAGGCGCAGGCGAACATCCTTGCACCATGAGCACCGTGAGCGCCATGGGCATCACACTAAGGTGCAACGTAAGGCAGCGAATTATAAGTGAAAACCAATTTTTCATTGTAACCATGAGGGTTTATCGGCGGAAATACCCGAAAAGTTTAATGGAAACTTATATGACGTAAGACGCACACAAGCCTGAACAAAGCTAAAGGGGGGTCAGATCTCGGCGAAATAGGCCTGGAGGCGCAGTGCTTGGACCCACTGGTCCAGGTATGTACGGTCAATCGGTGTGTTGGCGATGATTCCGCGTATGTCGGCTAAATGTTTGACGGATTCACCTTCACGGTAAAACCGGAGTTTTGCGATGATCACGTCTTCAGGCGCGGCGACCCAGGCTGTGAGTCCTGACAAGATTTCAATGCGGCGCCGACGGGAAAACTCCATGATGGCATGCTCATTGGACTTTCGAAAAACCAAATCTACCTTCAAACCACTTTGATGATGCAGTAAATTGAGCATCCCACCACGGACAATCTCTTGGGAGATGATTTCTACGGGAGGTACATAAAAGTCATTGGGATCAAAAAGCAATGAAAATGCCGGCGCGTATGTCGGTGCCAATGAAATGACGAGATCCAAATCCCGTGTCAATCGCGGCTCACCATAAATAGCACCGGCGACAGAGCCGACAATCATGTATTCAATTCGGCCGACTTCAAACAAGCCGATCACAAGAGAGAGGCCGGTTGCGACATCAACGGGTTTCACGGGACCTCCTTCTCAGCGGGTTCCTAACTCAATGAGCCGTAAGGTCTCTTGTTTGATCCAATCGGGAGACGCCTCTCGGTGTCGGCGCTCAAGTTCAAGGGATTTCATTTCAAAAGCAAGATTAAATAAATCGCACATAATCCGCACGCGCCGAATAATAACGTCAGAAGATCCGACGTGGTCAGGATGTTGTCGCGTTGGAGGTTGATTCAAATGTGACGATTGGGCGCGCATGACAAAATGTTACCACCCGGTGGATGCGCAGTCATTTAGGAATTTTTGCCACATGGGGGCTTTTGATGATTCCATGCCCATGAACGCACGGCATGATGGTTGCTCCCGGCATCATCAGCGTTCCTGGCGAGAGGACGGCGTTGCAGCCGGTTTGTGAATAGTCGCCCATGATGGCACCAAATTTTCGCAAACCAGACGCAACGGGTAGCCCGGTGGCCGGATCGCGAAATCGAACTTCATCGCCCTTGAGTTTCAAGTTGGCAAGTTTGGTCCCGGCGCCGAGATTGACGTGCCGTCCCAAAAAAGAATCGCCGACATAGGCAAAATGTGCGGCTTTGGCGTCATCCATGAGGACGCTTCCTTTGACTTCGCTCGTGTGCCCCACGACTGCGCGTGCACCGACATACACATTGCCGCGAATATAAGCCCCATGACGAATTTCCGCATCTGGTCCGATGAAGCACGGCCCTTGGATGTAGGCGGCAGGTTCCACAAGGGCACCCTTGGCAACATAAACCCGGCCACTCAACCAGGCCCCCTCATGAACTGTTCCAGCGACGACGGGCTGATCGTTGACCCCAAATTCATTCAGCAGGGCGTCCAACCATGCCCCCAAGTCCTTGCCGAGGTATGAGAACACGTCCGGGGCGGAGAATTTGGCGGCTTGGAAAATTCCGTCCAAATTAACAAAGGATTTCAGCGGAAGTTTGATCTCAGACACGGTGTGCCCCTCTTGGTTTGCGACCTTTTTGCGATTCATGCCTCAAGCCCCGGTAGATTTTGCCGACCTCTCTAAGGTCGGTCTACAGGAATCAGAAGCGCATCCAAGGAGCCTCTTCATGTTTGATGCCAATTCGTTTAAGCGGTCGGTGAAAGATTGGATTCAAAAAAATCCTACCGGGTCGATGGAAGATCTGCGGGAGTTCTGTGAGGAGCAGATTCCAACGGCGCAATTTTCTGCCTGGCAATGGATGATCGAACAGACGACCAGCTGGTATGGCCACGTCCTGCGCCAACGTGATTCGATGCGTTCCTGCGGTGCCGAAGACGATGCCGACGCGGTATAGGCTTTAGACTTTAGATTTAGGCGGCGCTTCGGTCAGGGTCCGGACGCGCAGAAAATCGCCTTCTTCGACTATGTCCAAGGCCTCCATGTCGTCAAAACCTAGGTCTTTCACCCAGTCAACATTTTGCATTTCTGGCAGTGGCGACGCGACTTCACGGCCATCTTCGGTCTCGTAAAATTCGTAGGCCTCGAAGATAAAGCCTTCCCGCGACATCCGGTAGTAATGATAACCCTCGCCATTGACGAGGCATCCGTCCCGTGAGTCGCCGGACCAGAATTCACGCATATAAATGAAGTCAGAAGCGACTGCGGTCATGTCAGTCCGATTCTTAAAGGAGTAGGGAAAACGAACACCTGTTTTCACCTATTATGACATGAATTTAACTCTTTAGAGAGTGTCCGAAGCGATCATAACGTAGCTTCCACCAGCCGCCCTCGCGAGGGCTGTAAATACTCCAGATGACAAACATCGCCTGGCCCCGAACATAATCAAGGGGAACATCGCCCCAAATGCGGGAATCGGACGAGCTATCGCGATTGTCGCCGACAACAAAGACGAAGCCATCTGGCACCCTGTGTGCGATGCCTCCAGCCGGGTAAGTGCTAATTGGGCGAAAGGCCGTCGGCTTGTTCTGGATGACCCAGTGGTCCGTTCCTTCGAGGTTTTCCCTGAAAAGGAGTTTGATGTCCTTGTCGTCCTCGATGTCGTTCAGGATGGCGCGGTCGTTGTTGTGGTCGTTGAGTTGCTGGGCCTTGCCGTTCACATAAAGGACGTTGTCGATGACGGCAACCTCATCGCCGCCAATGGCCACGACCCTTTTTACGTAGTCGATGTTTGGATCATTCGGGAATTTGAAGACAATGATGTCGCCCCGGGAAGGCGAGCCCCAGCTGGCGAGAACCCAGTCGGTAAATGGAACTTTGACGTTGTAGGCAAGTTTATAGGCCAACAGACGATCGCCAACCTTGATGGTTGGTTCCATGGAGGCTGTCGGCACGTGATAGGGCGAAGCAATCGACCAGCGGATGGCAAAAACCGCAAGAAACAACAGGGCGAGGGAGCGTAAGCTCTCGAAAGACCAGGCGCTGTTGCTGTCTTTTGTTTTATTTTGGATTGTGGGGTCTGCCATTGCTGTCCCTTGTTGCAAATCTCGTTGAACACGACCGAATTCGACAGGAATCTAACGTAATTCTCGGCGGGGGTCCACGCCAACCCTCTTTGAAGGGGCTGCTAAAGTGAATCGTAAAACTGGCCGATCAGTTCGTGATGAACCGTTACCGTCAAATTTTGAGCCTGGTCGCCGCCGTGTTCTGGCTATTGACCGAGCCGGTTGTCGCGTACACAGCCAGCAAAGTGGCCTTTGAAGCACGCCCCAACGGAATCTTTCGCGTGTACGTAAATTATACGGTTCCGGCCTTGAAAGAGTTCCGTGAGTCATTTGTTGAATTTCGCAGCCGCCAGGATGCCGAGGCCTTTTATTACGACCTTTTAAATGGCGCTGATTTCTACCAACAGGATCCGAAGCGTCGCGAGTTCAAAGAAGTGCCCCGCCAGCCCACGCCCTGGTGAAATTTTTGGCATCCTGCCGATGAAATCGCCTCGCCCGCGCTCGCTTTTTAAACCCCATGAACTCGCTTCATAAAATCATCTATATAAACAGCTGAAATCAATGATTTTTTTGCGGTTTCTTGTTTAAACCTTAAAGTGCTCCGTCCGCTTCCGATAACTCTCCCACGCCGGTCACGACTGTGACACGGACTTTTAGAGGAGATTAGACAATGGTTACTTGTAGAGGCCGCCGCACCCTTCGGCTTGGTTCATTGGTGCTTCTCGCTGCCTTGACGTCGTGTGGCGAGGAGTCAGGGTTCATCACCAGAGAGCTAGCCCCCCCAGTCTCAGGTCCAAGCTCATCTGGGGATGTGACAGCAGATGTGACAGCAGATGTGACAGTAAGAGGTCCTCGCGACGGCGACCTTGCAGATCTGGATCCCCTTGGCGATCCGGAACTGAAACAGGCGGCCGTGCCAGACCCCGCTCCTACCCAGACGGTCGAGGTTTCGCCGCCGCCTGCTCCCACTCCCGAGCCAGCTATCGAGCCGACTCCCGCGCCCGTTCCCGATCCGGTCGTCATTGTGAACACGGCTCCCGTGGTGTTGACTGCCGGTCAAACGCACCCCGTCGTGGTTAGCATTGATGATGGCAGCGGCGCCAGACCTGCAGATTCGTCCGAGATTGCGGTGACCAGCCAGAATCCAGCGATTGTCACTGTCAGTAACGGGCCACAACCTGGACAAATTATCATTGTTGCCGTGAATCCAGGTCAGACCCAGGTTACGGTAGTCGTCGGCAATGACACCAAGGCCATATCGGTTCAAGTCGTGCCAGGCATTCCCGTGATTCGCCTCGGGGTAAATTTTGAGGACATCCCCTCGGGCGGCGACCTTGATTACAATGATGCGGTGTTTTGTTTCGCGGGAAAATTCGCGCACGACAACAGTTCTGTCGTGTCACTTGGGGAACAAACGGTGCGCATCAACGTCACGAATCGCAGTGGTTGCGATCACTTCATTTCCATAGCCGTGGTGGACAGCGATGGGACGCGTCGGGAAATTCCGGTGTTCCGTTCCAAAACCCAGCCGGTCCTCGACATGTTGTTTCATGCCGGATCTAAACTTGATGTGAAGATGCGTGTAGCCAATGAGTGCCTGCAAAACACCACATGGGTGGGTCTAGGTTCAACCGTGACGGTGCAGGGTCCGAATTTTGGCCGGCCCCTGGTCGAGATCTTGAATGATGTTTGCCGGACCACGGGCAGTTAGTCGCATTCCCGATGCCGCCTGACCCTCAGGCCTTCCAACCAGCGATGGTATCCAGTGCCTCACGGGATACCGTCGCTCCGATCCTGCTGATCACGTCGCTGGCCAACGTGGCCGCCATCTGTCCGCAAGTATCCAGATCATGATGGGACAAGAAGCCATACAAGAAGCCGGCGGCAAACATGTCGCCGGCCGCTGTTGTATCTACGACTTTGGTTTTCACGGGAGCGATCAAATGCTTGGTGGACCCTTTTTGCACCAACGCACCCTCGGCCCCCAATTTCACCACGGCCACGGCGCCCATCGCAGCAATTTCGGCAGCAGCTTTTTCTGGCGTGCTGTTGAAGAGCATCCGGGCCTCTTCTTTATTGGTGAAAACGATGTCAGCATAATCTCGGATGATGGGGATGAACTCATCCCGGTGCCGATTGACAACAAAGGGATCGGCCACGTCAAACGAGATCAAGGTGTCATGATCGGCGGCGTGCTTCAGGGCTTGCATGATTGCGTCTTTTTGCCCGTCAGTGTCCCACTGGTATCCGCAAAAATGAAACAGGCGTGCTTCCTTGATTTTTTCGTGGGGCACGGCATTCGAATCGTAGAGCCGGCTGGAACCAAGGTGGGTGTTCATCGTGCGCTCACCGTCTGGTGTGATCAAGATCACGCAAGATCCCGTTGCGTCTTCGTCGCCAAAAATTAAGTGCCCGTCGATCCCAAGCTGGTGCAGCCTTGCATGGATTTGTTCACCGAAGGCGTCTTTGCTGACCATGCCGGCAAAAACCGCTTTCTTGCCAAGGGCGGCTAGCGTGCGGATTGCGTTCAGGGAAGAACCACCGAGTTCGATGGTTCGTGGTGATTTTCCGAAATGCTCGAGGACGACGTTTTGGCGTTGATGGTCCACCAGGTGCATGACGCCCTTGGTAAGGTTCAAGTTGATCAGGTCTTCGTCGCGCACCTCGATGAGGATATCGACCAGAGCATTGCACACACTGACTACATCGATTTTTTTCAACGGCATTCTCCTGAATTCAATGATTCAGGCAACGTTGTAGCTTGTTTGGGTCGGCGCCTCAATGATTGGATCGCTGGTGTCCATGATCAACCCGCTGAAGGTATGGCTGGTCCCCGCGCTAACGCCTCCACTGATAATCCCGGCACTGAGAAATCCCGGGCGTTGATTTTGAATCCACCCAAGCCAGGGCGACTGTGGCATGGCCATTTCCGTGCGCTCAAGCCAGCCGGCGAGTTTTGCACCGGCCTCAATAAGGGTCGAATTTCCTTCGAATTCAAGTTCCAGAATGAATGCCTGACCATCCGTGGCGGCCTTGATCAGCGTGGCATTGGAGCCATGGGCCACGGTGGCCATCGCAGCCTTTGCCTGTTCCGACTTGGCGTCAGCGACATGCAAGTGGCGCAAAACTCGCGTCAAATGGGTCAGCATCCTGACTGGATCTCCACCGCCGTCCAGAGGGTCCACCACTTTTTGAAAGCCCCATCCGAGCATCCCATCGGGATAAAAACGCGAATTTCTAAAGGTCAGGGACAGAAAATTTTCCATTTCCATCACGGCGCTTCGGGTGTGGAGTTGCGAGGTCCCCCATTTGAAGAGGCACAGGGTGCCCGGGCTGGCGTTTACTGGGAGCGCCGCATGATAAAGTTCCGTCAATGAAGCGGCGCCGCTGGCAGCAATCAGGTTGATTCCTGGTTGTGCGGTCTTGCTTAAAGTTTGTCGCGGTTTAGCGGCAAGTTGCGCTGGGGCCTCGTGATGGGTCGCGCCAACACCAAATCGTTCGTTGACCAGGTCAACAAACAGATCAACGCGCAGTTCGTCCTCAGCACTGACCACAATGGCGCAGTCGCTGATCAGATAGCGTGATTCATTTTTCGGTGAACCGTCCAAGTTGACCTGGGCTCCCCTGTTGGTTTTAGACCACGGGGGTTGGATCGGCATAGCTTCGAAATTATTAAGAAAAGGATCGATTCAAGGGGGGGGCTATCGCGGCTCAGGCCAAGGTCAACTGCCGAACATTCTTTCGATAAGGCCTCTTTGTCGCGCTTGTGCCACATACTCCTCGCAGTATTTCCATCCGGAGTAGAGGCACAGGGCTAGGGAGATCCAAGAAGTGATCCAGCCCACTTCCCGAAACGGCCAACCCCAGAGCGGCTCGTTGATCATCAGGCAGAAGATCATTGTCCCTTGGGCAATGGTTTTTAATTTGCCAAACACACTGACCTCAATCGAGAAGCCTTGTTCAAGGGCAACCATGCGGACGCCGGAAATGACGATGTCGCGAACCAAAAAAAGTCCGATCATCCACGTCCAAAGGCTGTTTTCATTGGCCAACAGCACCAAGGCCGCCGCAATGAGGGCCTTGTCTGCAAGCGGGTCCAGCAGCGCGCCAAGGGCGCTGGTCGTTTGACGTTTGCGGGCAAGCCAACCGTCGAGGGCGTCGGTGAGAACCGCAGCAAGGAATACAAAGGCACAAAAAATCTTGAGTGGCTGGTAGTCCAGCGGGTAGGCGCATAAAAGGAAGGGCACTACCGCCAAGCGGGCCAAGGTCAATTGGTTCGGCAATTGATACAGCCAAGCTTTCTGGGGAAGGGGGCGCTGGCCGCTTTGGCCAACAGATTGCGGTGGTCCTGAAAGTGGACCTTGCGGCGCCTCAAATTTTGGTCCAGGTTGCTCCAAGGAATCTCTCGCTTTTCAGTTGAATAAAGCTAGCGTATCAACCATAGCTCAATCATTAAGTCATGGACGTTCGTTATCGTCAATCAGGCACGCAATGAAGCCAACTGAAAACACCGTAATCGAGACCGACCACCTGGTGATTGGAACCGGTATTGCTGGTTTGATGCTGGCGCTAAAGCTTGCCCCTCATGGCCAAGTCCTAGTGATTGCCAAGGGTGGCCTGGAGGACAACAACACCTGGCTGGCTCAGGGGGGCATTGCCTCAGTTCTTGATGGGACGGATTCCTTCGAAAATCATGTTGCCGATACGGTGACGGCGGGTGTGGGATTGTGCCATCTGGGGATTGTCCGGATGGTTGTCGAAAACGGGCCACGTCTGATTCGCGAATTGATTGAAACCGGTGTCAGGTTTACGCGCGCCGATGCCAACGCCGACATCAACACCAAAGCCGCCGCCGCCACATACCACCTGACACGGGAAGGCGGCCATTCCCACCGACGCGTCATTCATGCGGACGACTTAACGGGCAAGGAAGTTTTGAGCGCCCTGATCCGAGCCTGTCGCGAACAGCCTTCCATCCGAATTGTCGAAAACCAGACGGCCGTGGACCTTTTGACCAGCGACAAATTCGGATCACCTGGTCCTGCATCTTTTGGGGCACCGCGCTGCTACGGCGCCTACGTTATGGATCGTCCGAGCCGCGCGGTTTATCAAATCCGCGCGGGCCGCAGTTATTTGTGCACGGGTGGCCATGGCCGGGCCTACCTCTATACATCAAACCCCGACAGCGCCACGGGGGACGGCCTGGCGATGGCGTGGCGCGCCGGTTGCCGCGTTGCCAACCTTGAATTCATGCAATTCCATCCGACCTGCCTTTATCATCCAAAGGCCAAGACGTTTTTGATTTCTGAGGCAGTTCGCGGCGAAGGCGGTGTGTTGAAGGACGGTGCGGAAAGGTCGTTCATGGAGGCCTGGCATCCGCTGGGGTCTTTGGCACCCCGTGACGTCGTGTCGCGGGCGATTGATGCCGAATTAAAAAAATCCGGTGCGACGCATGTATTTCTGGATATCCGCCATCTAGGCGAAGCGCGCCTGCGCCAGCTCTTTCCAAACATCTATCAAACGTGCCTCCAGTTTGGCATCGACATGGCCCGCAACATGATTCCGGTGGTCCCTGCAGCGCACTATAGTTGCGGCGGGATCGTTGTAGACGATGCTGGGCGCACCAGCATTGATGGACTTTATGCCCTCGGCGAAGTCGCCTGCACGGGGCTTCATGGCGCCAATCGTTTGGCCTCGAACAGCCTGTTGGAGGCGCTTGTTTATGCGGACCGGGTGGCAACGGATGTGGCCTTGGGGCACGAGACTGATGATTTTGCTGAAGCCGATTTAAGCGGCGCGGATTTTGATTTTGTCATTCCGCCGTGGGACAGCGGGACGGCGGTGCCTCCGGATGAAATCGTGGTCCTGTCGCATACTTGGGACGAGATTCGCCGTTTGATGTGGAACTATGTCGGCATTGTTCGCAGCGAAAAACGCCTGTCCCGGGCCCTGAGTCGGATTTCAGCGATTCGCACGGAACTGGACACCTACTACTGGAACTACGAATTGACCGAGCAATTGATCGAGGTCCGCAACCTCGCCCTGGTTGCCTGGCTCACCGTCCGCTGTGCGATCTCCCGCAAGGAGTCTCGCGGGATTCACTACACGATTGATCACCCCAAACTGGACGACAGGCTTTCCGGACGCGATACGATCATGTCGTCGGGGAGTTGAACGGTTTCTAGTTGTGGACCCTGAGGATTGGCCAGGCGCACATTGGGCATCGCGGCAATTTGTTCTGGGGTTGCCAGTCGCACGGTTTCAAAGACGAGGGCCACCATGTCGACGCCCGATTCGAATTCATTTTCAAGGACGATGCTGCCGCCTTCCATATAGGCACGGCGCATTCCCACGGTAAACTCAATGCCGTCTTTGCGGACTTTGATGGGCACTGCCGACGAAACGATTTCAAAACCTTTGGATTCTAATTCGCGTAAAATGTTTGCCTTCGCAAAGCGGTCGCACTTCACAGCGGTTTGGACCCGGGACTTTTCGCAGTCCGGGCAGCGACGACCGGCCCAGCGTTGATGTTTGTGATCGATAAATACGCGCGAGCCGTCTTTGAGCTTCGCACCGGACCAGATGCGGACTTTTTCATTTTCGCAGTAGGTGCAAACTTTAAGCGCAGGTTCAGTTGTCATGATCAGGGACTCCTTTGCTCGATTTTTTTCTAGTGTACAAGGAATTCAAACCGTGGGGTATAGTATTGTCATGATTGATTTTTTCAGAAAATTTTTTTCTGGCGGCAATACCTACGATTTGGGGCGTTTGATCGACCGCCGTCAGTGCAGCGGGCTTATTGTTGGTGAAGTCGCCAACCCGTCGTTTGATATCATCTGCGACATCGACAAGACCTATCTTGAAACAGAGTTCGAGTCGGTGGTGGATCTGGCACGCACGGCCATGGAAGATGCACGCGACAAAATCACGGTGTTTGGTGTTCGTGAGGTCCTGATGGCCGCGCGATGGTCCCGGGGCGCACCACCCAACGGCCTTCATTTTGTTTCGTCTTCGCCACCGCAGTTGCGGCGCGTGCTTGAATCCAAGTTGGCCCTTGATGGTTTGGATTGGACCAGCGATACGTTCAAAAATCAGGCGTACAACCTTCAACGCCGGCGTTTGAGCCTTTTGCGCCATCACGTGGCGTACAAGACTTTGGCCATTCTGACGATCATGGCCAAGCGCGCCGATGCTGGTGGACGGTTTGTCATGATTGGCGACAACGCAGAGTCAGACCCCCTTGTATACAGTGGTGTGGCGCGTTTGATTGAGGGGCGCATTCCCGTCGCAGATTTCGAACAATTCCTGTTCAACGCTGGTGTTCAAGCAATCGAAACCAGACAGATCATGCCCGTCGCGGAAGAAGTCCATGGCAAGGGCACCGTTGTCGCTGTCTTTATTCGCAAGGTACCAGGCCCTAGGGGGCATAAGCCCTTTGGAATGGATCCGGCCGCGTGGCCCCAAATGACTGGCTTTACATCCTACTTTGACGTGGCTCTTGGATTGTTGCAGGTGGGAGTTCTGCCGCCCGACGGCGATGCGCTGTTCAAGCTGGCTGTGGCAATCCATAATTCGTCATTGATTCCTGTCGCTGCCCTTGTGAACAAGCTCAAGTCATTGGCGGAATCTTCAGATTCGCTGGAAGTTGCCGGTGCCTGCCGAAAGGCGGCGATCCAACTCGAAGAGCACAGTCCAGCGTCGTGGTTGCGGCTTAGCCTCTAATTCAAGACGCTGAGCAAGTTTGAGGTCAGCATGGTGCTGACATTTCCTTGGGCCAACATTGACGTTGCAGCATGCAGTAAAATTTTCGTCCGGGCATAATTAGATGCCTCGCGGGCATAGTCCGTGTCCGTAATGTTGGATTTGGCGGCCGCGAGATTTTCTGCATAGACATCGACAAAGTCCAAAGCCCGTTGCATGCGGGACTGCAGGGCTCCGAACACGGACCTTTGTTCAGCGAGGCGCCCCAAGGCCTCGTCAAATGACGTTGCAAAAATGCTCGAGTCCTGGGGGATCAGCAAGTCAGCGGCGTCGGATATATTGATCCCTTCGAAGGGATCGCTGCCCGACAGAAGATCTTTGGCCGTGCCCAGCCCCAGTCCGGCAGTGGTGGCGACGATGTTTTTAAAGCCATCAAAGGTCAGGGTGTTTGGATCGTCGCTGGTGCCTCCGTCCTCAGACGAGACGGGGTCCCCAAGGCGAAAGACAAGACTTTCCGGGGCCTTGGGGTCCTCGCCGTTCAATAGCGGAATGCTGTTGTAGGTGGTGGTGGTGGCGATGCGGTTGATTTCGTCGTGGAGTGCCTGATATTCGACGAACAGATATCTGCGGTCGCGGTCTGTGATGGTGGTGTTGGTTGCGGCCATGGTTATTTCTTTGAGGCGAAGGACGATATTGTTGACTTCATTGAATGCGGATTCTGCCGTTTCCAGCATGCTAGAGGCGTCGCTAACCTGGCGCTTGGCAGCAGTGAGGCCGCGGATTTTGAATTCGAGAGAATCGGAAATGGCGCGCTCTGACGGGCGCGGGTCTTGCCTTGTAAACACAGTTCCAGACGACAATTTTTCTAGAGCGTCCTGATTGGCTGCTTGAGCCTTGCGCAGGTAACGCTCCAGTGTCAGTCCGAACCCTTTGTCACTCACATTTACCATGATCTTCTCGCTTGCTCCGTGTTTCCAGTTCCAGTTTCATTGCACAGGGAATTCGAACTCAGGCAATTTGGCCAACTCGCTGCGGTCGATGGCTGGCGAGGGGCCCTTCATCCGTTTGACGCGATCTTCCATTTCGAGGACGCGCAGGGCAAATCGGTCAATCAGTTTTACCTTGTCTTGGATCGCAAAACGCGCGGCGCCGGCGGTGGATTTACGGGTGGCGCTGTCCTCGCTGCGAATCAGGGTGTGGGCCAGATTGACCACGGCTTCGACCTTGGCAGACGTTGCACCGGTTGACTGTTGGAGGCGTTGGCTATGCCCGCGTCCTGCCGCCGACGTGATTCGCAGGTCTTCAAGTTTGGCCAGAAGTTGGCATCCGTCGATTTGCAGGCGCTGGCCAGAGATGGCGAGATGGTTATTGCCGTGGGCGATTTTGCTGGCAGCCTCCACCAGATCCAAGATGACGGCGTTGGCACCATGAGGATGGATGCTCTTGACGACGCACCGCGTCAGGTGGTGGTCCATGCGTGAGGCCTCTGCCTGCATGCCGGTACGAATTTGGCCGAGGGCGTGGCCAAGATCCCCGGCGATTGCGGAAAGTTTTTTGGTCCTAGTGTTCAGTACCTGGGTTTCAAATTTTGCCTGCACGAGGTCGCGGCGAAGCCCATTCAGGGTGCCAAGGGTATTTTCGGCTTCTCGGTCCAGTTTGCGTTCCAGGTGGGAAACCGCATCGCGGGCTTCGCGAAGCATATTTTCGGCATCTTCCAGATTTCGGTCCCTCATTCTGTTCGCAGTTCCAGACTGGAGGCTTTGGTTCATGCGGGTTAGCTGCAGGCATTCAGAGATTTTTGCCAGGTGAGCCGCAAAATATTTGGTGTCCCTGATAACGGCGTCCAGCCCTGACGGCAAGGGCGACTGTTTCGTTGACAGTGTGTCTGAAGGCATGTTTGACGCCATGTTTGACGCCATGTTTGACGATTGGCAGTCTTGTTCCTCTAGTTTCTTGGCCCCATCGCGAAAGGCAATGAGGGTTGAGTCAACTGTGCCTAGGATTTGCTTGGTTGCGGCAAGAGACTCCTGACTGCTGAGGATCAGCGAGTCCCGGTCCCGCTCCATGCCGCGGGCTTGAAGGGCAGCGTCCCCAGCTTTCTTCAGGACGTCGTTGGTCATCGTGGTTAGGAGTTCCAGGCTTTTTGCGTGGTCAGTGCCGTGATTGGCATGAAAGGTTGCAAGTCCCACGCTGCTGGCCAGAGATTCGTTCAGGATGGCCGATTCTTCCCCGAGTCGCAGGGCTTCGTTGTTTGTTTTGTCGATTTGGGCGAGGGCGTCGGACTGCGAATCCAGAAGGGCTTTCAAGGTGGTAGGAGTGCCGCTGCCGCTTTCGTGAGCAGACGCCAGACGATCGCTGATCAACGTCACCTCGCTGGCTGCCTGGCGAACCGACTGCGCTAAGGTTCCTATTGATTTGGGGCGTTTCGTGGCCGATTCGCCGGGGATGGAATCATCGGTTTCCAGATCGAAGACGGTAATTTCGCCGTCGCCAAGGGTGACGGTTTTTTTCCAGGAGGCGATGATCACGCCAAGCATGATTATGGCAACGGCTGCGGCTGCGCCAAGGCTGATCCAATCTGTAATTAAGTTCATCGTCCGGTCGGGCGATTTGGCGGAGGCTTGAAGATTGCGCAAGATTTTTTCTGCGAGAGAACCGGTCAGCACCAGGCTCATTGCAAAGGCAGCAAGCAACGGGACAAAGGCACGGGATCCGTGCCCATGCATTTTGGGTGCAGGCGTTTCATTTTGGCGCGCGGACATCTCCAAACCAGAACCTCCCAGGGAATGACGACGCAAGGGTGCGAATCTATGAGGGAGCCATCGGTCGATTTGCAGGAAGATTGATGATTGCGGCAGGGGAGGCACCCCCGCCAGAGGCGGAGGAGCAGTTTTTTTGGGTGCTCAAGTGCCAGTTTTAGCTAGGTTTAATGACGGTCCATTCGATCATTTTAGAAACCGAGTTGCCCGCAAAATCCCAGGCCGTAATGACGGCGTTGTGCTGGCCTGGGGTCGTGGGGAACCCTCGTAGGGTTGATTTTTCACCCTGTTCAGTTGGGGAATTGCCGTGGCGACCGCTTGGCACAAAACCAAGGTCGATGGTCAATTGGCGGCACGTATAATCGCCGCAAGTCATGGCCGGGACAAAAAAATCTTCGACGTCGATGTTGATGTTGGTCTTGCCAGGTAAAGTTTGGAAGTCCCAGACCAGTTCGGAGGCCCCGCCATCGATGGCAATTTCAATGCGATGCGGCGGGACGACGTATTTGTCGTGCAAAATCAAATCGTGAATGGTTGCATATAATGAATACGGACCGACAACTTCGTCGTGGCCACCTTCGTCAAGGGCTCGTCCGTTCTGCAAGACGCCGGCAGCCATGATGGCAGGGGCGGCGTTGTCCGGCAGATTTTCCAGGAACAGAAAGGGACTCATAAATGTGCCCCCGGCGGCGATAACGTTCAAATGCAAATGGTCATAGCGTTCGCCATACGAAGAATTTCCCCAGCGAAAGATTTCCCCGAGTTTTGCGCCGGTTTCAACTCGCCCTCCATTGCGCCAGCTATTCCAGACGTCAGCGGGAATCGAAGCCTTTTCGACGTGGTGGTATTGCCACAGGTAGCCTTCGTCATCGAGAACGGCGATTTCCCAGTAGGCTGAAACGCCAGGAATGTAATTTTCAATGTTTGTGACCCGGCCCCCTACGGCAGCCAAAATGGGCGTGCCGGCAGCGCCGCGGACGTCCAGGCCATGGTGAAAGTAGGGTTCCCCGCTGTAGTTTTGGTAGGAAGCGCTGGTATGGCCGATTGACAGCGGCGGAAAGGGCCAAGGATGAGTCGACTGCGGTGCGGTTGCCGGGGCCGTTGCCATGCTTTCAAGGCGCAGGGTTCGGTGCCCTTGGGCGACGGCATCAAGGCAGCCCATATGGGTGGTGGGGGCAGCTGCGACCTTGGCGGAGGTGAGGGCAGCGCAAAAGAGAAGAAGGCATGAAGTGGCGGATTTCATCATTTTTGAGACTTTCGTCGTTTTGAACGTTCAGCGTGTGAGGGTCAGGAGTTGACCTTCTATCACCCTGAAATCATATCAGGATTTGGCGCTCATTCGACCATCTCAACGAGGGAGGGGGAGTATTGTTGGTTATATTATTAAAAAATTCTTTTTATAACGATTTTATGCTTGATTTTAAAGATTCTATGGTTTATAACCATTTCTAGTTGGGTGGGCGTTTTTTTTGGCCCGGCAGGTTGTCAGCCGATGTCCACCAATGATTAGAGGATTGAAGAAAATGAAGTCAATTAAGTATAAGCTGATGATTTTAGGCTGTTTTTTGATGGTTTCCTGCGGCAGCGATAGCGGCAAAGAATCCAAGCCATCGACCCCATCCAAGCCAAGCAAGCCGCCAGTGACGTCGCCAGCTCCAGTGACCCCAGTGGCTCCTCCGGCAATTCAGTCGCAGCCAGTGGCTCCACCGACTTACCCGCAGGTGGGTGGTCCGACCAATATTGGTTCGAATCAACTCGCTGACAATCAGTGTCCAAACGGTCCGGTGCGCCGGTTTGTTTATAACGTTTTCCACATTGAGAACTGCGTGGAGTAAGCGTCGTTAGATTTAGCTATAGCCTAAGCCCCGGAGCATTATTTGCTCCGGGGCTTTTCTTTTTGACCTGAGGCTCCCGATAGCTGATATTGCTGCTTAGAAGGAGACCAACATGGGTGCACAATGGAAACACGCCGGGCGCGTGGATACGGCTAAAAAGCGCGGGTTGATCATCGGAAAACTGGCCAAGGAGATCGCCGTTGCGGCGCGCCTGGGCGACCCGGATCCGGCCAACAACTCCCGACTGCGTGTGGCGATTGAATCAGCCCGCAAACAGGCTTGCCCCCGCGAAACGATTGAACGCGCCATTAAAAAGGGTGCGGGACTTTTAGACGATACGGTCAATTATGAGCTGGTCACCTACGAGGGTTTTGCCCCCCATAAAGTTCCGGTCATTGTCGAATGCATGACCGACAATAAGAATCGCAGTGCCGGTGATGTCCGCGTGTTGTTTCGCAAGGGGCAGTTGGGGTCGATTGGTTCGGTAGGCTGGATGTTTGACCGCCTAGGAGTGGTCGAGGCGAGTACGGCCAAGCCCAGCATCGACATAGAAGAAGCCGCCATTGAATCAGGAGCCCAGGAAGTCGAGCCCCTCGAAGATAGTGAAGTCGAAAAAGGCCATGCGGGTGCTCGGTTCTATACGGAGCCGGCTGACGTGGACTTCGTCAATAAGGCATTGACCCAGCAGGGTTGGGCGATTTCCAAGGCAGAGCTCATGTACCGCGCCAAGGAAAGCGTTGAACTCGACGCGACGCAGTACAAGGAAGTCGCGGATTTCTTGAACGAGATTGATGACAATGACGACGTTCACCGTGTCTATGCGACGTTCGAGGAAAAAAGTGAAGTGAAGTGAAGTGAAGTGAAGTGAAGTGAAGTGAAGGCGCCGTGACTCAAAAGCGTTTTAAACGAGTAAATGTCGAGATCAGCAACATCTGCAACCTGAAGTGTACCTTTTGCCCGTCGGGTGAGGATGGCGACGGGGTGACAAAGCAAGTGATGGGAGTTGCTGATTTCGAACGTGTTATTCGGGAGTTGGCCCCCTTGACCGAGGAAGTCGTTTTGCACCTCCTTGGCGAACCCCTTGGGCATCCCGAATTTTCGCAAATCATTTCGGCCTGCGAGACCGCAGGCGTGCCCGCTAATATTGTCACCAATGGCGTGCTGATGACTGGGGACCGTCCAGCGCAGTTGCTGCGTCCCATAGTTCGTCAGGTCAGTTTTTCGCTGCACAGTTTCGAAGATAATTTCAGGGATAGCGACCCCAGAGTTTACTTTCGGCGTTTGCAAAAATTTATTGACGAGGCATTGATCGCCCGGCCGGATCTCTACATCAATCTGCGCCTTTGGGACATTGATGGGATTATGCCTGACGATTCGAAGTTGAATATTTCAATGCGGACGCTTTTGGCGCAGGCTTACGAATTTGATTGGGCTGATGTCCGTGTTGATCTGAGGCGGCGTAAAAACTGGCGCCTTCGGGGCCGTCTATATTTGCATTTTGATTCGCGTTTTGAATGGCCGCGCATGGAACATCCCATTCGTGGTGACAAGGGCTTTTGCCATGGTCTGACCGGGCATTTTGGCATTCACGCAGATGGCACGGCTGTGCCTTGCTGCCTGGATCACAAGGCAGACATCAAATTAGGAAATGTATTCGAAACTTCGGTTGCTGAAATCTTGGCCAGTCCACGCGCGAAAAATATTCGTGACGGATTCGCCCGCGGCGATCTGGTCGAAGACCTGTGCCGCCGCTGCACCTTTATCACTCGTTTCGGCAATCGGCTTCCTGAGCCACAATTGATTTCTTCATTGATGACGCGATAATATTGTTGAGTGGAGGCCCACCTGAGGCCGCCGATGATTCCTAATGTGTTCATCGTTGCCATCTCCAAACATTTCACCGCAACCTGGGGAGGTTTCCTGTGTGCATCATCTGTGTCGAGTTTCAAAGATCCCGTGACCTTGCCGATGCCCGCCGCATGATTCAGGCCGCCCGCAAAGAACCTAAAAGCGTGGATCCGGATCATTTGAAAACGGTCGAGCGTGATCTTGACGCGTTTGAGGCCAAAGAAAAGCAAAAACGCAGTGTAACGTGAGTTCGCGAAAAAAACCGGATCAGCGTTGTCCCCGTTGCCTGATGCGCGTTGGGCTGTGCCTGTGTGCGTTGATTCCAACCTTGGTGATTTCCACAAAGGTGATCGTCGTCATTGCTCACCGCGAAATCCTTGTTCCCACCAATACGGGGCGCTTGGCAGCCCAGGCCCTGCCCAATAGCGCAATCCTGATTCACGGCGCAAATGGCCCTGATGCTGCTGCCTGTGATTTGATGCCCCATTTGCGCCCAGGTCGCCAGGCCTTGCTGCTTTATCCCGGGGATGACGCCGAGCTGCTGACCCCAGATGTGGTCCAGCGTTTTGGTGGCATGGTTGATTTGGTGGTTCCCGATGGCAACTGGCGCAAGACTTCCAAAATGCGGCGGCGGATTCCCGGCATGCTGGGCCTTCCGACGGTTCGCCTTGCGCCGGGCGGGCCTTCTGCCTACCGTGTCCGCAAGGAAACCAAGGCCGAGGGCCTTGCCACCATCGAGGCCATTGCTCGCGCTCTGGGAGTGATTGAAGGTGATGCAGGACCCGCCGTTCAAGCTGCATTGGAGCAACTGATGGCGACCATGGTTGAACGCACAATGACGAGTCGAGGTCTTTAAATGCTGAAATTACCCAAAGGGATTCTAACCCACCCGAACGTTGCCGGGATTGATGCCCGATTCAACGCCAACCTGCGCCTTCTGTTCAACAAAGGGCGTTTGCAGGTGCCTCAATGGTCATTCGACGAAGCGCTGCAACGGGCCCTGCAAAAAACTTATGACAGCAAGCAGCTCATTCAGGGACTTGAGGCAATCGAAGCCCATCTCGACGCAGAATTGAAGGGCCTCAAAGCACTTCAAAGTCAGCCGGGGCAGAATCAAAAGCAACGCCTTTCGCGCCTTTTGATTTTATCCAACGATGGCAGTGAACGTTTTTATCACAGTGCGGAATCCCTACTGATTCGTCATGGGGATCGTGCGTTGGGTTGTATTGTAGATGCCACCTCGGAACAATTGGGGTTGAGTTTTACCAAGAAGTCGAATCCGACGAAGGCGCTTTTGATTCATGAGCGCAAGGCTTTGGAAGGGTTTCTATCGGCACTCGCAGAAAACGGGGTGGCGCAGTGAGCAAGGATCCCCTTGAAGGCAAAACCCTCAAGATGATTTTGGAGGAACTCGTCCAGCATTTTGGGTGGGAGGGTTTAGGTCAGGAAATTTCGATCAACTGCTTCATTAATGATCCAAGTATCAATTCTAGCCTGAAATTTTTGCGCCGCACTCCATGGGCACGAGCCAAAGTCGAGGCGCTCTATGTAGCCTCTTGTGCGATTGCGCAAGTGAATCAAGGTAAGTAAGATCACATTGGGCTTGTCGAGCAATTTCCAAAATGTGATTCCTGATATCACGGTTCAAAAAAGGAGTAAGCCGTTGTTACGCATAGTTTTATTCATAGTGACCGCATCTTTTGTTCCGTGTGCGCACGCCGCTCAAGTGCGAGTTCAAAACCCGTGCGCTGAAAATACATGGCTTAACGTTACGCTTAGCACTGAAATCGGCAGGAGCGTTGGCTCTGTTACCGTAGAAGCGTTAACGAATCTCGGGGTGCCTTTTCAAGGTAGCGAACAAGGAATTCATTCCATACGCAACACCGTCACGGGTGACGACGCTCTGGAGGTCATCAGCGATCGCGAAATGCGAGCTTACGGTTGGTGCTACCGCTTAAACGGTGTTGAGCCAGATTTATTTCCGGATCAAGTCTTTGTTCAAAGCGACGCTGACGTGATTGATTGGTTTTTTGGTTTCGCTCATTATAAAGACGGGAACTGGGTTACCTACTGCACTCCGACCCAAACAATCCGTCCGGCTTACATCTGCTCGCGAAACTAATCGTTTAGCGTGCTTGTTTGGCTGGAGCTCCCCGGGCCCGGTCCATGGAGCGCACTTTGCAGACGACTGCAAGCCACGGTTGCCGTGCCCTGGCTAGCCCGGCAGGACGATAGTAGTGACGAAGGGGCTCAAAACCTGCCACCTCCAAAATCCCGCGGTATTCATCCCACTCCATATAAGTCCCATACCGATCTCCGGACCAGCCCTCGCTGCTGCCGCGAGGATTGGAGGTAAAGAGTATGCCGTCTGGAACGAGTGCCATTCTCAGCTCTTGAAGCACGCGAACAATCTCTTGGCTTGGTATGTGAAAAAGTGACGCGTTTGCAAAGATGCCGTCGAACGCCGCAGTTGGAAGTTCCAGCTCTAAGAAGTTCTGATGCAGGACGGTGCAGCCACTGTTCTTTCTGGCCATCTCGCAGAATGTTTTGCTGCCATCCAGTCCGACGGGTTTGTGGCCCAGCGACTTGAAATACATGAGGTCGCGCCCAGGGCCGCATCCAAAGTCTAAAATACGGAGCTTGTCCCTCTCTGGTAGAACTTCCAAGAGGGCCGTATAATTTTCGGTGACGTCGTGATCCTTTGTGCCGTCCCAAAATTCATTTGCAAGACTCTCATAGTGATCGAGAGTGGTGGAAGTGATATCGGTTAGATCACCCAAGGAGAGCGTTTTCTTCATGACCCTTGCACCGTATCATATCAAGGTATTTGAGCGGATGGACGACGTTCCCAGTAATGCCTGGGACCTCATGACGAGTCCCAACTTTCCCTTCAGCGACCACGCTTACCTTCAGGCTCTCGAAGTGAGCGGCGCCGTCGGAGGAGAAAGTGGATGGCGCCCCTGCTACCTGACGGTATGGCACGGTCGACAACTCGAAGGAGCCACATTTCTCTACACTAAGGACAATAGCTATGGCGAGTATATTTTCGACTGGGCATGGGCCGAGGCCTATCATCAACACGGCGTGCAATATTTTCCAAAGCTGACGTCCGCTGTACCGTTCACGCCTGCCACGGGTCCAAAATTGTTGTTTTCTCCCCAAGCCGACCGAAAGGAGGTTGGGTCTCGCCTCATCTGCGCTGCAAGGGAGATAATGGAGCGCCGCGGCCACAGCTCCTTACATTACCTTTTTCTAACTCCTGAAGAGCTCCCGTTTTTTGAGGCGGAAGATTTTTTGATTCGACATAGCTTCCAATATCACTGGAAGAATCGTGACTACACCGACTTTGATCATTTCATGGCAACATTGAAGCCGCGCAAAAGAAACCAAATCCTCAGAGAACGCGAGCAACTCCGGGCTGAAAATCTAAAGATAAAAATTCTTACGGGCGCAGAACTTCAGCCAGAACATGCGGTGCTGTTCCATCAGTTTTACCGTTCCACCATTGAGAAGATGGGCGCCATTGCCTATCTGAACGAAGAATTTTTCAAAACGGTATTTGCAACAATGCATGACGAGATAGTGTTGATGCTGGCCTGTGATCAGTTGACCGCCATCGCTGGTGCGCTATTTTACAAAAAGGGGACGAGCCTCTACGGTCGGTATTGGGGTGCCATCAAAGAGGTCAGAAATCTGCATTTCGAACTCTGCTATTATCAACCACTTCAATGGGCCATCGAACGAAAGATGCGGCTCTTCGAAGCAGGCGCCCAAGGCGAGCACAAAATTTCACGTGGGTTCCTCCCCGAGCTGACGTTCAGTGCTCACTGGATCGGCCACCCGACCTTTCGAGAGGCCATTGGTCGGTTCATCGAGCAGGAAAGAGTCGACATCAACAGGCACTTGAGAGACATGAAATCCCATGATCCCTTTCAGCCTTAACTGAAGCTCCCCCCGTCTTCAAGTCCCACAAAATGTTTGATAGGCACGCTCACTGGGGGCAGGCGGCGTTTGGTAGTCCCTGTGACTGGGCGAGTCGTCATAGGGGGTTTTGAGCGCAGTCAATAGGCGTTCCATCACTGTAAAATCCGAGCGTTCCACGGCAGCCTCCAGAGCTTCTTCCACGCGGTGGTTGCGCGGGATGATGGCGGGGTTACGAGCACGCATCAAAAGTTGCGTCGACTCCTTGGGTGTCGATTCATGATCCAGTCGCAGTTGCCAGCGTGTGTGCCAATCCGTAAATGCCGCCTCATGAAACAAAGGTTCATCCGGCAGTTTGTTCAAGGTAAGCGCTCGAAAAGTGTTGGTGTAATCCGCTTCATGTTGCTGCATCCAACTCAACAGGGTTTCGATTAGGTTCAGATCCCCGTCCTCTTCCGTAATCAATCCCAGCCTTGCCCGCATGCCGAAAAGCCAGTGGCGTTGGAATGTTGCAGGGAAGGATTCAATCGCCTGTTCTGCAATGGTTACTGCTTCTTTGATGTCCTGGTGGAGCAGCGGCAGCAGGGTTCTAGCGAATTGTGCGAGATTCCACTGGGCAATGTTGGGCTGGTTGCCATAGGCATAACGCCCGCTGCGATCAATCGAACTGAACACTGTGGCGGGGTCATAAACATCCATGAATGCGCAGGGACCATAGTCAATCGTTTCACCTGAAATGGCCATATTATCGGTGTTCATAACGCCATGGATGAAACCAACCTGTTGCCACATTGCTAAAAGCGATGCCTGCCGTTCCATGACCGCGTGAAGCAATGCGAGATAGGGATTATCAGCGACGACAAGCTTAGGGTAATGACGACGAAGGGTATAATCGGCCAGTAGTGGAATGCCTTCGCGGTCGCTGTGTGTCGCGACGTATTCAAACGTTCCCACACGGATATGGCTTGCGGCCACGCGGGTAAGAATTGCGCCCGGTTGCGCAATTCCGCGGAACACCGGCTCTCCAGTCGTCACCACGGCCAAGCTGCGGGTGGTGGGGATGCCGAGAGCGTGCATCGCTTCGCTAATGATGTATTCACGCAGCATTGGTGCCAATGCGGCGCGTCCGTCACCACGGCGGGAAAAGGGCGTTGGGCCGGAGCCTTTGAGTTGAATGTCAAAACGTTCAGCGGTGGGTGTTACCTGCTCGCCGAGTAGTATCGCCCGACCATCGCCAAGCATGGTGAAGTGACCGAATTGATGGCCTGCATAGGCTTGGGCAATCGGCTCTGCACCTTCAGGAATCACGTTTCCTGAAAAAAAAGCTGCACCCTGGTCGTCCGCTAGCGCCCGAGCATTTAATCCCAACGATAGGGCCAGCGCCTCATTGAACACTGCCATACGGGGCGTGCGCACGGGGACGGGAGTTTGCCGTGCGTAGTACAACTCCGGCAGCCGTGAATAGGTATTGTCAAAATGCCAACCGAAATCGTTTTTTATTTGTTTCACTGACTGCTCACTCAATTGGAATTTGCTCATAATATCAGAGGATAGCGAACCCGTGCCTTGATTTGTCTGCGAGGCATGTTTCCCGCCTGACCAAACCCATTACATCAATTTGTTGTTGCCGTCCGTTGAAGATCGCTTTTTTCGACATCCAGAGTTGCTTATCGCCGAGGTATCGGCGCTGCAGCCGTCGATTAAGTACATCGTCATCGACGAAATTCAAAAAGCTCCAAAGCTTTTGGAGGTTGTCCACCACCTCATAGAGAAGTCTCCGCGCCTTTTCGCAATGACCGGCTCAAGCGCAAGAAAGCTGCGCCATGGGGGGGCTAATTTACTTGCGGGCAGAGCATTCACCAAGCATCTCTTCCCACTTACCAGTAAGGAGCTAGGATCTCAGTTTGTTTTAGATGACGTTTTGCGTTGGGGAAGCTTGCCAAAAATCTATCAATTGGATAGTGCGGAGCGTAAAGATGATTTTTTGTTTGCCTATGCAAATAGCTACCTGAAAGAGGAAATTCAAGCTGAACAACTCGTTCGTAGAATTGATCATTTTCGAAAGTTTCTTGAAGTAGCTGCGCAATCGAATGGACTTTTAATAAACTTCTCAAACATCGCCAGAGACACTGGAATGGATGGTAAAACCGTCCGCTCCTATTATGAAATTCTTGAAGATACTCTTGTGGGATTTTGGCTTGAGCCCTTTCAAACCTCTGTTCGCAAGCGTCTTAAACAATCGCCAAAATTCTATTTTTTTTGATACCGGAGTCGCGCGCGCCATTGCAAGGCAACTTCCAGCCGTGCCCGTCGCGTCAACATCTAGCTATGGAGAATTGTTTGAACAGTTTGTCATAAATGAATTTATTCGAACCGACAGCTATTTGAAGGCCAAATGTCGATTTTCTTTCCTTAGAACATCGGATGATTGCGAGATTAATTTGGTCATAGAAAATGCGACAAAACCAACTGCATTTATCGAGATAAAATCAACCACAGAGGTCCGAATTGATAAGCTTCGACGTTTGAATTCTTTTGTTCAAGATTTTCCAGATGGAAAATTCTATTGCCTTTCAAATGATAAAATCTCTAAAAATTTCGGAGCCATTGAATGCCTTCACTGGCAAGAAGGGCTAGATAAGATTATGCGGCAACTTCCCTGACAGACGGAGACAGAGGAGGCGCTCTACGCTACCTTAAGTTGCATGGTGCGATTGAAAGTTCATGCCCGTTGATGGTTTCGCGAAGCAGGCCGGAATTTGCGCCGTCCACGAAATTTCTGACCGTCAGAGAGCCCCCTTGGGCATCAAGAAATGAAACTGTCAAATTTCCGTCCAGAATTTCAATCGAAGCCGGACTGCTATCCCGTTCAAACTGGCTATCGCCGCCGAAATAAGCCTGACCATTGTTCGTAGCATCATCCCAGGTGACTGTGGCATTAAACCAGTGATCGCCACACCGAAGCTCAAGGGGAGTCGCGTTTGCTGGAATCGAAAAGAAAGACGCCAGAGTCATAACCGCAAAAAAATATTTCATAGTTTGTTTTCCTTAAAGAGGTCTCTGATTTTCGTCAGAATTCCGGACGGCTTGGACGTATACTTGTTTATCGCCCGTGACGCAATAAGAAACTAAATATGGCCATCGACTCTCAAAAAGTCACTTGCCTTCATTGCACCTATGATTTGTCTTCGATAATTGAATATTTGTTGAACGTCGCTGGCTACGAGCTGGCCGGCGGCAAGCTCTCCAAACGGTGGCATCGGTAGCCGATACTGAACGGAATCTGTGATCAAAGTACCGCCAGCCAACGGCTCGAAAAGATGTGTGTGATGCCATGTTGAGTAAGGTCCACGTATTTGCTCATCAACAAAGCCTTGGCCCGGCTGCCAATGGGTGATTACCGAGTCCCACGACATGGGAATTCCACGCAGGCGCAGCTTGTATTTAATTATCGTCCCCTCGCCTACCTGTGCTGTGCTGACGCTGCTGATTTTAAACGACAACCACGGCGGAGTCAGTTGCTCAAGGTTTTCCGCGTTGGAAAAAAATGGCCAGACGTGATCCGGCGGCACCGGGCACCACTGCCTAATGACAAGTCGGCGCAAGTTTGTCGCTACCGCGTCACCGAGAAGTATTGCGCAAGCTTCGTCGATCGACTGAAATCCGAATTTGAAGCCAAGTTTGAGGGCTGCCGTGGGTAACACTCGGGCGCTAGAAAGTACGAGTTCGGCACGCCCGCCCATCGCGACGCGGACAGCGAATGCCGGCACGGCGGGCAGCAATTTGTATCGACCTGCTTTAGCAACCTGAACGCTGAACTCGCCTTGCCGGCACGGTACAGGCGCCGTGGCATTATAGGTTCCGTGCCAGCGTTCATCGGCAATCGCCGCCTTCACCATGGCCACGAGATCATCGACATGGATCCAGCTGACCCACTGTTTGCCGCTACCAAGCACGGCACCCAGTCCCTTGCTATAAATTGACAAGATTTCCAGCAGAGCGCCGCCCGTCAGCCCAAGTACAATACCGATGCGCAAGACGACCAGACGCACGCCGAGTCCTTCAATTGGATCGAGAGATCGCTCCCAACCGATACAGGTACTAGCGAGGAACCCGCTCCCGGATTTGCTGTGCTCGTCAAGAACCTCGTCACCGCGGTCGCCGTAAAATCCTACCGCGCTGGCTTGAATGACAACCCTGGGTTTGCGTTGCGCGGCGGCGAGTGCGCGCACTAGGGCCGATACGCTCTGCGTCCGAGAATTCTGAATGGCCGCTCGCCTTGCCTTTGTCCATGGTTTGTCGGCGATGCCTTCGCCGACGAGGTTAACTACAGCGGCACAGCCATCAACCGCCTCCTGCGGCAATTCGCCACCGCTCCACGGAAGGATTTGGCACGGAAATGGCAACTGGCCCGCTACGGTTTCAGGACGACGGGAAAGGATGGTGACGCTGTAGCCGTTTGCCACAAGGGACCTGCCGAGCTCACGGCCGACGAAGCCTGTGCCGCCCATGATCAATATGCGAGGTTTATCTGCGTTCATTGGCGGATCTCAACTAAGATTTCGTTGCGTCTTAAAAACCAAAGAGTCCACGGCGGATCGTACCTGGCATAGGTCGGCGGCCCCGCTTCCTGAAGGCTTTTCTTTTCCATCCATTGGCGAAGTTCCGCGAGCTTCTCATGGTAACGAGACTCACTCCACGTTCCGCTAAACTTTATTGCTGCGACTTTCTGTGCAGAGGTTTGGCGCAGTACGACGGCGGAGTCACGGGGCCGCGGCAACGATTCAAGCGTGTATCCCGCCGGCATGTTGAAGCTTATGACAAAGCCGTCCTTGGCCGGTGTCTGGCCAACCGGTGCTGTCATGGCGATTTTTTCACTAGCCGGGGTCTGCGCAACCGGTGCTGTCATGGCAATTTTCACTTGGGTTGTATTGGCGCCAAAAATATAGTCTGCCAAACGCCGAAAGCCGATGGTGCCGGCGTCGCTGAATTCGCTTGCAACAAAGGTCTCCGCGACGATTACGGGATTGTACTGGCGGATTTCGAACTTTTCGTTGGCTTGCAGAACTTGGTATTTTGGGGATTCAACTGTCACGCAACCCTCCATCAAAAGCCCCAGAAGGACCAAGCTTAAGATTTTTGATTTCATTCAAACATCCCTTCTTCTATCTCCTTTATCTATCCCTTTTATCCAGAGCGGCCACTTCGCCCGACACGTGGCGGCGTATCTAGTTTTGTCCCCCGGTACTTGCGTGCAAGTCAATGTCGAGTAAGAAACTATTATTGACCAAGTGCGGCATAAAGCCGGCGCATCTCACTCGACCCCACTCGCGAGGAGTTCCGCACCGCCTCCGTCTTTGTCGAAGATCCCTGCTTTTCGACCCCTCGCATCATCATGCAGAGATGCTGCGCCTCGACCTGAACCACCAGTGCGCGGGGCTGAATGAGAGCTTCGAGGTCTGCCGCAACACTCTCGGTTAGGCGCTCTTGGACTTGTAACCGGCGCGCATGAAGGTCGATGAGCCGCGGAATTTTCGAGAGCCCTAGAATTTTTGTTCCGGGATAATACGCGACCGATGCCTTGCCCCAAAACGGCAGCAGGTGGTGCTCGCAGAGGCTGTAAAACTCAACGTACTTAACAGCTACAAGCCCCGAGCCCTCTGCGGCAAAAACACCCTGCCCAACCACGTCCGAAGCTGTCTTGTGGTAACCCGAGCAAAGATGACCAATGGCCTTGGCAAAGCGCTCCGGTGTCCGTCTCAGTCCTTCGCGACTCAGATCTTCGCCGACAGCGGCGAGCACCATTTTCGCCGCTGCACCCGCACCCATGTCATCAAAGCCGGGTATAACGGACTTTGCGCGCTCTGCGGCACCAGGGTGGTTGATCTTAAGAAGTGTGTTGCTCATGTCCGGTACCTCTTTACTTTCCATCAGGGAGCCTCAAAAGGGGACCGACCTTCGGTCTGGTCGCCAGGTTGCCTTTCGATATCTTCGACCAATGACTATGTTTATTCTAGGTCTAATGGCAAATAAATTGACTCGAAACTGAGTCAAATGTTACTCAACTGACAATGGAGCCGCTTGGGCTACATCAGGAGCGACCATGGCGGAGTATGGGGTTAAGGCATTAGCGGCATACTCAGGGATAAACGCCCATACACTTCGCATCTGGGAACGAAGGTACGGAGTCGCGGAGCCAGCCAGGTCGGCCAATGGACGCCGTGTTTACAGCCAAGCCGACGCCGAACGCTTTTGCCTCATTGCGGAGCTGACGACCCATGGCCACGCGATCTCAGCCGTGGCAAAACTTGCTCTGCCCGAACTCGAAAAAATGGTTGCACTGTCTTTTAGTCGGCGTGGCACCCTGCGGACCGCTAAGGCCATCACGACGTCTGAGGGCGGCAACGCTAAAGTAACTGCGATGCTTTTGGATAGGATGGTCGCAGCACTTGAGGCATTTCAGCTGCGTGATCTCAGTTCCCAGCTCGCCTTGGCGCGCCTGCATTGCAGCGTGGCTGACTTTATCTATCACATCGTGCTGCCCCTCATCGGCAGAATCGGCACGCTAGTCGGCGAAGAAGTGCTTTCAATTGCTCACGAACATGCCTTATCCGCGATTTTAAAGACCCACATTTATCAAGCGATCTATCACCTAGGTTCAACTCGAGTTGGGGCGCCGCCTATCAGTGATCATGAATCCAGCAATAAATCAGGTCCGCAGATCATTATCACCACCCAGGAAGGCGATCACCATGAATTTGGCATTTTACTGGCGTCGCTCATCGCAGAATCGCGGGGTCTTGCAACGCTCTTTTTTGGTTGCAACATGCCAGCGAAGTCGCTTGCTGGCGCGGCGAATGCGCTCCGCAGTCCAATTATTTTGATTGGAAGAACTATCAAGTCGCCGGTGTCTAACTCAAATGGCGCGGTCATTTCTCAAAAAGAGTATCTGAAGGAACTTGACCAGTCGCTCGCGGTATCGACGGAGATTTGGATTGGTGGCGTTATTGAGCAGGCCGCACTCAAATTCCGCGCTCGCCACAAGATAACTCACGTGCCGTCGCTGCAGGATCTAGATAAGAGGTTCGTGGCGCTTATGGCCAAAAACTACGTAACGTCAGAGGGGGGCGAATAATGAGCGTCAACAATCCGGCAATCGTCTGGTTCCGGCAGGATCTCAGAATAGCGGACCAGCCGGCATTGGCGGCTGGACTCAAACACAAGAACCTTATTCCAGTTTATATCTGGGAGCCGAGCGAAGAGGGCGATTGGCCTCCGGGTGCAGCGTCTAAATGGTGGCTCCACGATTCACTTGCGAGCTTAGACGCGAGCCTTGCGAAGCTTGGATCGAAACTGATTTTGCGCCGTGGCCCCACACTTCAGGCTCTCAAAGACGTCATCACCGCTAGCGGCGCGACATCAATCTATTGGAATAGGCGCTACGAACCGGCAGCAGCTCAGCGAGATAAGCTCATACAGACAGCGCTTGAAAGTGCCGGAATCAAAGTCGAGACGTTCAACGGTTCTTTGCTCCAAGACCCAGCCGCGACCCTTAATCAGAGCGGCAGTCCTTACTTGGTATTCGGTGCTTTTTGGCGGGTGCAGTCGGTAAAACCGGTTGGCGCTCTCATCGATGCTCCGTCCAGATTACCGCCGCTCCCAGCGGCACTTTCGTCGGCCACGCTTGAAAGCTTCAGCCTCAAACCTGCCATTCCTTGGGACGGCGGTTTGCAGAAAACGTGGCAAATAGGAGAACGCCCGGCCAACGCTGCATTGGCGAGGTTTTGCAGTAACAGCATCAGCGGGTACCAGGAGAGCCGCGACCTTCCGGCCGAGAGCGGCACCTCGCGGCTTAGTCCACACTTGCATTTTGGGGAGTTGAGCCCGCGCCAAGTCTGGGCCTTAGCGCGCAATCATGAAAACGCCGGCGCCTTGACGTTTATGAAAGAAATCATGTGGCGAGAATTTAGCTACTACCTTCTCCATCACCACCCGCGTCTCGCGAACGAGCCACTGCAAGCAAAGTTCAAAGACTTTCACTGGGAGAGCGACCCTGTGCATCTCGAAGCATGGAAGCGCGGCCTAACCGGCTTTCCAATAGTCGATGCCGGGATGCGCGAACTTTGGCATACCGGTTGGATGCACAACAGAGTGCGCATGATCGTGGCTTCCTTTCTAGTAAAAGATTTGCGCATTCACTGGCTGGAAGGCGCACGCTGGTTTTGGGATACGTTGGTAGACGCGGACCTAGCGAGCAATTCGCAAGGCTGGCAATGGACGAGCGGTTGCGGCGCCGATGCGGCGCCTTATTTCCGCGTCTTCAATCCGACGTTGCAAGAGAAAAAATTCGATCCTGACCAAGCCTATGTGCGGCGTTGGATTCCAGAGTTTGGGACACCTAGTTACCCAGCTCCAATTGTCGATCATGGCCGGGCGCGTTTCGCGGCGTTGAGAGCTTTCGACGCCATCAGTTCAACGTCTCGCAAGTGACGCTCCCGAGATAGCAGTTGGGTCGCGCAAGGGTTAAGTCAGCGACCAAAAGATCAGCTTGTGAAATGTTCTGAAAAATTTGAGTAGGTAATAGATTTCCAACGTCCTCTTCGTCAATCCGTATCGCGAGAAATCCTGCCCCAGTGATTGCGGGTTTATAGGCGTTATGCCAGACCAGCTCAGTTTCAGGGTTGGACATTGGCATTATGACAAAACAGGAGGGCATACCTAGAGGCTCCTCAAATGTGCATTCATTTTTATGGCTTGGGTTACTTGGGCGAATTTTTCTTCTCGTTTTCTACAATGTGCGTTGACTATGTAGCAAAAATCCCGAATCGGCCCTAAAGCTGATCCGGGATTTTTTCTTCTCTCGAAAGATGACGATTCTGAAATCGTCATCTTTTTTCGTCATTGTTGTAGTTCCTAGAGCAGTAAGCCTCCGAAACTACAGGGACAAAACTACATCATCCCGCCCATGCCGCCCATTCCACCCATGCCGCCCATTCCACCCATGCCGCCGCCCATGCCAGCGCCTGCAGATTCCGAAGAATCCTTCGGCTTGTCAGCAATCATGGCTTCGGTGGTCAGGAGCAAGCTGGCAACAGATGCCGCATTGATCAGGGCCGTTTTCGTTACTTTCGTCGGGTCAATGACGCCAGCAGCGAACAGGTCTTCGAACTTCT
>CANFEB010000010.1 GCA_947445775.1 Oligoflexales bacterium | reverse complement strand
TCTGCAACGAACGGTCACCCAAGTCAATATTCCGATCATGGTGGACTCGACAGAAGTTCCTGTCATCGAAGAATCCCTCAAAATTATTCCAGGCAAGGCGATCGTCAACTCGATCAACCTTGAAGACGGCGAGGATCGAGCCCGTCAGGTTTTGGAACTGTGCCGGACTTATGGTGCAGCGGTTGTAGCCCTGACCATCGACGAAGAAGGCATGGCCAAAACGCGCGAGGCAAAACTCGGGATCGCCAAACGCATTTACGACATCGCCCACGGTGAATTTGGCCTGAAGGCGGGAGACATCATTTTTGATCCCCTGACCTTTACTTTGGGGTCAGGAGATCAGGAGTTCCGCAATAGCGCTATCGAGACCCTCGAAGCGATACGAATGATCAAAGAGGCCATGCCGGGCGTTAAAACCATACTTGGGTTGTCCAACGTCAGCTTCGGCTTGAATCCGTACCCACGCCGCTTGCTGAATAGTGTCATGCTTTTTCATGCCGTCGAATACGGCCTGGACATGGCCATTTCAAACGCCTCGAAAATTCTACCGGTCTTCAAGATACCGCCGGACGAGCGCAAAATTTTTGACGACTTGATTTTTAACCGGGTTGCTCCTGGTTACGACCCGCTGAAGGAACTTCTGGCCCGCTACACGGACAAAAAAGCGAATCTTCGCAGCGATCCATCTGAATCCGCAAAATTGCCGTTACCACAACGCCTTGCCAACCACATCATCGATGGCGAAAAGCTCGAGATTATTCCGACTCTGACTCTGGCCCTCAAGTCCCACAGGCCACTGGAGATCATCAACAACTTCCTCTTAGAAGGCATGCGTGTTGTCGGCGAAAAATTCGGCGCCGGCGAGATGCAGCTGCCTTTTGTCCTTGAGTCTGCAGAGGCCATGAAGACGGCCGTCGCCCATCTTGAACCTTTTATGGACAAAAACGAATCGGGCCAAAAAAAGGGCAAAATCCTGTTGGCGACAGTGAAGGGCGACGTTCACGATATCGGAAAAAACCTTGTCGATATCATTTTAACTAACAACGGATTTGAAGTCGTTAATATCGGTATCAAGCAGCCAATCGAAGCCATTTTACAAAAATATCATGAGGTCAAACCAGACGCGATCGGCCTGTCAGGACTTCTCGTGAAGTCCACGGCCATCATGCGGACCGACATCGAAGAAATGACCCACCGCAATATTTCCGTGCCAGTTATCCTGGGCGGTGCGGCCCTCACGCGCCAATTTGTCGAGGAAGAATGCCAGGCCGGCTATCGTGGCAAGGTTTATTATGCCTCGGACGCTTTTGAGGGTCTGCGGATCATGGGTCAAATTACTGGCAAGGGGGCTAGTGAGTCCGAGGGGGCGTCGAAGGCGATTGGAGCTCCAGGAGCCTTAGGCGCCTCAGGAGCCTCGCCAGTCGCTGCCACTGACGCGGGCCCACCTCGGCCGCGCGTGCGGGCTGTGCGGCGCGGGTCCAGCGCGACAGAACTCACCGCCGACGAACAATCCTCGTGGGTCCGGCGCTTCAAGCAAATCCCGACGCCGCCATTTTGGGGCACGAAGGTTCTGGAAACTCCACTTTCAACCCTCTTCACCTACCTTGATGAATTCGCTCTGGTGCGCACCCGTTGGCAATTTGCCAAGGGCGAGATGTCGGACGAGAATTTCAAAAATGTTTTGGAATCTAAGGCTCGCCCCCTTCTAAACAGTTGGCGGGCGCGAGCAGAACGCGAAACGCTTTTGCAGCCCAAGGCTGTCTACGGCTACTTTTCTTGCGCTGCTGACGGCAACAAACTTCATGTTTATGAGTCCCCTGACAGCAACAAGATCATCACGACGTTTGATTTCCCGCGCCAGCGTTCTGCTCGGCGGCTATGCATCTCAGATTTTTTTGCGCCACTTTCTTCTGGTCAGCGCGATGTCATGGCCATGCAGGTCGTGACCATGGGGCCTGCGGCCAGCCACTTCGCCAATAACCTTTACTCGAAAAATCTGTATTCAGATTATTTCTATTTCCATGGCCTTGGCACCGAAATGGCCGAGGCTTACGCAGAGTGGCTGCATGCACTGATTCGCAAAGAGTTGAAGGTTCACACCCGCGATTCGCGCAACATCCGTCAACTCTTCAGTCAAGGTTATCAAGGGTCACGTTATAGTTTCGGTTATCCAGCATGTCCGGAACTTGAAGACAACGGACGCCTATTCAAGTGCCTCGATGCCACGCGCCAGATCGCCGTTCACTTGACGGAAAATTTCCAAATGGTTCCCGAGCAGTCTACCTGCGCCATCGTCGCCTGGCATCCCCAGGCTCGTTACTTTGCAACTTGAGATTGGATTTCAGGATAATTTTTCTGCGAAAATGAATTGCTTGCCAACTTTAAAGGAGAATCCCCATGTTTAGAATTGTGACCAAGTGGTGCCTCGGTATTTTGGCTCTCGTGTTTTTCACTGGCGCCATGCTTGAAATAAGTTCGACGGCTGCCGAAGCCCGCCTTGGCGGCGGCAGATCCAGTGGCCGTTCTTCTGGTTTTGGCTCCAGAAGGTATTCATCGCCTCCTTCTCAGGGAAATTCACAGCAATTCAATAAACCCAATTCTGCACAACCCGCGGGCGCTCCTGCCCCAGCAGGTGGCGGTGGGTTTCTGCGCAATATGGCAGGGGGAATGGCCGGCGGCTTACTCGGCAGCATGCTTTTTAGTTCCCTCGGTCTTGCAGGTGGATTTGGCGGCGGTTCCGGCGGGTCGGGAATTTTGCCGATCATCTTGATCGCAGGTTTGGCCTATTTTGGATTTCGTTGGTGGAAATCTCGTTCGCAATCGGGAAGTTATGGCAACAGTTATGCTGGCGGCAACAGCAACCAAAACCATTACGGAAGCACCCACGCCACCCCAGAGACCCAACCCCTGAATCAATATCGCGCGCTAACCCCAGAAGGCATTGACGCGGAAACAGCCTCCGACATCTTTTTCAGGGTCCAAGGCGCCTGGACACGCCGTGACCTGACATCCGTCAAAAATGTGCTCGACGTCGACATCCAATCCGTCTTGGAGCAAGACCTTGCCGAGCTCAAACAAAAACAACAAATCAACAGACTTGAAAATATTACAGTCCGGGGCGCGACAGTGCTCAACACCTGGCAGGAAGAAAATACCGATTATTCGTCCGTGAGATTTACTGCCAATCTATTGGATTACACCACCGATGAAAAATCAGGACAGGTGGTTGCCGGCAGTGATTCCTTACCAGTCAAGTTTGAAGAGGATTGGACTTTTGCCAAGGGACCAGGTGCCGTAACTTGGCAATTGGCCGGCATTCAACAAGTTTAAACTGCTCTACATGACTGCACCTGGTGCCCCACTCGTCAAAAACAAGACGGGGGAGGGGTAAAGCTGCGCTTTCATCAAGAATGCCAGCGCCCCAAGTCGGCCTCAGTGCTATCGCCCATGACCACCTTACCGCCTGGAAAATACTCCAACCAACGGCGATCGACCGTCTTGGCTGTTTTTTCATCGCAAAAAAGTTCATCCGGATACCAAGGCTTCATCCGCGCATCCAGCAACACTGGACCCTCGTATTCAACCCGGTTGCGCCCAAGGTTGGTCTTGGCGGCGTATAAATCCGTTTGGGGATTGAAGCGCGTGAAGGCCGTCCAAATAAAACTTGGCTCGTTGCGCGTCGCGCGCGCCGCATTATCCACAGCAACAATCAGCGGCCAATCCTTAAATTCAGGCAAAGCCGAAATGGCAGCCCCAATTTCCGGGGCATCCTTAAAAGCAGGAACCTCCACCACCAAACATCCCGGACAGAAAACGCGCACGTCACGGATGCGGTTGTCGCTGACCGTGCCATGCCACTCGTGGGGCAAATCGCGAACGGCTTCACCCAGGCCAAGGATCACGCCCTTGCTGCCCTTGTTTAATTCAGCTCCGGCATAATCCAGCGTATCCATCGAAGTTTCTGAAAAAATAAACAGGTCTTTGCGCCAATTAACTCGCGCCAGAACATGCACCAAAACCTTGGAAAAATCCCGCAACGGAATTGGCTTGTCGATGGCGAACAAAAATTTAGTCAGGGAAAGTTGCCCTTCGCCAAGGATGCGAAAAACCGACGACAGGGATTCACGGCCATAGCGTTCCCGGATCACCGCAGCAGCGAGGGCGTGGTAACCAGCCTCGCCGTAACTCCACAGATCCCGCACCGCCGGCATCACCACAGGAAATAGCGGCGACAAAAGTTCCGTGAGGTAATCCCCTAAATAAAAATCTTCTTGGCGCGGTTTACCGACGACCGTGCACGGAAAAATCGCGCCCTCGCGGTGGTAAATAGCTTTGGGACGAAACACTGGAAAATCGTGAACCAACGAGTAATAACCGTAATGATCACCAAAAGGACCTTCAGGGCGACGCACACCCGGGGGTACATAACCAGCCAAACAAAATTCGGCCTCGGCTACACCCGCAAGATCGGGCTGCACCGGAATTTTGCAGCGCCGCAGTTTTGAATTTTGCAGAAGCGACGCCAGCAAAAGTTCCGGAACATTTTCGGGAAGTGGTGCAATGGCAGCCAGCATCATTGCCGGCGGTCCGCCAAGGTAAATATTAACGGGCAAAGGCTTGCCAACGCGCTCGGCTTCGTGAAGGTGAAATCCCCCACCCTTGCCAATCTGAAAATGCATTCCGGCCTCGCCCGGTTCAAAAATCTGAATGCGGTACATGCCAAGATTTTCGGGTTTGCCATGCTGTCCAGCAGCATCATGCAGTCCCCGCGTATGCACGAGGGGCAGTGTCAAAAAAGGCCCGCCATCTTTTTCCCAACTCGTCGTCGCCGGAAGTTGCGTCAGGTCTGCGCCTGGAATTTGATGGGCCAGGACGGCCGCACGGCTTGAGGTTTTAAAACCAATTTTTGCCGCGCGCAGGCCAAGATCCCGCAGACCCCAAAGCTTTCGAATCGATGGCGGTAAAAGCTCTTCAGGTAGCGCAGCAATGCGTCGAACAAAATCTTTGGCTTCCTCTCCAAAGGCAAGATCGACGCGCTGGCGGGAGCCGAACATGTTGCAGACGAGAGGAAATTTTTTGCCTTTGACGTTTTTAAACAGCAAGGCCGGACCGCCGGCAGCAATCACGCGCCGATGGATTTCGGAAATTTCCAGATGAGCGTCAACTTCGGCGTCAATTTCAACCAGATCGCCACGCGACCGGAGGGCATCCAGAAAAGACCGCAAATTGGTGAAATGGGTGGCAGCCGTCATTGGGCAGGTACTTCCTTGATGATTTAGAAATCATTATTAGCTGTAAAAAACATAAACCAACAGCCGAGAGTCGAGAGGCGACCAGAGAGTACCGCCCACGGCTGACCTGTCTAATGATTCGACACCAGTCATTGAAATCCGGCACAGGGGCCATTCACGATTGCCCTGCATCGGGCAAAATCTGGGCATCGTGAGCCGCGAGAGAAAGTAGATAACCTATTGTAACTAAACATAAAATTTTACTAATTAAAAATTGATGTGGCGTCCCCGAGGTTACACCTCGGTCCGTTGGCCCAACGCTTGCTCAATGGCTGAGTGGACGGGAGAAATTGACGGCGGGAGTTACTGATCGTGAGCTTTTCCAAAAGAGTTGATGTTGAGTTGAAGAAGCGGTGGTTCAAGCAGAAAGCAGGAGGGTGTATGGCGACTAGAAGAAAATCAGCAAGTAAATCCCGAAAGATGATTTTAACCGCAGTGATTGGATCACTGGCGGCCCTTGGTGTTGGGGGTGCAGGGTACGTGACCTGGAGTGCCTTGGCGGCCAATGGATCCCCACAAAGAAGCGCATCCGTTAACGCTGCTGAAAAAAACAGCACAAGCGACCGTAGCCCCCACAGGGCAAGTGTTGCCAGCCAAAGTAAAACTGGTAGCAGGGTCGCCAAAAGCCGGAAATTAAAGTCCAGCACATCGTGTAAAATCAGCAAATTTAAAACTGCCAAGCTTGCCAAGCACAAGGCCTCCAAGCACAAACGCAAGAAACTGCGCCAAGCCCACTGAAGCCGTGCGTTGTCAAAGCAGCTCGTTTCCGCGACAATATCAGTTGTGGAAACGGGCTTTTACATTTCAAGATGCCGCCTGCCCATTGTTGCGGGGGTGATGGCGCTCGCCCTCGACGTTTTGACCGTAACCACCATCGCGAACATCGCAGCGTTACTGACATCTGGGTCGGCCTTGGCGCAAGATTTCACGCCCCCACCCGATCCCCCAGCGGAACCACCGCCGCCCCCCGAAAGCCCGGAACCCGAGTATCAACCCCCGGCCGGCGGTGAATTTCCTGCTTCGCGCTCGGCCCCGTCAAAATCCGTCCCAGGTCAGCGAGCTGGTGATAAATCCGCTGGTGGGCCAGAGGAAACTGACGACAGCATCATCAAGGTCCCACCCTCTGAACCAGCAAAACTGCGGCCAGTGGCCCCAGCCGAGCGCAAAAGCGCCTGCGCCAAATACGAAGGCAAGTACATCAGTTTTTACAGCGACATCTACCGGGTCGAATCCTGCAAGCGCCGCCAGATCCAAGACGCCGCGACCTTATCCCACGTCATGCAGGGGACACTAAAAATCACGGAAGTTGAGGCGAATGTGATTGCCGCCCTTCCTGCCGGCACGCCGATGGTGGATTCAGGCGCAAAAAAGCGCCGCAGCTGCAAACAGCTCGAGGGAAAATTCGTCACTTTTTCTTATGTCGATGTTTACCTCATTCAGAAGTGCAAAAAACGCCTCTTTCCTGACTGGGAAACATTTGTGGTCTGGCAAAAAAAGACCGGCCCTAAGTCAGGAATGGGCTCGGATGTATTTCCGCTCAGTGAAGAAGAATTTGATCTGCTCCAAATCGGCCCCGAAATGCCTTCTACTGTCGATGTCGAGTTCATTAGGCAGTATGACCACGCCAAGGCCATTGACATCATTCCATTGGATGAAGCCTGTCGCGGTGTGGAAGGAAAAATTGTCTCGTTTTATTCGAAACTCTACAAAATTGAAAAGTGTCGCAAGCGCGAGATGGACCCGGAAATCGCTAGCGCAAAAAATCCCTCCCTCAATCCCAAGGAATTACGGGCGGAGCAATGGTATTCCTTGCCCGATGGCAAGCCAATGAAGGCTGACGCTCCGAAACAAAGCGGAAAACCGGTTCAGTACAAACCGCTTCCGCACACCGATCCGTCATTCTAATATCCGCAAACGGTTAGTCTTGGAAGAAGTAGAGACCGAGGCAGAAGCAGTCTCCAACCTCGCTTCCCCAGGGAATGGCGGTCACGCTACGAAAAGCCGAAAGGGCGAAATCGGGCGCGAAAGCGTCAGGGACTGTTTAAGTCCAGTTATTTCATGCTGTTACCGTCGATCTAATTACTTTGTCTATTCAGTGCACAAAAACTCAGATTCTGCCGATGAGTCTTGGGGTTGACAGATGCAGAGACAGATCCAATGTTGGATAATGAAGTTATTGAGAGCTTTCTTCGTTCCGGGGAGTTGAATGAGTCCGAATCTGCCCATCATCAAGAACGTAGGCGCCAACGGCAGCGACAATGCTGACGACAACGGTAACGGCACCGGCGTGTCTGTCGTCGCCGAACGAAAGGTTCAGATCCGCGCGCCGCACCTTTATCGCGTACTGCTGCACAATGACGACTACACCCCCATGGAATTTGTCGTGATGGTACTTGAGACTTTTTTCAACAAGGACCAGGCGGGAGCAACCGAAATCATGCTGAGTGTGCATAGCAAAGGAGTCGGAATCTGCGGCGTATTTCCCTATGAAATCGCCGAAACCAAGGTGGCGCTGGTCATGGAATGCGCCCGGGAAAACGAACATCCTCTGCAATGCACGATGGATCGGGTCTAAAGAAAGTTTGAGGCAAGCTTAGTAATCCGGCTTGTAGTTTGCATCGGAAATGAAGTCCCAGATCATGGGGACGGTACGGGAGGGCTCATGATCAGCCACGAACTGGAAGTCAGCCTGAACCTCGCGGTGAGCGAGGCTGCAAGACGCGGTCATGAATATGTGACCGTGGAGCACGTCCTATTTGCCCTTCTGCAAAACGACACTGCCATCAAAGCCCTGCGGGCCTGCGGTGGCTCCGTGGATTACACCCGCCAGAAAATCGAAGAGTTTTTCGACGAGCATATTCCGACGGGAACCTTGCGGCCTGGACAAATGCCCCAGCCGACCATTGGATTCCAAAGGGTGATCCAGCGCGCCGCTCAGCACGTACGCGCCGCAGGCAAAGACAAAATCAAAGGCGAAAACCTTTTGGTTGCGCTGTTCTCTGAACGGGACTCCTTTGCCGTGTATTTTTTGCAGCAGCAGCACATCAGCCGGTTTGATGTGATTAACTACATTTCACATGGGATCGCCAAGCCAGGTGAAAATCAAGAACACGACGCCAAGGATCCAACGGCCCGCGGTTCGGAACAGCCGATTGGACGGATCGGCGATGGTGAACGCCCCGATCAGGGACCCCGTGAAGATGACGACGATCCGGAATCAGGCCCGTCGGAACGCCAGAACGGCCGCGACCCACTGGCTCTTTACGCCGTCGATTTGTGCGCCCGCGCCCGCGAGGGGCACATCGACCCACTGGTAGGACGGGACGCCGAAATCGAACGAACCGTCCAAATTCTTTGCCGTCGCCGCAAAAACAATCCACTTCTAGTCGGCGACGCCGGCGTTGGAAAAACTGCCATCGCCGAGGGTCTGGCACTGCGCATCACTGAAAATAAAGTCCCACTCCCGCTACGAGGCGCAGTTATTTTCTCATTGGACATGGGCGCGCTGCTGGCTGGATCCCGGTTCCGCGGTGATTTCGAGCAGCGCCTGAAGGGCCTATTGGCATCCCTCAAAAAAAAGAAAAACGCGATCCTCTTCATCGACGAGATCCATACCGTCATTGGTGCCGGATCAGTCAGCGGTGGCACCCTCGATGCCTCTAATTTGCTGAAGCCATCCTTGGCAAACGGGACCTTGAAATGCATCGGGTCCACGACGTTCAAGGAATTCCGCAGCCACTTTGAAGTGGATCATGCGTTGGTGCGGCGCTTCCAAAAAATCGATATTGACGAGCCCTCCATCGAAGACACCGTCGCGATCCTGAAGGGACTCAAATCGCGCTACGAAGAACATCATAAAGTCCGTTACACGCCCGACGCGTTGCGCGCTGCTGTGGAACTATCCGCTAAATATTTGCGCGACAAGAAACTTCCTGACAAGGCGATTGACGTCATCGACGAGGTGGGTGCCGCGGCATCACTGACGCGCGACCCCGTAAAGGCTGCCAGCAAGTCCTTCAAACCGCGGATAATCACCGTCGACGACATTCAGAGCGTGATTGCAAAAATGGCGCGCATCCCGCCTCAAAAAATTTCCAACTCTGATAAATCAGCCCTTAAGGATCTGGACAAGAGCCTCAAGGCTGTCGTCTTTGGTCAGGACCATGCAATTGATGCGCTGGCATCCGCCATCAAGCTGTCACGTTCTGGGCTTGGATCAGCAGAAAAACCGATCGGTAGTTTCCTTTTTGCCGGGCCGACTGGTGTTGGCAAGACCGAGGTTGCCAAGCAACTTTCAGCCATCATGGGGATTGAGTTCATCCGGTTTGACATGAGCGAGTACATGGAGCGCCATACCGTCTCGCGCTTGATCGGTGCGCCTCCCGGATACGTTGGATTTGACCAGGGTGGACTCCTGACCGATGCCATCAACAAAAACCCCCATGCTGTGCTGTTGTTCGATGAGTTTGAAAAGGCTCATCCTGATTTGCAAAACATCCTGCTCCAGGTCATGGACCACGGGACGTTGACCGACAACAACGGGCGCCACACAGATTTTCGCAATACCATCATCATCATGACGACCAACGCCGGCGCCCGCGAGATGCTACACGGCGCCATCGGATTTACCAGGACACCGGGAATATCTACGGAGGAAAAGGGCGATCTCGAAGCCGTGAAGAATGCCTTTTCGCCGGAATTCAGAAATCGCTTGGACTCTGTCATCTATTTCCAATCGCTGCCACGTCCGGTGATCCTCTCCGTGGTCGACAAGTTCATCAAAGAAATCGTCACCAAACTTGCCGCCAAGAATATCATCGTGACGTTTGACCATGCGGCCTGCGAATATTTGGCGGACAAAGGTTTCGATCCTGCCTTCGGAGCAAGACCCTTGGCGCGCCTCATCCAGAATGAAATTGCTAAACCCCTGGCCGACCAGGTTCTGTTTGGCAAGCTGGCTAAAGGTGGATCAGTGAAGATCAGCGTTTCTGCGGATGGGCAGTTGTCGTTCGATTACTGACTGATTTAGGTGTGGATGCAGTTCCAGACGCAGGCTCAGATTTTCCTGGGCTGCCAAAAAAACCGGTGATGGCCACAGAATAAAATCGTTCATCTGTTGCGTGGATTCCATAGAGCGGATGGTTGTAGCCGATATCGATCATCATCGGATAAACAAATTTTCCGCGTTGAAACAAATTGGTTGTCGTAAAGCCGATTCCCGCTTGGACATATCCAAGGCGCATGTCGCTCTCTTGACCGACCTGAATGTAATTGCCCTCAAGGCTGCCGGAATACTTGTCGTTGTAATGGCGTTTATCGGCCACGCGCAGCGACGCGTTGATCATATCGCCGGCGTAACCAGCCATGAACGCCACCTCAACATCGTCACCAGGATTGATCTTTACGTCCCGGGTGCGCTCCGGGTCGATCGCCCGTTCATCGCCGATGGGAATGCGGCGGCGGACCTTGGCGTCCAAGTTGTATTGGTACTCAAGGCTTCCCCCTGCGTAAATGCGGCTGGCATGCTTATAGACCTGCTGGGTGTTGAAATTGATGCCGCGATACCCCAAACTGGTCGGGATGTCCGTAAAGGCGTCTGGATCGTCCTGACGCCCCGTCGGCAGCACAACCAACCCACGGTAGAAGCCGGCTGCACCAGTCTCCTCTGGCCCCGCAGCCCCCGAGGCCGTCTGCGCCCCGACTCTAAGGTCGCCCATGGCTTGGGTCGTCCAATGATCCACCGGATCGTAGTTTAGGCTGGCAAAATTTTGCTGAACATCGGCAACGCCCATATTGGCTGCTCGTTGCAATCCGTCCTGCAAATCCTGATAGGCAAAGTCCCCCAAGGCGGCGCGGATCGCGTCAGCCCTGCCCCCCGAATCGCGCTCGAATCTTAGTTTGGTCCGGGTCGTCAACGTCACCCGTGGAACGGCTACAAATGCCGTAAGCCAGGGCGCAATGCCGTAAGCCATGGAAAAGATTTCTGCCCGCACATCAGCAGTAACATCGCCGCGCAGGGTGCCGAGGTTGATCGTATCAAGTAATAGAACGCTGCCGCTGGCCGAGGTCTCGTCATACCTCTGCAGGGTCTCGGCCAGCAGTTTTAGATCTGGGCCATTAAGCCCCTCCAGCATGTTTTTACCGGTAAAATACGAATCAAAGTTGTGCCCAAGGCCAGTCCGCGATTTCATCGCATCACCATATTGGTCAGTCTGGGAATAATATCCGCGCGTCGTGTAATTGAAGATGCCGACACCCTTGGGCAACAAGCCAATCTGGGCAAAGGCCGACGCGGGAAAGCCAAGTCCGCAAAAAACCAACAATGCCAGCAGCAATTGAGGCCGGCGCCTTGAAAAATAATTAAATTTACATGAATTCATTAGAGACTATTGTTCCAGTCCGCGATGGCTTTGGCAAATACCGCCTTCACATCTGCCAACCACGGATAACGCGCGGCGCTGCCTTCTATTTTTCCGATGGCATCCAATGCATTGTGGATCCAGACAACATCAGCCGGTGCGATTTCGGCCCGGCGCGCTGCGTCGCTCCACAGGGGCTTCAAGTAATTTGCAGCGTAATGGTCCATCAGGGAAAATGCACGACTCCGCAGAAATTCACTTTCCAATCCGACGTCGAGCGTCCGCGCAATGTTAAACATGACTTCTGCGGCTGATCCCGGCGCCATGGCAGTCCGGCTGGGCAGTTTTTCCGATGTCCCGATGCCACCAAGATCGGCCGGCAATTCGCGCATCAGCACTACAAGGGCAAGCCGAACGGGATCTTTAAGGCGTTTGTGGGCAGCCTGCAGGCGAGCCTTAGTCGCCTCGTCAATTTGCAGATCATCAACGCTGCGAACCTGGTCAATCCATTCCGAAAGAGCAGTGGCGAGGCGCGACAATGCCAGCACGCGATTTTCTTTAAAAATTGGATTCCGAACATCCGGGTAACCAGCAACGTCAAAGGTCCCATCACTGAGGCGGGCAAAATTAGCTTCCTCACGGACAGATTGCGCTAGCGTGCTAAAGAAAGGCCCGTCGAGCAGCAGGTCCATGCCAGGCAAAAACAGCAATGAAGCCGTATGAGCATCGGCAGGAAAAATACCGGTGTTGGCTGCATACAAACTAGCCGTTTTAGACCGCGCAGCCGGACGCAGGCGGGCCATGGCACGTGCTGCTGCGCGCCAAATTGACGCCTGCTCATCCAAAGTCACCGTGCCCGCACCATGCTGCCATGACTCTTGAACTTCCGTCGCCATTTCTAGGGAATCCGCCGCAGGATAATCAATCGTATAATTGCCACTGACAAAGCGCATACCGTCCGGATTGATCCGGGGATCAAAGGGCGCCATGGGCAGGCCATGCAAGTTAGCCGGACTGTTCGCATCTGGTTGCATCGTCAGGCCGCCATAGGGCTGGCCGTTGGCAGTTGAAACATCCAGTCCGAACATATAGCTCCACTCGGAAAGCAGGAGCGCTGTGTTCAAAAGCTGCAGCCCATGATCCACACCGTCCAAGGCCGACTTTCCGGACCAAAGGGCGTCCATGCCGAGGATATAATTCCACCGTGTGGCCTGATCACCGATCGTAAACGACTGCGGCGCCGTCAACGGTCCAAGCGCGGATCCAGCAAACCCGTCGAATCGAAAATCATAACGGTCAGCGACTGTAGATCCACCGATCAAGGCAGCCGACACCTTGCCCGCGACCGTCTCCTTCACCTGGGTTTCGATCATATTATCGACATTGACCATTCCATCTAAAATCGCCCGGGAGGCCGGGGACATGTTCAATATTCGCTGAACCTGCGGATCTGCGGCCACGCCTTCGCGAATCATCGGCATCAAGAGTTGCGGCATGGGTCCACCGCGCGTGACTAGTTTAGCCAAATACTTGCTGGCAAATCTCGCCTGTGAACAATTGCAATCGGCGAGTCCCGACAACAACCTTGGGTCCAAAGCCGCACTTGATTCCGTAGCAAAAGGCGAGAGGGCGGCCATGGCCAAATTCAAGTCTGCCTTCACTGGGGCACTGTCCTTGAACAAACTTGGATCGACCAGAAGATCGCCGGAAGAATTTTGATTCTGGTTAGGGACCGCCTCGTCGGGAATAGAAACTCCGCAAGCGGAGATCGCCGCACACAAAGCCAACGGCAAGGCCATGGATAAACGCTGCTTATTTGACTTCAATCTCATCGCAATTTGTTCCTCTAGCAAAAACAAATGACGAAGGGGTCATCGGGGCAAGCCTCCAGAAACTTTAGAAAAAAAACCAAACCGTAAGGACAAACCAAGCAGAATTTGGTACAATAAAAATCAATCCTTACGGGTATTTGCAAGTATTTTACGCCTTGCGCGCCGTCGCAAAAAAGATTTTTGGAGCTGAGTCCGATGAATTTGACCAGTGCCATCCGACGCTTAAGTCCAAAGCGTTCTCGACCGCCCCGGGGAACTCCGCCTGGGACCATCAGGGGTGTCCAGACGGCATCTCCGACCCCGACGGTCATTGATGTAATTGCTTATGACAAAAACGGAGCAAACGAAACCGCACACCATGTCGAATTGCGCGACCCGGATGAAGCCACAATCGTCGAACTATTAGCCCAGCAAAAAGTCGTCTGGATCAACATCACTGGTTTGACTGACGTTGAACGGCTGAAACGCATTGGGAAAATTTTAAACCTGCATCCCTTGGCTCTTGAGGATTCAACTAATCTTTATCAGCGTCCAAAAATCGAGGACTACGGTCACTACTACTATGTCGTCACGCGCATGGCTGATGTGCAGCACAAGGAAACTGAACTCGAGCAGTTCAGCCTTTTTTTTGGCAAGGGCTTTGTCCTGGCAATCCAGGAGCACAAGGGCGACTGCTTTGAACCGATCCGGGCACGCATCCGCGGTGGCAAGACATCACTCTATGAGCACGGTGCGGATTTTTTGGCTTCTGCATTGCTTGACGCCGTGATCGACGATTTTTTCCCGCACATTGAACGCATTGCTGATCTACTGGAAACTCTTGAAACCAACATCATGGCGCGCGGGCAAAAAGATATCGTCCAAAAGATTTATGCCATGCGCCAAGAACTAATGTTGATCCGGCGTGCGATCTGGCCGCTTCGCGATGCGCTCGCCATCATGTTCCGGGAAGAATCGCCACTGATTGAAGCGAACACCAAATTTTATTTCCGCGACTGTTACGATCATACTGTGCAGATCATCGACGCGCTGGAGTCCTACCGCGACCTTGTTTCGAGCATGATGGAAATCTACCTTTCCAGCGTGACTTACCGCCTGAACGATATCATGCGCACTTTGACCGTCATCTCGACCTTGTTCATGCCACTGAATCTCATTGCCGGGATTTACGGGATGAACTTTCACGGAGACAAATCCCCCTGGAACATGCCGGAACTCGGCTGGTATTTCGGCTACCCCTTTGCCTTGGGGCTCATGGGAGTCGTTGTCGTCGTTCTTCTGATCTCGTTTCGCTTGCGGGGGTGGCTGAAGTCATGACTTTGTGTTAATTCCGCCGCTATGACCTGGTCGAAACGACTAAATTTTGAGCTGCTCCGGACTGCCACCGGATCCCGCGCCCGCTTGACCCGCTTCAAGACCTTGCACAACGAGGTCACGACGCCGATTTTCATGCCGGTGGGGACGTTTGCGACCGTTCGCACGCAACCGCTTGATGTTGTTGAAGAAATAGGCGCACAAGTGCTCCTCGCGAACACCTTTCACCTGATGCTCCGCCCGGGTCCAGAGGTTTTCCAGAAGTTCGGCGACATCCACCGCTTCATGGGTTGGCCAAAATCTGTGCTGACTGATTCAGGCGGTTTTCAGATTTTCTGTCTGCCTGACGCCCGCCACATAACCGAAGAAGGGGCTAAATTTCGCGCCTACACCGACAAACGCGAAATCATGCTGACCCCGGAACGCAGCATCGAAATGCAGAAAATCATCGGCAGCGACATCATGATGGTGCTCGACGAATGCATCCCGAGCACCTCTCCATACGAGGTCGCCAAAGAAGCCATGGAGCGCACCCACCGCTGGGCTGCCAGGTCCCTCGCCCAACGCGGTGATACCCCCCAGGCGATGTTTGGCATCGTCCAGGGCGCCTGCTTTCCAGATTTACGCCGCGAAAGCGCCAAAGTCCTGTGCGAAATGCCCTTTGACGGCTTTGCCATTGGCGGCCTGGCCGTCGGCGAGACTTCGGCTGAACGCGAAGACTCTACGGCTCTGGTGACGGAACTGTTGCCCGAGCACCTGCCGCGCTACCTGATGGGGGTTGGCACGCCGCGCGACTTGCTTGAAGCTGTGCACCGTGGCGTGGACATGTTTGACTGCATCTTGCCAACCGCACTGGCGCAGCAGGGCGTTGTCTTTACATGGAATGGCAAGATCGACTTGCGCCGCGGACGATACCGCCTTGATGACGGGTCTCTCGATCCAACCTGCCAGTGCAAGGTTTGCCGCAACTACAGCATTGCTTATTTGCACCACCTGCAAAAAGTCAAAGAGCCCCTTGCCTGGCAACTCCTCGCAACACACAACCTGACGTTCTACATGAAACTGATGGCTGGAATGCGCCGCGCCATTCAAGACGACACCTTTCTTGATTTTTACCGGACGCACCGCGAAAATCTCGGGCGTTCCGATGGCGGGGAACCCCCAAAACGCAGACCTCCCCACAAGAAAACCAAGCCCGCACCGCTGCAAATCGGTCGTTTTGAAATCGTCCAAAATATTGAGAATAGCACGCCGGGAACTTCCTGCGCAGCAATCCGCGACACGATTTCAGGTGAAATCATTCACGGCGAAATCATTCACGAACTTTTTGCCGCGCACCCCAAAATCCTCGACCTTCTGTCCGGTCAAGACAACGGCGAAAATCTTACGCCCCTCGTCGTCTGGGATGTCGGCCTAGGTGCGGCCTTCAACGCCATGGCCTTGATCAGTGCCTATGAATCAGCAGGCGCGGCCAATGACGCCAAGCCAATGCGGCCTCTGCACATCACTAGTTTTGCAACAGAAACGACGCCCCTGGAACTTGCCCTCGGACATCCGTGGCTTTTCCCCCACACGCGCCACGCTGGACCCCATACACTTTGGCGCGAAAATCTTTGGCAATCCAAACATCAGAACGTCAAATGGGAGCTTTTCCTCGGTGACTTCATCGAAACCAAAGAGCGCGCCACAGAAGCTGATGTCGTCCTGATTGCCAAGCCCACCAAGCCTACCAACGAGGAGTTACCATGACTTCGCTGTTTGCCGAGGGCCTCGTTGTCTTGTTCTTAATCGGCTGCAATGGCCTCTTGTCCATGGCTGAAATCGCGGTGATTTCATCGCGAAAAACCAAATTGAATCAAATGAGCCAGCAGGGCCAGCCCGGGGCCAAAATTGCCCTTGCCCTCGCCAGTGCCCCAACCTCATTTTTGGCCAGCGTCCAAATCGGAATCACCCTGATTGGTGTTATTGCCGGAGCCTTCGGCGGTGCCACGATGTCTGAAGAACTGGCCGCGATCATCAAAACCACGGTCACGCCGGAATCGCAACTGGCTCACTATGCCGACCCGATTGCTTTTGGCACTGTGGTCGTCACGATCACGTTGTTGTCGCTGGTGATCGGCGAACTAATTCCGAAACGCATTGGCATGAATAGTCCCGAGCGAATAGCCCTGGCGATGGCCTATCCATTGAGCCTGCTTGCTCGATTCATGACGCCACTGGTTCGCGTGCTTAGCTTTGCAACGGACCGGACTTTGATCTTTCTTGGGATTACGACTGGCACGCGCGATGAAGTGACTGAAGAAGAAGTGAAACTCATGATCGAGCAAGGAACTGCATCTGGCGTCTTCGAAAAAGTCGAAGAGTCTATCATGAAGCGCGCTCTTCGCCTGGGGGATCGTCGTGTGGACGAATTGATGACGCCGCGCCTCAAAATCGTGATGCTGGATCTGGCTGACTCTTTCGAAGACAGCATGCGCAAGATGATGGCCAGCCCCCACTCCTATTTTCCAGTGTATGAAACCAATCCCGATCAAGTTACGGGATTGATCTCCGTGAAACATCTGTGGCAAGTGCTTGCAACGGGGAATCGCCCGGACTTGCGCAAGATGACCCTCGACCCCCTATTTGTGATGGAATCCACCCCGTCCCTGAAAGTCCTCGAGATGTTTAAATCCTCGGGAAAACATCTGGCGATCGTCATAGATGAGTACGGCGGCACGGCAGGCATCATCACGCTGATTGACGTCCTTGAGGCGATCGTCGGCGACATTCCGGATGACGAGGCCAAAAACGAAAAATCAGCCGTGAAGCGCAAAGACGGCACCTGGTTGGTCGAGGGCATGATCGGCCTGCAAGACATGAAGGATCTCTTCAGTTTTACGTCCCTTCCCCACGAAAAAGACGGTGGTTACCAAACCCTCGGCGGCATGATCATGATGTCGGTGGGACGCATCCCGCGCGAGACAGACGTGGTACTATGGCAGGGTTGGCGATTTGAAGTCATGGACATGGACGGCCGTCGGGTCGATAAGGTCTTGGTCACGCCCCCAAAAAACCTGCGGGAACCAATCAAGGATGCGAAAGACTTTACCTGATAAAATGTTAAGGACCCAGGCACATGCCTTGGGCGTTAACATTTTGCTGTTTTTTTCCATGACCTGCTGCAGCCAATCCGGTTCAAATTCAAGGGATGAAATTCCCCTCAAGCAAGTTTCCGGATCCATCAGGATCTCGTCGGGTCGCCAATCGGACATGGCCAACTGGACTGTCCTCACCCTGGAACGCACAACCCTCAATGCCCGCACTGCCCTGGTCGACAGCAATGGAACCTTTGAACTCAGCCATGTCCGGGAAGACCGGCCCCGCACGATTGCCCTGCTGTCACCAGATCATATTTTGCGCTCGATGCTTTCCATCCCGACGGCTTCACCGACCTTGATCAATCAGTATTTCAGCGGGACTCCCACGCAATTGCCGCCCCTTGTCGACCGCGGTCCGATTGTGTTTTTTGGGTCGCTGGATGGCATCACGCCGATCACAGATTCCATCAAGAGCGACCGGGGGGATGGCGTGCCCAATTCCGCTTATGGCGATACCGGTTATGGTTTGATTGGTGAGGATTCCAGCACGACATTCGACCCCAACGGCCTCCCCGGGGTCTTCAATCCAGACCGCAACTCCGATGGCATCCTGGATATTTTTGAAACGGACGTGAATGCCAACCGCAAGGCCGATGCTGCCGAGGGATTTGGCCCGAATTTTTATAGCGAAGGCCTCGAATACGCAGCCGTCCAATACGAACTGGCATCTGACAGCAGCGGCACGGAAACAGCCCAGATCCTATTTAGCGCCAAGTTGAAGCCTGGCCTGAAGGTCCAGGACATTCAGATCCACGGCTCCAACAACATCACCAGCGGTGCTTCGACGGTGTCTGGCGGAGTCACCGGCGCCTGGGACAAGACCCTGCTCGATGACGGGGCTAGTGACGACAGCATTGCCGGCGACAATATTTTCGCCCGCAGAATCACCTTGAGCAGTGCCACCCGCTTGAAAAGCTACGAAGTCGTCATTTTCGAACCGCGCCGGGCTGACGGCGAGAGCAACCCATCGGCCCAGCCTCTCGCCGGGTCGAAATACCCGGTCACAGCGCCGCCCTTGACCGTTAGTGCCCTCAGCACACCCGTCTGGGATTCGGTAACCCGCACCATCAACAGGGCAGGAAACCCCTTTGGGACGGTCACCGCCTACACTTGGTCGGTCACCGTTTACGATGCCAACAGCAAACCGGTTTACAATTCCAACGCCGTTGACGGCAGCGAAGACACTTTGATTTTGCCAGACAATGCCTTTGACGCCACTGGATCTTACACGGCAAAGGTTATCGCCAGGTGCCAAGAACAGGTCCCCGGGTATTCATTCTTTGTCGTGACAAGCCCGGTGGTCAGCCTGTAGTATCCCAAAAAGATTCAAGAATTTCAGAGGGGAACATGATGTCCATCCGTACTTTTTCCGTTCGAATCATTACATTATTTGCTTTGCTGGCATGGGTGTCCGGGCCGGCATTTGCCGCCGATGCAACCTTGGGAACCCTGCTTTTTAGCTCCCAAAAGTACAAGGCTGACGGGGTTGATTCCGGTACGAAATCGGCCTTTGGCGTGACCGGGCGTTACCATGAGACGGTGAACCAGACGACGAGTTGGTTCGCCACCGGCGGGGTTGGAATCAATAGCTACTCGTCCGGAAAAAGTAATAATTCCCCGGACAACAGCATCGACTTGATCCTGGGCGGCGGCGCCCGGTACTATTTCAGCCCATTCAATCAAAGTGCTGTGCCATTTGGCTTTATCGGCGCCTCCTTCAAGTCAGACTCCGAAGCCGCCTTTTCGACGACGGGATACACAGAAACCTCTACCAGCGGTCTTTTTCATAGCGCTGGACTGGGCCTGCGGATGGCCCTGGATGACACCCTATTTTTCGAGCTCGAGTCGGCATTCTACGACACCCCATTGTTTGCCATTGAGAAGGCCACCACGGTTTCTGGGTCAACTGAGTCCAAAACCGAAAAGACCACGATGCAGCTTTTTGCCCAGACCTTTGGGCCGTTCAACAATGTTTTACTCAGTTTAGGCATGAAACTTTAAATTCTTATGGCATCAAGTCCCGTGGTTGGTGTAAACCCCCCGAACCTGATGAATTTTGATGGAGAATCCGATGCGCAAGAATCGTCCGCCCCGTAACCGCAAGAAGACCGCCCGTAAACGTGCTGGCATGAAAGCACGCATTAAACGCCGGAAAGCCAAGAGCCCGCATGGTCGCCGTCTGAAGCAAGACCAATAATTGAATACAAGATGATTGCAAAGGGTGGGATGCAAAGCTGCAACCCGCCCTTTTTCATTGCCTTGTCAGGGCCTTTTGTCAGGCTTCGCCACAATAGACGCCCATATCCTGAGCTGCGATGATCGTTGGATCATTTGGATCCAGACACCGGGCTGCTGACCCACCCCGGCTGCGGGCATCGGGGTACGCGGTCACTTCCACTTCGCCTTTTCTCAAGACCACCATCGAACCGAACTTTTTTTCGTGAGCCAGCCTCATGGCGCGGGTCGCAAAGCGAGCGGCTAAAATCCGGTCAACTGGATCTGGCTGGCTTCCGCGTTGGATATGTCCAAGCACCGAGCTGCGCGTATCGTATTTCAAAGCACCGTGCAGGAATGTTGCAACGACTTCAGCGATGCCTCCAAGCTGGCGGGTGCCGCTGGCTGAAACGCGGTACTTCAATCCCTCTGATCCTGCTCGGGCCCCCTCCGCACAAACAACGAGGGCATGATTCTTCCGGCTAAGAACTTTTGTTTTTAAGTGTTCTGCCAAATTTTCCCGGGAAAACGGCCGTTCCGGCAGCAAAATAACATCGGCACCAGAAGCAATACCAGAATGAAGGGCAATATAGCCCGCATTGCGCCCCATAACTTCAACCACCATGACCCGACCGTGGGAAGCGCCGGAAGAATTAACCCGCATGAGGGCCTCCGTTGCAACATCCACCGCCGAAGTGAAACCGACGGCCAGTTCGGAATCGACATAGTCATTGTCGATGGTCTTTGGAATGCCAATCACCTGGATACCGGATTCCCTTAGTTCTGCGGCAATGCAGTGCGTGCCATCCCCACCGATAACAATCAAGCCGTCAAGGCCCAAGGATTTGTAGCCACGGAGTACATCTGCCCTGTACGCCGCCCCCTCGCGGGCATCCCGAAATGGGTTTCCAGCGTTGGACGTCGTCAAATAAGTACCACCCAGCGTCAACAGGGTGTCCAGGACAAACTCGTCAAGGCCTTTAAGGCCATTATGTCCACCAAGCCCGTCGCCCGCCGGCGAGAACAAAATCTGATGGCGCGGGGGATTGGCGGCGAGGCCGTTGATGCCTTCCATGATCCCGATGATGGTCGTATCGCCACGGGTCCGGGCACAAAGGACCAGACTACGAAGAACGGCATTGAGGCCGGCACAATCTCCTCCGCCGGTGCAAACGCCGAGTTTCAATGATCCGCCCTCGCCTGACGAATGGCCTTTAAGGTCCGCAAAGTCGCGAGATGTTTGGGGGCTTTTTTCTCGCCCGGGTGCACAATCATGATCCTGGTTTTTACGTCCAGCCGGGAATCACTGGCCAGAGGCACAAGGTGCACCGCCTCGTATTGAACCGCATCAAAAACCGTTTCAACGTGATCTTCGAGTCCGTCAAGGTCTAATAAATCCCTGCGCAGCAAAAGAACGTCCGCAGCCGAGACCGGCTTTAGGGTGTCGGCGGCGCGCCCGCCTGGCAGGACAGCATCGACTCGCGCCGTGCCATCGGGCAGGACAAACACCATCGTCTGGCCGTCATCCACCCAGCCACCCTCTGAAAAAAGTCCCCAAGCCTCCACGGCCTTGATTTCCATGGCCCGCGCGATGAAAACTTTTTGCCAATCTGGTTTGACCCGGGCCGCAAGGATGGAGCGGGGATTAACCGGCGACGCCTTGGGGGCACGGGCAGCGCTGGCGGAATTGGTAAGCGTGCCTCCACGACCGTCCGCCCCCACGCCGGGCGCGTCGGTTGCCGGACTATTTTTTTTGATGGCGCAACCAGAGTTGCCGCAGGCCACAACGAGGACAGTAAATGACGCAGCAAAGACCAGGCGAAAGGCCCCCATTCGGGTGAAATGGGCAGCTGGCCCGGCGCCTGCGCCTGCGCCGGCGACTGTGGCTGTGGCTGTTACTGCGGATCTTACAGCTAAAGGGAATAACTTTGAATTCACGACAAGGCCCCCAACGGAAGCATTTTGTGACAAAATAGCCAATACGGCAAAAGAATCAGATTCCTCATAGGATCATGCCAGATAATAAAACGAGAATGGAGCGTTTTTTAAGTGTCACCCAACAACGGTCAAGCCGACATCGCAACGATTGAACGCCACATCGCTGATTTCCGGCGAGCCGTCAAGGCTGCCAGCGTGGGTTTGCCGTGCGTGCAAATCGCCGCCGATGCCATCTGTATCGGTCAAGATATGCTCAGCGTCCAGCGCGCCATGGATCCAGGCGGAGAAATCCATCTGACGATTTTAGCTGTGGTCCACGGCAACGAAGTCGCGGGGCTTCCCATCGTAACAAAGCTCCTGAATCAAATTTTATCTGGGGCAATCCGCTTGCAGGCTCCCATTGGAATTGCGTTGGGCAACTCCGAAGCAGCGTTGCTGGGCCGGCGATTTATCGACCAAGACTTAAACCGCAGCTTTGGAGCGCCCGTTAATCATTCGCGCGAGGCCCAGCGTGCCCACGAATTGCAGGATCTATTGGCGCGAAGCCAGTTTTTGCTCGATATCCATCAGACGCGCGAACCGTCACAGTCTGCATTTTTCATTTTCCCGTGGCAGCGCAAGTCATTTGATTTCGCGCGCAGGATTTCCCGTGAATTGCCTGTGGTGACGCACTGGGGCGGCGCCTTTTCAAAAGACGGCATGTGCTCAGATGAATTTGTAAACGCCAAAGGCGGCACCGGCATCACCCTTGAACTGGGGCAGGCCGGTTTCGATGAGGACCAGATTGCTATCGGCCTTGCGTGTTCACTTCAGGCATTAGAAACAACGGGATCGGCTGATGTGGGGCCTAACAAGCTCCGTAAGAAAGTCCATAGCGCAGGTGCGCTTTACACTTGGAATGGAATCATTCCGTATCCGCCCACAGGAGATGTGACCCTGGTTCCCGGACTGATTAACTTTCAAACGGTTGCCGCCGGGGATTTAATTGCCAAGCATGATGAGCAAGACATTTTTGCGCCGGTCAGCGGGCGAATTCTGTTTCCAAAATATGTCCGACCCGGAACTCCAGAATTCGGGGGCCCGCGTCCAGCAGAGCTTTGTCGCATCATGAAAACCATCACCGAGGAGGAACTCCCATCATGAGATTCTCAGCCCTGTTTTTATTGCCTGTAATACTGCTTGCCCTGATGATTGGGACCTCCAATGCGGCTGGTCAATCTGCGTCGCCAGCACCCGCTGCGTCGCCAGCTCCAGCAGCAGCTCCAGCAGCAACACCAACACCTTCTTTAGATCCAAAGGCCGTTCGCGAGACAGCCGCCAAAACAGAGGCCGCTGATTTTCAGCGCACATGCGCCAAGGATTTCCACTTGCCGTTCAGTCGCAAAATTGTGTTTTCACTCGACGGTTCGCGCGCCTATGCCATCCTGCCTGTGGGCAAATCACCGGACAGAAAACTGGTCGTCTATGAAATTCAATTAACTTCTGGAACAGCCCTGCCGGAATTTGGGCTGCGCAATACTCTATCTGCTGACTTGATGGTCACCCTTGATTCCAAGGGGTTTGCCTCCAGTTTTGCGGCAGTGGTGGCCGACCCATCCTTCTCTGACTGCGGGCGCGGGGACTTGGAGTTGATTTCGGGAGTCTCGGCTTCTGCGGGCCCGGTCAAGCGCATTGGCTTTTTGGGAGTCGTGCAATTCCATCGGACTCCAGTTTTGTTTGAGCCGTTGACCCGAACACTATTGCAACTTGACACCACAACCATGCAATCACGTTTTCTGGCAAAAGTTTCGAGCGGCAGCCACGTCGTTCATGCTGACCCGCTAAATGGAAAGCAAACAATCTGGGACGAAGCCAAAAGAACCCTTACCACCATTTCGCAGTCGTCAACGTCACGCCCCCGAACGATCAAAGTCAAGGACGGGTATCAGGTAATCCAGAACATGGGTCGTTTTGCTGCATTGAAAATTTCAGCTGCTGCCAACAGCGTCACCATCCACGAGATCCCGACATGGACAGGTGTTACCAAAGAAGGCGAATTTAACTTCAAGCTTCCTGCAGAAAACAGTGTAAGCCAGGCTATAATTTGGCCAAATTTTGATCGCAAAATTGCTCTTGTTACCGGACGGACGGATGATATTCGCAGGCGCTGGCAAAAAGTTTTTTTGGTCGACTATCGCGCAGGTCTTGTGATCAAGGAATTTAAAACCAGCGGCGTGAACTTCTACGGAGAGGTGGGTATTTCTCCCAACTCAAAATCGATTGTCATGGCCCACATCAACGGGGCGGAAAGCCTTGCGGATAAACTTGTCATCGTCGACCTGGGGCGGGACACAGTCAAAGAAGTCACGTTACCGGTGCCATAGAATTTTTTGACAATATTTTTTCCGTCGGGGAGCGCAAAGCTGCTGGAATCTGGCAAGACTCAGGTTTCTCACTTGGCCTTAATCGCGCAGCAAACTCTCCTTCCTCAGGGAAGGAAGCCGCTGCCGAAGTAGAGACCGGGGCCGAGGCAGAAGCAGTCTCCGCCCTCGCTTCCCCGGGGAATGGCGATCAAAGTCCAACAAAAAATTTCCATCTCGTCCAGTAATCCCGGCGGCGGCGATCATAGCGAAGATAAGATTCCCAGGTGCGAATCCGTGGTGCTGGAGTTTGACACACCGGATCCTGCGCGGGAGGCGGTCTCGGACCTAACGCCCCACCTAACGCCGGACCTAACGACGGAAGGTGGGCCAGTAGTTGAGATTTTGGTTTTTTTAGGGGCAAGAATTCACGCTGCTGAAAGTTAGTGGCGCGAAAATGTTGCCAGCAACGTCTGCGGGATAGATCGTGAAGTGTGCTTGAATTTCCTACAATCGGGAAAAGTCGTGCTGGGAATAGTCCCTTAGCCAATAAACCTGCGGCGCTCCGCAGGGGTCGGCATACGGCAAGCCTCAGACTTCCCAAACCAGCTGTAACGACGCGTAGCGACGGCAGAGTAAATACCGTCGGCTATTGTGCTCGGAATGCAGCTACCTAAGAAATAAACCACACGCCAAAGTCCGCCCACTTGATTCATGACATAGAGCACGGCTTTTGATTTCGTGAGAGTCTCGCCGGCGTGAGTCATGACGACCAGACTATTTAATTGCTTGGTGTGTAGCTCTGGAAGTTTTTGTCGTGCCACGTCACCTTGAAGCGTTGCGACTTTGAAGACAGCGTCAGTGTCGACGTCAAAAAGAAACTGAATAAATCGATTACACAGCCCGCAGACTCCGTCGAAAAAAAGCACTGGATGACGGTCAGTTTTTTTCGCCGGTAACCAGTGCTCATCAAACGTAAATAAATGCACCATTAGTACGCCAAAGGTTAAATCAGTAAAATTAACGAGACTGACGATCCCTAGGTGCATTCCGATCATGGCAAGCCACGTCCACTTACGCGTGAAAGCAAACAAACACAGCGGCCCAAACAAGATCTCGAGTCCGAGAACTCCCCATGTGTTAAGGCGCAGGAGGAATTCCGGCATCGAGAGCAGTAATTCGCGCAGGCTGTTGTCGCGGGATAATGGATTATTCAGTAGGTGAATGATGGCCGTTCCGTCGACCCACGATGAACTGAGGCACTTATGCAGTCCACTGACCGTGTATCCCAAGGCCATGATGATCCACACACCAGCGAAGATGCCTTCGGGCATGCGCCAGTCTTGGCCATTTTTTAGTTTTGTCGGAGACAGGGGCTCACCATTTGGAATTATGACGCAAATTAGCAACAACAGTCCAATGAAGGGAATTCCTGGATTAGCGATAAAAGGATTTCTACCGGCTAGGCATGCCCAGCCGTACCAGAGAAGTAACGCAGCTATAGGTCTGAGGAATCCAACCATAAACAGCAAAGACGCGGCAAATAATATCCACACAAAACCTTGCGCAAAGGCGGGATCAATAAACCAAAACAGAATATTTGGAAAAATCCCGTAAGACGGAAGCATCCTCGGATCACTTAAGTTTCCTGCACCACTCCAGAGCTCTGGGGCGTAGGCAGTCAGATCCCAAAAATGAATGGCAAGATAAAGTCCAAAGACGATGCGAAAGAAAGCGAAATGCCAGCCTGAGTATATATAAGCGTTTGGTGTCTTGGTCATTGGCAGTTCACCTCAGTCACATATGGTCCTTCTGCATTTTTAGCTTTAGACGTTGCGGTGATGAGCACTTTGCGAAGAGGCGTCGACGACTCAAGCATCTCTGTAAGCGGGCCATTGTTGCAAAACCCGTATTTAAGGACGGAGTCCACCATGGGTTTTTCGCTCGGGTCGGTGAGCTTTGGGCCGTAGGCTAGGACGGCACCGTAGACGTTGCGACGATTGTAGGGACCTTTGAATTCGCCGTAGATTTTTGGCGTAATTAATTTTGTGATGGATGTTCCGTCAGGGCTTTCGGCTGTGATGTTGAATTCTAGAGAGTAGGTCTCGAGGCCTCTAAAGTTTGAAAAAACAAGAGGCAACGGTGATGCTGACGTCAGCCGGCCGATGTTTCTAATAGCGTCGATTTGGGTGAGAAATCCTATGATTTGTAACGAGCCTATCCCGAGAACGAGGGCCGATGGCCACTTGATGCCACGCCAATGAATGGCAGATAAAATTTCCATCGTGATGTCCTTTATTTTTTTTTGCCAAAAACAGGGTGGGGATTATTCACGTTTTTAAAACGAAGAATATCGCCAAAAATCGTCTCGCGGTCAGGTTTAAAGCCGCAAGGAGTGTCAACGTTTGGTGGGTTTTTGAAAGTGCCAAACATCATATCCCAAATCGGCAGATCGGCGAAATTATTGTAGTGCACACCGCGCTGATGATGGATGCGGTGCATCTCGGGGCGTTGAATGATGTAGCCCGCCCAGTGCGGAGTTTTGATATTCATATGATAGAAGAACTCAGCTAAGGCCGTATAGACGGTCACCCACGCAGCAGCTTCAAGGGTCAAACCGAAAATCCAAAAGTTGATAAAAGCTATGATGATGCCGTTAAGAATCAGCTCCAGAGGATGCTTGTAAAACGACGTGATCGTCTCAATGCGACTTGCGCTATGGTGCAGCTGATGACAGCTCAGCCACAGAATATTGATGTCGTGACGCAGGCGATGCCACCAGTAGAAAACAAACGTCAGCGCCAGGTAAACAATGAACGCTGCCGCCGGCGCTGAAAATTGGTCTTGAAGGGAGAAAATATGACTGCCAAACCAAGTGTTCCAGGTGATATCGGCAATGACGACAACGCCGAGCTGTAGAATGTTGATGATGACAACGCGCATCCACCAGCCGGGAACGTCTGCTAGCTTTTGATCGGGAATCATTCGTTCAAGAACCATCAAGCCCAGTCCTACGGCAATAATTCCAGCAATCATTCGGTGTTTTCCTTCAATAGGTTTCCCAACATTCTACCACAATCAAATGGGGCGCAAACTTTGTGCGGGTCCATCCGAGTAGCGCCACAATAAGTGTTACCGAAGGGGGCCTTGGTCACCAGGCGGGCGAAGAAACTCAGGAAAAATCAGTGATGCTTGGCCCGCGAGAATCAACCGCAGGAATTATCAGAGGTGGGCCGCCAATCGCATCGACGACGGCAAACGAAATCAAATGCTGAAATGATTATGGGAAATTCAAGCACACTTCACGATCTATCCCGTAGCCGTTCCCGCCAACATTTTCGCGCCCCAAACCTCTAGCCAGTCGCTGGCGCGAAAGCGCCAGCGACGTGTCCTGAGCGCAGCGAAGAATCTCGGCGAATTATCACGAGCGTTTTCCTCTCCCGCCCCGCATTTTAACGATACCTCACCACCGCGTCCATTTTCATGGCGCCACCTGCAACACATCCATTGCTTGATTTAGTCTCAGCCGAGGTCCGCGGCCTGCGTCGCGAGGTCCGTCGCGAGGTCCGGCGTTACGTCCGGCGTTAGGCCCGAGACCGGATCTACCGCAGGATCTGCCGTGTCAAACTCCAGCATGGGCAGCAGAAGGCCATATCAAGGGCAACGAGAGCAAATGACCTAGGATGACATTCACGGAAGCTCGTTCTGCTCGGCTGGATGTCCTGTCCAGAATGACCGGCATACGCACTCAAAGGATGTGGAGGCTTATTAATGGCGATATCACCCGGTATTTGGTATCGTTCCCCCTTGGTTCAAGGGGGCTAATCACTAATGAAACCGAAGGTATACGTCGAAAGCAGCGTCATTAGTTATCTTACCTCTCGGCTGAGCAGAGATCTAATTGTCCAAGCCAATCAGCGCATTACCAAAGACTGGTGGAAAAATGCTCACCGTCGTTTTGATCTCTTTGTGTCCGCTGTCGTAATGAGGGAAATTGCTGCTGGCGATAAAAGTGCTGCGAAAGCCAGGATAGCTATAGCAGAGCATCTTGAACTCGCGGACTTACAAGCCGAGGCGGTAGTCATGGCGAAAGCTATATTGGAAGAAGGGGCTCTTCCCAAAAAGGCAGGAGAAGATGCCTTGCACATTGCCGTTGCAAGCTATGCCCGCCTTGATTACTTGCTAACATGGAATTGCACCCACATTGCGAACGCGGAGATCCGCAAGGCCATTGAGATTGTTGCCCGCAGGTTCAACGTAAACTGCCCGATCATTTGCACTCCACAAGAACTAATGGGAATAAAGTGAGGAATTTATGACGAGAATTAAAAGCAAAGCGAAAGCGAAAGCGAAGAATAGAGGTTGGGAGGATCCCATTGTGGCTGAAATTCGCGAGATTCGTGAGGTCCATGCTCTAAAATTTAAGCATGATCTCGATGCCATCTTTCTGGACCTGAAAGCGTATGAAAAGAGTCTTAAGGAGAATGCTAGAAAGCGGTCGACAGGTAAAAAAACAGCCTGATGAATTCAAAGGAAGTTGGTTTGGATTGTAGGAAATTCAGGCACACTTCACGATCTATCCCGCAGCTATTCCCGGCTGCATATTCCGGCCCGAACCTCTAGCTGCGTGAAATCTGGCCCCTAAAAAAACCAAAATCTCAACTACTGGCCCACCTTCCGTCGTTAGGTCCGGCGTTAGGTGGGTCGTTAGGTCCGAGACCGCCTCCCGCGCAGGATCTGCTGTGTCAAACTCCAGCATTACGGATTCGTACCTGGGAATCTTATCTTCGCTATGATCGCCGCCGCCGGGATTGCTGGACGAGATGGGGATTTTTTGTTGGACTTTGATTGCCATTCCGCTGGGAAACGAGGTCGGAGACCGATTCTGCCTCGGCCTCTACTTCGGCCGAGGCTCCCTTCCCTGAGGAAGGAGAGTTTTCTGCGCGATTAAGGCCAAGTGAGAAACCTGAGTCTCGCCAGATTCCAGCAGGTTTGCGCTCCCCGAAAGACATAATAGGGATCTCCCGTTGCGGTCAAAAGAGCGGAGCGCATCACGGAAAAAATATTGTCAAAGAAGTCACGTTACCGGTGCCGTAGAATTCTCGGAGCCATTGAAATTACTCAAAATACGACTATCCCTAGGACGAATGGCCCTGAATTGAAGCCCGCCAATTATGCGTCGGGGGCTGTCGACACCCAGTCCAAAGGCATCAAGAAATTGCCGCTGGGCGGTGGGCTCCCAAAGGGAAAGTAGGGGCTCAATATTGTCATGATTCTCACCAACAAAAGTCACCACATCGACCCCCGGCCCACGACCGGCAATCAAGCACTCAATATCCTGAGCTTCCAAAAACGGATAGTCACATGCCACCACAAGCCAGCCAACGCTCGGAAACATTGAAAACGCCGAATGCAATCCACTGGCCGGGCCATGGCCCGGAATTTTATCCACAAGACCTCGCGCACCGATGCCCCAGGCGTTGATTTGTTTTTCGGTGCCTGACCAATAAATTTCATTGCAAAATGGCCTAATAAGATCAGCTATGGCTCGCCATTGTGGCTGCGCGCCATATGCAATTTCGGCCTTATCGCGCCCCATTCGGGAGCTTCGACCGCCAGTGAGAATCAAGCCATGAAGTTCAGACCTCAAGGGCCACCCTTTCAAAGGAAACGACGACCGACTTAAAGGCCGGCGTTTTGCTGCCTTCTGCAATCTTATCGATTGGAACCAACACGTTTGTTTCCGGAAAGTAAGCCGCCACACATCCACGGGGGATTTCGTAGGTTACAATTCTAAAATTTTTGGCACGGCGTTGAACATCGCGATGATGGCTGACCACATCCACAATTTCTCCGTCTGTGAGTCTTTGAGCGAATATGTCATCAGCATTCATCAAGATCACACGACGTCCTTGGTGAATCCCACGGTAGCGATCTTCCATTCCATAGATTGTCGTGTTGTATTGATCGTGCGACCGGATCGTTGCCAAAAGGAATTGCCCAGGAGATAAATTCAAACGGGGTATTTCATGAACAGTGAACAACGCTCTTCCGGATGGAGTGAGAAATTCCCTCTGATCCCGAACGGCATGGGGCAGGATAAACCCGCCTGGAATCCGAATCCGGGCATTGAAATCTTCAAAGCCGGGAATGACCTTCGCGATCCGGTCCCGGATGCGGTCATAGTCTGCAACGTAGCCATCCCAGTCCAGTCCCAACGTTGCTTTTGCAATGCCGGCAACAATGGCGGGTTCGCTCAATAAATCCGCAGAAGCCGGGGACAACCGCCCCTCCGATGAATGGACGACTCCCATCGAATTTTCGACGCTCACAAATTGCAATCCGCCGGCCTGGAGGTCGAGTTCGGTCCTGCCGAGGCAGGGCAAAATCAAGGCCCGCGCGCCGGTGACCAAGTGGGACCGATTGAGTTTGGTGGAAACTTGCACCGTCAGCTCACTCCCGATCAGGCCTTGGGCCGTATAGGCCGTATCTGGCGTGGCGGAAAGAAAATTTCCACCCAATGCAAAAAACACTTTCACGGCGCCGCGGTTCAATGCCTCAATGGTTTCAACCGTATCGAGTCCGTGCTCCTGAGGCGGCGTGAATTCAAACTCCCTGGCCAAATTTTCCAAAAACCTTGATGTCGGGCGCTCGCAAATTCCCATGGTCCGATCGCCTTGGACATTGCTATGCCCGCGCACGGGACAGGCACCGGCTCCTGGCCGGCCGAAATGTCCGCCAAGCAAAAGCAGGTTCACAATTTCTTGGATGTTGGCGACCGCATTTTCGTGTTGCGTGAGCCCCATGGCCCAGCAGCAGATCATGGCTTTGGACCTAGAAATTATCTCAGAAATTTCGCGAATATCTTGCTCTGGGATGCCCGATCCTTCGACGATCTTCCCCCAACTTTCCTGCGCCATATTTTCACGATAGGATTCAAAACCTTCGGTGTACTGCCCAATGAATTCCAAATCGATCGCCGGGACGAATGCTTCAAGAATTGCTTTTTGAATCCCTTTGAGCAGCGCAACGTCACCGTTGATTTTCACGGGCACATGGTGGCTCGCCAACCTGGTTCCTCTCCCGAGAATCCCAGAAATCTCCTGAGGATGACGAAAGCGTTTCAGACCGGCTTCTTCCAATGGATTGATGCTGATGATGCGGCAACCGCGGCGGGCAGCTTGCTGCAGTGTGGTCAGCATGCGCGGGTGATTGGTCCCGGGATTTTGCCCAATGACGATGATGCAATCAGCAAATTCGAAATCTTTAAGAGAAACCGTTCCCTTTCCGGACCCGATGGTCTGCGTGAGGGCATAACCACTCGACTCATGGCACATGTTTGAGCAATCAGGAAGATTGTTAGTCCCGAAACGGCGCACGAAAAGCTGGAAGAGGAATGCCGCCTCGTTGCTCGTTCGTCCCGACGTATAGAATGCTGCCTCATTTGGCGAAGTCAGGGCCTTTAATGCGCCTCCGACAATGGCAAAAGCCTTCTCCCATGAAACCGGTTGATAGTGGCTTGCCCCATCTGGCAAAAACATAGGCTGGGTCAGTCGGCCTTGCTGGCTGAGCCAAAAATCGCTTTGCCGCGACAGATCGACAACAGAATGCTCTGCAAAAAATTCCTTGGTAATCCGCTTGAGCGTGGCTTCTTCCGCCACTGCTTTCGCGCCATTTTCGCAAAACTCAACCATGGATCTGCGGTCATCAGGATCAGGCCAGGCGCAACCAGGACAATCAAATCCATTTTTTTGATTGACCTCAAGAAGCGATGAAACCGCACGCCCAAGACCCATTTGTTTCACGGAGATTTTCAGCGAACTGGTGACAGCAGCAATGCCCCCCGCCGATGACGCAGGTTTGCCAATTTTGATTTTCCCGTCAAAAACCTCTGGGCTGAGAAATTCCGTGTTACGCGGCGTCTTCTTGTCATCAGCAGTCATGAATTTCCGCCGCAGGACGGATTCGGATTGGGAAAAGCATCAGATTCATCTTCCCACTGCGCTGATGTGCGAGGCTTGATGCAGGCCAAATCTTTTTCAATCAGAATTTTCAAGGGTCCAGTGCTCGTCGGCTGCTCACCATAAAGGCTTATTTCGTCTGATTTGGCCCAGATCATGACTTGATTTTCGGGCACACGGATACGAATCGATCGCGCTTCAAGTTCTGCGCGAATCGCCGTCGTATGGTCGTCGGATTCCAAAGTATAAACAAAATTTTCATCACCAAAGCAGGTTGCCTCAACGACCTTGCCCGTTTCCACGAGCCCCTGAACTTCTTGGCGTTGCAGCCGCAACCGCAAGGCATTGCCTCTGATGCGCAGTTTCACCTCTCACCCCCCAACGGATTAATAATACGCCAATCACCGTGATAGATATTGAAGCGCCCTTCGCGAACAAAGCCCAGCAGGGTCACATCAAATCTTTTCGCAAGTTCAACCGCAAGGCTCGAAGGAGCCCCGACCGCTGCAATCACAGGAATTCCTGCCACCAGCGCTTTTTGAACCAACTCAAAACTCGCACGACCACTTAAAAAAAGCAGGGCGTTGGACAGCGGTGTTCCCCCCGCCAGAAATTGTGAACCAATCAGTTTGTCCACGGCGTTATGGCGGCCGACATCCTCGCGGATGGCAAGCACGCGTCCGGCGTCGGTGAATAAGGCCGCAGCATGCAGTCCGCCGGTCTGATCGAAAACGGTCTGATGAGATCGTAAAAGTTCAGGGAGTTCAGAGATTTTCTTCACATCAAAACGAAACCCATCACGGGGGATCGGCTTCAGGCCCTGGACTTCCAATGCCTCCAGTGAGGCCTTGCCACAAACTCCGCAACTGGAAGTTGCATAAAAGTGCCTTTCCAATTTTGGCCAGACAATATTTGCCTGATCAGTCAGGCGAACTTTGACAATATTTTTTCCGTGATGCGCTCCGCTGTTTGGACCGCAACCGGAGATCCCTATGATGTCTTTCGGGGATTGCAAAATGCCTTCGGTGAATAAAAACCCGGAGGCTAATTCTTCGTCGTTGCCAGGAGTCCGCATGGTGATGGACAAACTTTTTTGGCGACGCGCCGAACCATCAAGAAAATCCAACCGGATCTCCAGCGGTTCTTCCATGGCAACGTGGTCGTACGCCGCTTGAAGGAATCCATCTTTTAGGCGCGAAATCTTTGTCTCTAAACTTTGTTGTGAAATCTTATTCATTTCATGAATCATGGTATTGTCGGACTCCCGTGTCAAATCCTGAGGGTAGCCCAAAGCCCGGCCATGTCGTCCGGCATCGGCGTTTCCACTTCTATGGTGGCCTTTGTTTCCGGATGAGTAAACCGCAGCATGCCAGCATGCAGGCACAAGCGCCGAAAGCCCGCGCGTTGTTGCACGCTGTCGGTATTTCCGTCCTCAAAATAATCGAGAAACACGCGCTCATCAGGATGGTAAAGTTTATCGCCAACTAGAACGTGGCCCGCAACGGCCGCATGAATGCGAATCTGATTGGTTCGCCCAGTTTTCGGGACCGCTCGGATAAGGCTATGAGCGCCTCCACGCCCAAGGGTTTGAAAGCCGGTCTCGGCCTCCAGGCCATCAGTAACCACCCATTTTTTGATGCGGATCAAAGACTCCTTCAAGTCGCCAATGGCCCCAGATTCAGTCCATGAGTCGTGGGCGGTGACGCCATTCACAATGGCCAGATATTCTTTGTGCACCCGACGGGACGCCCAATCGGCAGAAATTTTCATGCGTGACTGGGGCGTTGCCGCGCACAGGACAATGCCGCTTGTTTCACGGTCAAGGCGATGCATGGCGGCCCATTCGCGTCCGAACGCCTCCCAGACAAGGTGCGTGAAGGTGTTGGTCCGGTAGGGGCCATTTTCGTGCATGGGCAAATTGCCTGGCTTGAAAACCGCCATGACGTCGCCCTCGCGCCAAATTTCATAAATGCCGCGATCGACCTCGGGCTCGACCACCGGTGGATGAAAAAAGGTAAGAAGGTCGCCACGTTCCATTCGATAAGCCGGAAAAGCCCGGTGGCCGTTGACCCGCAGGCACCCTGAAAAGATCCGCAGTTGCCATGCCGACCTGGTCAAAAAGGGATACTTTCGCGCCAAAAAGCAGTCGAGGCGATCTCCAGGACCATCGTTTTCAACGGTTGGTCCGAGGCTGCGAAAGTGTTCCTGCAAAAAATTCATGAATGCCTGTAACCCTTGGTTTGCCTTGTCAGTTGCCGGCCATCCATGACTCGGCTAGGCTCTACCACCACTATGGTTACCCAAGGTATTAAAATCGTTGTCACCAACCGCAAGGCCAGCCACGAATACGAGCTGGGCGCGAAGTATGAGGCCGGCGTCGTCCTGAAAGGGACAGAGGTCAAGGCGATCCGCGCGGGCAAAATCAATATCTCCGACGGCTGGATGGCGATCGACCACAAGGGCGAGGCCATCCTTCATGATATCCAGATTAGTCACTACAGCCACGGCAACATCATGAACCACGAGGAAAAACACCCCAGAAAATTACTGCTTTCCAGAGAAGAAATCACCAAGATCGGCCATCTAATTGAAGCCAAGGGGCTGACCGTCGTGCCCACGCAAGTCTATTTCAAGAATGGTCGGGTTAAGATTGAAATCGCCCTCGCCAAAGGTAAAAAAGCTCACGACAAACGCCAGACCGACAAAACCAAAGACGCTAACCGCGAAATGGCCCGGGCAATGCGCCCCAAGCGCAGCTGATTTTCTGAGTTAAAATAGAATCAACGTGAAATCAACGTGGAATCAATATGGAATCATGCCCATGACAACAAAACCTTCGAGCAAAAAAGAAATCCGGGTTTACACGACCAATTATTGCCCGTACTGCCTCAACGCTAAAAAACTTTTGTCGGGCCTTGGACTCGCCTTTGCCGAGATCAACCTTGAGGACGATCCCGACTTGCGCCAGAAACTAAGCAGCGAGAACAATGGCTGGCGCACGGTGCCAATGATTTTTATCGGAGATCATTTCGTTGGTGGTTTTACCGACCTCAAGACGCTGCACGATTCTGGAAAATTAAACGACTTCTTAGCATGAACGCCCCCAAGTACCTGATGATTGCGGCCGGCCTGATTTTGATGGCAGCACTTGCTGCCGCCGCTGCCTCCCGAATCCCAAGCATCAGGCATTATTTTTTTTCTGACACGGCGAATCAACAATCTGGTCAGGGTCCGTCTGGATTTGGCCCAGCCGGTTCTGCAACGAGCCCCGTTACGAGCACAAATCCACCTGCCGTTCCGGATTTGGCCGCTGCCTTCGGATTTTCTGATCCCAAAGAAATTGAGGCAGCCCAGCAACTGCGCGTCTTGTTCACCACCGGGGCTTACAGCAAGTCCCTCGCCCTTGCAGAACTGGCCTTGGCAAAGCCAGACATTTCAGCGGCTTTTCGGGCGTGGCTGACGGCCCAAATGCCAGTCATACTTGCCAGCGAGGGTTGGGCTGCAATTGCCACCGGAAATTGCGACAGGGCCATTGAGTCTTTACGCCGCGCAGCTTTGCTAGCAACGGCCGCGGAACTACCTGGCCCCATGAACGCCGACATCCGGCGCGGCTTGGGGTTTTGCCTCAAGAAGACCGGGCAGCCAGGCGGAGCCGAAGAAAACTTTCTCGAGGCCATCAAGTCAAATCCGCAAGATCAAGAATCTCGCCTTCTCCTGGCTGACTTGTACGAGAGTGACGGCCGTTTTTCAGAAGCCGTGCATACCTTGGAGGAAGCCCAGCCCTCCCCCGATATCACGAAACGGCTTGAAGTCATGCGCCGGCGTGCGGGCGAAGGCGATTTGCAGCAGATCCAGCGGACACCGCACTTCAATATTTCGTACCGCACCGGTGAACACGAGGCCCTAGCAGCACAGGCGGCGCAAATACTTGAGTCCAGCCTCGATGAATTTACGGATCGATATGGCTACAAAGCACCGCTAACCCCCATCGAGGTGGTCTTGTATCCGACCGAAAGATTTTCTTGGGTGCTCGGTGGCGTGCCCGACTGGGCCGAGGGAATTTTTGACGGGCGCATGCGAATTCCGGTCCGCAGCGGCGGCAGCCAAGAAATCATTGCCCCAGTTTTGCGCCATGAATTAGTCCATGCGTTGAATGCCAATATGACGGGCGGCCGGACCTTGCCCCCCTGGCTTGAGGAAGGTCTGGCCCAACGAATAGGCGAAATGCCCCGGGGCGGGTCTTTTCCCTTTCCGATCAAGCCCCCGCCATTTGCCCCGGCGGCGGATTTTGGAGCCTCCTATATGAGTTTTGGATCAGCGGCCGCCGGGTCGATTTACCGTCAGAGCCTGTATCTGGTGATGACCCTGGAAACCCTTGAAAGCGATGCCCTCAGGCGGGTTATTTCAGCACTCTCCAGCGAAGCGGGCACGAGTCCGGATGCGGTTTTGGCACCGATTGGCGGGAACTTTGCGCGGCTTTATGATACCTCTTCGCGGTGGTGGCGGACACGCGAACCGCTCAGCGTGCGTTAACTAGACATTGCCTAGATATTGCCTAGATATTGCCTGGGCGTTGAAATCCCTGAAAAGCGAGCCCCCGTGGAACTACATCTGACACCCATCATCACCGACGCCCTCGTTGCCGCTGGGCAAAACCCAAAATGCTTTGTCGGCATGGACGGCGTGCGCGCCGTGTTCGATTCGCAAAATCTTGATTTGAACGGAAAACTTTCGATTGAGCGCATTGTGGTCGGGGCCCTTGAAAAAGCACGGGCCGAAGGCCGCATTCCAATGGATATGCAGCCAGTGATTTATTTCCGGCGCCCCGAAAACACCACCAATTCCCCGACTGCCCCGACTGCCCCGGCTCCTTCGACGCGTCCTGTGGCCACGGGTGTCAAAGCCAAAACCGGGCCCTTTGGGGTTCGCTTTGCGCGCCGAGCAATTCCGGGCGTAAAACACGTCGTCCTGGTCGCCTCCGGAAAGGGCGGTGTCGGGAAAAGCACCGTCAGCGCAAACCTGGCCGTTGCCTTGGCGAAAAACCATAACGTTGGACTTCTTGATGCCGACATTTACGGCCCATCCGCTCAAATTCTATTGGGATTGAGCGGTAGCATGCCCGTCACCTCCGGAAACAAACTTGTCCCCCTCGAAGGCCACGGCGTGAAGGTCGTTTCCTTTGGCTTTTTGACGGATCCGACCCAGCCGGTCATTTGGCGGGGGCCGATGGTTTCAAAGGCGCTCGAGCAATTTTTCTATGACGTTGAGTGGGGCGAACTGGATTATTTGATCGTCGACATGCCACCGGGAACGGGCGACGTCCAAATGACCTTTGCTGAAAGGCTTCCCGTCGCCGGCGCCATCCTCGTCACAACGCCCCAGGATGTCGCCCTGGTGGATGCCAAAAAAGCCTTTGCGATGTTTGAAAAACTCGATGTTCCGGTGTTGGGCGCAGTGGAAAACATGGCCTGGTTCACCTGCCCGGAATGTGGCCACGAAGAACACATCTTTGGGCGCGACGCCTTTCAGGATTTTATAAAAGAACGAAAATTGAAGCTTTTGGCCCGCATCCCCTTGCTCAAGGAAATTCGGGTTCGCAGCGATGAAGGTATGCCGGCGGCCCGCGCCGATGATGCCACGACCAACCTGCCGTGGGATGCCCTTGCAGCATCGGTCCATGGGGCTCTGCCTGTTGATTGAAGGGCGTCAATGTTGTAAGGATCAGCTCAAGAGGCTTGTCTGCCAAGGTTTTCACGGGAGGATCCAATCATGTTTTCTAACTTTTTAAGTTTCTTGTGCCGCAATTCCAGCATTGCGTTTTTCCCCCTCGCTGCGGCCTTGCTATTATCACCAGTTGCTCGTGCCGATGCTGGCGTGGAATTTACCGATGTGCCAAAATCGGCGGAAATCGGCGAGTCGATTAAACGCGTTTATGCCTTCACGCGTGGCACCATGGATTACATGGGAGTTTCTGACCTTCAATTCATGGAAGTTACCGATGCCCGCTCCAACTTGGATGTGATCCGTGCTTTGATCAGCAAGTTACCCCCAACCGATCATGTCTCCCTTGGTTATTGGTGTTCCTGGCAATCTGGCGTCGCGGGACAAAACGTCAACGCGTGCGCCAAACTCCTGCTTAAGAAGCACACTGGACAGCGTTATAGTGGCTTTGCAAAGTCTTTGATTTCATCCTTGGATCCCCAGGCTTCCAATTTTACGAGCCTGTCTCAAGACAGCCTGAAAATAGCCGGAGCACCGGAATCTTGGCTTGGAAGCGACTATTTGGAAGTCAGCATCACGGACGACTACTACAGCGTCGATGTCATGATGTCGCTGATGATCAGCCGCGACCTGAAGCGCGTCGTTGTCGCCTATTACGACTATGGGGCCTGAGAACACGATTCTGAGGAGATTACGCCTGCGGCCAATGCGGTCATTGGATCTGGCTCGCGGCCACAGGCAACAGCCTTCCCCAAAAACTTTTTCATCCACGCTGGCCATGCCCGCAAATCCACGCGCCCCGAAATGATTTCGGTCCTGACCCCAGCCTTCAGGGCGCGATTTGCGCAGACAAATGCCGCCTTGCCCCCAATCGACTGTGCGTCAGAGGAACCCTCTCCGGTAAATACCAGACGATGATTGGCGAGCATCCCGTCAAATCCGGCAGCATCCAGCAACCAATCTGCGCCGCTCACGAGGTGGGCTCCAAACACACAACCCAAGGCGGCAGCCACACCACCACTGGCGCCGCCATGTTTGGCTTGCCCCCACGACTCAGGTCTGGCTGCGAGGCCGTCAAAAATGCGGGCGATTTTTTTAAACCCGACCTCAAGCGCTGCAATCTGCACCGGGAGCGCGCCTTTTTGGGGTGCGAAAACCCGTGCCGCACTTCGGCTGTGCCTTTGGGTATCGCCTATCAGTGAATGGTCCACGTCACACAAAAGCATAAATTTAAATTTTTTAAGCGCAGCAAAATCGCGCTGAGCCTCCGTGCCGGCTGCAGGTGGCTCGATGCCGACGATATTTTGCAATAGGGCAGAGTTGAATGCCGACTCATCAATGGCTTCGATATCATCATCAGTCCGAATGAGGATTTTAAAACCTAGCGCAAGCAGCAATCCTAAACCACAGTCGCTGACCGCCGAGTCGCCAAGGCCGATATGGACCACTGTCCCGGCAGGCAAGCGCCGCGCGATATCGCGCAGCAAAAGCCCTAGGCCGCGGCTTGATGCTGCCATGGCTGTGGCTGGATTCGGTGGGCCAATAAGGTGCATGCCAAGGCAGTCCGCGGACTCAATAAAAACCTCTGTGGAAACCGGCCCATTGCCATCGGGGCCGACGTCGCTGGCGGCTGTGGAGGCTGTGGAGCCTGTGGCGTCACTCATTCCGACCCTGGCAACAGCGGGCCGCCCCAACGGATCCACCGTTTGGACATCCATGATGCGAAATGGGGCCGCCCTGCGATTCATTCCCGCGATCCACAAATCAAGGGAGCCACGCCCGCCATCGGCAAGGGGAAGTTCGGTTGCGGACCATCCAGCGGCACGCACCGCTGCTGCTGCGGTGGCGCATGCATCGGATGCCGACATGGTTCCTTTGAAAGAGGAAAACGCGCAGAGGGCGGATTTTTTTGGCACTAAAATACAGGGGTCTATGAGGCGCAAAATCACATCAAGCATTCCCTGATGGTAGCCAAAAACGTCGCGGATTTCGGTGAAAGGAATCCATAGAGCGCCCAGATTGAGTGCGGAGTCGTCGGCAACTTGATCGGGGATCCGGTCTGGGTCTCTGAGGAATCCACAAAAAAATTCTGTCCTGCAATCCACAATTCGCCCACCCCATTCAAACGGATAACGCAGGGTCTTGTGCGGGGCGGATTTTTTGGAGGCTATGCTGACTCTAAACCCGGTTTCTTCAAGGCATTCGCGCCGGGCAGCGGCGGCGGGACGTTCCCCCGGTTCAACGGCGCCCCCCGGCAAATAAACCCGGACTTGACCGGAGGCCGGATCACGCAGTTTTACCCCAAGCAGGCATTCCTGGTGGCAAACCACGGTGGAAGCGCGGTATCTTATGGAGCAGGTGCTGACCGGAGGTTTTACTCGCATGTCCCCTCATACAAAATCAGGTTCTCAACTTGGAACAATCCGCACCGTCATTTTTGACATGGGTAATGTTCTGATCAACTTTAGCCATGAAAAAGCCTGCAAGCAAATTGCTGCCTTAGCTGGTCGTCCGGCTGATGATGTGTTCAAGGTGCTTTTTGCAAGTGGTCTGGAAATGCAGTACGAGGCCGGTCAAATCTCGCGCGCGACGCTGCTGCAGGAATTGGATGCCGGACTGGGCTGTAAGCTGGACGCGGGCAAGGTGATCGCTGCCGCATGCGACATTTTTTGGGCAAAGCCAGACATGGAGATCCTTGCTGCCGGAATAAAAAAATCCGGTTACCGCATGGTCCTTCTCTCCAATGTCAACGAAGACCACTTTGACTACATCAAATCCCGTTATGAATTCCCAAAGCTGTTTGATGATCTGGTTTTGTCCTTTCAGGTGGGTGCCTGCAAACCTGATGAGCGGATTTACCAGCATGCAATTACCGTGGCCCGCTGCGCGGCGCACGAATGTGTCTTCATTGATGATGTTCAGGAAAATATCGATGCCGCGCATCACCAAGGCATGCGCGGAATTACCTACAAAGGCACCGCTGAATTAATCAAATCTTTGGATTCACTGGGCGTGAGGGCCGCGTCCAGATAAAAGTCATGACACACGTGGTGGTCACCACCGTTGTCCATTTCGCCCAATCCGGCACCTTGATCAGCAGCAAGGGAAACAGGATCGCAAGGCCCATCATGACCGTTGCCATAATCTTGGCGGAAGGTCCGATCACACCATGACCCTGCCAATCACGAACCGGAGGCCCAAGCCTCGGATGATTCAATAGCCAACGGTGAAAACGCTTGCTGCTTTTAGAAAAGCACCATGCGGCAAGCAGTAAAAAAGGCGTTGTCGGAAGCAGCGGCAAAAAAATCCCGATGATTCCAATCACAACGAACAACCAACCGGCCGCAAAAAAAAGCGCCCGACGCATGACAATGCTCAACCGGCGCATTTTCAATCCTCGGCCTGTGGCCCCCATGCTGGCTGCTGAGCCTCAAACAATCCCGTATCCAGGATCTTTTGGCCACTGCCGTCACGGTTCATAATGTACAAATGAGGCGTTCCCTTGATGTCTTCAAGGCTCGGCCCGCGACTGCTCTGGAACACTATCAACTGGCCGTTGGGTGCCCAAGAAGGGCGTTCGTTGTCCCCAGCTCTTAACGTCAAACGCTCCAGCAGCGTGCCGTCGGGGTTCATCATGAACATGTCAAACCGGTTGATGTCCTTGTCGTAACCAGCAAAGGCAAGTTTGTCCGACTCCGGCGACCAAGATGGGGTCGCGTTATACCAACCGGCATAGGTCAGGCGCTTATCCTCGCTGACCCGCAACTTATCGTCGCGCCATTCCAATGAAGCACGAAAGATATGGGGATTGCCAAATCGCCCCGAAACAAAGGCCATCCATTTTCCATCCGGTGAGAAGGTCGGGTCAACATCCAACCCGTCACCAACAATCAAACCCTTGCGGTCGCGACCCCGCGGCGACATGACATAAATTTCTGAATTGCCATTGTGCGCCCCGGTGAATGCAATCAATCGGTCGCTGGGCCCCCAATTGCTGCCACTGCTGAGTCCTGGCCCGTGGGTCATCTTGGTTTTCTTGCCGGTTTTGACTTCGTAAATAAAAATTTCGGCCGGGCCGTCTTGAAAAGACGTGTAGGTCACAAATTGACCGTCCCTGCTCCATGCCGGGCTCAGATGCGGGACATTTTCGTTGGTGATCTGTTGGACGTTGGAACCATCGAAATCCGAAATAAATATCTGCTTGGACGCACTCTTCGCACGCCGCCCGACGAACACCAGGCGGCTGGAAAATATTCCGGACTTCCCGGTATAGGCCTTCAAAACCTGATCGGCATAGCGCCGCATGACTGCGGTGACCTGAGATTTTGGAATTCTGGTGTAGCGTTTGCCAACCAAAATCTCGCCCTTGCCGAGATCAATCGTCCGCAGGGTAAACGTCCACATGTCTTGATCTTGTTGCACTTCGCCCAGAGTCAGAGATTCAATGCCAATCGCTCGCCACTGGGGGACGTCGACCCCGTCCAGGTTTTGCTGACCCATCTGCCATTTGATCACGCCCTTTGCAGTCAAAACCTGACTAAAAATCTCGTTGCTACGGACGCTGAACAATGAAGAAAAATTCAAAAGTCGCCCAAGTTCAGCAGCGCCACGCTTGGCAATTTCGCGGGTCTCGGAATTTGCTGATGGTTCAACCAGAAATTCAGGAATCGCAACATTGAGTTTCCGGAAATTCGGATTATCAATATTCACCATCAGCGGCTGGCCAATCACTGCCCAAACTTGGGAGGACAAAAGCCAAAGGCCAAGGGCAAACGAAATTTTTGCAATCGTGGAAATCATAAAACCCATGGCATACCTCTCAGGGCGAAAATTTCAACAGGATCCTTTGGTTGACCAATCCTTCAGGCGGGGGTGGCAACGGTGTCGATGCCTTGAGCGCCTGAAAGGCCAGTTCATCAAAATACTTGTCACCTGAAGACTCATCTATTTTTGAATAAACCACATTCCCGGCCTGATTCAACTCAATTGCCAACACGACAGGCTCCACTGTCTTGAACTTCAAAGTATCGGGAATGGAATAATTCCGGCGCACGGCCGATTGAACCCTGGCCTTGTAGCGATTTGCTTCAGACGCACTGACAGTCCCAAACGTGGCGCCGGTGTTGACCAAAGCGGCAGCTTTGCTGTCATCCTTGAGCCGCGCTGAATCTGCCGAGGGGGCCTCCGTCTTTTTAGCCAGCTTGTTTTCACTGCGCAGCTTTTCCAGGGCGAGGCGCCGAAGGGCGTCGTCTTTCTGGAGGCGATTTTTTTCTTCGGCATTTTCGGTGGTTTTGCTGACGGGTTTTTCCTCCTGTACATCTTCCTTTGGCGCATTTTCAACGTGTTCAGTGAAGGTCTTCTCAGTAGGAGCCTTGGCACCATCTTCAACAGCAAATTGTTTTGGCAATTGCGGCAACATCCGCTCACTAACCTTGGCTTCATCAGCCTTCGAGGATTTAGGCAGCGCTGAATCCAACGGCGCCCCGCTCATCTCGTCAACGAGCAAATCGGCGTCTATGGCCCATTCATCGACAATGTGTTGATGCTTATGAAAAAAATCAATGCCTTGAATCAAAAAGAAAACAGAGTGCACACCAAGCGATACCACTACAAAAACCCGAAAAAGTTCCGATTCGTTCTTTTTATCGAGACGAATCTTGAACAACTTGCCCATAGCGATCAATCGGGAAATTTTCATGGTGCTAGTATGCTCGCTCATCGCGCTGTGGCCTGAGCCTGCGTCAACATGCCAATTTTCAATACGCCTGCACCCTTTGCGGCGCTCATTGCATCGACAACACGCCCGTATGACACGCCGCGATCCGCACGAATATATAGTTCCTTTTTATCGCGGCTTTCAAAAACCGTCCTGAACCGGTCGGTCAATGCCAGCGCCGGCACTTGGATGCGGTCCAAATAAAAGTCGCCCTTGTCATTGATGCTCAGGACAACGCGCTTTTCATCGATGCCAGTGCTTTTGGCAGCACTATGCGGCAGATCCACCTTGATTCCACCAATCGAAAGCGGCGCGGTAATCATGAAAATAATGAGCAGCACCAACATCACGTCGACAAGCGGGATGACATTGATTTCTGCCAAGTCCGCAGTGTCAGAATCAAAATTTTTATCGTTCCCAAATTTGCCAAATGCCATGGTTCTACCTCACAGCCAAATTTTAAACGTGATGGGCTTGTCCCGGTTTTTTATCGGTCACAAGGTAGCGCTCAACGATGTTGAGGAAATCAGCGCAGAATCCGTCGAGGTTGATGAGCTGCCCGCGAATCTTAGAATTAAAAAAGTTGAACCCGACCACGGCAGGAATTGCGGCAGCTAATCCGAAGGCCGTTGCAATCAGGGCTTCAGAAATGCCTGGAGCAACCGCGGCCAAACTGGCACTGCCAGTCTGAGCGATCCCCTCGAACGCACCCATGATCCCCCACACCGTGCCAAAGAGGCCAATGAATGGACTGGCTGATGCACTGGTCGCCAATAACGACTGGAACTGTTCCATACGCCTGCGCTCGAACATCTTGGCTTTATTAAGGGCGCGGCTCAGATTTTCTATGGCTGCCCCAATCGCCATTTCACCCGACGGCGATTGTTCACGCAGTTGGGTGCCGCGGACCAGTTCGGCGTAACCGCTGCGAAATATTTCGCGCGCCGGGCTGTAGGGATATTCCTGCAAGCGGCTATTAAGGTCATTCAGGGACCTGCTGTCCCAAAACCGCTTCACGAAATCATCGCTGGCCTTGGTGACCTTTTTGAAGTGCCACCATTTTGAAATCAAAGCTCCCCACGTCACAATCGACAGGGTCACCAAAGTCAACAACACCATGAACACCACCGGTCCCCCGCGTAATGCGCGCGAGAAAATGGAGGCCCCTTCACCGACGTCGCTTTCTGCAATAGCGGCAACATCACTCGCCTCACTGCCCTGAACTCTTTTTTCTCCAGCTGCCTGCGCAGCACCTGCCCAGACTGAGGCCAGCGAGCCAGATAGGGCTCCAGACAGTGAGAATGACAAGGACATGGCAAGTGCCACAAAGGAATGCGTGATCTTCTTGAACGACTTGAACGACTTGAACGATAGCCCTGCTGTCATGCTTCACCTCCCAAAAGGTGCATTGGCACCCCGCGTCGAAATTTTTCCTGTGAATGAAAATATATCGCCCCAGACAAAAGGGCTCAAGTGCCTGACAATAAAAGAAAACACCTCTTGACTTTCGCGAAGTTCAAGAGGTGTTTTTTTAGTGAAAGGTCGATGTCAATTGTCGTCGTCGTCGGACTCTTCTTCGTCAGAATCTTCTTCCTCGTCGTCGTCATCAAGGGCATCGTCATCGCCTTCTGATTCAGCGGCAACGGAATCATCGTCATCGTCGTCGTCATCATCGGCAGCATCGCCCTGATAGTCTTCTTCCACCTCTTCATCATCGTCGGCGCGATTAGCAAACTCCTCCTCTTCCTCATCATCCATTTCCTCGATAAGGAAATCTTCTTGAGAAAGGTCCCGCCGACGTTCCAGCCAATCTTTAGCGACATCCTCGTCATCTAAACCGGCCTTGACCACTTTACCGCTATGAATATTGTAAATCTTCCAAGCCACGTTGTTCCTCATGCTCCAATAAGGTTTCTATAACGATTTACCCGCAAACCCCGGGACCCTGTCAAGCACGACAAATGGGTTCCCGAAAATTCTTCCTTAAAAAGCTTCTCATAGACGTCAGGTCGTCGTAAAGATCCCCCTTGGAAGGGGATTTTGGGATGTTGCAAAAGTTTTTGAAAATGAGAATCAACCAAGCTCTTTGTCAGGCTGCCCTGGTAACCAACTTTGAATCCTTTATGGGGACGGGCGGCAGCCTCGGGAACGGATTTGGCATCGCAATCCATCCGGGGATTGAAATATCGGCCCTGCAACTGGCCAGCGTATCGGCTGTAGGCCCTCAAATCCAGCGCCATGAGGCCCAAATGCTATTGGCTGGCGTCACCACCAGACTTGGGCTTGGACTTGGACTGGACCAGGTTGCGGGATCTCTACAGGTTGGCCAAGCAGACGCGACTGCCACAGGATCAACGTCCAGTGCCTTTTATCGCAGCAGACAATCGGGCATCACGGTTGGGCGGCTCGCCCTTCAATACCCCGTCAAGCTGAACGGGCAGCTCTCATTGACCTTTTCAGCCGCCAGACTTCATAAGATCGCGTCCGGTGGCGGCACCAAATGGGAACGTCAATCGTTTCAAACCAGAAAGGGTTTGCAGGGAGGGGCGGGTCTGGGCCTAACAACAGATTTATCACCCAAGGAGGACTTGTCGACCCTGGTCCCTGATCCAGATTCCGTCTTAGACCGGATCACGACCCTTGGTGTTGGGTTGAGTTTGGTCATTCATTAAAAACCCCCCGCAGGAATTAAAAGTCCCCGCAGAGTCCGCAGATGATTTGCCATTCATCCGCTGTAACGGGCTGCACGGATAGCCGCTGACCTCGCTTCAAAAGCTGCATGCCCTCAAGGCCTGCCGTTCCGCGGAGAACCTCCAAACTGACAATGCCTTTAGCAGCCCGAACCCCTTGGACGTCGACCATGACCCAGCGGGACTCGCCCGCAGCCTTTGATTTTTCATCGAAGTATTCACTGTTTGGATCAAGTGCCGCCGGATCTGGATAAGCCCCACGAACGACTCGGGCTATTCCGGCCACACCCGGCGGGTTGGCATTTGAATGATAAACAAAAACCTGGTCGCCGACCCTGAACTCGTCGCGCATCATGTTGCGGGCCTGATAGTTGCGCACGCCCTCCCAACAGGTCGTCGCCCCGGGAGCTCGCATCAGGTCATCAAAAGAAAAAACTTCTGGCTCAGTTTTCATGAGCCAGAAGCGTGAGCGATCGTTGTCCATCAATTCCCTAAATCCTTATTTGCGCTCATCCATCGGAACGTAGTCGCGCAGGTTTTCGCCGGTGTAAATCTGACGCGGACGATTAATGCGTCCGTCGCCATCCTTGTGCATCTCAAGCCACTGCGCAATCCAGCCCGGCAAGCGGCCAAGGGCAAACATCGCCGTGAACATCGCGGTCGGAATGCCCATCGCACGGTACATGACGCCGCTGTAGAAATCGACGTTGGGGTACAACTTGCGTTCAATGAAGTAAGAATCGGAAAGGGCCGCTTCTTCAAGCTGTTTGGCAACGTCCAACAGCGGATCGTTGATGCCTTGCTTGGCCAGCAAACGGTCGCAGGCAGCCTTGATCACCTTGGCGCGCGGATCGTAGTTCTTGTAGACGCGGTGACCGAAGCCCATCAAGCGGAAACCGCTGTTTTTGTCTTTCGCCGCAATCACTGCCTTCTTCACGTCGCCGCCGCTGGCCACGATGCCTTCCAGCATTTCGACAACTTCTTGATTGGCGCCACCATGCTTCGGTCCCCACAGGGCGCAAATCCCGGCGGCAATGGACGCAAACAAGTTGGCGTCGGCAGAACCGACCATGCGGACTGTCGATGTTGAACAGTTTTGTTCGTGATCCGCATGAAGAATAAGCAGGAGGTTCAGTGTCTTGACCATTTCCGGATCCACTTCATATGGTTCCGATGGAACGGCAAACATCATGTGTAAAAAGTTCGCGCAATAATCGAGGGAATTTTTTGGGTAGATCACCGGCTGGCCAATCGACTTCTTGTAGGAGTAGGCGGCAATCGTGCGGACTTTCGACAGGACCCGCGGGACCAGTTGGCTGACCTGATCGTCATCGTGTGGATTCAACCATTCAGGATAGTAGCTCGACAGCGAGCAAACCATCGACGACAGGATCGCCATGGGATGCGCAGAGGACGGGTAGCCATCGTAAAAATGCAGCATGTCTTCGTGAATCAACGAATGCCGCGTGAGCATTTGCCGAAAATCAGCGAGCTGCTGTTTATTCGGAAGTAAACCGTAGATCAACAGATAGGAGGTTTCGACAAAAGTCGACTTTTCCGCCAACTGGTCAATGGGAATGCCGCGGTATCTCAAAATCCCTTTTTCGCCGTCGATAAAGGTAATCGCGCTTTTGCACGACCCCGTGTTGCCATACCCTGAGTCCAAGGTCACCAACCCAGATTGATCCCGCAACTTACTGATATCAATAGCTTTTTCGCCCTCGGTTCCTGTGATCACCGGCAGCTGATAGGATTTGCCCGCATAATTCAACTCTGCAAAATCACTCATTGGACCAGACTCCTCGCCCACATTGGTTTTCCACCTGCAAAAAAGCCATTCATATCGTATAGAAACGATGGCTCAAAGGCAAACCCAAGAACTAAACCCAAGCACTAAACTCAACCGGCAAATTTGAGCGCCACACCCCGAGAGAAGCTCCCATGTTGAACAAAAACCAAACAGGATTTCAAACAAACCACCGCCCTCAGCGTCTATTTGTGGTGGACGCCATGGCGCTTGCATTCAGGAGCTACCATGCCTTTGGCGCCCGCCCACTGACCACTTCCTCTGGCCTCCCGACCTCGGCGGTCTACGGCACCGCGGTGTTTCTCATGAAGTTGATCGACGAAGAGCAGCCCGACTTTTTGGTGATTGCCACCGACAGCAAGGAAAAGACGTTTCGGCACGCGATGTACCCGCAGTACAAGGCCAACAGAACAGAAATGCCTGAAGACTTAGCCCAGCAGCTCCCCTACCTGTTTCGCCTATTTGAAACCTTAGGCTGCAAGCTCCTGAAACGTCCCGGCATGGAGGCTGATGATTTGATCGGCAGCCTGGTCAAACAATACGCCAGCCCTGATCTGACCTGCTACATCGTCTCTGGCGACAAGGACTTTATGCAGCTGATCAATCACAACATTTATTTATATTCGCCAAAAAAAGCCGAGCCTGCTCAAATCATAGGCATAGAGGGCGTCCGGGAAAAATTCTCCTGCGATCCCGATCACGTTGTGGACGCGCTGGCCATGATCGGCGACACGGCCGACAACATTCCTGGCGTCCACGGCATCGGGGACAAGGGAGCCGCCAAATTGATCGGAGCCTTTGGCAGCCTCGAGGGCATCTACGAAAACCTGGAAGAAATCAAAAACGAGAAGCAGCGCGAATCTCTGCGGGCATCAAAAGATGCTGCGTATCTTTCACGAGAATTACTACGCATCAAAGTCGACTTGATTTTGGACCATAAACTAGAAGACATGAAGTATGATTCCAAGACCGCCATCGCCACTCCTGAACTCCAGCATTTTTTCGACGAAATGGAGTTTCGATCCCTGTCCCACCGCGTTTCGGCCGACATCAAGGATTTGCAACGCGAATCAAGAATTTCCCAGGCAACATCCGCTGTCGTTCCGCAGGAAATAACCTCTGCCATTCCGCAGTCAATTGCCGCGGTCGTTCCCCAACCCATTAGCCGCCAAGGTTACATTCTAGCGAACACACCCGATAAATTGCGCACGGCACTGGAACAATTATCCTCCGCGCCGATTGTCAGTTTTGACACAGAAACGACCGGCCTCAATGTCGTCAACGATCGCCCAATTGGCTTGAGCGCCAGCACAGGCGCCGGACGCGGATGGTACATTCCATTCATCAGCAAGCATCTTGAGGACGGTTTGGCGGAAACCGACGCCCTAGCCAGCGTAAAATTCTGGATTGAAAAATCAGGACAGACCAAAATCGCCCACAACCTGAAGTTCGACCTGCAGATGCTGCGCAATGTCGGCATGGAACCCGCAGGACCATTTATCGATACCATGCTGTGTTCTTGGTTGCTGGATTCCATCGGCCGCGAACACGGCCTTGATGCCTGTGCCCTGCGCCACCTTGGAATCCACAAAACACCGACGTCGGATTTGATTGGCTTACGCGGTGAGATTCCGATGAGCGAGGCCCCTCTGGACAAACTCAGCGAATACGCCATTGAAGACGCAGAGGTCACTTTCCGGCTGCATGAATATTTCATGCCGGAGATCCGCAAGGCAGGCCTGGAAAAAGTCCTGTGCGACATTGAAATGCCCCTTGTGCCAATCCTTGCCAGCATGGAACGCGCGGGGATTTTTGTTGATGCCGATGAGCTCGCCATAATTTCTGACCGCCTTACGATCGATGGCGCCCGCCTTGAAAAGCAGATTCATGAACTTGCCGGCGAAGTGTTCAACATCAACTCAACCAAGCAACTTCAGGTCATCTTGTTCGAGAAATTAAAAATCCATGAACACCTCGGCATCAAGCGCTTGAAGAAAACAAAATCGGGATTCTCAACCGATGTGTCCGTTCTGGAAGCCCTGAGCGAGCATCCACTGCCAGAAGCGATTTTGGCCTATCGTTCCGTGGTCAAATTGAAGAACACTTACGTTGACGCCCTGCCCAAGTTGATCAATCCAACGACCAACCGGATCCATACCAGTTTTCACCAAACAGGCACGGCGACGGGACGCCTTAGTTCTTCGGACCCTAATCTGCAAAACATTCCCATCCGAACGACACAAGGCCGCGAAATTCGTCGGGCGTTCCAGACTAGAGGCGGCGCATTTGCTGACGGCATTTTAATTTCTGCCGATTACTCTCAGGTCGAACTTCGCATTTTGGCCCACGTGGCGGAAGAGGATGCCCTGACCGAGGCATTTCGCAATGGCATGGACATTCACAACGCCACCGCCGCGCGCATCTTCGGTGTCAACCCCGATGCAGTTGACCAAACCCTGAGGTCACGCGCCAAGGCCATCAACTTCGGAATCATTTATGGCATGGGGCCGCAACGCCTCGCTCGCGAGACCGGAGTCTCCATGTCCGAGGCCAAGGAATTCATCGAAAAATATTTCGCTGGTTATCCGCGCATCAAGGACTACATTGCCGGGGCCATTTCCAAAGCCAAGGCCGCCGGTTACACCGAGACGATGACGGGACGGCGCAGGCCGCTGCCTGATCTGCAATCCTCTGATCGCCTGACTTTAGTCAACGCCGAAAACATCGCCGTCAATTCGCCAATTCAGGGCAGTGCTGCCGACTTAATTAAGCTTGCGATGATTCGGGTCGAACGGGATTTGCGGGACGCCGGACTCAAAACGAGGCTAGTTGTTCAGGTGCACGATGAATTGGTGTTTGAGGCGCCTGCAGAAGAGGCCGATAGGGCCAACGAAATTATTCGCACTGCAATGGAACACGCCATGGAACTAAATGTCCCCTTGAAAGTGGAAATTGGCACCGGCAAAAATTGGTTGGAGGCTCACTGATGCCCATTCCAAACATACCCAACATGCCCCTTATGGAGCACCTTGATGAGCTTCGTTCCCGCCTGACCCGCTCAGTCTCGGTCGTCATGGTTGCCTTTCTGCTTCTGTTGTTCAAGGCACAGGACCTGATCAACTTTTTGAAGGCACCTCTCGTCGCTGCCTTACCAGTTGGTACGCCGGCTCTGCATTTTACGGGACCAATGGACGTGATGTTTGTCGGCATGAAAGTCGCCTTTATGGCGGCCGTTATCATCACCAGTCCGTTTTGGCTGCGTGAATTCTGGAAGTTTTTTGAACCGGGGCTATATCAGGCCGAGAGAAAATACATCCTGCCGTTCATTTTAGGATCGGTGGTCCTGTTCTTAAGTGGCATTGCGTTTTGTTTTTTTGTTGCGCTGCCATACACCTTGGGATTTCTCATTACGATCGGCATGGAAGTCGGCGTGCCGATCATCACCGTCACGGATTACATCGGCCTCTTGATCCTGATGTTTGCCGGATTCGGCTTGGTTTTTGAAACTCCGTTGATCCTGGTCCTTCTGTCGTTGCTTGGCATCGTTGATTCCGCTGCGTTGAAAGCGCACCGGCGGATTGCATTCGTCGTGATTCTCATCGTGGCCGCCATCCTCACACCTGGACCGGATCCTATCTCTCAATTTGTGATGGCTGTGCCGCTGTTTACATTATTTGAGTTGTCGATATTGATAATCAGTCACTTGGAAAAAAAGCGGGCGACCAGCTCATCACAAGCACCCTCATCACAAGCCCCCTCATCATCAGGCTCTACAACCGCTCTGATGCTGACGATCTGTGCCGCGACTTTTGCAGCCCTGAACCCGGCTAAACTTATTGCTGAACCTGCTTCTTCTTGGGCGATTGGCACAGGGCTTTCTTCCTATCATTTGGATTCCGAATCCATTCACGCCCTCTCTGGCCAGTCCATCCGCATCAGCCTTGGCCACGTCACGACCGGAGCAAACTGGAGCCTCGCGGCTACAATGGACATGCTCCTCGGACCATACAAACCAATGAATCCAGGAAACTTGCGCCGAATCGACGTTGATTTTAACGGCACGGGAATCACCGCCATTGGAAGTTACCATCTGAGGAATTTCAGCGATGAAAAAAGTGTCGGTTCTGGCTTTCCTGCGCTCCTGGCCGGGATGTCCTACGTTGACTTGACTGGGCGTTCACTAGGTGGCGGATATGAACAGGATTTTGTTCTGTCGCCGGTCGTGGAAAACAAATCAGCTGAAACTCCCGTCACGGCACTCGACAATTACAAACTCAGGACCACGCGATTTTCTGCCATTGCCGGCATTGGCTGGAGTGCTAACTGGGCAAAACCACCCAAATCAAATGATCCGATGGACCTGAAAACCAAGGTTAACGGCTACAACCTCTCGTTCTGGGCCGAAATTCCAATCATTTCTAGGTACGCAGCAGAATACGATCTAGTTACGGCAACCGACCATGTCGAAAGCCAAAAGATCAACAGCCACGGAACGCTTGGCGGTTTCAGCCTGGTTGCCCAGGCAAGCGCTTTTCTGGGCGGTTAAGTTACCCACCCGTAATCAGATTTCGCTGAAAAACACGAAGCTTTTTTTGCGAAATCTGATTAGCGGCCACAAACCTGATAGGTCTTGTCAGGCAGGTTTCCAGCCGCAGAATCTATGACATTGCCAGCCCGGTCAACGAGCAGAAAAGTCGGCGTTGCGGTGATTCTGCGGCCCAATTTTTCTGCAACCACAGAAAATCCACCTTCTGGAAAAATCGAATGGGAACCAATCATTCCCGACACGGGAAAAATTCCTAGCCACGAACTCTTTTGACTCGCTGGCACCACTGTCGCATGAGAACACTTTGCGTCCCCAACACCGAATGCTTGATGAAAAGCTTCATCACCCGATAATTCCTTAGCCATCGACACACAAGCGCCACAGCCTGGTTGCGAGAAATCGAGCAGCAGATATTCACCCTTGAACACCGACGACAGCAAAACTCTGCTGCCACTAGCATCGATCACCTCGGCATCTTTTTCTGGCGGAAACGCGGGAACATTAGGCTGCGACGACCCAGGATCTGACGGGTTTCCGTTAGGAATGACATCTAGGGACTGATTGGAGGCAAGATCTTTCAGCGAAATCGCCGCCTGCAGAGAAGCCCTGCCCGCAATGTCACCCTTGTTCACCCGCAAAGCTGGCTCATTCCGAAAAAAGATCCGATCAAGCCCCCGACCACCATTACCCAGCGATCCCAATTCGAGAGTGACGTTATAGTCACAGCCCTGACGGATGGTGGATGCAAGCCTGGTCGTTGCTTCAAATATGCCCACTTGATTAATCTGCGTCGCTCCCGGACACGCCAGATCAATTGGCGTCACCTGCAAATGATAACCAAAAGCCTGGCCACGAATCAGCGCGTCAATTTCCTGATGGCGCGCCTGAAGGTCAGTCGCACGCGGCATGTTTATATCAATAGAGGTTAATGAGGCTCTGGAACCGGGAAGTTGCCCAAACCCACCCTGCCCTGCCTGTGTGCAGGACTGCGTCGCAATGCTCAAGGTAGCGACAAGAGCGATGCCCGCAACATTTCCAACAACCGTTTCAGCAATCTTAGGGAGCAGACGCATGGCAACCTCTATTTCAGTTATCCAAGACCATGTTCAATATTCATGCCGCCATCTCACTCAGAATAAACGGCGTTGTTTCAGCTTGTTACAGTTACTTAAACGCGTACGTCCCCAAAAATTGATGTCGATTGAATTGGCACTGACCAATCCCTGAGCATGGATTTGTTAGAATTCATGGCATCCGCTGAGCGATCTCACTTAAAACTCATGAGAATTCGGATGGTTACGCATGATGGAATGGCGGAACCTCACGGTATGCGTCTTGCACATCAAGTCATATCGCACGCATCACCATCGCCACGAGGTTTCCATGAAGTCTGTAAAGTCCGTAATGCCCCTATTACTTACTGTCATCATGGTCGCTGCTGCTGGAACAGGACTTGTTTCCTGCTCCAGCACCCAGCCAGCCAGCACGCCCCCTGGCAGCAGCCAGCCTATTACCGCTGCGGTGGATGCCATGGGTATTCGCAGCCTTCCAGCATCGTCGTGGCGTGCGCTCTATAATGGTCGGACAATGAGCCTTCAGGACATCCTTGGGGCGACCGGAAAAAAGGCTGCCATTTTTCAACTGGCTGGTGTGACTTGCGCTACTTGTCAACGCGACGCCGTCGAGTATACGCGGCGCATCCAGGCCAGCTCGTTGCAGCAAAGCATTGGCCACGTCATTATATTCACAGATTTCCCAGAAGATTTTCAGGAGAACGACTTCAGTTCATTCATGAATCAATTCGCGCCCCAGTCACTGCGCACGCATGATGACCGAGCAAAATTGTGGCTCTCACTGCAAAAAAATGCTGCCATGCCAGATCGCAACGTGATTATCGTCCTCGGCCAGAGCGGCCGGGGCCTTTTCCTTAATGAACCCACAAGCCGCGATAATATTTTTAGTGCACTGGAGTCATTAGGCTCATCGGGCTCATCGGGCTCATCGGGCTCATCGCCGATGAGAGGGCAGTGATCATGAACATTGCAGCACCAAGATTTTTACGCCGATCAATATTAAACGCAGCAATCTCAGGCGCAGTAGTCCTGAGCTGTTCAAATATTGCCCGGGCTGAAAACGCTTTTGATCAATTTTCGAGGCCTGGAGTGGTCCGCCTTGAGCCAGGTAATGATCAGGCCAAAAACCAACCCGTTTCTCTGAAGGGCCCAGCCGTCGTCCAATTTTGGGCGTCATGGTGCGTTGGCTGCCGCAAAAATATGGAGGCGGTATTGGAAATGGTTATGGGTAGTCCAATAAATTTCGTCACAGTCAGTTTAGACGAAAATCCCGAGGCCGCGCGCAACTACCTTCAGCGTTCAGGAGCCAAGGCCGCCCCCTTGCTGGCGGCAACCCTTGTTGATACCAAGCAGCAAATCGCCGAAGCGTTAAAAATTTCTTCCGTACCTACCACGCTGTTCATAGATCGCGATGGGCGTATCACTAGCCGGATTGTCGGCCATATTTCCGCTGGCGACATTCGGAAAATTCGCGATGAATACTCTGCCCATACACAATTAGGTTTAAAATAAGATTCAGAATCCTGTAATGTCTTCACCATGAAATACCTTCTGGTGAACATTGCTTGGATCATGACGCTCAGCGTTGCTGCTGTATCGTGCGTTCATCCCAAAGTAAAATTTCAAAAATCGATGCTTCTGGACCCTTTGATGGATCCTGCCAAGGACGGCGCTTTTCAGCAGGCCGTCATTGCCGATCCTGCACGCAGGATCGAACACGGCAGCAGTTCCGGCGCGGGCTCCGGCGGCGCCACTTGCCCAACTTGCGGGGGATAACGTCGATGTGGAGGCCGATATTGAATGGCGTAATCAAGTCTATGGGTGCGGCTTCATCGTTGATGTTTTTTTTTGCAGGGTCACATCTACACGCTGAAGCACTGCCACAAGCACTTCGCATTGAGGCCGCAGCCGCCATGTATTCGAGCGCCGATTCTCGGTCACTGCTGGAAACCATTGCTGTCGAGGAATCCACCCACAAATTGCGGGTCGGCGTTTCCCGCAGGCATCCCCTTGGCACGCCCTCACCTGATTCAACGCTTGGGGGCAATGAAACTGGCTTCACTCTGAGCGGCATTATCCGAGGCCCGGCAGGGGAAAACAGCGTCCCTGATTTCACCGTGGCCCCGCGTGTCGGCTGGCTCGGCAGCGACACAGGTTCTAGGGCCTCAATTAGCCGCTGGCTCGGCACTGGAATTTCGTTTTGGACTGGCGAGGAAACAATGCGCTGGACCCTCGACATCCAACGGACTTTGACTGGGACAGATTCGCTGGACGTCACCGATGTCGACGGCAAACGGATTCTTACTCCAGAACGTATCAGTGGAACGAGCACTTCAGTGAGCTGGATGCACCTTGCGACACCAGAATTTCTTTGGCTCGGAAATTTTACAGCGATTTTGCGGGAAGACCGTCCAGATGCCTTTTCAGGTAATATTGAAGGACGCTATTTCGTGGCACCTGCCAATGCAGCGATTCAAGGCTCGCTTGCTCGCTTTGAAGACAGCGGCACCGTAAAACCAGTAACCCTCACTGGCAGCATCACTGCCACGACAACGTCTATCGAATGGCATCAAAAATTCGGCACTCGCATGATCATCGCTCCGGGGTACCGTTGGTACCGCGAGACGGAAACCCCGCGTGCTGAAAATGGTGTGCAAAAAAATCTTGCATCTGATCAAGTCTATGCAACTTTGCGGTACCGTTTTTGGCAGGATTATTGGCTGGAGGATGCTTCGGAAATTTTTCTTTCCGCAGGAAGTTACTCCACTCAAACAACGGGCGGGGCCAATAAATCGCAGCAGATTTGGCACATCGCCGCAGGCGCCACCCTCGGTCACCTTTAAACGGACATTGATCAGCGACTTGGGCCCCGGCCCGGTCATGGTTTCCGAAGTTTTCAGGATAGTAGCCGCAGAGTAGCTTGCCGCTAAACCTCGAAGGAAAAAGCACCCGCAACTTTATCCAGAAACAGTCGATCATAAGCTACGTGACGCCTTAACCTCAGACATCTTCTGCGATCACGACCTTTACATCGCGGAAATTGCAAGCAATGGCGCAGCTATTTTGAGTGGATTATCTCGTTCTTTAAAATCACTTGAGAGCATTAGACTGAAGCGCGGTGTATATATGTTTGGCGACAATCTACGTCGCGGTCCTGTGTCCAAATTTGTAATCGCTGCCAAGCTCTATTTCCCTAGCTAGTTTCTGGCGCGAAAGCGCCAGAAACTAGCCCGAGAGTAGCGATGGATCAAGGTTATGTATACATCCTAACGAACGACCGGCTGAATGTGTTATACGTCGGCTGCACGAACAATCTTCACAAGCGATTGCTGCACCACCAACGCGAGCGTCAGCTCAAAGGGAGCAGTTTAGGTCACCTAAGCCGGACTAGATCCGGCGGCGAAAACTTCATCGTGGATTTGGGGGTAAATTCAATCCCTCCGCGCTCGATGACTCCATCCATACCTTCATCGTGCCAACGCAAAAAGAGTTCATCCCAAGGAATCCAAGCATAGGAAGAAATAAGATAAGGATCCATGAAAAACACGCGCTTTTCATCGTATCCGATGGCGACAACATAATGACCGCTATCCCATGTTTTCGCCCAATCCACGCCCTCGCCCGCCCATGCTTGGATCACTAAAATCACAGGGTGCTGAAGGTCCAACATGTACTGCAACTGGGCGCGTGTGATGCCCTCGCGAAGTTTCGCGCCAAAGCCTTCTGCCTTGGCAAAAGCGACCATCCTGGAAACGGGAGTTCCAAAGTCAATGGAAGTTCCCATTTTTTTTCCGAGATCATCCTGGAAATACTCTAACCCGTAATAAGCTAAAATTGATTGCATTGCAGCGGGACCGCAATGAACTGGCGTGTGCTGTGTGACCTGAGGAAGCTTCATAAACTTTCGGGAACCAGCCGCCAACAGGGCTGGCGACGTTACCGGAAAAAAAGACATCACCAAAAAAGCCGCAAGACAAACTAAAATCGAACACGCAAGTCCACCAACCACCAAACGAGATCTTTCTTGGTCATTTTTCACTGGCAACGTGGTCATCCTCGTTAATCGAAAAGCGTTAACTTGCCCGTTCCACGCCGTTAATTTCTGCGAAACTGAATCGTACGCGTCGCGAGCACTTTGCCACCAGCATCGAATCCAATAAACGTTACCGGCTTGGCGCCTTCAAGGATCATCGGTTTAACACTTTCGTAAACCAATCCGCCAGATGGAATTGATGGAAACACATTCTGTGCAGGAGCATCGCGGAATTCCAGGAAAATCTGGGGATTGCGCAAACAAGCATCTTTCTTACCAGAACACAGCCCAACCCTGCGGATGGCTGCATCCGTTCCAGCGTATAAGCGGGCAGCGCCCGATGCAGCGTCGCCAGGGCCTATGGCGATGATCAACGCAGAAGCCAAAGCCTGAGGTTGAATTGAACCTGGATTATTTTGCAAATTGCTGTCACGGGGTTTGGCAAACAGGGTGTCGTTCAAGACCCCCTGCTCCGGCATCACGCGAAAGGCCGGGGTATGATGCCCGCCCGACGAGTTGGCAGTTTGCTTTTTCACCGCATCGAGAAAATCACCGATGGTGGCATTGGCACGTCCGGTTTTGAACTCAGAGAACACCGTGGCAAGCGCGTTGGTAAATTCACTGCCTGAAGAACCTGCCAGGGACGTTTCGTAGCGTTGCGATGCCGACATGACAATCATTTGTTCATAGGCACTAGGAGCCAGTTTCGCAATCGAAGCCTTATCGTAAAAACTTGCAGCGGCTCTCCCGGCATAATTCTCGGCCACACCCTTCATATATTCATCCGTAATGCCGTTGCCACCGCCGCCGGCACTGACCAGAGAGTAGGCCGTCGATGGAGCGCCAAAAGAATTATCTACGGATGAAGGATTTCTGATGGCCGCTGAGCCGTCCACCATCTGACCGCTGAAGCAGGAGTCAAACATTGCAAACATGCGCTTAACCGGCGTGGAACGTGCAGAACGAATGGTTTCTGTGACCAAAGAAAATGGCAGCATCCCCTGAGTGGTCATCAACTCCCCGTCGGAAGCCCCGTGGCCGCTGAAGTACCAGAATATTGTTCCGTTTTCCCCAACAGCAATGGCTGCGTCTTGCGTGGCTTTCAAAATTTGCCCTTGGCTGGCGTCCTCGATCAAGACAACCTCAAAGGCCTTACCGCCCTGGGGGTCCTCCAAGACCTGTTTCATGTTGTTCAAATCATCTTGAATGCCGGGAAGGCCATTGGCGGCGCCGAACAACAGTGCGATATTTTTTGCATTGGAGTCATAGGCCAGGTCACGAAGTTGACTGCCGATCGTGGCTCGCGGCTGACAACCTGTAAGGCCGCCTACAATCGCAAACACCACACCCAGCATTAATTTGACCGGTTTTGCCAGTTTCATGTTCTTCCCCACGTGATGCGAATTTTTCAGTGATTCCTAGAGGTAAAATGCAAGGCTTAAGCCAACCCCGGCCGTCGACATAAATTACCGAAATTACATCTAAAATTAATGGTGGGATGCCATAAACAGGTGTCGAATCTTCACGCACATCGCTAAAAGTGCCTATGGCGTTGACACATATGGCGCCTTGCTGCAACGATCACATTCAGTATTTCAAAACAGGGAGTTACCTCAATGATCCGCGTAAATGGACTGCGCAAGCTTTACGGCAGCAAGGCCGCCATCGATGACGTGTCGTTTCAGATTGGCACCGGAGAAATTGTCGGACTTCTGGGTTTGAACGGAGCCGGCAAAAGCACGGTCCTGAAAATCTTGGGTGCGATGCTTCTGCCCACATCCGGAACGGCTGAAGTTGGCGGATATTCCGTCGAAAACGATCCTCATGAAGTACGTAAGTTGATCGGATATTTACCGGATCAACCGCCCCTTTATGACGAAATGCAAGTACGCCCATATTTGGAATACGTTGCCCGCCTGAAAGGTCTCGCCGGACGCGCAGCCAAAGCCGCCGCGGACAGCGCCATCGATAGAACCAACCTAGGGAGCGTTGCAATGAGCCCTCTGGGGTCACTTTCCCACGGTTACCGCCAACGTGCAGGAATCGCCCAGGCCATTGTTCACAACCCAAAAGTCGTCATCCTCGATGAGCCCATCAACGGACTTGATCCGCTGCAAATTATTGACATGCGCGATCTAATTAATTCATTGCGCCAGGATCATACTGTTATCCTGTCGAGTCATATTCTTTCTGAAATTACCAGAACATGCGACCGGATCATGATCATCGACCGGGGGTGCGTCACGGCACAAGGCAGCGAACGAGAACTTCGTGAGCGAATCCATTCCCGTCAATCCGTGACGGTGGAACTTGCTGGCGGCGATGAATCTGGAATTAGCAACGTGGCCGCGCGCCTTGGGAATCTAGACGGGGTCACGAATGTCCAGACATCGGGCCGCATCATCACACTGCAAACATCTGACGACAATCGGCCCGCCATCGCACGAACGGTTGTCGAGTCAGGCACAAGTTATGGAATCGGTCTTGCCGGATTAACCCGCCAGGATGACGGTCTTGAATCCTTGTTCATGAAACTCGTTCAATCCCCAAATTCAGGAGGCCCCGATGCCCATGCGTAAATCCTGGCTGGTCGCTCGGCGCGAGCTTGGCAGTTTTTTCAACACCTGGATGGGCTGGATCATAGTTGCTGCGGCGCTGTTTATTGACGGCCTCCTGTTTAACGCCTTTGCGGTGGGGCAACAACCAAAGCTCTCCGCAGATGTTCTGGCCGATTTCTTTTACTTTGCCAGCGGCATCGCTATCGTCGCGGGAATCCTTCTGGCCATGCGCTTGATCGCCGAAGAAAAGCAAAACGGAACAATCACCCTCCTTTACACAAGTCCCATCACAGAACGCGAAATGGTTTATGGAAAGTTCATTTCGGCGATGGTTTTTCTCATGATCTTGCATGTTGTGTCGTTGTACCTGCCGGCCCTTATTATGATGAAGGGCAAAATATCCTTTGGACACCTTGCCGCCGGATACCTGAATCTGGTTCTTATCGGCGGAGCAGCTGTTAGCATCACTCTCTTCGCCTCGGCCATGGCATCAAATCAACTAACCGCCGCCGTTGTCGGCACGATGATCACGGTAACCTTGCTCGTCCTGTGGATCGTGGCCGACATTTCCAGCTCGCCCTTCAAGGAAATCCTGAGCCACCTGGCGTTGCACAACCGCCATTTCACCTCTTCTGCAAAGGGGATCGTCAAGCTCAGTGATGTCGTCTACTACGTGAGCGTATGCGTCTTCTTTCTAGAGTGTTCTGTCCGGGTGGTGGAATCAAGAAGGTGGCAAGGATGAAAAATCAAACCAAAAGCAAATCTATGAATCATTCTCTGGCCAATATTTTATTTACCGTAATATTTCTCGCCGGTTTGCTAACGCTGTTTACCGCAGAGCGGTATTTCTCAGGAAGCACCGCCTTAAACGTGATGCGCATCGTTGCGGGTCTTTTGATGTTGTCCGGGCCTGCCTTGCACTTCTGGCGCGGGCGTAGGCTTTACCGCAGCGGTGACCTCGCCAGCATCAATGCGGCCCGTTGTCAGTTTTGGCCGACCATGTGGAAAATCACCGTGATTTTTTCCATCGTCGCGTGGGCCGCATGGCAACAGGTCACCAAGAACTCACCTGGGTTGACCGTCACGGGACGCATCCTGTTCGGACTCTGGACAGTGCCGCTGATTACTGGACTCATTGCCGCGATCGGCATTGAATGGGCTGCGTTCAAGGGCGCGCAAGATGGTGATCCCGCCAGGATCGCGCGGGCCAGCAAAGCCTGGACGGCCGCGGGGCTGCTCCTGTGCACGCTGATTGCAGTTAATTATGCGGCGGTGCGCCGCGACGTCAGCCGCGACTGGAGTTATTTGAAAATCACAGAACCCAGCGAAGCCACCACCAACATCGCCAAAGCCAGCGCTGAGCCCATCACGATTGCGATTTTTTACCAGCGCGAGAATGAGGTCCTCCCTTGGGTCGAGGGCTACGCAACCCGATTGGTCCAGACGTCAGAAGGCCGCGTTTCCTTGAAGGTCATCGACAAAGATCTAGACCCGATTGGGGCAGCGCATTTCAAAACGAGTCGCAATGGAATGGTCATTGCCGAGGCAGGCACTCGGCAAGAAAGAATCGATCTCGGCCCGTCTTTGGGTGCAGCGCGTCCCCTGTTGAAAAAACTGGACAGCGAAATCCAGAGGCTCTTGTTGACCCTCACCTCTAAACCAAAAACGGCCTACGTCATGCGCGGCCACGGTGAATTGAGCCCTGATGGCAGCAACAAGGGCTCCCCCCTTGAGTCCTCCAAACTTCTGGAAGCATTTTTGCGCGACCAAAATTGGATCATCAAGACTTTCGGGATCGCCGAGGGCAGTACCTCACGGGTTCCTGATGATGCCACGGCACTCCTTCTTTTGGGCCC
>CANFEB010000009.1 GCA_947445775.1 Oligoflexales bacterium | reverse complement strand
TTTAGTGTATGAAGAGCAGGTTCTTTATCCTCGCTTAACCTTGAACGACTAGGCTTGCGCCAGAGACAAAGCTTTGAAATAAGCCAACCCGGTAACCGGAGGGCGTCACATGCTGTCACAGAGAATTATTCAGACTATCCCCGCGCTTCGTCGCGCACCGTCTTTCAAGACCGCCACTTTGGATGGCAAGGTGATTCCGCTCGTTGAATTTTCGCGGGGCGACTTTCTCGTGAAGACTGTCCGCTCCAAACGCGATCTGCGTCAGGTTCAAAGCCTGCGTTACGATGTTTTCCACCGTGAATACAAACAGAAGAAATTTCCTTTCGGGTTGGATCTGGACCGGTTCGATGCTTGGAGCGACCACCTTGTGATCATGGATCAGCGGACCGGATGCTTTGTCGGGACTTATCGACTGCTTTTGGAAGACCGGGCTCCCTACTTCTATTCTGAGACCGAATTTGACATGAGCCCCCTCAAGGCGCTGCCAGGTAGGAAGCTTGAACTCTCTCGCGCCTGCATCCATAAGGATTACCGGAACGGTATGGTGATTAGCCTCCTGTGGCGCGGTCTGGTTCAGTACGCCCAGGCCAGTGGCGCCGAGTATCTTTTTGGAATGAGTAGTTTCAAATCAACGACAACGGCGGAAATCGCGCGGGTTTACTTGCAACTGCGCGCCGAAGGTGCGGTGGATGAGAGTTTGCCCTGCCTTCCATTCGGTGGTTACAAGATCCAGGATCTTCATAAGGCGATGGAGGAATTGACCGCCACGCCGGATAATCCGGACGCACCTGCTGGGAACCTGGTTCCAGCATTGCTAAAATCCTACTTGCGAGCGGGAGCCAAGGTGATTGGCGAGCCGGCACTGGACGAAGATTTCAAGTGCGCAGACTTCTTGACTCTTTTGGATTTGCGAAACATGGGCAAAGCCTATGAGAGAAAGTTTAAACTGTGCTGAACTCGATCGTTGGTTATCTCCGTTTTGTCACATTATTTTTTTGCATCGGTATTTTTGTTGCTGGAGCCATTGTCCTGCGCCTCTTGTTCGGCGACTCGGTGCGCGCTAGGCGTCTTGCTGCCCGCTGGCTTCATGTGATGTGCGGGTTGGCCCTTAAAATTTTGGGCATCAAGGTTGAAGAAATTGACGATTCCGATCCCTTGCCCTTCGGAGTGACCCACCGCGATGGTTACCTGGTTGTTTCCAACCATCTGTCTTATCTAGATATTTTGGTTCTGGCCTCCTTGTGGCCGATGCTTTTTGTGACATCCAATGAGATTCGAGACTCTGGTTTTCTGGGATATTTGGCCAAGGCCGGCGGCTGTCACTTTGTTGAGCGCCGCAATCGCGATCAAATCCAGCGTGAGGTTGCAGAGATTGCAGCGTCTCTTTCTGAGGGTCTAAACGTTGCTGTCTTCCCAGAGGCGACCTCGACCAATGGGACACAGGTTTTGCCGTTCAAGGTGGCCCTCATGGATGCAGCCATTGTTTCAGGGCGGCCGTTGCAGCCGTTTTGTTTGAACTACCGGGAGATCGCCGGTCGCCCGGTTGGAATCGACAATCGCGATGAAATTTGTTGGTACGGCGACATGACTTTTTTCAATCATCTTGCCAATGTGGCCCGGCGTGGGAACATGCGGGTGGCCGTGACCAAACTTAGCCAAGTTCATGTAAAGCCCGAATCTGACAGGAAAAGTTTGGCCGCTGAGGCTTACAATCAAATCACCGGTCATTACGTCCAGATCGTCTGAACTGAGATTATTGCCGGTTGTTTGAGTGGGCAGGTTTTAGATTTCGAGCTTTGTTCCGAAGATCCTTCTATCAATAGCACTGAGGGATCTCGATGGATTTGGTTCAGCTCTCCCGAAACGTCCCAGAATTAATTGAAATCGACCGCCTTGCGGGTGATTTGCCCCGCGGCGTGCGCGTGCGTATTTTGGATTCCGTGATTCACCATGGAGTCGAGCTGCCAATCCACTGTTTCGAGGCGGGGCCGGAAGACCCGGAGGCCCCGGTGTTTTTGTTGACTGGGGGCATTCATGGCCTTGAGCGGATCGGGACTCACGTTATTATTGGATACATGAAGACCCTGTTCAGCCACATGGCCTGGGACGACACCCAGCATGAATTGTTCAAGAAAGCCCGCCTGATCATCGTGCCCTTGGTTAATCCTGCAGGAATGCTTCTGCGGACCCGTTCCAATGGGCGCGGCGTTGACCTTATGCGTAATGCGCCCGTGGAGGCGGCGCATGATTCCTGGCTTCCACTTGTCGGAGGGCACCGTCTGGGCCCCTTCATGATGTGGTACCGCGGGGCCGGGGCAGATGAGGGGGCTTTGGAAAAAGAGGCTCAGGCCCTTGAAAATCTAGTCCGCGAGCAATTATTTCCCGCCAAGGCCGCCCTGTCATTGGACGTCCATTCAGGCTTTGGTACGGTGGACCGGATTTGGTTTCCTTATGCAAAATCCAGAGATCCAATGCCATCGCTGGCCGAAGTTTATCAATTCAATACCTTGCTGGACCGGACCTACCCGAACCACATTTACAAGGTGGAGCCTCAGTCCCTGAACTACACAACTCACGGGGATCTTTGGGACTATTTTTACGATCAGCAGCGTGCCAGTAAGGAGCGGGGGGGCGTCTACCTGCCCCTCGCGCTGGAATTAGGGTCGTGGCTGTGGGTCAAGAAAAATCCCCGCCAGCTTCTTTCAATGCTCGGTGCGTTTAATCCGGTGATTCGTCACCGGTACCAACGCATCCTCCGGCGGCATTTGGCGCTTTTGGATTTTATGAGCAGGGCCGTTGCCGGTCATAGGGAATGGTCCCGGGTGACTTCTAAAGAACGCAACGAAATCAACGATAAGGCCCAAGACCGTTGGTTTTCAGGCCACGGTGCAGCGATGTCGCCAATCGTTGCAAAATAATTCCTTTCATTTGTCTTGACAGGTTCAGCCTTCAGAGTTTAGAACCTCGCGACTCGGGTAAGCCTGCATCACAGCAAGCCAATGCCGCCGAACAGAGAAAGCCTCTGCAAATTTTGGCGACCAACAAGGTCGTAAATCTTAGCAAAAGACCGCTCTGGCCGTGGCGCGACTTACCCAAGCAAGTTGTTACAGAAATGTAAACGAACAACGAATGCAGTAGGTTGCGACAGTATGCAAAACCAAAAAATTAGAATTCGTTTGAGGGGCTACGATTATCGTCTGCTAGACCAAGCAGCCGCTGACATCGTTGAGCGCGCAAAGCGTACCGGCGCACGCGTGGCCGGCCCGATTCCATTGCCGACGTCGATCAACCGTTACACGGTCTTGCGCAGTCCGCATGTCGACAAAAAATCCCGTGAACAATTTGAAGTACGCACGCATAAGCGTGTTCTCGATATCCTCGAGCCCAAGCAACAAACCATCGACGCCCTCATGAAGCTCGACCTTGCATCCGGTGTGGATGTTGAGATCAAGTTGTACTGAATGAGCCCCGTCCATAGATCAGTCACTGAGAATCACTTAAAGACTCCAGTCACGAACTGAATAGCAGGTTGCGAGAATGAACGTGAAAGCATTAGTAGCAAAAAAAATTGGAATGACGCGGATGATGGATCCCGAAGGCCGTATGGTCGCGGTAACCCTTCTCCAAATCGAAAATCAAAAAGTCACTAAAATCTTGACGCCGGCTCGTGATGGCTACAGCGCAGTTCAGGTCGGGTATTTCACGAAACGTGATACCCGCCTAACCAAGGCTGACCATACCCGCCTTCGTAAGGTAAATGTGGCTGAGAACTACGCCCGCTTTAAGGAATTCCGCTCTGAGAAGCCCGTTGAAGGCATCGAAGCCGGTGCCAGCCTGACGGCGGCGATCCTTGAAGGTGTTAAATCGGTTGATGTAACCGGTCTCACGAAGGGGCGTGGATTTACAGGTTCCGTGAAACGTTGGAGCACTGCCTGCGGTCGCATGACCCACGGATCACGCTTCCATCGTCGTCCTGGATCACTCGGTACCCGCACTACGCCGGGGCGCGTGTTCAAAGGCAAACCGCAGCCGGGCCAGTATGGCGACGAGCAGCGCACCGTTCAGAATCTTCGTCTTCTGGATGTTGATACAAAGAATAATGTGATCGCGGTTTACGGTTCCGTCCCGGGTCATCAGAACAATTATCTGTTCGTTAAGCCTTCGATCAAGGCCTAGAGGTACAGAACATGGAAATTCAAATCAAAGACATCAAGGGCAAGGCAGTAAAGACAGTTACGCTGCCCGAAGCCATCTACGGCGTGCCCATGAACGAGCATGTGTTGCATCTGGTTGTGAAGAGCTACCAGGCAGCGCGTCGCCAGGGCACCCACTCCACCAAGACTCGTTCCTTTGTTGCGGGTGGCGGCAAAAAGCCGTTCAAGCAAAAAGGCACGGGCGGGGCACGTCAAGGCACAAGCCGCTCACCGCTGATGCCGGGTGGCGCAGTGGTTTTCGGGCCGCACCCACGTGACTACCGTGAAAAAACGAACCAGAAGCTTCGTCAATTGGCTCTGAAGGTCGCCCTTTCGGACAAGGTTCGTCATGGCAATCTGGTTGTGGTCACTGATTTTGCGCTGAGCAAATACAGCACCAAGCATGTTTTGGGTGCGTTGAGTGCTCTGGGCATTGCCAAGGCTGTTTTGTCGGACGAACGCAAGGACGACCTGCTTCACAAGTCGACTCGCAATATCCACGGCGCAGCATCGGTTGCCCCGGGTGAGTTGAACGCTGAACACTTGCTTCGTTACGAAACGCTTGTGATCAGTGAAACCGCTCTCAACTCGCTTCAACAGCGTTTCGAGGAGAACACCCGTGAATCTATATAACGTCCTGGTTAAACCAGTTCTCTCTGAGAAGAGTAACGCTGCCCGCGAAAACGGCGGCAAGTACACTTTTGAAGTTGCCCTGAAGTCGACGAAAGAAGACGTTCAGCGCGCTGTCGAGAAGATTTACGGTGTTAAGGTTGTCGGAGTGCAAACGATGGTAACCCGCGGCAAGATTCGCCGTCGCGGTGTACACCTATCTCTGGATAGCAAGAGCAAGAAGGCTGTTGTGACCCTGACGGCTGGAGCAAAACTTCCGCTGTTCGAAGACCAGTAATCGCTGAAACGAGATTCCGCCCCAGCGGGATGAAGAGGGAAAAGAGTTATGGCAATTAAAATGCTCAAACCAACAACGCCGGGTCGCCGCGGCGCCTCCGTTGTGGACTACAGCGTGCTCGACAAGGTCGAGCCGTGTGCAGCCCTTTTGGTTTCCTTGAAGAAGCACTCTGGCCGCAACAATACCGGCCGTATCATGGTCCGGCATCAGGGCGGCGGCGTTCGTCGGCACTACCGCATCATTGATTTCCGCCGCGACAAGCGCGATGTCTCGGGCAAGGTGGAATACATTGAATATGATCCAAACCGTACGGCATTTATTGCTCGTATTGTTTACGCCGATGGCGAGCGCCGGTACATTCTGGCTCCGGAAGGTTTGAAAAAGGGCGCCAGCATTGTTTCCGCTGAATCTGCAGACGTGAAGGTGGGCAATGCAATGCCGTTGCGCTCCATTCCCCTTGGTACTTTCGTTCACAACATTGAGATGCGTCCAGGCAAAGGCGGCCAGATGGCTCGCAGTGCAGGGACTTACGCTCAATTGATCGGCCGCCTTGCTGGTTACGCGCAGCTGCGTATGCCGAGCGGTGAGATGCGCCGGATCAACGAGACCTGTTTCGCTGTGGTCGGTCAGGTCAGCAATCCAGATAACTTCAACGTCACGATTGGCAAAGCTGGTCGTAGTCGCTGGATGGGTATCCGTCCTACCGTTCGCGGTATGACGATGAACCCTTGCGACCACCCTCACGGTGGTGGCGAAGGTCGCGCAAAAGGCGGTCGTCACCCGGTTAGCCCCTGGGCTCAGCCGGCGAAGGGCTTCAAGACTCGTAAGAATAAGCGTACCGCGAAAGATATTATTCGCGATCGTCGTCAAAAATAGTTGAACGAATAGGAGAAAGTCCCCGATGGCGCGTTCAATTAAAAAAGGTCCATTTGTCGACGGGTATCTTTTCAATAAAGCTGAAAAGGCCCGTCAAGACCGCAAACCGATTAAAACCTGGAGCAGGCGTTCCACGATTTTGCCTGATTTTGTCGGGCTGACGTTTGCGGTTCATAATGGTAATAAATTCATTCCGGTTTTCGTCACTGAGAACATGGTTGGTCACAAGCTGGGTGAATTTTCCCAGACGCGAACCTTCCATGGTCACGGTGATGATAAAAAAGGCGCCAAACCCGGCGCAGCTAAGCCAGGCGCTGGTAAGCCAGGCGCATGAGGTTGACAGGACATGTCTGAACAGTACAAAGCAGTTCTGAAAAACGTTCGCATTTCCCCGCGCAAGGTCCGCCTGGTGGCAGACCTCGTTCGTGGTAAGCGTGTCCAGGATGCCCTGGATCTTCTGAAACTGACGACCAAGCGGTCGGCTCCTGTGGTGTCAGGTCTTCTGACATCTGCAATTGCCAATGCAACGTCGAAAGCAACAGTGGATGTGGATCGGTTGGTCATCAGTGAGTTGATGGTGGACGGCGGGGCAGTGCTAAAGCGCTTCATGCCACGCGCCCAAGGTCGTGCAACGCCCATTCGCAAGCGCACGTCACACATCACGATGAAGCTCAAAGAAATCTAAAGGAAGGTACTTCGTGGGACAGAAAGTTCACCCAATCGGTTTCCGTCTCGGTGTTATCAAGAACTGGAGCTCGCGCTGGTATTCCAAGCACGAGTACGCAAAGTTCTTGCAGGAAGACATCCGGATCCGCGGATACATCGAAAAGAAGTTTAAGGCCGCCGGCGTTTCAGTCGTTGAGATTGAGCGTGCAGCCAAGAACCTCAAGATCAATATCCACAGCAGCCGCCCCGGCATCATCATCGGGAAAAAAGGTGCTGGCGCCGAAAGCCTAAAGGACGAACTGGTGCGTCACTGCAAGATCACTTCAGGTGATCCTTCTTTGAACGTCTTCGAAGTGAAGAAGCCAGATCTGGATGCCAAATTGGTTGCGGAGAGCATTCGCGAACAACTCGAGCGTCGGGTTTCGTTCCGTCGCGCGATGAAGAAGTCGCTCGGCCAGACAATGAAGGCCGGGGCAAAAGGAATCAAGATTCAGTTATGTGGACGCCTCGGCGGCGCCGACATGTCCAGGATGGAGCGCTACATGGAAGGCCGTGTTCCGCTGCATACAATACGCGCAGACATTGACTACGGCACGGCGGAAGCCTTGACGACGTTTGGTTTGATCGGCGTTAAAGTCTGGATCTTCAAGGGTGAAGTTCTCACCCGCGAAGAAGCAAGCGTTAAGCAGAACTAAAAACGGTAGAGACCGACGAGCAAGGACTGAAACATGCTAGCTCCAAAGAGAATGAAATACCGGAAGTGCCACAAGGGCCGCGTCAAGGGAAAAGCCAAGGCTGGCACCGAGCTGACCAAGGGCGACTATGGTCTGATGGCTGTTGAAAGCGGTAAGGTTACGGCTCGCCAGATTGAGGCAGCCCGAATCGCCATGACCCGCCACTGCAAAAGAGGTGGATTTGTTTGGATTAAGATCTTTCCAAGCAAGCCGATCACCAAGAAACCTGCCGAAACCCGGATGGGTAGCGGAAAAGGTGGTGTGGAGTACTACGTTGCGGTTGTAAAACCGGGCAGAATCCTTTATGAGATGCAGGGCGTTGAGAAGGCTGTTGCTGAGGAGGCATTGACCCTCGCAGCTTCCAAACTCTCGATCAAAACAAAGTTAATCCTCCGGTCAGAAGACCCTTGGGCATAAGGTTGAGTGATGGATTTGCATAAAATAAAATCTGAAGAAATTCGCGGTCTTGACGTCGTTAAGTCGGTAGAGCTGGAGCAACAAGTCCGGCGCGCCCTTCACGATGCCCGTATGGACATCTACAATCCGGCAGCTCGCGCCGCTGGACGCATTCGTGGATTAAAGCGCAGCTTGGCCCGTTTGTTGACGTTACGGACACCTGTGGCTAAGACTTCGGCGAAACGCAAGTAATCGAAATTGCAACGTTTTTATTAGAGTGAGCGAACTGTGAGCGCAGAAATTACAAAACCAGAGAGCGTAGAACGCACAATCTTGTGCACGGTTACCAGCGACAAGATGGAAAAGTCCCGCGTTGCTGTTGTTGAGCGCCTGGTAAAGCACCCGACTTTTGGTAAATACATCCGCCGGCGTACCAAGTTGATGTTTCATGATGCAAAGAATCTGACCAAGTCGGGTGACGAAGTTCTCGTTCGCCAGACCAGGCCACTGAGCGCTCGCAAGAAGTTTGAATTGGTGAAAGTAGTCCGGGAAGCACGTCGCTAAGCGGCCCTCCCCTAAGGCTTTTGATACAGGTGATTTCATGATCCAGATGGAAACAGTACTTCATAGTGGAGACAATTCGGGTGCCAAGCGCCTGAAGTGTTTCAAAGTCCTTGGCGGCAGCCGGAAGCGCTTTGCTACCGTTGGCGACATAATTGTCGTCTCGATCAAGGAAGCCCTGCCGAACAGCAAGGTGGAAAAAGGGACCGTTCACAAGGCGGTCGTGGTTCGCACAGCGAAGGAGATCAAGCGGTCTGATGGCACGACCATCCGCTTCGATCAAAACGCAGCGGTGCTGATCAAGGGTAAGGACAATGAACCAGTCGGTACCCGTATCTTCGGACCGGTGGCGCGCGAGGTGAGGCAGAAGGGCTTCTCCCGTATCGCATCGCTGGCTCCAGAAGTTCTGTAAGCATCACCCCACAAGGTGGTGTCCGTCAGGCTTCCGGAAGGGAAGGAAGCGGGTTTATCAAGAAGGAAGAGAGATTAGTAAAGATGGCTAGTAAGACACCGAAAATTAAAACAGAAATGCCGCGCCTCCAGGCTCGCTACGTCGAAGTCCGCGCGCAGCTTCAAAAGGAATTGGGCCTTAAAAACCCGATGCAGGTTCCCCGCATCAAGAAGATTGTGATCAACATCGGCGAAGGTGATGCGGTTGAAAACCGTAAGGCTCTTGAGGGTGCGGTTTCCGATCTGACTCTGATTTCTGGGCAAAAGCCGATCACGACCCGCGCGAAAAAGAGCATTGCGACTTTTAAATTGCGTCAGGGCATGCCAATTGGTTGCGCTGTGACCCTTCGTCGCCAGCGGATGTACGAATTTTTGGATCGGTTCGTCAACGTAGCTGTTCCCCGGATTCGCGACTTCCGCGGTTTTTCGCAGAAGGCATTTGATGGCCGCGGATGTTACACGCTTGGCGTAAAAGAACAGATTATTTTTCCTGAAATCGATTACGACAAAGTGGACAAGATCCGCGGTCTCGGCATCACGATTGTGACATCCGCCAGGACCGATGTTGAAGCGAAGGCGCTTCTTGATAAGTTCAACTTTCCGTTCCGTAAATAAAGAAAAAATCAGCGAAAGCTGAAAGGAGCACAGCCAAAATGGCCAAAAAAGCCATGATCGAAAAGTGTAACAGGGAACCAAAATTCAGCACGCGGGCCTACACTCGCTGCACGAAATGTGGTCGTCCGAAGGCTGTATATCGGAAATTCGGTGTTTGCCGGATCTGTTTCCGGACAATGGCGCTCAACGGGCAGCTGCCCGGTGTGCTCAAGGCTTCCTGGTAAATCAGGGTACGACAAGGCTCTGCCTTAGGAGAATAGAGATGAATGTTACAGACCCAATTGCTGATTTGCTCGCTAGAATCCGCAACGGCCAAAAGGCCGGACACGAAGTAGTGTCGGTCCCCGCTTCGGCAATGAAAATCGCGATCACGCATCTTCTTAAGGAAGAAGGCTTCGTGCGGAACTACAAGTGTATCCGTGACCGGAAGCAGGGTGTGATCAAGATTGCCCTCAATTACCGTGAAGATGGTAAGGGTGTAATCCTTGGTATTAAGCGTGTGAGCCGGCCTAGCTGTCGTTCATACGTAGCTGTCGACAAGATTCCTTTCGTAAAGAATGGTTTCGGAACAGCAATCATCTCGACGTCACGGGGCGTTATGACTTGCCGCGAGGCTCGTAAGCAGCATATTGGTGGCGAGCATCTTTGCTCGGTGTTCTAAAAGTAGGCTCTTGGGCATGTGGCCACGGAGCATAGTAAAGTTTGAAGGGCACTAATAATGTCTCGTATCGGAAAAAAACCAATCGCTCTGCCAAAGGGCGTTGAATTTAAAGTCGATGGCACCATGGTTCACGTCAAAGGCCCGAAAGGCGTCCTTAACGGTAAACTTCATGACACCATGTCTGTGACTGTGGATTCCGGTGTTGTCACTGTTATTCCTAAGAGCGGACGCAACGACATCAGCCAATTTCATGGGCTGACCCGTACATTGCTCAGCAATATGGTGATTGGTGTTTCGGAGGGGTTTTCAAAGAGTCTGACACTGGTTGGCGTCGGTTACCGCGCTGCCGCAAAGGGTAAGGGTCTCACCTTGAGCCTCGGCCACAGTCATCCCATCGAGTTTGATCCGCCAGCTGGAATTGATTTGAAGGTCGAGAAGCTGACGACAATCATTGTTTCTGGTCCGGACAAGGAGCTTGTCGGGCGTGTATCGGCAACGCTGCGCGGCATGCGCGCTCCCGAGCCATATCATGGCAAAGGCGCTCGGTATTCAGATGAAGTTATTGTTACGAAGGTTGGTAAGGCTGCTGGTAAGAAGTAACCAGTCTCGGATCCAGCAGCGGTCACGATAAGGAAGTATTTATGAGTAAGGTCAACGTTAAATCTGCAATGCGAGCCCGCCGGAAACTGCGCGGCCGCAAAAAAATCTCCGGCACATCGGAACGCCCAAGGATGTCGGTATTCCGCTCCGCGCGTCATGTCTTCGTCCAGGTTGTCGATGACAACACCGGCAAGACTCTTGTGTCCGTCGGGACCTTTGCTAAGGGCAAGGCTGAACGTGCAAATAAGGATGTCTGCGTGGAAGTCGGCAAAAAAGTGGCGGCCAAGTGCAAAGATATGAATATAACCAAAGTCGTCTTTGACAAGAACGGTTACACCTACCATGGGCGCATCAAGGCCCTGGCAGACGGTGCCCGTGAAGCTGGTCTGGATTTCTAAAGGACTCTTGAGAGGGAACCTGTGTCAAAAGAAACCAAAGAGCCAAGAAAAATGGAAGACAAGGACAATGATGGTCTGCAAGACCGGGTTGTTCACATTGCCCGCGTTGCAAAAGTTGTAAAGGGCGGACGCCGCTTCAGCTTCAGCGCATTGGTGGTGGTCGGCGACGGGCGTGAAAAAGTGGGCTTCGGACTAGGCAAGGCCAGCGAAGTTCCGGACGCAATCCGTAAGGCTTCCGAGCAGGCCAAAAAGAACATGACTAAAATCCCGACTGTTGACGGCACCATTCCCTTCGATGTGATCGGAAAATTCGGTTCTGCGCGCGTCATCATGTTCCCTGCCAAAAAAGGTAAGGGCATCATCGCCGGCGGTGCCGTTCGTATTCTTGTTGAGCTTGGCGGTGTCCAGGACATCATTTGCAAAGTTCATGGTACGAAGAACCATCAAAACGTGGTGCGCGCGGCAATGGATGGTCTGAAACAACTGATGTTGCCCGAGCAGTATGCAGCATTTCGCGGCAAGACTGTCGAAGAGACGAAGCAGGTGCGTCATAGCAAGGCGGAAATTCGCCGCGCAACGAAGGAAGCCGCTGATAAGCCGGGAACTGCAAAGAATAAGAAGTAAGGCCTGAAGAGGAATTGGGATATGTCTGAGATCGTCGTTAAGCAAATTCGCAGCCTGATTGGTCAGTCGGAAGCCAACAGGAAAGTTGTCAAGGGACTGGGTCTGCGCCGTATTGGCCATACCAAGGCACACAAAGACAACAACTGCATTCGTGGAATGATCAACAAGGTGAAACACCTTATTACGTATGAGTTGAAGGGTTGAACATGACAACCAAAAAGGCTGAATCATCAGTCGCCAAGAATCTTGGTAATATTGCTCCCGCAAAGGGCTCCAACATCAAGATCAAACGCCTAGGCCGTGGTATTGGTAGCGGTCTCGGTAAAACCTCGGCGCACGGTGGCAAGGGTCAAACCGCTCGTGCCGGTGGCGGTATTCGTGCCGGTTTCGAAGGGGGCCAGATGCCTCTTTACCGGCGCCTTCCCAAGCGCGGTTTCACTAATCTGTTCGCTAACCGTTTTAACACGATCAATGTCTCTGACCTGAATCGTTTTGAAGCTGGTGCGCGTATTGACCGTGAAGTTCTGCTCAAAGCCGGTTTGATTCCCTCTGGCAGCTTGCCAGTTAAGTTGCTCGGCAACGGCAAACTTGAAAAGAAGCTAACTGTCCTCGTGAACAAAGCAAGTGCATCGGCCAAGCAGGCCGTTGAAAAATTGGGCGGCAACGTCGAGGAGAAATAAGTGGCCCAGGCGATTTCGAAGCTACCGGAAGGCACGCTGAACCACCTACAAAAGAAGATCCTGTACACACTGGGATTTCTTGCGATTTACCGGATTGGGGTGCATGTCCCAATTCCCGGTGTGGACACGGAAGCACTAAGTCAGTTCTTCAAGTCTCAGGGTGCAAACCTGTTCGGCATGTTTAACATGTTCTCGGGTGGCGCTCTTGAGCGCTTTTCCGTTTTCGCACTTGGCGTGATGCCCTACATCTCGGCGTCAATTATCGCCCAGCTTTTGACTGTGGTGGTTCCGCACTTGGAGGCGCTTTCTAAAGAAGGTGAAGCCGGGCGCCGGAAGATCACCCAGTATACCCGCTACGGCACTATCGTTCTTGCCCTCGTCCAAGGCTACATGATCGCTAATACGTTGGAAGCAGCGCCGTTTCAGGGCAGCTCCCTCGTGCTGACGGGTGGTATGGGCTGGAAGATTTTGACTACTTTATCGCTGACTGCAGGCACTGCATTTGTCATGTGGCTTGGTGAGCAGATCACCGAACGCGGCGTTGGCAATGGAATGTCGTTGATCATATTTGCTGGTATTGTTGCCGGCTTGCCCCAAGTCATTGGTAGCACCTATAGTCAGTTTGCTCATGCTCAGCTTGATCTTGCTCGCATAGCGCTCTTGTGTGGCGTGGTTATTTGTGTGATCGCAGGCGTTGTTTTTCTTGAAAATGGTGTCAGGCAAGTTCCGATTCAATATGCAAAGCGGCAGGTTGCCGGCCGAATTTACGGCGGACAAAACTCCCACTTGCCAATTCGAATCAATGCAGCCGGCGTGATTCCACCAATTTTTGCAAGTTCCCTCCTTCAGTTCCCGTTGACGATTTCGGCGGTTGCTCCAAACAGCAAAATCGCTCAGTTTGTTTCGGCAAATCTGAATCCCGGCGGTTGGCTTTACAACGCTGTTTACGTCGCGATGATCATCTTTTTCGCCTATTTCTATACATCGATTACGTTCAAGCCTGACGAGATTGCAGAAAATCTCAAGAAGAACGGTGGATTTGTTCCAGGAATTCGTCCGGGCGCAAAAACGGCTGAGTTTATGGAACGAGTCGTTAGTCGGTTGACCCTATCTGGGGCCTTGTATCTGTCAGCGATTTGCGTGCTCCCAACCATTTTGACCGGCAACTTCAATGTCCAGTTTTATTTCGGTGGGACGAGTCTCCTGATCGTGGTGGGCACGGCACTTGAGACCTTCCGCCAAATTGAGGCCCATCGTCAGAGCCTGCGTTACGATTCCTTTTTGAAGCGCGGTGCCATTCGCCCTCGGCGGGGCACTGTATGATCGTTGTTTTGACGGGGGCTCCCGGCGCTGGAAAAGGCACCCAGGCCGACTTGTTGTCTGCGCTGAAGGGTTTCCGGAAGGTTTCTACTGGGGATGCATTGCGAAAGCATGTCAGGATGAAATCCCCTATTGGACTCCAGGCCGAGGCAGTCATGGCCCGGGGCGAGCTGGTGTCCGACGATATTTTGTTTGAGATTCTCCGCCAGGAGTTGGGGCCGAAGGCTGAGGAGATGATCCTTCTCGACGGCTATCCCCGGAACGTGTCTCAGGCCAAGACTCTTGATTCATTGAAAGATGTGCATCCCGTGGTGGCAGCAATCCACCTCGACGTCGACCCTCATGAGCTGGTCAATCGTTTGAGCGGTCGTCGCGTCTGCGCCAGTTGCGGGGCAACGTTTCACGTGACCATGACTCCATCCAAGGTGGCTGGTGTATGTGACAAGTGTGATGGCGCTTTGCAGCAGCGGACGGACGATAGCGAAGAATGCGTCAGGACCCGATTATCGGTATACGAGTCATTGACTAAGCCAGTTCTTGAATTTTACAAAGAAAAAGGCCTGTATCAGCGGGTCGATGGTATGGGTCGTACGGAAGAAGTGTTCGGTAAGCTTAAGGGAAGCCTGGATGGGCTGAGATTAGCTTAGAGAACCCTTGCGGTTCTATGGCTAAAAGGCTTGCAGGTGAACTTGCTTTAGGTTAGGTTGCGGCACCTTTGTGTTCACAGGGGAGCTGCCTTTTTGAAAGAGTCGGATGCCAAAAGAAGAAGTAATTGAAGTTGAGGGCGTCGTCAGGGAACCGCTTCCGAACGCGATGTTCCGCGTTCAACTGGAAAACGGACACGAGGTTCTGGCCCATATTAGCGGGAAGATGAGGATGCACTTCATCAAGATCCTGCCGGGTGACAAGGTTAAGTTGGAAATATCGCCTTACGATTTGACGCGTGGGCGGATCACATATCGCGCGAAGTAGCTCCAAAAGCTGCGGCAGTTTTTAAAGGGAATGGTGGGATATGAAAGTTAGAGCAAGCGTGAAGCCAATTTGTGAGAAGTGCAAGGTTGTCCGTCGCAAGAATGTCGTGCGGGTGATCTGTTCGGTTGGCAAGCACAAGCAGAAGCAGGGGTAAGGACTCATGGCACGTATTGCAGGCGTTGACCTTCCAGGTCAAAAACGTATCGAAATCGCTCTAACGAGCATCTACGGAATCGGGCGCAGAACTGCGCTTCAGGTTTTGCGCGAAGCAGGGCTGAGCCCCGCTACCCGCGCAGCCAACCTTGATTCCAATGAAGTCAATGCACTCCGCAAAGTTATTGACGCCAAGTTGGTTGTCGAAGGTGACTTGCGTCGTGAAATAGCTCTGTCGGTGAAGCGCCTCATGGACCTGAACTGTACGCGTGGCATCCGCCACCGCAAGGGTCTTCCGGTCCGCGGGCAGCGCACGAAGACGAATGCCCGGACTCGTAAAGGTCCGCGCAAGACGATCGCTGGCAAGAAAAAAGCTCCTACTTGATAGAAAGGTAGCAAAGAGTCATGGCAACTAAACCAGCAGCAACTGGTCTGAAGAAGAAGAAAGTCAAGCGCAACGTCCCAGTGGGCGTGGTGCATGTAAAGGCTAGCTTCAACAACACACTCATAACATTCACCGACGTCAATGGTGACGTGGTGGCTTGGTCGAGTTCGGGTAGCAAGGGTTTTAAAGGGTCGCGTAAAAGCACACCATTTGCAGCGCAAGTGGCGGCTGAGGAAGCGGCTCGCAAGGCAATGGATTCCGGCATGCGTACAGTGTCTGTTCTCGTTAGCGGTCCCGGTTCGGGTCGTGAGAGTGCAGTTCGCGCAATCGCAGCAGCAGGAATGCGTGTGGCCATGATCAAGGATGTAACCCCGATCCCGCACAATGGCTGCCGCCCGTCAAAGCGCCGTCGGGTTTAATCAACCGTATTGAAGAAGGGGTAGTCCAGTGGCCCGTTATACCGGTCCAGTTTGTAGGCTCTGTCGGCGTGAAGGCGAGAAGCTCTTTTTGAAGGGCGACCGTTGTTTCACTGACCGTTGTTCGTTTGAGCGTCGTGGTTACGCACCTGGTCAGCATGGCCAGAAGCGCACGAAACTCTCCGAATTTGGCGTGCAAATGCGTGAGAAGCAAAAAGTTAAGCGTGTTTACGGTCTTTTGGAGCGTCCTCTCCGCAATCTGTTCGAAAAATCGGACAAAGAGCGCGGTGTGACCTCGGAAATTTTCTTCCGTAACTTGGAACTCCGTTTGGACAACGTCGTTTACCGTATGGGTTTTGCCCGTAGCCGTAACGAGGCCAAGCAGATCGTTCGCCATAATCACATCATCGTCAACGGCAAGCGCTGCAACATTCCAAGTGCACGTATGAGTGTTGGTGATGAAGTTGCTCTGGCAGTCGTGAGCCAAAAGCAGGCTCGCTTTACGTTGGCTGCAGATTTGTTTTCTAAGCGCGCGGCGCTTCCGTGGTTCCAGGTGGACCATACGAAGCTGACCGGCAAAGTGACTGCTGAGCCAACGCGTTCAGACATTCATATGAATGTGAAAGAGCGTCTCATCGTTGAATTGTACAACAAATAATTTTGTTGTCCTGATAGTGTCGGGAGAAAAACGCCATGCATCGTAACTGGCAAGGTTTGATTAAGCCTAAGAATATTGAAGCTGAAGCTCTAACGGAGGTTTACGGCAAGTTTGTCGCGAAGCCGTTGGAACGTGGATATGGCCTAACGCTTGGAAACTCGCTGCGCCGCGTCCTTCTTGCAAGTCTCAATGGCGCTGCCATTGTGGCGGTCAAGATTGCGGGAGTGGATCACGAGTTTTCGACTGTCCAAGGCGTGAAGGAAGATGTCACTGACATCATCCTCAACTTGAAGCAGGTAAACCTTCGCTACCTCGGCGAAAAAGACACGACTATTTCCATCAAAGCCACTTCTGAAGGTGTGGTCCGCGCCAAGGACATCATCACCAATGGTGACGTTGAGATTCTGAACCCGGAACAAATCATTGGCACCGTTGGTTTTGACGGCTCCCTTGACATGGAAATGATCGTTCGTCATGGCCGGGGCTACGTCTCTGCTGAAGACAATCGCTCGGACGACCTTCCGACCGAGTATATTGCCATCGACTCGATCTTCGCTCCGGTTCGTCGCGTTTCCTACAACGTTTCGAACTCGCGCGTTGGTCAGATGACGGACTATGACCGGCTTACCCTTGAAATCTGGACTAACGGCGCAGTTCGTCCGGACGATGCCCTGGCCTACTCGGCCAAGATCATCAAGGAACAGTTGACGATATTTGTGAACTTTGACGAAGCAGAAGAAGAAGAGCACCGCCGCTCTGAAGATACCAAGCCGATGACGCCATCCTTGAACGATAATTTGTTCAAGACAGTTGACTCGCTGGAGCTGAGCGTGCGCGCGGCAAATTGCCTTGAGAACGCTAACATCAAGTTTATTGGCGAGCTTGTGACCAAGTCTGAAGGCGAAATGCTGAAGACCAAGAATTTTGGTCGTAAGTCCCTGAATGAGATCAAGGATATCTTGGCTGAAATGGGCCTCTCGTTGGGAATGAAAATCGATGGTTTTGACCCGTCGACTTTGCGTTCAGCAGAGCCAGAACACAATTAGGATCACGGAGCACGTGTTATGAACCACGGTTTTGGATATCGTAAACTTGGCCGGAAAACGGCTCACCGCAAAGCACTGTTGCGCAACATGGCGACATCAATGGTTCTTCATGAACGCATTGACACGACCCTGCCAAAAGCAAAAGAACTTCGCAGTCTTGTGGAAAAGATGGTTACCCTTGGCAAAAGGGGGGATTTGCATGCCCGCCGCCAGGCAGCCAGCTTTTTCTTTGATGACGCGGCAGTCTCCAAGGTCTTCGCTGACTTGGCTCCGCGTTTCAAGGATCGTTCTGGTGGTTATACGCGGATCATGCGCCGAGGCCACCGCGCTGGCGACAACGCTGAACTGGCCACAATTGAGTTTGTGGACTTCAAGTTTGATGCTGCCAAGTAATTTTAGCTGATATTTGTTCGATTTTGTAAGCCTCCTCCGAAAAAGTTCGGGGGAGGTTTTTTTTATGCCTCGGGATTTGATAGATTATAGAGGGACGTTTTTCAGATTTATTGCAGCGGGGAGGGGCGGTATGATTAAAGCGGCTGCATTGGGCCTGACGGTGTTGCTTGCGGGTGTTCTGACCTCCTGTGTTGGCGACGAGTCCTTGGTGAACACACTGGATCGCGCTGTCTTTAGCCGTTTCGGGTCTTTTGTCTTTTCTTCCTATGCGCCGATCACCCTCAAGGAAATCCATCTTGGATTGGAGGAGCTTCGGGGCAAAAAAGTCTTGGTCGAAGGTCAGGTTATCGAGACTGGCAAGCACCACACTTTCTTTATCATGGAGGATAACTCTGCCAGGATGCTTGTGGTTCTGACGCGTTACCCCAACATCCTTCCTGATTTGGGAACCCGAAATGGCAAGAAGGTCCGCGTGCTTGGGATTGTAGGAAATGGTAAGAAGGGGCTTCCTGTCGTGATGGCCTCGGCTATCCGGACTACGCCAGCGCCAGAGGCTGGCGCCGAAAAGTCCTGAGCAGATAATTCAATCCATTTGGCGATTTAGTGCGTCTCTTTTTTTATATTTTTAAGGACTTTTTCAAGTACATCGCCGGGGCGATGGTGCTGACGCTTTTTTTATTCATACTCTTTGATTTTATTCATAAAACTACCCGTTATTTTCCTCGCTATAAGCCGTCGGTTGAGCTCGTCTTTAAAATGTACATGTACCAGATGCCAGGGCATATCCTGCAGGCTATGCCCATCGCCGCTTTATTGGCCTCGGTGGTCTGTATGGTCTTGTTGGGACGAACCAACGAACTGACAGCCATGCGGGCCATAGGGATGGGTCCCATCCGTATCGGAGCTCCCTTGTTTGTCGGGGGCCTCGTTGTTACCCTGATTGGCCTGGTTTTGAATGAATACGTAGTTCCAGTCAGCGCCGGGCGGATGCACTACGTTCAGGAGGTCCAGATTGAGGGAGTGCCATCCTTTGAGATTGCCCCAGGCGTGAGCTGGCTTCGTCAAGGCAATATGATTTATAGCTTCGGTACATATGAGCATGAATTACAGGCCTTTCAACAACTGAGAATTTCCAAGTTGAACCCTGATTTCAGCCCGCTGCAATCGATCGACGCAGGCTCTGCCAAGAACATGGGAGTGGCCAACAATTGGCAGCTTTCTAATGTTTCCATCCTTGATTTTGATGAGCAGGGAAATATCAGCAAGCACAGCCAAAAGGAGCAGCTGGTAATTCAAATACCAGTGGACGTTCATAAACTCCAAAAAGAGCGTCGCTTGCCCAATGAGATGAGCCGCAAAGAGTTACTGACTCGAATAAAAGCCGAGGAGAATTCTGGACGGGATATCCTGCCGCTCAAGGTCGACTACCAATTAAAGCTGGCATTTCCCTTTGCCGCCCTAGTCATGAGCTTGCTTGGCCTGAAGTTCATGTACACCTCAGAGAGGTCTGCTGAAAACACCAAGAGTATTTTTTTGGCGCTCGCAATCGGTTTTAGTTACTGGTTTCTGCTTAATTCTTTTTTGGCGCTTGGCAGACGCGGCGGCATAGCGCCAGGGCTTAGCGCGTGGGCTGCCAATTTCGTGCTGCTTGGAATCGTGATCTGGGACGGTTGGCGCGCCAGAGTTACTTCACGATAACATCGATCTTCGAACGCTGACGCTGCTCTGCAAGCCACCGGCGAGTTTGGCTGGCTAATTCGGCACTCCGAATTTCAGCCTCTAATTCAATTTTTTTCTTCTGCATGTCCTTGCCCAAAGTGACCTTGCGATCCTCAACCTTGAAAATCAGGATGCTGGACCCAATCTCGATCGGGGCCGTGACGCCGCCTACGTCCAAGCGCTCGATTTCCTTGCGAATGGCCGGGGTCAGATCCTTCAGACGAACGCCCCCCATCAACCCGCCGTTGCCGGCTTTTTCACGATCATCAGAATAAAGTTTGACGGCATCCTCGAAGGAAACTCCGGCTTGGATTTTGCTGCGGGCCTCCAGGGCCAAGGCCCGCTTTGCTTCGGCGATTACTTGTCCGGAACCTTCCGGAATTTGGATGACAATCTGGCGGAGGATGAGTTCGACGAGATCAGAGGCTGCCCCCGAGCGCTTTAAATAGGCGGTTTCTAGATCCTTGTCGGTTACCTTGATCAGAGGAGCAATGACCCTTCGCTGAAATCGGCCAAGGATGATCTGATTGCGAAAATCCAGCTTGTAGTCTTCGTAGCTCTTATTTTCCTTCGCTAAAAAAGTTTGTAAGCCCCGCTTGTCCAAACCCTTGCCGCTCAGGAATTCGCCAATTTCGGCCTCCAGTTCATCATCTGATACGTCAAGGTCCAGTTCCTTAGCTTTTTGTTGGATCAGCTGAAAATTGATGGTGTCCTGCATCGCCTGCTCAAAGGGCGGCGATTGCTCCGTAGCCGGAAATTCAGAAACAGTCACCAACGGTCCGATTTGCACCTTGGTGGCAACTTCGCTGTACAGAAACGGTTGGCCGTTGACGGAGCCTAAAACCCGATCCACCAAAACCTCTGCAGCCATGGCCGGTAGTGACAGCCATGCGGCAGAAATAATTAAGATCGGGGCGAGGTGATTGGTATGGAGTTGAGCGCAGACTCGAGCCATTTTCGATATTCCTCATCCTTGCGTTTAGCGGACAAGATGGCCCGAATTTTCGGGGTGGCTTCTTTCAAGCTGAGTTCACGCTTTGGCCGCTTTTCTTGCAGCATAATGATGTGGAATCCGTATGTCGACTTGAGAATCTCACTGATTTGCCCAGGTTGCATTTCAAAGGACACATCAAATACGGCCGGAACATCACCCTTGGTGAATGGGCCAACCTTCCCGCCTTGAGCCTCGCCCTCCGGAGTTATGGAATATTTGCGGGCTAATTCTTGAAAATTGGATCGCGTGATTTCTTTTTTGACCCTTTTTGCGGTCGGTTCGTCAACTAACACCACCTGATGGACCGTCGCCCGGGGGGGGACTCTGAATTCAGGCAGGTGATTCTTGTAGTACTCGGTGATGTGGGCGTCGCTCGGCTCTACCAACGGGAAAATCCTGGCCTCGGTGTATTGCAGGATGATGGAGCGTTCACAAAGCCGGTTTTTTAGAAGTTCCTTTGATCGGTTGCTCGGAAACAAGTCTGGGCTTGTTTCCACTACGGCTTGCCACTCTTTCAGGCATCCCGTGTAGCGCGAGGGTTCTTCGAGGTCGAATTTGCGGTCTTGCTGCAAATATTTGAATAAAAGCTTGCGTTCAATCATGCCGGAAAGGAGCTGTTGTTTAAGGGGGCCAAGTTCTTTTTCAAGTTTGTTGCCCAAATCCGGAATGGGTGTCATCTCGCCAGGCCCAGTCATGCCCTTGACATGAAGGTTGTACTCCCATTCAAGGTCAGCACTGTCAATCGGGGTGCCAGCAACCTCGACCAGGGTGGAGTTGCGTTCCAGATTGTCAAATGTCGGGATGTCCCTGTTTCGGACTTCACTGATCTTGTGCCCATTGACCGCAAGCCACGAGGCCACCCCCGCTCCAAAACAGATTCCACCGATAATCAGGCGGCGCTTGAATGGGCGGTCAATCATGGTCAGCTCCTTTGCGAGATGGCTTCGGCCAGGGGATCCACCAATGTTACCAGTTCTGCGATCATTTGGTCTTGTTGGGCAGGTGCAGGTTGAGCAAACGTCTGAGCATAGAGGTAAAGCTTACCATCCGGGGTCAGGCGGTATTTGTCAGGATGCGTGCGGACCGCATCCAAAATGGTATCAATCTGGGCCTCGTTGAGAGAGCCGAATTTCAGCTCGTAAAAATTCCGCCCACCAACGGCTAGCGAAGTCATCTTGGCCTGGGCCAGCCCCCGTTTCAATGTGGCGACCCGGAAAAGGCGGGTTAGCTCATCGGGCATGGGGCCAAAGCGATCAAGAGTCTCGCGTTTGAGGCGCCCTAGGTCGTCTTCGTCGCTGGCCGAAAAGAGGGACTTGTAGAGCTGCAGGCGGAGGTTCTCGTGGGAAATGTAAGTCGCAGGAATCAATGCCGTGACAGGCAGCCTAATTTCAGTGTCGATTTTTTCGATGACCTCCTGCCCACGCAGCTCGGCAATCGCAGTTTCCAGCATATCCGTATACATTTCGAGACCGATTTCGCTGATCTTGCCCGATTGATCGCCGCCCAAAAGATTGCCGGCACCACGGATTTCAAGATCATGGCTGGCAATCTGAAAGCCGGCACCCAGCTCTTGATGGGCACTCAGGATTTCGAGGCGCTTTTTGCCATCGTCGGTCAGGGTTTCTTCAGCAGCCGTCATAAAATAGGCGTAAGCCTGCATTGACGATCGGCCAACCCGGCCACGGATTTGATAGAGCTGAGCGAGACCGAAATTCTCGGCCCGGTTTACGATCAAAGTATTTACGTTTGGCATGTCGATCCCAGACTCGATGATCGTCGTGCACAACAAGACCGGGAATTTTTGTTCCATGAAGTCGATAATGACTTCTTCAAGTTTGTGTTCTTTCATTTGGCCGTGGGCCGTGCGGATGTCAATTCCTGGAACAAGACTTTTGAGAAAGAGGCGCATTTCCTCGATGTCTTCCACACGGTTATGAAGAAAGAACACCTGACCGCCACGGGCGATTTCATTCAAGATGGCCTCGCGAATCAGGCTTTCATCAAAGCGGCAAATGTAGGTTTTGACCGACAGGCGCTCTTGGGGCGGCGTGGCAATGATGGAAATATCTCGCAATCCAAGCATGGACATGTGCAGGGTGCGGGGAATGGGCGTCGCCGTGAGCGTCAATACATGGGCATTTGCCCGCATTTCTTTGAGTTTTTCCTTGTGACCGACTCCGAATCGTTGCTCCTCGTCGATCACGAGAAGGCCAAGGCGCTTGGGTTTGATGTCTTTGGAAAGGAGGCGGTGGGTTCCGATTAAAATATCCAGGTCGCCTCGGGCAAGAGCCTCCAGATTGGCTTTGGTCGTCTTGCCATCAACGAACCGGTTGACCTGAGCGACTTTCACTCCGTGGCGGGACAGACGGTCGGAAAAAGTGCGGTAGTGCTGGTAGCAAAGAACTGTCGTCGGGACGAGAATCAGCACCTGGTCGCCCTCAAGGACGGAACGCATGGCTGCCCGCAGGGCAACTTCGGTTTTGCCAAAGCCAACGTCGCCGCAGACGAGACGGTCCATTGGTTTTTCCCCGACCAGGTCGGCAAAGACATCGTCGATGGCCTTTTGCTGGTCCTCGGTTTCCTCGTAGGGGAATTCGGCCTCCAGCTTGAAGTATTCGTCGTCCGGCGGATTGTAGCGGTGCACGTCGGCGATCTCGCGAGCGGCTTGGACCTTCAACAGGGCCTCGGCCATGTCCTTGATCTCGGATTTGATGCGGGATTTTTTCTTTTCCCACATTTGTCCGCCAAGACGGTCCACCATCCCGCGGCCACCCTCGCCACCCGAGCTATACCGTTGCAGCAGGTTGAGGCGATCAACTGGCATGTAAATTTTATCGTTGCCCGAGTATTCGAGAACTAAAAAGTCATTGGTCAGGCCAGCAACCCTCATGGTCATCATGCCCGTGTAGCGCCCAATGCCATGCTGGACATGAACGACGAGATCCCCTGGTTTCAAATCCCGAAATGAACTGAGGTAGTTCTGGAGTTTTGCAGAGGGCGGTTTTGGCCGTCGTTTTTTTACACCGAATAAAGCGTGCTCCGGTAGAACAAGCGTGTTGGTGTCGTGCAACCAGACGTGGGACTGCAAATCACCGAGGCCCATGACCACAGCACCGGCTTCGACCTTTCCTGACAGGATGCTGCGGAGCAGGGCATCGCGGCGTTGTGGCACGATTCCGCGGTGACTGAGCAGATTTGAGATCCGATCAAGTTGCTCGTCATGATGGGCGAGGATCGCAATGGAACCCTCTTCCTTTTTCAATACCGAACGAATCGCATCCACCCATTGGTCAAAGAGCTCAACAGGATTTTCTTTTGAAAAAACCGGCGTTCCTTCTAAGACCATTCTGCTTTCAAATCGCAAAGTTTTTGCGGCAGGATTTGAAAATGGATTTCCAAATTCAATCAGGGGAAAGGCCGCGAGTGTAACGTTTTCCATGGCCGCAAAGTGGTTTTCAGGTGCCATGGAAGGACGCTTGGACTCAACGTCGCGCTGCCAGGCCTCTTCGATTTCTTCAAGGTGTTCCTTGTAAGAAGCAGCGCACGTGCTGCGCGGGCGCGGAAAAACAATCAAGTCACTCGTTTGAATGTAGTCGATGGCGGTGGTGCGGCGATTGCGCCGCATGAGGGGGGCAAACATGTCAAAGCCGGAAGGCCTGATGCCCATTCCGAAACTGTGCATGATGCCGTCGCGGTCGCTCGTGGCAATCGGCTGATCCAAGAGGCAGTTGTACAGGTCTTGAGTTTGCTCCCGCCGCTTGCTTTCTGGCGTTATAAATTCTGCCGTTGGGCGGATGGTCAGTTCCGTGAGAGGGCCCGTGGATTTCTGGTCCTTGGCATCGAAATGCCGCATGGAAACAACCGTATCGCCAAGAAATTCGAGGCGCGCGGGGTGATCTTGGTTCGGTGGATAAATGTCCACGATGGCACCGCGAGCCGCATAGGTGCCCTCTTCCTCAACAGTGTTGGCCTTCCGGTAGCCCAAGTCCTCGAGGCGTGAAAATAAACCGTCCTGGTCAATTTCTTCGTTGAGTTTAAGGTCCAGCGCGCCCTCGCGAAATTCGCCGGGCGAAATCGTTGCCTGCCCAAGGGCTTGAAGCGTGGTCACTATAATGGATGGGACGTTGGGACTGGCCAATAGGTCCAAGGCATAAATCCGCTGACGACGCGACTGGTCGGGGTTGATGAAGCGGTCCGCCCCCCAACCGGAAAAGAATGGAAGAATCGCGGCATGCAGCTTCGGCCGGGAGTCACCGGGCGCGGAATTCAGGGCAGCCACGGCCTGGCCCAAAAACTGGGACCAATGGCCGACATCTTTTGATTCGGGGAGAACGACAATCAGGCGGCGGTTGTCAGGGCGCATTTCCATGAGGCCAAGTACCGCAAGTTGGATCAAGCTGTCGCTGGAACCAAGGGCTTGAATGACCGGAATGGAATTAGCGGCAGTGTCAGGATGCAGTCCCTTTTCTGCCTCTGTTAAAAACGAGCGAAGGCCGTAGACAGCGGTCAAACGTAATGTCCCTTGGTGATTTTCTCGATGATAATTTTTTCGGCCATCTGGGGATCCCGGGGATCGACCGAATAGAAAGCCTGTTGCTCGCAGCGCCTCTTATTGTTGATCAGCCAGTGCAAGATTTCGGAGAGGCCCTTGTTCTTTTTATCTTTAAAAAATGGGTCATTTGCCAGGGCGTCGCGGGCTTTTTTAAGGGCGCGGATTTCCTGGGCATCCCGTTCATTCACCGGGTAATCATTGAGGTCATATTTTTTGATGTCCTCTGGCAATACGCCTAAAAAACGCACGTCTGGCGCTGAAAAGTCGGAATTTCGGATGAGTGAAGCAGCAGAGCCTGCTTTCAATGTCCGGAAAATGTTTTGCATGGTGTACGCGTCAAGGTCCCCGAAAAAGTAGATGGGCACTCGCAACTGGTCTTGAATTCGTTTGACCCAGCCGCGAACGGCGTTGGACGGTACGCCCTGAGCACCGACGACGATGGAATTATGACGCTTCACGAAACCGTTGGCCACCAAGGTGTTCGCCGTGCCCTCTGACTCAACAACGAGGCAGAAGTCGATTTTGCCCTTGGCCTTCAAAGTCAGGTTTTGTGGACGGTTTTTCGGTTGGAATGGTGACGTTCCCAATTGGGAGAGGTCAATCACGGCCTCGGTGCCATCAGGCAAGCGCTCGGTTACGACGAGGTTTTGGCTGTAGGTCTGGCCGCCCCGATCGTTGGCAAAACAGTTCATTTCTTCGCGGTAGCATTCGAGCATTTCGCAAATGAAATCCACCACGGAATCTGATTCGTTTTGATCCCCAAAATCAAGAGCCTTCATTAATTTGTTGTGCTTCACCTCACCCTTACTGATGTAGTAGAGCTCGCGCTTCGTGTTGACGTTGCCCGTCTCAATGTTGCGTAATAGAATTTCCAACATAAAAACAGCGCGCGACATTTTTTTGACGGAACTGACGTTGAGTTCGGTAGAAACGCGTTTTGATCCTGGCGTCAAAAATCCGACCTTACTATTGTAGATCGAATTATCGAGGGCGCACTTGGTTGCGGTCAGCTTGGGCCGTTTGCCGCCTTCCAAGTCTTTCAGCATTTTCTCGCATAGCTCAAGGCTGTGCTCGAGAATGACTTTGTCTTCTTTGCTCTTACGGCGCGGATGGACGCTGGTTGTGCGTGTCGCCATGGGGGACTCCTATTTCTTTTAGCCTACTTTTTGGCGGCTTTTTTGACGGGCTTTTTGATGATTTGGCCAGCCTGTTTGGTGGCGATTTTCTTTTTTGATTTTGCGGTCACTACGGCAACGCCACCTTCAGAATCATCGGAGTCCTCAGACTCCGATGCGATGGCATCGACTTCATCTAGACCATCAGCGGCCGCGCGCTTTTCAGCCTCGCGCGATTCGATGGCTTGATCTTCCTCGCGGAACATCTTGATGCGGTGGCGTTTTGCGTCGACGGCCTCACTCTTTTCTTTGGCAACTTTGACAGCCTTTTCGCTTTCAAGGGCGTCTCGGCCCAAAAGTTTGCGTAGACCCTCGGTGGCCTTGATGCGGCGACTCTCGTCGGCCTTGGTCAGACGCACCAAGCCGTCGATCAGGATCGGGCCAAATTGTTCTATGTGGGCGATTTTGGTTTCATGGTCGTTGACGCGGCTTTCCCGGTTGATGTGCCGGGAGAGTTTTTGTCCGGCCTGCATCAATGCCCGGCGAATCTCCTCGACCAATTCGTCGGAGGCATCGATGGTTTCCTTGGATGCATTTTTGAACTTGATGAACGGCGACACCATGCTGACGGCCACAATATAAGGACCTTGGGGCAAGGAGTCGCGAGGCTGTTTAATTCCATAAGCGCGCCAATTGATGGTCGAAATGGCTTTGACGATGGCACAGGCGGCCTTGTCAAATTGCAGCGGCACGCGGTTGGCAAAACGCAATACTTGAACTGGCTCGTCATGGTCTTCGCCCCGGCGATCCTTGAGGCGTGCCACGGCCACTTCAATCTGAATTGGCTTGAAATCACAGATCATTGGCTTGCGGCTGATGACCGAAAAGAAATCGACGTCACCAAGGCGCTGGATGCTGAGCGACAGGGCTTCTTCGCCAATCGACATGACCGACTGTGTGGATGGCGGGGGGAGCTGAGCCTTCTGGATAGCAGTGTAAATTCCGCTGATGTCCTTTTCGTTCAAAGCCTCGGTGCTTTTATCGAGCAGAGCCCTGGCAAGTTTTTGTCCCTTCCAGATTTCTGCGAGTATTTTGTCGTTGAGGCGGGAAAAACCCTGTTTCAACCAGTTGGACGTTTTCATTTTCCCAAAGAGCCGCGCATGGGAAATAAACTCACCGAGCTTCATAGTATGGGGATGCGGTTCCGTGGCCTCTGGAATCTGCGGAACATCCTTTGTGACGCGCTCGATTTTGGTCGTGCCATTGTCTGGAAGTGTGTAGCTGATGGTCATGTGCGGGTTCACCAAGACATTGCCCCGCAGGTAATTCACCAAGCCGGCCTCGCCATTGAGCTGAATGCGCCCGTCAATCAGGAATTCCACGGCAGTGCCCGAAGGGCGTTCCCAATCAACGGCCTCTTTGTCTCGAATGATGCCCTTGTTGTTCTTGATGTCGACTTCAACTAGACATTTGACGGCCTTTTTCTGACCTTTGGTCTTGGTGGTGACCGAAACACCCCTGGCCGTTGTTTGAATGGCCCAGGTGGTCGCAGCCGAAATGCCGATTCCCTGCTGGCCGCGAGAACAACGTCCGCGACCAAATTTTGACGACGCCAAATATTCACCAAAAACTTTGGCGATATCGCCCGCGTCGATTCCGGGACCGTTGTCTTCAACCCGGATCCGGATGCGGTCGGTATTTTTAAGTGAACCGTTGCCAACTTTTTCCACCAAGATGTTGATGTCCGGGGCGATGTGATGGTCCTCACAGGCATCAAGGGCGTTGTCTAAGGCCTCTTTTACGGTCGTCAAGACAGCCTTGGTCGGGGAAGAAAAACCCACTTGCTGAAGGTTTTTGGAGAAATATTCAGCAGTGCTGCTGGTGGTTATTTGACGGGGTTTGGTCATTTAGTTCCTCATTATCGAAAAATGCATTCAACCCGGTACACTGGAAAGGCGGCATCGTCATTTCGATGTTGGACATCCACCACCAGGGGACGGGAGGTTATCAAACCATGTTGGACCAAAAAACGGTTATTCTTGAAACCGATTTCACAAGGCACGCAAGAATAGCCTACCCGATTATTTGCGGCGCCATGTACCCGTGCAGCAATCCAGAGCTGATTGCGGCGGCATCTGAGGCCGGAGCAATCGGCATTATCCAACCGATTTCATTGACTTTTGTTCATGGTTTTGATTTTAGGGCGGGCATCCGCCATATCAGAACCCTGACCGCAAAGCCGATCGGTTTTAACCTTTTGCTCGAAAAATCAGCAAAACGCTATGAAGACCTGATGAGGGGATGGCTAGATATAGCCATAGAGGAAGGTGTGCGTTTTTTCATCACCGCCCTGGGCAATCCTCGTTGGGTCGTTGAGCGGGTGAAGCCACTTGGCGGGGTCGTCTATCACGATGTCGTCAACCGGAAATGGACTGAAAAAGCCCTCGAGAGCGATATTGACGGGCTTATCTGCGTCAACAACCGGGCCGGCGGGCACCTGGGCAGTGAGAGTCCGGAAAGGCTCGTGGAGACGTTGCGCGATTTTGGCAAACCTTTGATATGTGCCGGGGGTATTGGCAACGAGCAGGACTTTGTCCGGGCTCTGAAGATGGGTTACTCAGGTGTTCAAATGGGCACGCGATTTATTGCCGCGGCCGAATGCAAGGCCCACCAAGATTACAAAGACGCAATACTGCGGGCGAGTTCCGCTGATATCGTGGCCACAGAAAAAATCAGTGGCGTTCCGGTGTCGGTGATTAATACGCCCTTTATTGCGAGCATGGGACTGAAGGCTGGGCCCGTTGTGAGGGCGTTGCTCAAAAACTCGCGCACCAAGCACTGGATGCGCATGTTTTATACCCTGAAGTCGATCTGGCAACTGAAGAAGTCTTTGCACAAAGGGTCTGCCTACAAGGACTTTTGGCAGGCAGGTAAAAGCGTCGATGGCATCGCTAAAATCGAGCCCGTTGGAGTTATCGTGAGGCGATTTATTGAGTTTGCAAAAAGCTGAAGTCGTTATGACTTTGGGGGTTCGTGGCTGGCCTCGGAAAGTTGCTCGTCAATTGCCCAGCGTTGGTCGAAGACAAAGCAGTTGCCCTCGTAGCGTGACCGGTCTGCAGGTGCGCTGGCTTGATTTTTATGGTGTTCCAAATATTTGAGAATACCGCCTTCGATTTGGAACACGTTTTTGAAACCCCGGGCATTGGCCCAAGGTACAGCCTTTTCGCAGCGAATTCCGCCCGTGCAAAAAAAGACGTAGGTCTGGTCTTTAGCGTCGCTGTAGCGGTCGAGAAAGGCTTTCGGGAAATCTTTGAAGCTTTTGATGCCGAGGTCCACCGCCCCCTCGAAATGACCGTACTGGTATTCGTAATCATTGCGGGTATCGACCACGACGACTTCTTTGGATTTTTCCGCCATGAGTTGGTCAAATTGGGCTGGGGTCAGGTGCGGTGCGGAATGAATGGCCTCGATGTCAGGGTCGGCGTCTCCAGCAAAAGTAACGATGGATTTTTTGACCTTAACTTCAAGCCATTTGTAGGGTTGGGAATCGCCCAGCGTAATTTTTGGTTCAAGGTTGGCCAGCCCCGGATGAATGTTGCCAAGGGCGCGGACAACCTCGGCGAGGACTTCCGGGTTGGACCCAGCCAAGCCCGCATTGATTCCCTCGCTTCCCAGGAGGACTGTGCCAAAGAGGCCTTTTTCGCCGGCTAGGTGTTCGATGGCGGACTTGATTTCCGGCAAGTTCTCCAAAGATACAAAGCGGTAAAAATTAGCGATGGCAAACATAGGAAAACCTCTCTCGGACTCATGGGAGCTTTTTTGGGAGCATACACGCGGCAACACGAATTCTCGTCATCCGCCACATACCTTGGTTGCATCAATAGTTCCAGTGCGTTATCACTGAGGGAGGCTGTTCGCTGGCGCCTGCTTTGGGCCAGCTTTGAATTCATCTAGATGCTGCAGGAGGCCCACGTGAGCTTGTCGATTTTTGAAACCATGGGAATTTACTATCTGGTCAAATGGTTTCACTTCATTTTCGGGATTGTTTGGATTGGCCACCTTTATTATTTCAACTTCACCCAGATGCCTGCTTTTGCAGAAATGGACGGCCCGACCAAGTCCAACAACATCCAAAAACTCGTTCCACGCGCCCTTTGGTGGTTTCGTTGGGGCGCCATGTTTACGTTTATTACGGGCGTGATCATGCTGGGCATGTACGGCCATATGAACGGCCATGAGATCTACAAGACATCATGGGGAGTGAACATCCTGACCGGGTCTGCCCTGGCCACACTTATGTTCCTAAATGTTTGGTTGGTGATCTGGCCGAACCAGAAAATCGTGATCGCATCGACCACCGCCGTGGCCCAGGGTCAGCCATCTTTGCCCACGGCCGCTGCCGCCGGTGCTCGCGCGATGCTGGCGTCCCGGACGAACACCTTGTTTTCGATCCCGATGCTGTTTTTCATGGGTGCGGCTTCGCACTTGCCCCTGCAACTCAAGTCTGAGACGGGCTTCGGGGCCCTGTCGTTGGTGTTGGCATTGCTGCTTGGCGCGATCCAGTTCAACGCCGTCAAAGGTTCTAAGCTTGGCCCTCTGGCAACCGTCAAGGGCGTGATTCATGCCGGTATGGGATTGACTGTGGTTTTGTACCTGCTGGTTGAGGTCATGGTGGGTGCCTGAGCGGAGCCATCAACTTTTTGGTATAGTTTTGATGGCAGCGGCAGTTGGCCTTCTGTCTGGCTGCCGCTGTTCATCATCACCCTCGTCATCAACTTCAACTTTGGCCCCGAATCTTAGTGCGCGGGGTAAGACTGTTTACGCGGGCAATTGCATCGCCTGCCACAATCCAGATCCCAAGCTTGTTGGAGCCGTCGGGCCAGCAGTTTACGGCAGTTCGCTGGAACTTTTGGAAGGGCGTTTAATCAAAGGCACCTATCCTGATGGCTACAAGCCCAAGCGCCCCAGCGCAGGGATGCCTGTTTTCCCTCACCTTGCAGCCGAGATTCCGGCGTTGCATGCTTTTCTGAACGGGCCTTGAGCCTTAACTCATTGCGACAAAGAGATGATGTGACCAAGGTCGATCAACACGCGTTCGGTCAACAGCAGGCGCGTGCGATTTATTTGCAGGAGATCGCTAGCTGCAGGCAGTGGAGGCGACAAATAGGTTCGTGAATCTGCAAGCGCACCCCAGGCGACATGCAGGCTTGGGCCTTCGCTGCCGGAAATCAAGTCGATGCGAAGTTCACTGTTATGTCCATGTTCTGAATTGGACCTTGCGCCTGCCAAGAAAGGGTCCTTCCCTGCGCTCGGGATGACGAAGTCCGACATGTTTGAATTTAAAATCCCAGAATTTGAAAGCATCGAGAATGGAATTTCAAGGGGTCGCAGAAGCTCGGCCAACCGGTTTGCAAGCATGCCGTCGGTGACGTTGTCGTGAAGGCGAAGCAAAATTACGCTGCGACCGTGATGGCTTGCAAGTTTCGCCTTCAAATTTTTGAGATGATCGGCCCCATCCCGAGCAACGCAGACGGGAGCCAATGCCGCGTCGAGCTTTTTTAAATAGATTTCGCTGAAAAAGCGCCGATTTTTCAGCGAAATCGTATCCTGAGCCGGCGCAGCGGGCGCGGGGATCTCATGGGGCACCCAGACCTTGACGTGAACGAGGGGCGCGGAGGCACGGTAGCCGAGTTGCAATCCGCTGCCCTCCATGACGGCCTCAACTTGCTCTGCAAGAGTGGATTCGGGAACGCCGAGGCACGTCCACGTATGCAGGCGAGGTTTTGCGGAGCGGTTGCCGAGGACCTTGAATTCTGCGCCGAGGTGCTCATTCCAGATGCCTTGAAGTTCACGGGGCGGGCCGGGCAGGGCCGTGAGCTGCACGCCGTTTGTGGTCACTGAAAAGCCGTTGGCCGAGCCGTGGGTATTGAGATGAATCCGGCTACTTTTTGGAAAAAAACACTGCTGGCGGTTTGAATCTGGGGCTGTGATTCCAAGTTTTTCAAATCGTAACGCGATGCGCTGCCATGACGGAGCATCAAAGTCAGTTTTTAGCCCCGCCCATTCCGTGATCACGTCACGGGTGAAATCGTCGGTGGTCGGACCGAGACCGCCAATGGTGAATATGAAATTCACGCGGGCGGCGGCAAAAACAAGAGCATCCAAGATAGCCACGCGGTCGTCAGGAACCGCCATGTGCAGAGGGACATTGATGCCGCAGGATTCAAGATTCTCTGCCAGCCACGAGGCGTTGCTGTTGACGATCTCGCCGCTGGTGACCTCAGTGCCAATGGCTAAAATGGCAGCCTTTGGATCGGTGAAGGGGGTGCGTGCGGGGGTCATTTTATGCTATCGATTTCAGGCTTGGCGTCACGGGTCAGTAGCCCCATGACGGCCTGGGCGATGGGATGCGACTCATAAAGGACTTGATAGGCAGCCTCAGTGATTGGCGCGTCAACGCCGAGTTTGCGGGCCAGGTCCCGGGCAGCCATCGTGGTTGCGTAGCCTTCTGAGACGGAACCAAGACTATCCAAAATCGCTTGGATCCTTTCGCCCCGGCCCATGCGAAATCCGACTTGAAAATTTCGGCTTTTTTCCGAAGTGCAAGTCAGGAATAGATCGCCGACTCCGGCAAGGCCCTCGAACGTCAACGGATTTGCCCCCAAGGCAACCCCAATGCGGCGCATTTCAGCCAGGCCCCGGGTGATGAGGGCGGCGCGGGTGTTCATTTGAAAACCAAGCCCAACAGCGGCGCCTGCCGCAATGGCGATGACATTTTTAAGTGCCCCTGCCAGTTCAACCCCCAAGGGATCGTTGCTGGTGTAGACGCGAAATTGGGGGGCGTGAAACAGAGCCTGGACCATTTGGGCGCGCGTGGCGTCATGGCTCGCCGCAACCAGGGCCGTCGGCTGGTGGGTCGCGACCTCAGAGGCAAAGCTCGGTCCAGAAAGAAACACCGCTTTCTGGCCGATCTCGGAACCAAGCAAATCTGAAATGGTGGCCCCTGGCAGTCGCATCGTCGAAAGTTCGATGCCCTTGGCTGCGCAGATGATGATGTGATCAGGGGTGACACCGAATTCTGCTAATTTTTTGAGCACCGGAGTCAGGGCTTGCGCAGCGGTGGCCAGAACGATGATGCGGTGTTCGGAAACAATCTCGTTAGTGATGTTGTTGATCGCGCTAATGCGCGGTGATAAGGTCAGTGCGGTCAAGTATTTAGGATTTTTTCGGTTTTGGTTGATGCTTGCGGCAATTTCTGGTGATCTTGCCCACAGTGTCACCCGGTGACCTTTTTCTGCAAGGTGTTGCGCTAGGCATGTTCCAAAATTGCCTGCGCCCATGATCAGAATACGGTCGCCGGTTACAGATGTAGTCATTGAAATCTCCTTCAAGGCAGAAGGTTATGAATCCATATATACCAGTAATCATCGTTTTAATCTTTGGAGTTCTGCTCGGCAGCATCTTGTCGGGCCTCGCCGCCTTTTTGGGGCCCAAGAAGTATCTCAAGGAGAAAATGGACCCCTACGAGTGCGGGGTTCCCAAGGTTACCTCCGGCTCGGAAAAAATGAGCGTCAAGTTTTACCTGACCGCCATCCTCTTTATTCTATTCGATATTGAAACTGTTTTCCTTTATTTGTGGGCCCGCACCTTTGATCAGCTTGGGTGGTTGGGTGTTGTGGAAGTGGCCATGTTTGTTCTGGTTCTCGTTGTTGGATACATCTACGTTCTCAAGCGCGGGGCGCTCGAATGGGATTGAAGTCATTGAGCTCGAGGAATTTTAAATGAATTTGGGTGTCGACCTTACGTTCCTTGAATTTCTGGCGTCCCTGCCGGCTCTCGTTGAATGGAACGACTTTACCGTCGGCCTTGTGGCGTTTGCGGTGAAGTTCGCCATTCTAGTCGGCGGCCTCCTTCAATTGCCGCCCCTTCTGGTTTGGATTGAGCGCCGCGTCCCTGCGTTGATGCAGCGCCGCAGGGGTCCGAACCGCGTGGGTTTTTTCAAGTGGCGCCTTTACGGTTTGATGCAGTCTCTGGCAGACACGATTAAATTGATTTTCAAAGAAGAAGTCGTCCCGGACGGAGCCCATAAGGTTTTTTATCATTTGGCGCCGGTGTTTTGCGTATTCCCAGCGTTTCTTGTCGCATGTGCAATTCCGTATGGCCCCGACTTACTGGTTTTTGGTCACAAAATACCGTTGAGCGTTGTGCGCCTTGATGTTGGTTTCTTGTTCATTTTGGCGATCTCCAGTTTGGCCGTGTACGGCGTATCTCTTGCTGGTTGGGCCAGTAACAACAAGTATTCCCTTATGGGATCGCTGAGGGCTTCGGCTCAGATGATTAGCTACGAGATTCCACTGGGCATGTCGCTAATTCCGATCGTGCTGATCTACGGGACTCTTGACCTCGGAAAAATCGTCGAGGCGCAAACTTCGTTGATCCACTGGGGTGTTTTTGCCGCCCCATTTTCATTTATGATCTTTTTGATCTGCATGTTTGCCGAGACCAACCGCGCTCCGTTTGACCTCGCAGAAGCCGAGGGCGAACTGGTGGCCGGTTTTCACACTGAATATAATTCGGCCAAGTTCGCAGCGTTTTTCCTCGGCGAATACGTTTCGATGTTTGTTTTGTCGTGCCTGGCCGCGACGGTTTTCTTTGGCGGCTGGCAAGTTCCCTTTGTCCCCTACGAAACCATTGTGGCCCTTGCTGGATCTCCCAATATCGCGGCTTTGGCCGGGATAATGATGCTGCTCCTCAAGGCTAGCTTTTTCATGTGGGTTTACATTTGGGTCCGCTGGACTTTACCGCGCTTTCGTTATGACCAGCTGATGTCTCTTGGTTGGAAGTTCATGCTGCCAATCGGCCTGGCCAATGTGGTCGGGACCGCCGTTGTGCTTGCCGTGTTGAGGTTTAAATAGTGGAAGCGCTGAACTTGATGCCGGAAATACTGTTTTACATCATCTCTGGAATGGTTCTGGTGTCGTCGGTCATGGTGGTTGCTTCGCGCAACCCAATCACCAGCGCAATCTTTCTGGTGGTGGATTTGTTTTTTGTCGCGGCTCTCTACGCCTCTTTGGGTGCGGACTTTACCGCCGCAGTCCAAGTTCTGGTCTATGCCGGTGCGATTGTCGTTTTGTTTGTTTTTGTGATCATGCTTTTGAATTTGAAGCCCGAAGCACTGCGGGGTTTTCGCTTCACCGTTGGCGAGGCCCTAGTGCTGCTGATAACCCTCACAGGGTTCGTTATCATCGCTACAGAACTAGCGCACGCGCCCCCCGACATCGCGTCTCCTGGAAATCTGGGTGCGGCGGCAATCGAACTGGCAGGCGGAAATACTTTTGTCGTCGGCATGCGAATGTTCACCGCCTTTTTATGGCCATTTGAAATTGCGTCGGTCCTGATTTTGTTGGCAATCGTGGCCTGCGTCATGGTGGCTAAAAAGGATAAAAAATCCGGCTTGAAGGGCCACATCCAATCGAGCGGAGGAAACTGAGTCATGGTGGCTGTTGAGAATTATTTTATATTGTCCTCGCTGGTGTTCCTGTGTGGTTTGGCCGGGGTTATGTTCCGTCGCAACCTCATTATGGTCTTGATGTCGATTGAACTCATGCTCAATGCCGTCAACATTATTTTTGTCGCAGCATCCCGCCAATTGGGCCAGGTCGATGGGCAGATCATGGTTTTGTTTGTGATCACGGTTGCTGCTTGTGAGGCGGCCGTTGGCCTGGCGATGGTGATTGCTCTTTTCCGGCGCTACGGCACTGTAAACACTGACTTCTTGCGACTGTTGCGCGGTTGAAAATGCCTCTGAGGAGATGCTGCACATGATTTGGATGATGGTCTTTTTACCGCTGCTCGGCGCTGCAATCAACGGCCTCGTTTTGCGCAAAGCCCCAAAGGCGGTTTCACACGCCATTGCGGTGGCAGTGATGCTGGCTTCATTCGCCTGTGCCGTGACGGCGTTTGTACAAATGATGGGGGCCGGTGGCGAGGCGCGGATCATTCACGGAATGCCGTGGATTTCTGCGGGCGGATTCTCGGCGCCGTTCAATTTGATTTTGGACCGTTTGTCGGGACTTATGATTCTGATTGTCACGGGCATTGGATCACTGATCCACATTTATGCCGGTGGTTACATGCATGAGGAGGAGCGAACCAGTCGGTTTTTCTCCTATCTGAACCTGTTTGTGTTCATGATGCTGCTCCTTGTCTTGGGCGATAACATGCTGGTCATGTTTGTGGGTTGGGAGGGCGTGGGCCTTTGCAGTTACCTGCTGATTGGTTACTGGTTTCAAGATGATGCCAATGCCGCAGCCGGGATGAAGGCATTCATCGTGAACCGCATTGGTGACATCGGCTTTCTTCTTGGTATCTTTTTGACCTTCAAGCACTTTGGAACCGTTTCGTTCAGCGAGCTTCGGGAAATGGTCGGAAGTGGGACTTTGGATGCGATCAAACTCGGCGCAGTTGGTTGGATCACGCTCTGCATGTTTATCGGTGCCTGCGGTAAATCGGCCCAATTGCCGCTGTATGTCTGGCTGCCAGACGCCATGGCGGGTCCGACCCCGGTTTCGGCGCTGATCCATGCCGCAACCATGGTCACGGCTGGTATCTACATGATGGCCCGGGTCAATTTTCTGTTCTATCTGGCACCGTCCACCATGACGGTTGTGGCGGTGGTCGGTGGCCTTACGGCCTTCTTCGCGGCGACGATCGCCATGGTTCAAAACGACATCAAAAAAGTCCTCGCCTACTCCACCGTGAGTCAACTTGGATACATGGTGATGGCATGCGGTGTCGGCGCGTTTGATGCCGGTGTCTTTCATCTTTTAACCCACGCCTGTTTTAAGGCTTTGTTGTTTCTTGGTGCCGGTAGCGTCATTGTCGCGATGCACCACAAGCAAGACATGCGCGAAATGGGCGGCCTCTCCAAATACATGCCCATCACACACATGGTGTTTCTGACGGGAGTATTGGCCATCATCGGGTTTCCCGGTTTGTCGGGTTTTTTCTCGAAGGATGAGATCCTCTGGAAGGTATTTACCGGGGGCGGACCTGCCTTGTGGGCTTTGGGTGCTGTCACGGCAGGCCTCACTTCATTCTATATGGTCCGTTTGCTGTGCATGACGTTCTATGGACCGAATCGCAGCGATCACCATACCCGTGACCATTTGCATGAGACATCCCCAATGATGTGGGCACCGCTGGTGGTTTTGGCCCTTCTGAGCGCAGGGATAGGTTACCTGGGTGTTCCGGAAGTCCTGGGCGGACAGAATGTTTTCCATCACTTTTTGGAACCGGTCATGATGGTGCCAAATCAAGTTGCTGCAAATTGGGGGTCGCTGACGGCCCATCATTCCCACTCTCTTGAGATGGGGCTGATGGCGGCTTCAGTCGGTGTGATGTTGGTGGCCTCTGCAATCGCCGTGAAGCTTTATGCAAACGGGCCTGCTCCGGTGCTTGGCAAATGGGCAACTAACATGCGCGGTACCTACGACACGTTGTCCAACAAGTATTATGTCGATGAATTCTATGATGCTTGGATTGTCCAGCCGTTGCGTGACATGTCCGAATTCCTTTGGGGGATTTTCGATGTGAAAATCATCGATGGGATCGTCAACGGGGTAGGCCAAGTTTGTGCCCTTGCGGCTGGATTGGCTAGCTTTCGGATGACCGGTAGCGTTCATCGTCACAGCATGGTGTTGGTGATGGGGCTTGTGGTTTTGCTCGTTGTTCTTGTTGTTTAACGCGATCGATTATTGCGCAGGTCTTTAAGATGGAATTTTTTAATTCACACGTATTGAGCATCATGACATTTCTTCCCCTTTTGGTTGGGGCGGGTATCTTTCTGGTTCCAAGTGACCAGTTTGCCCGTTTGGCAGCTCTCGCCGGATCGATCCTGACTTTTTTTGTCAGCCTCCACGTTTGGCACTATTTCGATGCTGCCTCTGCAAAAGTACAGTTTGTCGAAAGTTATATTTGGATGCCTGAATTTGGAATCCGGGCGATTTTTGGTGTGGATGGTATCAGCCTGCTTTTGGTTATGCTGACGACAGCGCTGTTGCCGTTGGTCATTCTGAGCCTGTGGCATAGCCATGTTAAGAATTTACGCTTTTTTCTTGGCGCGATCATGGCCCTGCAAACCGGGATGCTCGGCGCACTTGTGGCCCTTGATCTCGTCTTTTTTTATGTGTTCTGGGAAGCCATGCTGATCCCGATGTATTTCATCATCGGCATTTGGGGCGGAGCGCGTCGGATTTACGCAACGACCAAGTTCATTTTATACACGGTGGTCGGATCCCTTTTAATGCTTGCGGCAGCCATTGTCCTCTATATCAGTTATCACCGGCAGACGGGTATTTACTCAACCAGCATCCTCGACCTTTACAGTGCGTCGCTTGATCCACGAACGCAGTTGTGGCTGTTCGGGTGTTTTGCTCTGGCCTTTGCGATCAAGGTTCCAATGTGGCCATTTCACACATGGTTGCCCGATGCTCACGTTGAAGCCCCGACCGCAGGCTCGGTTATCCTCGCGGGCGTATTGTTGAAAATGGGTACATACGGGTTTCTGCGTTTCGCGATTCCGCTGTTTCCTCAGGCCGTGCCGACCTTTGCGCCGATACTTGTGTTTCTCGGTCTGGTGGGAATCATCTATGGCGCGTTGACTGCCTGGGTGCAAAAAGATGCCAAAAAACTTGTCGCATATTCTTCCGTGTCACATCTTGGATTCGTTGTGATTGGATCCGTGGCCCTGCTTGCTGATGGCAGCCTGTCGAGCGAAGCTTTGACGGGCGCGCTTTATCAAATGATCAATCACGGCGTATCCACTGGCGCATTATTCTTTTTGGTTGGAGTGATTTATGAGCGCCGCCATACTCGCATGCTTGCCGACTTCGGTGGCCTTGCCTCGGCGATGCCCTGGTATTCAGTCATTTTGATCGTCGCCACTTTAGGCTCCGTCGGCCTACCGGGCACGGGCGGATTTGTCGGTGAGTTTCTGATCCTCCTTGGCACCTTTCAGTCGTCTCCTGGCGCCGCGCTTTTGGCCGGGACAGGTGTATTACTCGGTGCCATCTACATGCTGACACTATGCCGAAAAATCCTGTTTGGGCCGCTGACCCACGAAGAAAACAAGAAACTTAAAGATCTTACCCCGTTGGAATTTGCTTATCTCGTGCCCTTGGCCGTGCTGATCATCGTCATGGGCGTGTTCCCAGAATTTTTTATCGGCAAGTCCAAAGCCTCTATTGAGCATTTGGCCAAGAATTATCGCAGCTATAGCCTAGCGATTGATTCCCACTGAATTTGGAAAAGAGGTTTTTCGTGTTTAGTTTTCCTGAAATCAGCTCAGAATTATATATCACCGCGGCGCCAGTTTTGATTCTGGTTGTGGGCAGCATGATTGCCTTGCTTCAGTCCGTCTCGAAAAGCCTAGGGTCCCGTGGAGCAGTTGAATCGACTGCCTGGATAACTGTGTTGGCAGCGATGGCGGCGACAACGATGATTCCAACGGCGCCGACGGAATATTTGGCGGGCGGATTGCTGAGCGGCACGCTGTCGCGCTTTGGTGAGGTGATGATCATGGCGGTCGCTGTGGGCGTCATGATGATGATGCGGGAACATCACTCCGGTGCCAGTTTCTTTCGCGGCGAGATTGTCAGCCTGTTTTTGATGCTGCTTTCCGGGATGCTGGTCATGATTGCCAGTGACGACCTAGTGACTTTGTTTGTCGGGCTAGAGCTGGCTTCAATTGGGCTATACGTGGTTATCGGCTATACCAATTCGAACCGCCGCAGCCAGGAAGGCGCCATCAAGTATTTTATTCTCGGCTCTGTGGCGGCGGCTATTTTATTGTTCGGTATGGCGCTGCTTTATGCATCCTGCGGGACGATGCGCATGAGCGGCATTGTTGCGGCGCTGCCTTCGGTGGCGGGGCATGGCTGGGCGCGCATTGGTGCCTTGCTGACCCTTGTCGGCCTTGCCTTCAAGTTGGCGCTGGTGCCGTTTCATATGTGGGCCCCCGACGCCTATGAGTCTGCCCCAACTGGAATCACTGCGTTCATGGCCACGACGGTGAAAATCATGATTTTAACGGTGGCACTGCGCCTTTTTACCGGTACGTTTTCCAGCATGAATGAGGTTTGGTATCCGGCGATCATTATTTTGGCCGTGCTTTCGATGATTGTGGGAAACATCATGGCCCTCGTTCAGACCAATTTGAAACGGATGCTGGCCTATTCATCGATTGCCCACAGCGGTTACATGGCCGTCGCAATTTGCGCGCTTTCTACAACAGCAACGGGACTGCCCGTCCGGGCCATTTTGTTTTATCTTTTGTCTTACGTTGTAGTTTCCTTGGGCGCCTTCGCTGTCGTCATGGCGCTTGAAACCGAGGACAATGACCAACTTACCATTGATGATTTGTCGGGCCTAGCCAAGAACCACCCATGGCTGGCGGGTGCGATGACGGTTTTCATGTTTAGTTTTTCTGGAATGCCCCCGACTGCCGGTTTCATCGGTAAGTTTTTTATTTTCAACGCTGCTTTAACTAATCACCTCTATGGCTTGGTGCTGATTGGTGTCATTGGCAGCTCAATTTCCCTGTTTTACTACCTGCGCATTGTGGTTCGCATGTATATGGCTGATGCTGTGGCTCCATTCGGCGCCGTCAAGGCGGCAAGTGGACGATTCAGTTTGACGGCGGCGATTCTTGCCCTGTCGGTTGCGATCACCGTGTTGCTGGGTACAATACTACCGGGCGAGGCCATGGAGCGTTTGGTCGGCACCGCGGCAGAGATTGCCCGTAAATAAAACGATGAGGCCTGTTCTATTTCATTTTTTGGGTCTGCCGGTTCCAGCCTGGCATTTCTGCTTAGCGGTAGCGGCAATGGCGGCTTTTTTCTATTTTCGCTATCAAATACGCAAGGCGATCCCGCAATTAGCGAATTTTTTTGTTAGCGCAATTTTTCTCGCAACTTATCTGGGTGCCATTCTGGGGGCACTTGCTTGGTCCTATTTTGTTGAGAATTGGGGCGGACTTCCCGGCGGCGATGCCCCTCATTTTGCCATGTCATCTTCAGGGGGATTTCTTGGTGGAGCCATGGCCGGTGGCGCAGCATCCATATTTTTTGGCATCGGCGTGATGGTGGTTGCCGACGCGGCAGCCCTCCCCATTTTGCTGGGGTTCTCCATTGGCCGCGTTGGCTGTTTTCTGAATGGATGTGATTACGGCATTGTCGGTCATCCGGTTCAACTATACGAGTCGCTGGCGTGCCTCACGGGCGTCTTGTTGATTGCCGGCATAAGCAAGTGCGGCATTTTTTTGAGGCCATCTAATCACCCAGGCATGGCCGCCGGCATGGTGCTTATTTGGTATTCATGGGCACGTTTTATTTTAGAAGAGTTTCGTGGTGACTGGCGCGGCCCGGCTATCTCTTTGGTGGGGTCACTGAAAATTTCTCCGCCACAATTTTTGGCGATGATCATGTTTGGGACTGGATGCTGGATTCTTGGGCGGAAAATACGTCATGAATAGCGGTTTGATTTTGAGCCTAGTTACGGCCCTCATGTGGGGCGTACTTCCGGTTGCCTTGAAACGGGTTTTGCAGCATCTGGATCCTTTGACCATTACCTGGGTCCGCCTTGTTTTCGCCACCATCGTGGTCGGTAGCTATTATCTTTGGACGGGCAAGTGGCCCACTCCGGCAAAATTCACCAGGCGTAATATTGCCATCTTGGGTTGTGTGGCTATGGCAATGGCCGCCAACTACTGGTTGTTTCTGGCTGGGCTTCATCTGGTGGCGCCGTCAGTCGCTCAATTGACGATCCAGACGGGGCCATTTTTTCTAGCTCTTGGCGGGTGGTATTTTTTTTCGGAAAAGCTTCGCCGCCGGCAAATATTGGGATTTATGGTGATGCTGGCTGGACTCTGGGTGTTTTACTCAGGGGGCCAAGGTCAGGCGGGGACTGAAGTTCTGGCTGGCATTGGAACAAGGGATGAATCAACGGGCGTTGTTCTCGTAATTTTGGCAGCCATTGCCTGGGCTATCTACGCCCTCATTCAAAAGTTTTTGGCGGCGCAGTTTCCAAGTTCTTTTATCTTGTTGGCGGGGTACGCAGGCGCCGGAGTATTGCTGGGACCGTTTTCATCCCCCGGGGCGGCCACAAGTTTGACTTGGTCTCAGGGTGGGTACTTGCTCTTTTGTTGCGTAAATACGGTGATTGCTTACGGCTGCTTTGCCGAGGCTGTGCGCAGGTGGGAGGCGCCCCGGGTTAGCGCAATCTTGGCACTAACGCCGATAGTGACCTTTTTTGCAGGGATCATCGAGTCAACTGTGGTGCAAGGCGAGATGTTTCGCCCGATTTCAACAAACTCGCTTCAATTCTTGGGGGCTGGACTGGTAGTCGCAGGGTCGATGGCCGCCGCGCTTGGGACGCGGCGGCGTCAGATGGAGCCTTAAGGCGATAAAAATCAATGCCCGCTAATTGTGCTCAGGAGTCGGAAGCACAGGCGCTTCTTTTGGCGGCTCAATCGCCGACAGTGAGGACTTGCTGACCGCATACGCGATTTTTTTGGCCTTTGACTCCGAATGATTCAGCAACCAGGATTCTGGCGATCCCTTTTTCTCCCAAAGGCTGATCTCGAGAGGCGTGGCACCACCGTCGAAAGAAATCTTCAGGGAATGAGCGGCGGCAAGAGCGGTGGAATCCACAACAGCCTTGTCCTTCAGGGCAAAGATCTCGGAGGCCTTGGCAAATTCCAAGTCCACCAAAAGTGAACGGATTTGCGGAGCAGGTTTGGTCGCATCGTCAGCTGCGTGCCAATCACCAGCATTCTTTTTATAAGCCTTGCCGTCCAAAACCACTTCCATGGCTTTATCGCCGGCAAAGCTAAAAATTTTGCGGTCCCGAAAGTCGGCGGCTGTTTTTGCAATCTTGGTTTTGACATCATCAGCTAGCTGGGCAACAGCTTCACTGCCACCAGCCCATGCATGCACCTTTTTATCGGCTTCGATAAATTTCAGATTGGTTGCTTTGCCATCGGCTAATTTCAAGCGAATTTCAGCCAGTCCACGGCCGTTGAATGAATTTTTGAGCTTGGGATCTGGATTATCAAAAAACGCCGTGGCGTTTGCCTTGGCAATTTCATCCAGAAAATTTCGGACCGACGTCTGATCTGCCTGAAGGGCCTCCGGCTTGATGATGGCAAAGGATCCTGCCGTGTCCTTGGCTATCGTCACTGAAGGTTGCCCGGGACGAATCAGCTCCAACTGGGTTACTTGAGCCGGATCCAGCGTCAAGAGCGCCTTATTGCGTAGGTCGTGGAGCGACTTGCCAGTCGAGACGGCAAGGTGCTGGCTGCCAACATAAACTTTACCTGTTCCCTCAATGGAGGCGTAAACCGAATATCCAACCGGTGCATTGGCGCCAACCAGAAGTGTCAGCGGTCCTTTTTCGGTTTTCAGCTGGATAACACGCCGGGGTTTGTCCAGACCGAATGCCGCCAGGTCAGCGTTTGATTCAATCACAACCTTTTCGAACTTATAGTCCCTCAGGGTTGTTAACAGGTTGTCCACAGCCTGCTGGTCAGCGGCGACACTTACTGGACTTGAGATGGCCCACTTGCCTTCACTTTTAGACATCGAAATATTCACGGGGTCCTTGGACTCCCGGTTGGAGAATTCGATTCCAACGATCTTTTCCGGCTCGATCGCAAGCAGGAGGTTTTCAGTCTCCTTTTTCTTGCCGTCACGCTTGGTTTGCCATTCATCCCAGCTGGCAAGCCCGCCCAAAACGAGTAGGACGCCGAAAAGGAGAGCGGCTGTTTTGATTTGAGGTTTCAAGGTCACGCTTGGCGCCTCCTCATCCAGAACAACAGTCCCCCTGCAAGGAAGACAAACGGATAAATCCACGACAATCCAAGTAGCAGCAACTGGCTAAAGCCCGAGGTGATGTTGAGAGCGCTTTTCGTCACATCTTTCGGGCGAATCGAGATGAAATCTTCATCCTGAATCAGGTAGCTGATGGCATTCAAGAACAGGTCCCGATTTTCTTGCCCGTTGACCGACTGGTTGGTGGCAAACTGTGATGATCCAACCGCCACTACCCTGATTTCTTTGCCCCCCGCCTCCATGGGCTCCTTCGCGTCTTTGTTGTCTTTTGGGTTTAGCCCGTCGGCCTTAGCCGTCTCAGGCGCAGAGGCCCTGCCCGTTGCAACAGCCATGACCGGGAAGGTTCCGGTTTCAATACGGTCGCTCCCAATATTGCCGCCGACGTCGCCGCGACCGTTGACGTTTTTGACCTTGATAATAACCGGTGCAGTTTTGGCAACCAAGGAAACTTTCATTCCAGCTGGATTGCCCGTGACCTCACTGACAGACCTTGACCCTGGCATGATCACAGCGACTTTCGATTGGGCCGCAAAGTCTTTCGTGACCGGGCTCAGGTCGTCAAAGTCACTGACAATCGCATTATTCTGGCCCAGGAAGACCGTGCGGGGATCATCTGGTCTGAGGATCAAAAGATCATTCGAAAATTTGATGCCATATTTTTCTAGCAGACCATTGAGGGTCGGGACTGGAACCATGGCCTCAACCATGACCATCAAGGCACCACCGCGCTTGAGATGATCTTCAAGGAAGCGGGTTTCCTCCACCTTGAAATCATACTTGGGTCCGGCAATGACAACCAGATCAGCTAATTCAGGGACTTTCGCCTCTTCGAGGAGGGAGAGTTCCTTTAAGTCGTACTTGTTGCCCTCAAGTTCCACCGCCATCACGTTCATGCCAGCAGCGTCCGTGCCACGAAGGGCGCTTTCTCCGTGACCCTTGGTGAAGTAGATCTGCTTTGCCTTGTCTTTCAAGACTTTGACCAAAGCATTGGTGATCTTCTCTTCGTTAAAGGTGGTGATGCGGGCTTCCTGCTTCACTCCGCCGGTATCAAGTTTGAAAATCACTGTATTGCCAGAAGTCAGTTTTTCTCCGATCGCCTTGGTGGGCTCCCGGTTCGGATCGATGTACTCGACCTTAAATTTAGCGCCCTTGCTGGCATAGAGGCCGAGAATGTCTTGAAACTGTTTCTTGCTTTCTTGATCTTGAAAGAAGGCAAGAACCTCAACCTCGGCATTTCGCTTTTCGATGTTTTGGATGATCTTGATCGACTGCTCCGCAAGGGTGTTTGCTTGGGAACGTGTCAGATCAAAGTTTTTGTCGAAGCGCGGGCGCGAGGTTACAACGGCAATGGCCGCGATCACCGAGACCGTCATGAGGACTACGAGACCTGAACTAGCGCCGTACTTCGCGCCTTTGCGCGCAAACATCGCTTTGAAATTGGCGAGATCGAGGACCACCCACAGGGCGATCAACCCCAGGGCCGATAGCCATCCCCCGTATTTGATCCAGGTAATGGCAGGAAATGATTTGGCGACGGCAGTTGAAATCGCTGCCACCAAGACAGATGCAAATGGAATTAAAAGTAGATCTGGTCTCATGGGCAATTACCTCCAGCGCTCTGAATCGAGTGAAACATTTGTTAGGAATAAAAAGAGTGCCGTGAAACAAAGAAAGTAGGCCACGTTGCTGACGGAGAGCATGCCCTTCAGAAACACGTCCAGATGGTCCGTTGAGGCGATGTACTTGATGATTGTCTCGGCGACTCCTCCGCCGCTCAGTGACGGGGCCAGCCAGTTCAAGACGAGAAGCAAGAAAAGTCCGAACATCGTGAACAGAAACGCCATGAACTGGTTGTTGGTCATGGAAGAGATCCACAAGCCAAAGGCTAGTTGCGAACACATCAGTAGAAACATTCCCAGCATGGAAGTCGCAATGACTCCGGTATCTGGGTTGCCGAACTTGGCCAGATAAAGCGGATATACCGAAGCCGCCAGCAAAACAATTCCCATCATTCCAGCTGTTGCCAGAAATTTGCCCATCACAATTTCGATGGCCTTGATGGGTGCCGTTTGGAGAAGGCGAAGGGATGAATTGCGCTTTTCCTCAGAGAAAGATGCCATGGTTACGGCGGGGACGATCAGCACGAGGATGAAGTTAAGGTTGTAGAAAAATGCCCGGAGCAACTGTTCAAGGGTCGGTGCCTGACCGCCCATCGAAGCAGCGCGTTGTTCATACTCTACGTAGCTAACCACAAAGTTCTGGAAGAAGGATCCCATCAGGATCAGAAAAAAGAACAGGATCGCGCCACCTTTTGGCGACGCGAAATACGATTTGATGTCTCTTTTGGCAATGGTCAATACAGCGCTCATTTATTCCCTTGCCTCCCTTACTTGGTGACCTGGAAGAAGACTTCTTCCAGAGATTTTGTTTTTTGACGCAACTCTCTAAATCCGAATCCACCATCCATGACAATGCGTGCAACGTCTTCCGGAGCGTTGTCGCTCGCGGATTTTTCCAAACCAAATTCAATGGAATCCCCTGCGGGGCCGTCCTCGATTTTAGCGTGGACTACTCCCGGCATTCCGCGCACCCGGGAGAGGGCGTCGTTCGCTGAGCGCGCAACCCGCAGGCGGAAAACCTTCCCCTGGGACAGGTCGCGGGTCAGTTCCTCATAGGTTCCTTGTGTGACGATACGTCCTTTGTTGATGATGACGATCCGGTCACACGTGTTTTGCACTTCCGACAGAATATGCGAGCTGAGCATGATTGTGTGCTTGCCGCCAAGTGAGCGAATCAGCTCGCGGATTTGAACGATTTGACCTGGGTCCAGACCCTCCGTCGGCTCATCCAAAATCAAAACCTCAGGGTCGTGGACAATGGCCTGAGCCAAGGCCACGCGTTGGCGGAAACCTTTGGAGAGATTGCCGACCAAGCGCTGGCGCACTTCAGTCAATGACAGGCGTTGCAGCGTGTCGCTGACCCGTGCATTCAGAGCATTGAACGGAACCTTGTGAAGTTTTGCGGCGTAGGTCACGAAATCTTCAACTGACATTTCGCCGTGAAGCGGTGGAACATCGGGCAAGTAGCCCAATCGTGATTTGGCCTCAATGGGCTGTTCCGTGATGTCATATCCAGCGATGGAGGCAGAACCGCTGTCGGCACCGCTACATCCGCATAATATGTCCATTGTTGTGGTTTTCCCGGCACCGTTGGCGCCCAAAAATCCTACGATTTGGCCCCTTTCAACAGTGAACGAGACATCGTTCAGGGCCTGAACCTGTCCAAATCGTTTGGACAGACCTTTCACCTCAATCATGAATTTCCTCCATGGATGTTCAACGTATGTGTTCAACAAGTTCCGCAGGTAGCGCAGATAGCGAAAATTTACTGTCAGCAGTATAAACACTCAGGATCGTCCGGCAAGCCCCTAAATTTCTGGCGGCGTAACTTTCATCATGGCGCCGTCCGTCCACCGTGACCGCAGATCCGAATAATGCTTGGATCCCAAGTGACCGGATTGTCCAACCGGAAACATCCAGGTGCTGTCTTCGGGGCGTCCAAGGTTCCAGATCATCCGTACCGAGGGTCCGTGGTCCGGCTTTTCTGCGCGGATAAGGTCGGCATAACCGAATTGCGAATTGCTTTTGACCCGAAAAAACCATCCAAAGGCCGGTACATTCCCTACGAAAGGATGCTGACCGCGCCATTGGTTGAGTTCTTGATAGGATTCTTTAGGCGGATTGGCTGCCACCTGCCTCAGGACGGCGGTTGCTAGCGTAGCATCCTCCAAGCCAAACGCCTGGGAGCCATTTTTTTTGCCGATCAGGGCCATGAGCCACGCCCGTTGTAGTTTCCAGTGATACTTCTCACCGTCCAATAGTTCTGGCTTGTAGCGTGCTTTGAGGCGACCCAGAAGGATGGTGTACAGCAAGCTTTCTGCGGCAATGCTTTCCCCAAAGGCGGCGGGATCGCTGCGGCCAGAGCCATCCCATCGCAACCATTTTTGCTGAAGTTTCTGTTCCAGCTCGTTGGATGATACAGAATTGATCGCAGCCCAGTGCAAAAGTTCCCGCCGGAAACGCGAGGTCACATCTAACTGAAGTTCCAGCATTTGTTCCTGGGTATGATTGTTGCGACTTGCGAGAACGGAGGTGATCCGCTCCTGGCGGTCTTCGCCCTCCCATCCATGACCAAAGCGGTCGACCCACATCCGTTGGTTGGCGGTGGCCATTGAAGTTGGTTTTGTGCCGCGTTCGGCTTCAATCCACATTCTGGACCTCTCAGCCGGCGGCGCGAAACCCTTCCATTCCCCGAGGGGCGCCGGTTGCGGCTTGCGCCCCGACACTTCACGGATGACGCCGGTGCCAGTTGCCCGGTAGCCAATATTGCCCCTGCGATCCATGATCAGCACATTTTGGGCTGGAACGGTGAAACGGTCGGCTGCGGCATTTAATTCGTCCCAGTTCGTGGCCCGGTTCAAGTCAAGGGTGGGGATTCCAATTCTGCCCGGCTTGAGGGGCAGCCACTGACGGCTGTAAAATTTGCCGCTGCCCTCAGGAATTTCCATGAGTGGGCCGCGGTGTGTCTTGCGGACGGTAAGTTTATGATGGGCGTTTCCCTTGACCGGAATTTGAACGGTTTTGATTTCAATGGCCCGCCAGTTTCCAATTGAGGCCGTCGAGTCATGAGGGCCAGAAAAATATTTAGTGCCATCCGCGCTAATTGTTTCCTCAAGCAGGTCGTCCACGTCTTCACCGACATTTGTGAACGCCCATGCCATGTGGGAGTTCATACCGAGGATTACTCCGGGCAGACCTGGCAGTGCAACCCCCGTTGCCTGTTCGCCGCCTTTTGTTTTCAGGCGCAAGGCGTACCAAAGTTGCGGTGTGCTTTGGGCCAGGTGCGGATCGTTGGCCAGGAAGGATCCAGCGGGCCCGTGCCATGCCCAAGAGTTGCTGCCCATCGCATAGGGCTCAGTATTTAATTCGCCGGCATGAGCAAATTCCTCAGTGCGCAGCGGCTCTTCAGGTAAGGCATTCTCGCCGTTTGGAATCACGATCGGCTTTCTCTCGCCGGCGTTGAAGTAGGGAACGTTCCAGGGATGATCTGATGTATAGACGAATGATTCCCATTCTGGCGGCAGCACGTTGCGCCATTTTGCCTGAACCAATTCGCGCTCACTTCCTGAGGTCAACATTTCGGCCATTGATAGAACGACTAGCAATGAATCTTCGCAGGTCCATGCTTCCGGCTGCTGGCGAGTGATGGAATATTCCACCCCCCAGCGGCCAGGAAATTTATCAATAAAGCGATTGACCCCAACGGCATAGGCATTACAAAAATCCTGGTGCTCCTTCGGCAGCAGTTTTACGGATTCTTCGATGATGGTTTTGCGGTCTTCTCGTTGAGCGCGGATGTCCAGATCAAGAGCCTTGGGGCCAAACCACTCCGCCAGTCGGCCACCGGCTTTACGGCGGATGAGGTCCATTTGCCACAGGCGTTCGCTGGCCACGACAAATCCCTGTGCCTTCGCCAATTCCACCCAGTCATCGGCAACGATGGTGGGAATACCAGAGTCGTCAAATGAGATGGAAGTTCCCGGCAATTGTCCGGCATATTCCCGTTCGGCGAGTCCTTGGCGTTTGACCACCCAAAGGATACATACGATCACGATTGTGAGCATTCCGATGACGGCGATAGCGATTATTTTTTTCGGCGTCCAATTTTGTAAGCCCATCATCTGCCTCCATGCAAACGGGTTGACTGATTCGGCGCCAATCGCGGTCAGAACGGGCGGCCAATGAGTCCCAGCCGGTCTTGAATCTGGTTCAACTTTTCGCCGGCAAGAACACGAGCTTTGCGAGACCCGTCATGCAAAAGATTTCGCAAATCTTCCTGACGTCCCATCCAATGATTGTACTGATCACGTATTGGACCGAATGTCGCCTTGATTTTGTCGAGGAGTTCCATTTTAGCGTGACCGTAGCCATAGCCGCCAGCGGTGTATTTGTCGCGCATGGCGCTGATTTCATCCGGTGTGCCGAGCAATGAAAAAACTCTGAAGACATTGCAGGTTTCGGGATTTTTCGGATCCGCAAGCCCCTTGGCATCCGTCACGATGCTGAGAATTTGCTTCTTCCATTCCTTGTCTTCGGCAAAGAGCGCAATGGTGTTGTTCTTGGACTTGCTCATTTTTTCCCCGTCCGTCCCTGGCACAACAGCAACGGCTTCGGAGATCATTGGCTCCGGAATGACCAGAGTTTCCCCATAATGATGATTGAATCGCTGGGCCATGTCGCGAGCCATTTCCAGATGTTGTTTCTGGTCTTGGCCAACCGGAACAAGGTTGGCGTCAAACATCAAAATATCTGCCGCCATAAGGATCGGGTAGTTGAAAACACCCATATTGATGTCGACCCCCTTGGCCTGGGCATCCTTGAAGGAGTGTGCGCGGGTCATGACCCCAAAGGGCACCTGGCAACTCAGGATCCAAGCCAATTCGTTGACCTCAGGAACTGCAGATTGCGCATACAGCAGGCTTTTTGCCGGATTCAGTCCGCAGGCCAAAAATGTCGCCACCATCCGGTAGCTGTTCAGGCGGTTTTCATCCGGCGTATTGTGTTCATTGAGTGCGTGGAAATCTGCCAAAAAAAGGAAGAGTTCATAACGATCTTGCAGGTCTATGGCCGGCTTATAGGCGCCAAAGTAGTTGCCAAGGTGGGGCATTCCCGTGGCACGAGACCCTGTCAGGACACGTTTCGTTTGCTTGGTGGCCATGAAGCCCGCTCTCCTGCAATGAAAGGCGCAAATTTTGACTCTGCCGGGACCGGTTTCTTTCCGTCTTCGCAGGAACTTGGTAATATATTTTAGGCAGTTAGAGATTCATAGGTGAAAACGTGGGAGTTGTCATGACGTTGACCAAGGATACCCTCATTGAAATGATTCGCGACAAGGTTGGTTTTCCTGTGAAGGAGGCCAAGGACATCCTTGAGACTGTCCTGGAAGAGGTCAAGCAAAAGCTTGAAGACGGTCGCGAAGTGAAAATTTCTGGCTTCGGCAAATGGACGGTCAAGGAAAAGCGTTCACGTCCGGGTCGCAACCCGCACACGGGGCAACGCATTGAAATCACGGCGCGCCGGGTGGTCACCTTCCACCCGTCGGATAAATTGCGCGAATCAGTGAACCGCCAGGAACGCGTGACGGACACGGGTGTTTCAGGGGACGACGAATTCGAATAGGCCAAGGCTATTAGTAAGTCTATTAGGCCAAGTTGATATTTTCGTGTGATGGACGCAGAGCCGTCGCCAGTTGAAGATGCTGGTTCGCGGCTTTTCCTGTTTCTGGAGCGATCAGGACCCGGTAGGGTGCACCCACGGAGGGCTGCGCAACGTGCGTTTAACTAAGATCTACACAAAAGTCGGTGACAAGGGCATGACCTGCCTGGCCAACGGCACCAAGGTTCCCAAATATCATTTGCGCATCGAGGCCTACGGCACGGTCGACGAACTTAATTCCTTTACGGGACTTTTGCGTGACCAGCTGCAGCAGATGGAACAGCACAAGGCCATTGCGTGCATCGCGGAGCTGATGGTTCGTTTGCGCCTGATCCAAAATGAATTGTTTGATGTGGGCGGAGAACTCGCGACGCCGGTGGAATCGCTCAACACGGCGCGTCAACAGGTCGTTTCCCATGAATCAGTCTCGCGCCTGGAAAAAGAGATGGACGAATATAATGATGGGCTGGAACCGTTGATGAATTTTGTTTTGCCTGGTGGCCACCCGGCAAATTCGCTGGCCCATGTGGTGCGAACCGTTTGCCGCAGGGCTGAGCGTTCCGTGGTCGCACTGGCGAATGAAGAGTCTGTTCGCGAAGAAGTTTCGATCTATCTTAACCGTCTGAGCGACTGGTTTTTTGTTGTCGGTCGCGTGATTTCCCGGGAGGCATGTGTTCCGGAAATCTTGTGGCAGCAAAAGGGTAAGAATGCCCCAGCGGTTTAAATATCCGTGGACTCACGTGACTTTGGCGGCGTTATCGCTGGCCTTTATGGCGGCGGCAACTTACCAGATTTTTGTCGGAGCGGGGCGTGTGTTTTGGGCCGCTCACGTAGCCGGGGAAATTCTGGCCGCTGAACCGTCAACATTAGGGCAACTTGATGAAGTTTCTTTGAAAAGAGCGGTCCAATCGGCCTACAGGAGTGGCGGCTTATATGTTCCCATGGAAGATGTTATCCTGAGTTCACCGACAAAACCGGATGACGCAAATCTGAGCGCAAATCAGGGCGTGGTGGGCAGACGCAACGCCTCCGTTTGGCTTGCCGTACCGTTTCGAATTCCATGGATCGGGACTTTTGTGTACGGGATTTCACGGGAATACTTATTCGAATTTTCCTCCGGACGGGATCAATGAAATCATTTTCACTTCAGACGACAACGACGACCGACCAGCTGCTGGAATCCGTTGTGTCTCAGTCAGAGGCAGTGTTCGGTAAAGATGCCTTTGTTAAGGCAAAAGAAGAATTCTATATCCGATTTGGCAAGGTGTTCCCCGAGGACCCATTTTACGAATCTAGGATGAGTTATTTTCTCGACTATTTCGTCCTGCTTCGCCCTGTTCCTGGGCACCCCAAGACGCCCTTTTTATGCTTTGCCGGGCAGGATAGCCCGAACCAGGCGCCGGCGAACTTGGTGTTGGCCTTGGAATCATTTCGGAATTCGATTTTTGAAGTGCTTTCTTTGGTTGGCACCGAAGAGATGAACGTGAGCGACCTGCGTACCGGTGCCTCTTATAAATTGAGGCCCAAGGGGGATGAATCCTTTCGCGGGTTCACAAAAGGGGCCGTGTTTCAGGGATTTGTATTTCCTTGCGAAGATTGCGCTTTTTTGGGCAATGGCTTGGTCATGCATCCCCAGCAGGTCTTGGGGTTCATTAAAAAATTCCTTAAAAATGCAACAAAATCGATGGATTTTGATGAGCAAGAGGCCTTGGCAAAACTGGCCTTTGTGCAATTGAAGTCTTTGCGCCACCATCGTGCGGGGGCCAAGCGGATCTATGGGAATGAACTGGGTGTTTCCTGATTTTTAGTTTGCTTGCCCATTTTCGCTGATTCTTGCCAGTTTCTCCGGCTTTGCTCACCACGACTTAAAAAAAACCAGTTTTTGCCGATCTTGCATAAGTGGCCAGGGCGTTCCCGGTCATCGTAGAAAGGCATTCATGATTCTATTTCGGGACATCGTCAAGAAAGCCTTGGGGCTGACTGAAGACCAAATGCTGCAGGCCGAACAGCATGCCGATAATGCGGATATCAGTCTGACCCATGCGATCGAGCTGCTGGAATTTATTCCGGTCGCACAATACCTTGAAGCCATGGCAAAGGTGTATCGGGTGCCTTTCGTGCGCCTCGATGAGATCAGCATTCCAAGAACGATCACGGAAATGATTCCGCGCGATGTGGCGATGAAGTTAAAGGCCATTCCTGTCTCGCAGGCAGCCAATGAACTGGTCATTGCCATGGTCGACCCCCGGGCGATCGAAACCATCAATGCGGTGCGCTTTAAAACTGGCCTTTTTGCCCGCCCGGTGTTGGCGGCAGAGAGCCATTTGATGGAGGCTCTCGCCAAATATTACGGGCGTACGAGCACCGATTTGTCGGAACTCGAAAAGCAGGGCAAGGACCTCGAAAATGCGGTGGATGTCCTTGGGGCCAAGCGCCAGCAGATTGGCGCCGGAAATCAAGAATCTGATGGTCCCATCATCAAGCTGGTCAATTATATTTTGCTTGAGGCTCAGTCTCGTGGGGCATCCGACATTCACATCGAACCCTACGAAACCTATATTCGCGTGCGATTGCGAGTTGACGGTGTGTTGCATGAATTGACGCGGCCCCCGATCAACATGAAACCGGCCCTGATTTCTCGCGTCAAAATCATGTCGCGCCTCGATATCGCGGAAAGCCGCTTGCCGCAAGACGGTGCCATCAACATTTTGATGGGATCTAATCCGATCGATTACCGGGTCAGCTGTTTGCCGACTTTTTACGGCGAAAAGATCGTGATGCGTATCCTTGATAAGTCCAATTTGAAGGTGGACATGACCCAGTTGGGCCTAGAGCAAGATCAACTAGACCGGTTCAAGGCCTCCATTGAAAGCCCTTACGGCATGGTTCTGGTGACCGGGCCAACTGGGTCGGGGAAAACGACGACCCTCTATTCTGCGTTGACTGAGTTGAACCAAGAGACTGACAACATCATGACTGCGGAGGATCCAGTCGAATACAACATCGAGGGGATCAACCAGGTCCAGACCAAGCCTGATATTGGTCTTACTTTTGCCGAGGCGCTCAAGTCATTCCTGCGCCAAGATCCCGATGTCATCATGGTGGGCGAGATCCGGGATCTTGAGACGGCCGAAATCGCCGTCAAGGCCGCACTCACCGGCCACATGGTGCTCTCAACCCTGCACACCAACAGCGCCCCCGACACCATCCGACGCCTGTTGAATATGGGCGTTGAATCTTTCAACCTGGTTTCAGCCTTGAACTGCATCACTGCTCAGCGTCTAGTTCGCAAAATTTGTATGAAGTGCAAGACCTTAGACGAGTCGATCACGACGGAAATGCTGATTAGAGCTGGCATCGCATCGCATTTTGCCGCGCGCATCAAACCCATGAAAGGCACGGGGTGCGGTGTCTGTAGCAACACGGGTAACAAAGGGCGAATCGCTGTTCATGAGGTCCTCAAGGTAAACGATGCCATTCGCGAGTCGATCATGAGCGGTGAGGCGTCGATGAACCTGAAAAAAGTGGCTATGGCCAATGGCATGCGGACCCTGCGTCAGTCAGCGCTTATGAAATTAGCTGCCGGTCAGATTTCGTTTGCGGAGGTTATGAGCAACACGGCTTCTGACGATGATGGTGATCTCAGTGTCGTCGCAGCGGCTTAAAGCGATTTGTGAAAAGGATTTTTTATGGCGGAGTTTGCATACAAGGCCAAGGGCAAGGACGGCAAAGTGACCGATGGCGTCATGAACGGTCCATCGGATGCCATCGTCCGCAGCCGGTTAACACGCCAGGGGCTGAAGGTTGTCTCAATTTCGAAAAAGCAGACAGGCCGACCAGCATCGTCTCAAGCTAGCGGCGAATCAGAAGGCGTAACCTCATTTGGACCACTGAAGATAGTCCAAAATGGCAAGGGCGGCTTTCAAGTTTTATTTGGAAGTGGGGCACCGAGTACCCGTGACATGGTTATTTTCACCAAGCAGTTTGCAACCATGCTCTCCAGTGGAGTCCCACTTATTCAGTCCATCAGTGTGCTTGCCGCGCAACAGAAGAATGTCATTTTCGGATTAGTTTTGAAGAGACTTCAGTTGGATGTCGAAAACGGCAAGACGCTTAGTGAGGCCATGCGAAAACACAAGGGTGTCTTTGATACCCTGTACATTGCCATGGTGCAGGCCGGCGAGACCAGCGGTAGCATCGACCAAATTTTGCTGCGCCTCACAACCTACATTGAAAAGGCCGCAAGGATAAAAGCGCAAGTTAAATCTGCAATGATGTATCCAGCAATTGTGGTGATCGCTTCCATCGCGGTGATTTCTGCCTTGCTCTCCTTTGTTGTCCCTACCTTCGCCAAACAGTTTCAAGATTCCGGCCGGGAACTGCCGGCATTGACTCAAATTGTCGTGGATGTCTCTGATTTTTTCCGGAACAACCTGATCACTGTTTTTGGTGGGGTTGTCGTGGTGATCGTCGGAATAAATCTTTATCGTAAGACCGAGTCGGGAAGTGCATACTTTGACCGTTTTGTTCTGTATACGCCGGTCCTCGGCGATTTGATCAGGAAGGTTTCCGTTGGTCGTTTTTGTTCGACATTGTCCACGATGCTCAAGGCCGGTGTGAACCTGCTCGAAGCGCTGTCTATTTGCGCGGCTTCGGCAGGCAACAAGAGAATCGAGCACTTCATCCTCTACGTGCGGGCTGAGATTGAGCAGGGTGTAAAGTTCAGTACACCGCTATCCAAAGATGGGCTTTTTCCGCCAATGGTTGTGTCCATGGTTGAAGTGGGCGAGGCCACCGGTGCTCTGGACGAGATGTTGCAAAAAGTGGCTGATTTCTACGAAGAAGAAGTGGACTTGGCCGTCAAGACGCTGCTGTCCATGATTGAGCCAATAATGATTGTGAGTATTGGCTCCGTCGTTGGTTTCATTGTGATTGCTATGTATTTGCCAGTGTTCGACATGGCGGGCACGGTCGGCGGCTGACCTGCCTCATGATAGGACCTAGCGCCAGACGTGCTCACAGTCGGCGCAGGTGTAGGCAAAAGACGAATCATCAGACGAATCATCTTTATTTCGCCGAACAGCCCCCACGGATTCCGAGCCGCACCGGGGGCATTTTTTAGTTCCATGATTCTGCATACAGAGGGAGTTTCGGCATCGAATCTGGTTTGGATTGGCTTCAAACGTGTAACCGGGACCCTGACAAACTGGGCATCGGGCGGCTTTTCTGCGATCTAGGCTATCCACCATTTGCGAATCCTGTCTGTTTGAGGGATGTTACTCCGACCTAGGAGGACATGTCATGTACAAGAACCGCAAGCTTTCTGCATATATCGATGGGCGCTGGACCGAAACCCCTAAGGGGGCTGAATTTTCGAGCATCAATCCGGCCAACAAGAAAGACATTGTTGGCGTCTTTGTTGACTCCGGTAAAGACGAAGTCCGCGCGGCTGCCCATGCAGCCCGCAAGGCCTATAAAAGCTGGGCGCAAACTCCTGCTCCGGTTCGCGCCAGTGTCATTGGAAATTTTGGCCGCCTAATCGAAGCCAACAAGGAAGAGCTGGCTAAGTTGCTTGCCCGCGAAATCGGCAAGCCACTGCGCGAGGCCCTAGGCGAGATCCAAGAAGCGGTCGACACATGCAACTTTTTCGTTTCAGAAGGACGGCGCCTTTACGGTCAGACGATCCCCTCTGAAATGCCCAACAAGGAGCTATTCACCTACCGTCGCCCGATCGGGGTTTTTGGTTGCATGACGGCATGCAATTTTCCGTTCGCAGTTCCGGCCTGGTACTTCATTCCCGCCCTGATTGCCGGCAACACCTGTGTGTGGAAACCTAGCGAAGACGCACCAGCCACCAGCTACTGGTTTACAGACCTGTTACACCATGCAGGCGTGCCTAAAGGTGTTTTCAATACCGTGTTTGGCACCGGCCCAAAAACTGGCGCTGCCATGGTCGACCTTGTCGATGAGGGGCTTTTCGACAAGATAGGCTTTACGGGATCCACCGAAGTTGGTCGTCGCATTGGCGAGATTTGCGGCCGCAACCTGCAAGTGCCGTGTTTGGAGTTGGGCGGCAAGAATCCGATGATTGTTTGTCGCGATGCCGACATTGACCTGGCACTCGAAGGTGCGCTGTTCAGCGGCTTTGGTACGGGAGGCCAGCGCTGCACGTCCCTTGGAAATTTGATTGTCGACGCTTCAATCCATGATCAGTTTGTGCAAAAATTGGTCGACCGCGCCGCGAAGATGGTCATCGGCGATCCGATTCAGTCTGGCATCATGTACGGTCCGTTGATCAGCGAACGGTTTTTGAAAAATCACCTTGGCCATCTCGAGACCCTGATTGAAAAGCACCACGAAATGCCGCTGGGCAAAGGTGGTTGGATTGGTCACGGCGTGGGCTGGGATCACTTCAAAGGTGACGCAGAAAACGGTTTCTACGCGCGTCCCAACATCGCCGTCAATGTGAAGATGACCGATCCTATTTACCGGACCGAAACCTTTGGACCATTAATCAACGTCATGAAGTTTCATGACTTTGAAGAAGCTATGTCGATGGCCAATGACCATGGCTACGGATTGTCGTCGGCGATCTATACCAATAATCCGATGCTCGTTTACCAGTTCAAGACTGGCATCACCGCCGGCATGTCGAGCATCAACAACTCGACAACGGGAGCGGAGGCGCACCTACCTTTCGGCGGTAATGGCAAAAGCGGTAATGGTGGGCGTCAGTCAGGAATCTGGGTTATTGATCAATTCACCAAGTGGCATGCCGTGAACTGGGACATGTCCGGAAAACTTCAGTTGGCTCAGATGGAAACAGCCTATGTGGAACCGGATTTGAACTACAAAATCCAGATTTAATGTCAGCGCTTTTTTTTAAAGTAACTAGTTTCTGGCGCGAAAGCGCCAGAAAATAACTATCTGATTCTATTGATGAAACCTGCCAATCCAACGGCAGGTTTCATTTTTTTTCAAGAGTTCCGCAAAGTAACATAGGGGAGTGGGTCCTGATGGGGATCGCTCCCCGCGGCCTTATGTCGTTACGATTTATAATTATGCGGAAAAAAACTTCCATTTTTATGCTCGTTTGTTGGGTCTTTGGCTCGGCTCTATTTCTTGTCACCTATTTTTTTGTAACGCATCTCATGTTGGCAACCCATGACCTGCTTGATCTGAAACGCTTGGCAGGCCAAAACGATGGAAATGGCACAGGCCTCAGCGCAAAATCATTGGCGGCAGATTTTTCCGACACGCCTGAGGGACGAAGTCTGGTGATACGCGCGCGCCGGTATGCCGACCTTAGTCAGAAGACGCACATTGTGGACGGTATGGTCGTCGACCGTGATGACACCGGCAAGTTCATCCATCAGTGCGACTCCTTGCTGTTTTCTTCGCTTCGCTATGTGGCCTTGGAGCACCTTGGATTTCACGACCTGTCTCGGCCTGCCTGGGAGGCGATCCAGAAAAGCAGAACCCCGAAAGCCGGGTGGCTTCGTCATCCACGGTGCCCAGAAACTCCCTTGTCGAGAGACATGATCATGGGCATTTTGGCGGTCCTAAGCCAAAGCCCCCAAAACGCCGCGCAGGTCATGCAATGGACCCGTGAAGATCTGCACCGTTTTAATGGCTATATTTCAGACGGCCCATTTTACATCAGCTTTTTCAGTCCGGGATTTCGCGCCGCCTTTGACGAGATGGCCATGGTCGGTGGAGAGCCATCCTCGGGATTGGCCTGGAGCTTTTGGACCACGGAGTTTGATGCGTGGACGGCAGATGGTGATTACCGGTCGCACCTCGTGGCGCTGACGATATGGCTGGAGTTCGAGATTGAAAAAATGGGTAAATGGAAGCACCGTTCGGGATCAACCATTGACGCGGTGGCATTTGTCATCGATCCCTGGATGAATGTCCAGCTTCGGGATTTACGTTTGGCGTGGTCTGCCCAGACGCTATTGCGCACGGATCCAGATAATCTTTTTTTTCATTGGTTGGCCCTTAAGTCCGTGGGCGCCTTATCGCCGCAGCGACGCGTGAGCCTGGCAAATTTGTTGTTGGCCATGCCGGCATTTCCCGAAGATCGCCTGCCAACAAATTGTGATCGGCGTGCGGATTATGTTTGGCAGCGTCCGTCCAGTCAAACACGGGAGCGTCGCGCACCCTGCAGCGAAGTTTTTTCTGGAACGGATTTCCTTTGGATGAGCGCACTTTTGCTCGAAAATCCCTAGTTTCCTATGGCAAAAAAAGCTCTCGCTCTGATGAAGTCGGCAAGCGGCAGGTGTTGCGGCGGCCAAAAAGGCCGTAGCGATTTTGGGCAATCACGCGGTAAATCTTATCGCGAAAGCATTTTGGAATGAGGCGCGCTGGCAACAAAAAAGCCGACCATATTCCGCCTAACCGTGAAAATATTTGCAGCACCGCATCTGATTCCGTGTGGACCTCCGAGGGGCCATCGACCACCACAATGGAAGTCGGGTCCTCCGCCGCAAAGTGGTGAAGGCCACGCAAGCGCGCCGTCTCGCCTTGCAGGGGCGCATAGCGCAGGCACCGGCGGTGATCGATTCGGATCAGCAGGTCCACAAACCGGTTGCACAGGTTGCAGACTCCATCAAAATAGATGACGAAGTTAGGTTCACTTCGAGGTTTATTTTCAGGCTTACTTTTTCTCACCAATAGTTCCTTTGGCTGGCTTCCATTTGATGTTGCAGCCTATTGAGGGCTTCTGCACCGCGTCCACGGCCTCACCCGCCAAAACCTTTGCGACTGCGGCCCGCAAATCACTGCCAGTGACCGGCTTGCCGTTTCCGGGGCGGCTATCGTCCATTTGACCGCGGTAAACCAGCCGCTGATCTGCATCAAACAAGAAGAAATCCGGTGTGCATGCCGCGTGATAGGCCTTGGCGACATTTTGAGACTCATCATACAAATAAGGGAATTCCCATCCTGCCGCCTCTTTTTCCGCCTTCATCAACTCGGGCCGGTCATCGGGGTATAGGGCCACATTGTTGGACATGATGCCCACAACCGCGACACCCAGCCCTGCAAAATCCCGCGTCATTGCCGCAAGGCCCGCGCTAATGTGCTTAACGTACGGGCAATGATTGCAGATGAACATCACGAGCAGGGCCGGGGCGCGGTTAAAATCAGCATCTTTAACAATTTTGCCATCGGTTGCCGGCAATGAAAATGGCGAGGCTTTAGTTTGAAGTGGCAGCATGGTTGATGGAGTTAATGACATCTTTTTTCCTGCACTGTTGACTGGTGAAACAACTTCGAGGGAATATTGAACCCACCAGGAGAAATAGTGAACCAACTTGATCACACCACCCAGATCCTTGCAACGGTGCTGTTCGCATGCGCTCTTGTCCATACTTTTTTGACCGGGCGTTTCAACCGCATGGCCGCCCGATACCCCGCAGGCAGCCTCCAAGAAAATACGCTGCACTTTCTGGGCGAGGTCGAGGTTGTCTTCGGTCTTTGGGCTGCCATTTTCATGATTGGCTATGGCGCATTAAACGGATTTGCCCAAGCGACGGCATTTCTCGACAGCCTTTCTTTCACCGAGCCGGCCTTTGTGTTCGCCATCATGGTCATTGCGTCCACCCGTCCAGTTTTGGATTTCTCGGCACATCTCATGGCGAGCATCGCGGCAAAACTGGCAGCACTTCTACCCTTGCCCGGCGCAACCGCCGCCTTTTGGGTGTTGCTCACGGTCGGACCACTGTCCGGCAGTTTGATCACAGAGCCTGGGGCCATGACTCTGACCGCCTTGCTTTTGCATGACCGGATTCTAAGAAATAAATGCTCCGAGGCCTTGAAGTACGCCACCATCGGGGTGCTGTTTGTGAATATTTCCATCGGTGGTGTGCTGACGCCTTTTGCCGCGCCGCCCGTGGTGATGGTTGCGGCAAAATGGAATTGGAGCCTCTCCCATATGCTCGTCAATTTTGGCTGGAAGGCCGCCCTTGCCGTCGTCGCCAATTCTGTGTTGGTAGTTGGAATTTTTTGGAAGGAACTTTCACAGTTGCCGGTGAAATCGCCCAAAAAAACTCATTCACCCATGGGTCCGGGCAATGCACCCTTGTGGTTGGTCATCATTCATTTGGCATTTCTCATCGGTGTTGTGGCCACTGCGCATCACATGACCGTATTTTGTGGACTGCTACTGATGTTTCTTGGCGTCACGGAGATCACCCATGAATTTCAAAGCCCCCTGCGCCTGCGCGAGAGCCTGCTGGTGGCCTTTTTTCTGGCGGGCCTCGTTGTCCTCGGCAAGGAACAAGAGTGGTGGCTTCGCCCGCTGCTTGATGGTGCCGGCAATAACGCCCTTTTTTGGGGAGCGACCTGTTTGACGGCGATCACCGATAATGCCGCTTTGACCTACCTTGCCTCGCAGGTTCAGGATTTATCGGATCAGGGCAAGTATGCCATCGTGGCCGGGGCCGTGACCGGTGGCGGATTAACCGTCATCGCCAATGCTCCAAATCCAGCCGGTTATTCGATTTTGAAGGACCGTTACGGCTCGGGGGGTATCAATCCCTTGAAACTATTTATTGCCGCCTTGATTCCAACCCTGATTGCCGCAGCTTGTTTTTCACTCTGATTGTAGAAGTTCTCGAGGCTTCGTTCCGAGTGCGATTCTGGAGGTCGCCATGGTCAGGAAAATCGTGAGGCCCACAATCAGCGCCGCCGGCACAACGGCAGCGGTTGCTGCAAAAACCCAGACGCCATCAAAAATGAAAACGGACAGCACCCAGGCAATACCGAAACTGATGACGAGGCCAGTCGCGGCCGCAAAAAAAGCGATGATGGCTGCCTCCCCTAAAACGCGTATGTAGACGTCGCGAAAGGATGCCCCCAAGACCTTGAGGATTGCCGTCTCATAAGAGCGCGCGCGAGATTGTTGCAGGGTGATGGCGGTCAAGACACCCATCCCAGCCAAAAGGCACAGCAGGGCCATGGCCGTGATCGCCAAGGCGACCTGTTCAGAAATGGCGAGTATCCGGGCTATGGAGGCCTTGACGTCGACGATTGATACGTTGGCAAACTCTTGGACAAGTTCTCGTTGCAGCCTTTGCGTCGTGTCAAAATCCGTCTGTGGAATTGTTCCAAGGTATGTCCGGGGGGCATCGTCAATAACCCCTTCTTGAAATTGCACAAAGAAATTTGGTTGGAAGCTGGCCCAGCGAACCCGTCGCAGGTTCACCGCTCTGCCCTTGATGGGCACTCCTTGGACATTGAATTCGAGAATATCGCCAAGTTTAATTCCGGTGCGCTCGGCGAAACGTTTTTCCAAAGAGATCTCGGGCATGTCCTGGCGGGCAGGGTCGAATCTGACGCTAGAGAATTCTCGTCCAGCGCCCAAGGCCTCGCTGGCGGTAAGGTGCCCGCGCACCGACAGGTTAAAAGTCCGGTTTTTGAACTGTTCCTCGGTCTGTCGTTCCCGCGTGCCGGGAATGTTGTCAAAAGTCTCTCCGATGGCTTTGTCGTTGATGCGGTCAAGGCGCGCGCGAATCAGCGGGGAGAACGATCCCGCTGAAATATTTTTTGACTCCAAAAATTTGCGAAGCGGGGCTTCTTGTTCGGGTTGAATGTCGAATAGAAAAAGCCCCGGCAATATGGACTGCCCCCCAGAACCTCGCTGTGAAGTCAGTTCGGAGGTCAAGATGGCCTGCACCTGTGGAACGGCACTGATCAAGGCCGCACAGAGGCCCAAAGTGACAAAGGAGACCATGAGGGTCTGACCCGAGCGGCTCGTATGGCGCAGGGCCATCAAAAGTGGCCAAGAATTCCAGCCCTGTTTTTGTTTGAGCGCGCGAGAAATCGGGCCTAGGGCTCGGAGCATCAGGATTCCAACCCCCGACAGAATCAAAATGGATATTCCCGTGATTACAAGAAAGATCAATCCAGCCATGGGACTTTTTGCCTGCCACGATGCGAGGCCAAAGATAATCGCGATGGACGGCACTGCGGCCATGAGCCAGCGCGAGGATTTTATCCGTGTGGGGTCTTCGTGTTCGCGAAACAGCGAGGCTGCACTCATGCCGGCAAGGTGCATGAAGACCGGGAGCCCGGCAATGGGGGTGCCGATGGTTCCCATGATCAAGGCAGTGATGACAGAGTTTTTTTGAATGGAAATTTTTATGCCACTTCCTAGAAATGGAGCCAGAATTTCTCGGATGGATGGCAATAAAATGGCGGCCATGGCAACCGCGCATACTGCACCGGCAAAACCAAGGATGATCATCTGCCATCCGATGATCCATCTCGCTGATGAGGGCCGCGCACCGATGGATTGCAGGATTGCAAGGTCGCGAATTTTACTGCGCACGTGGGCAAAGATCAAAAAATTCCCGCCAATACCTGACAAGATAATGGCCACAAGCGCGATTATTCCCAAGTAATCGCCGAGAAATTTTAAAATACGCCCCAGTTCGTCTGTGGCCGAGGTGTGGCTTCGCACGCGGATGTCACTGCGCGTTTTCGCGAAATTTTTAAAGGCTTGCAGTTCGAGTTGTGAAGGCAGCGCATATTGGCGCGCGTGGACAATCCTGCTGCCCCGTTGAATTAACCCCGTTTTCGCGGCCCACTGGCGGCCTATATAAATTCTTGGGGCGATGGAAAAACTGGACGAAGACGTCGACGGGTCGCTGGTGATGGTTCCTGCCAGTTGAAAGGCCTGATCACCGATTTTAACGGACTGTCCTGGTTTCAAATCGAGCTGAAAATAAAGCTCTGGTGCGGCAAGGGCAAGGGCCTCGGTTTCCATGCGGCGAAAGATGGCGGCTGAGGATGGTTGGCCATCTTCGCCGGTGAAGGCGATTGCGCCGTAAAAGGGAAAGGTCGGATCTACGGCGCGAATTTCCATGAGCCTGGCCGGGGGCGGCAGCGCGGTTTCTCGGGTGGGCGTGGCACTCGGCTTAGAATTAACCTTAGAATTAACCTTAGAATTAACCTCAGAATTAACTATGGCACTAACCATGCTGACCCACCCCGACTCTTCGGCAATGCGGGTTTCCTGGGGGACCAAGGCATCAAATCCAACAGTTTCTTCCGGGGTCAGCGGCCGGTAGGCCGATACTGTAATGTCTGCCCCAAGGATCTCCCGAGATTTTCCCGCAAGGCTTTGGTCAATGGAGGCTTTCAGGGCGTTGACCGCGATGAAGCCAGTCAGGCCAAGGGCGATATTCAAAATAAAAAAGAGAGAAAATTTCGGCGTGTTGATGATTTCGCGCCAGGCAAGGCGCCGCCAAATCATTACGGAGCCCTGTGCAATTGTCCATCGCGCAACTGGTAGCGATGGTCGCAGCGTTTAGCCAAATCCTCGTTGTGGGTGACCAGGATCAGCGTCGTGCCGTCTTTTCGCACCAAATCGAAAATCAAGTCAGTGACGCGTTCTCCGGTTTTTGTATCAAGATTTCCACTGGGCTCATCGGCCAGGAGTATTTTCGGTTTTACAACGAGAGCCCTGGCAATGGCCACACGCTGGCATTCTCCGCCACTGAGTTGCGACGGCAGGTGGCTGGCGCGAGATCCCAAGCCGACGGCTTCCAGTCGGGCGAGGGCTTCGGCCTCCGCGGCCTTCATGCTTAGAATGCCGCCCTTGGTGCCGGCTATTTCCAAGGGGAGGGAGACATTTTCAAGGGCGGTCAGGGTCTGGAGCAGATGAAATTGTTGGAAGACAATCCCGATGGTTCGGGCGCGAAAGGCGGCGAGATCTGCTTGAGGCATGAGGGTGATGTCGAGGCCATCCATGGTGATGGTTCCTTGATCGGGCTGGTCCAAGCCTGCGAGCAAGCCCAGCATGGTTGATTTGCCGCTGCCCGAGGGCCCGGTGATAGCAATGGTTTGGGCGGATGTCGCCGTGAAATTAAGGCCGCTTAAAACGGAAACTTTTTGACCGCTGCGGCTGTAGGACTTAGCAACATTGATGATGGAAATGACGGTTTTCTGGGAAGGGCTGGCTGGGTTGTTCACAACATTGGCTCCAATTTTTTCCAGACCGTTTCCATGATCATCTGGTGGCCTTTGCCGTTGGGGTGAAGTCCGTCCGCGAGGTTTAGTTCGGGGCGTGTTGCGACATCTTCTAGCAAAAAGGGAATGATGGCGATCTTTTGTTCGCGGGCAAGCTTTGCAAAGGTTTCTTCAAAGGCTTTGGCATAACCAGTTCCGTAGTTTGGCGGAATTTTCATTCCTGCCAACAAAACTTTGATTTTGCTTTCCTTGGCGATCTTGATGGTGTCTTCAAGGTTTTTTTTCATGGCGGCAACCGGTAGTCCACGCAGGCCATCATTGGCACCAAGGGCCAGGATCATGTGGGTGAGTTTTTTAGGAGATTTTAGCTGAAATTTTAGTCGTGCAGCCCCGCTGGCCGACGTGGCGCCAGAGATGCCGGCATTGATTGCTTCTGCCCCTGGGCCAAACTTTTCTTTAAGGCGTTTGTCGAGCAACGCGGGAAAGGGTGCGTCCTGGCTGAGATCAATGCCCTCGGTCAAAGAGTCGCCCAGACACAAGACAATCGGATTTTGAGGAGAAATCAGTGGTTTAGCTATTGCGGGAGCCGCAACGCTGGACGCGCTGAAAGAATGAAAAAACAGGAGAGAGAAAATCCACTTCATCGTTTTGACTCCGCAGTGACGGAGACAAGGATACACTAAATGGTGCTCAGGCCGGGACTTGAACCCGGACACCTTACGGCACTAGC
>CANFEB010000008.1 GCA_947445775.1 Oligoflexales bacterium | reverse complement strand
GCCTGTTTGGGCATCCAAAAGTCCCGCACAGATCCGCAAAAAGGTCGATTTTCCGGCGCCATTTGGACCGCGTAAATGGAGGAGGTTCCCAGGTAAGACATCCAAATCGACGGCGCGAAACAGGACTTTTCCCGGATACGAAAATGAGATGCCACGGCAGCTCAGCAACGAATTTGGATTCGGCCCGGAATTTAAATTTGGAATGATTGTCGGATTCAAAATGGCAGACGACTTTCTCTAAAATTCAGCGGCATTCACAAAGACAGTACCGTTCAAACGCCGTTCGATCACGCGTTTGTTGCCGGCACCAATATCTTCGGCCCGCGAGGAAATTTCAACATTGAGTAGCCCGCCATTCAAAAAGAGCCCGAAACTCGGTCCGGCATTCTCCCAGCCGGCACGCAGGGCGGCCATGGAATAGCTGCCCGGCATGGACCCAAAGGTCATTTCAAGGCCGGTGTGAATTTTTTTGGACAAGGAAACTTCTTTTTGCAGCAAGCGGTCCGCCTCGACGCAAAAAGCAACGCGGAAATCGCCGTGGTTTTTGGGCGTCATGCTGAAGCCTATCGTCAGGTCTTGGCTCACCGTGTAGGAGTCCACACCTTCGGTCTTGCTGGAGTAGCGCGTGCCGTTGAAATGATGGGCGGTCAGGCCTAGGGTTGGGGCAAGCTTTTCGCTCATGCGCCAAAGGACTCCCACTGTGTCGTCCGTGGCGGCAAATTCTTTTTTGTTGTCGGATATGAAGGCGGTGCGATCCGAGGCGGTGATCAATTGGTCATAGGTCGCGTCGCCGGCTACGTCTGTCTGGGTGAAGGTGTTACGAAAAACGCCGACGCTGACAAGGCCCTTGGGTTCGGAAAAGCTGAAACCAACCCCCGTTCCCGAGCGGATCCGGTAGGCCGTGCTGATAGTGGTGTTTTCATCGGCAGCGCTGACGGCCGCCAATTGGGTGTCGTAATAGGGCAAAAACATGAAACGTCCCAAAACCGCGCCGGCTGACAGCGTGTTGCGAAAATATTGGCGCTCTCCCTCGGCAGCAGCCAGCAGGGCCTTGGCCACGGCGGGGTCGGCTGCCGCGTCGTCGTTGCGAAATGAGCGGTTCATGGAATACGTGTTGGAGTTGGCGCCGATCACGATGTGGGGAAAATAAACCTTCCGCGCAAAGGGCACCTTGGTGGTATTGCCCAGGCCAAAGCCACCAATCCCAGCCGGGTTTTCCCAGGCGGCGTCCATGTCGTCGGCCATGCTGGCGATTGAGCCACCGAGGCCTGCGGCCCGGGCAGAGGTGAAGTTGTCGTCGTCGAGGACGGTTTTTTCGCTGTTGCCCGTGGAATCTTGGGCAAAGGCTACCATGGGCCAAAGGACCCAGCCGGCTGTGAATATTAACGGTAGTATTAGTTTGTTACGCAAAAAATCCCCTTCGCAGCACGTCCATGACATGCTCGAAAACGGATCGGTCAAATGGGGCGAAACTTAAGTGGTATTTAGCGTCCGGCAGATTCCAAACTAGAGGCTGATTCAATCATTTCAGGGTGCCAGCGCTGGCGCAACTTAATGAAATTATAATCTTTTCCGACTTTATTATTGGTGACCAATGTTCCCAGCGGGGTTTTGCGTTGGCCCCCGATATCCACCTCGTCGAAGTTGACTTTGGTCTTGTCACCCTTGCCGGACTTAGCCTCGCGGGAAATGAACTTCTCCCGGCCTTTGGCCCAAGCGGTGTCGAACGATATTGCAGACATTGCCACAGCAGTGCAGATGGTGAGCACAGTGAACAGGTTTCGGGCGGACATGGGTTCCCTCCTAAGCGTCTTTCCTTAATACTATAACTATTACGGAACATTTCGGTCATGGCTTGAGGGATTTTTAAGCGAAATCTGGCCAAAATTTAGACGTAATTTGCGCAAAACTTGAACTAAAACGACCGGCGGTTTTAATGCAAATAACCAGATTTATTGGTATTTATGCGTTCTTGACGGCTTCGCTATGCGGCGCCCCCGGGGCTTTGGCGGTTGTCGCGCCCCCCAACAAGCCCGAGCCAGTTCTGCGTTTGGCGGACTTTCCGGAAATGTTGCGCCTGGACCCCAAAGGGCGGTTTCTGGCTTTTCGTCAGGGCAACACCCTCAAGGTCCTCGATTTGAAGGGCAACGGCGTGCATCGGGTTGCTGATGTGCCGACGGGGCCGGCATTCTCGTGGGCTCCGGACGGATTTCGCTTGCTCTACATCACGGCAGAGCGGGCGTCGGCAGACAAGAACATCAATACCGTTGCCAACAACAGCGGGATCACCACCAACGTTGAAATTTTCGATGCAGCCCTTGGGCGCAGCAAGACCGTGCGCAAGTTGGCATCAGCCACCGGTTTTCCGACGATGGATGCGCGGACCCTTGGGGCTTATGTGTTCACGCCAGATGGGCTGACCACGGTGAAGCTTTCTTTTCCGGATGACCGGTTGGCAAAATGGCAGATCGCCCATCGCGACGGCCAAGCCACGGGCAAGTACGTCGCCACGGCGGGCGGGATGTTGTGGTTCAGTGGCGAAGCATCCAAGATGACGCAGTTGGAGGACGACGGGTCGGCGTTGGAATCTTTTTCCATGAGTCCCGATGGTTCTGCTGCGGTATGGGCAACGGCCGATGGTTATATCTACCGCAGTGTTTCCGGGTCTGCCGCAGACAGGGTTGACCGGGGGCGGGATCCGGCTTGGCATCCTGAAAAAAATGAGCTGATTTATTCTGGGGCGAGAATGAGCGGCCATAAAATAACTGGCTATGATTTGAAAGTCGCCGACGCACGGGACAAGCGCTTCATCACCAACACGCCTTTTTCCGATGAGCGCTGGCCGCAGTGGCACAGCACTGGAAAGCGAGTTTTCTACACAGTTGCACGGACCACCGACATTTTTATGATGGAACAGGGGTCGTGACTTGAAGGGCGCGGGTGGGGGCATGGTCTCGGAGATGGCTGTGACAATGGCTGTGACGATGGCTGTGACGATGGCTGTGACGATGGCTGTGACTATATCCAGCGCGGCCCAGGCTGCGCCGGCATTGCCCAGGGATTTTTTGCAGCTTGGCGAAGAGGATCGCGTCGCGGCGCTGGCGCCCATTTTTACGCCGTCACCCTTCGAAGATGCCAAACTCGATTCGCCGGAAGAGCAAAGCATCATGGCTGGTGCGGCTGTGGCACCCGATCGTTTGCGCGGATACATCCGTGTTCATCCGCCTAAGGGCATGTGCGTTAGAATCGAGCGTGTCACCCAGGAATCAGATCCAGATGCTGCACGCCCCACCCTTAAAATCTGCAAGCCAGAAAATGTTTCGTTCAAGTTAGGGGATATGGATGAATTTTCGGAATTGACCTGGCTGGTCCGGATGAACAACGAGGATCAGGGGACGCGCGTATCGTGGCGCCTGCCCCATCGCGTGGCATTTGTTGTGCCTTATAACGTGAAAATTCCTGCCGAATCAAACCCGGTTTACATCCGCAGTTGCACGGCGAGTCGCTCCGAAGATATGAGTCGGGGCGTATTCGTCAAAACTTTTGGCGGGGAAAAATGGTTCATCCGTTTTCCACCGAAGGACTACGTGGTGGACCCGGGGCCTGACGTGTTGTTGGACACGGGGAATCAGCCGTTGGATAAAGATGGCTTCGGATACCGCGAACTTTTCCGGCGAACAAAAATACGCGAGGCTCGCGAGGCTCGCCGGGCAGAAAAAAGCGGCGTGAAAAAGCCCGCAAAAAAGCCAGAGGATAAACTTGGAGAAAAGTCTGGATTAAAGCAGCCAAAACGTGGAGCGAAATTGGTGCCGACACCGACTCCGGTGCCAAAGGGACCGTTTCAGCCAACTGATTTCGCGTGGAAGATTTCCCGGTTCAACACGTTTTTCATGAATGCATCAAACTTCATGCCGGGTGGTGCGGTGACGCCAGGGATGAAGGGCGAATGCCGGTATACGTTCGAAACCAATGGTGCGGAATATCCCGAGGGCGGGCTGATTGAATGCCATGGCGCAGACCGCTATGCGTATTTATATTTGCCGTTGAATTGTCTGAGCGACAAAACTTTTCGGGCCGAACGAGTTGAACCACCCAAAAAACCCGAACCTACTCCCGAGCCAACGCCGACCCCCAAGCCCCAATGACAGGAGAGTGAAACGGGACGGCCTGCGGCGTTGCGGCTGGTCTGCGCTGCTTGTTTACCTGAAGTAAACTCCGCTGCTCGACTGCGTCGCGCCTCGAATTGACTCACAAAAAAGGTTACCGAAAATCGGTGGGAAATTAGGAGGGTTGGACTCGTTGGGTCACAATAAAAAATATTTTATTGGCAGCCATTTTTTACCACAAGGCTTTGATTGGCGCCCCCTCTGTCAGGGTCAGATAAATTCGCGCAAAAATATATCGGCGCCGACAATGCGGATTCCGTCGGCGTTTCTAATGTCGATATTGCTGCGAAACACAACCTGCACGGCCTCGACTTTGGGAAACTTTGCCTTGAGGTAGCGCAGGTGGTCGGAGGCGGCCGTGTCGGAAAATTTGCATTCAACAAACAAGATGGGTTTGCGGTCCCGAACCACGACAAAGTCCACCTCCCTTTTATCGGTATCGCGGAAGTAACGAAGTTCCTGGCTCCACCCCTCGGTGTCCTCGCAGAAGTGACACCATTTGAGCAGGTGGCAGGCAACCAGACACTCAAACCGGAAACCCTCGTTGGCAATCTGCGTCCAATCATAATGGTAATGCTTGGCTTCTTTTTTTACCGCCCGGATCGACGGCGCCCCAAAGGGGTGAATCCTGAAGATGGAATAAATGCGCTCAAAAATATCCAGCCACCGCGCAACCGACTGATGGGCAACGCCCAAGTCTTCTCGAAGTGCATTGATCGAAAGTGGGCTTCCGACTAAATCCGGAAGCCTGATGGCCAGCATCTCAACCGTGCCGATGTCCTTGACGAATTCAAGCTCGCGCAAATCTTCTCGCACCAGCCGGGACCGATAATCGCGGCTCCAAATGCGAGTCTCTGCAGCATCCTTTTTCAAAAAAGGTTCTGGAAAACCGCCATAGGCAAACAAGTCGTCCAGCGTCCCAAGGCCATACTGGGCCACTTCTCGTAAGGTAAACCCGTGCATCCGCAGCAGATAATACCGGCCCTGCAACGAATCCCCTGAGCGACGATAATAATCCAGCCGGGCGCTGCCGGTGACCAGGATTCTGCATTCGTCTTTTCTTTTGTCGAACAGGCCTTTTACCCAGTTGCGCCACCGCGCGTATTTATGAATTTCATCAAGGATGATGAACTTCAATTTGTTGGGGAGACTTCCTTCCAAAATCGTCTGGCGGTCCTCATTGGCATCCCAATTCAGATAGAGTTTCTGGGGGATGGGAAGGTCCTGATAAAGGGTTTTTGAAAGGGTGGTTTTGCCGCATTGGCGGGGCCCAGTCAAAAAAACCATCTTGGAATCAAGTTTTTTCTCAATAATTTCAGATATATAACGCAATGTCTTCAATTTCACCACCACTCCAAATTACTCATGAGTGATTTTAAGTCATGGTGAATTTATCCGCAAGGCCCTTGGACATTATGCGGGCTGTCCGCGGAAAGTCCCCCTCAGCGTTACGCCAGCGACGCAGCAGCAATAAGATGACCGGCGAATTAAATCGCCGTCAAATATTTTATGGACTCTTCGACCTCGGCCAGATCTTCGGGGGTTGCCTTGATGTAGCGCATCAACATCCAGGTGTTGCGGTCGCCGACGTAGATGGCCGGCAATTCCGGATTTTTGAACGTCGCCAAAACCTCATGGGTTGCAAGTACGCCCGATTTCATTCCGTGTTCGGTCATGAAACCCGTGGCGTCTTGTTTGGTGTCGTGGGTGAAAATGTTGATGAAATTGACGGGCAGGCGCGCCGTTCGAGTCTGGAGCCGTAAAATGTCCGGCATCATCTTCACGCAAGGCGCACACCAGGTCGCCAGCATGATCACCACCGTCATCTCGCCGCGGGCAGGTTTATAGCCAAATTTTTCGCCACCCGGCAGAGCAATGGCAGTGAACGGAGGAAACGGAATCCACTCGTGAATGTATCCCTCCGTATGATCCATCTTGGATTTGATTTCGGCACTAGGGGCCGCATCTTTTTTAGCCCCGTCTTTTCCTCCGGGCTTCTTGGCGCCTTTTTTATCATCGGCTTTTGCGTCGGCTTTTGCGTCCTCCTTTTTCGGAGCGTCGCTGGCGTAAGCCGTCCCACCCATGTTGGAGACCCCCCAACATGGCCCCATTGAAAGGGAGGCAAGTAATGCGGAAAACGCAAGCTTTTTTAGATTGTTGCGACAAATTATTGGCACATTCGCCCCTATCCAGATGTTCCCGTACAATAAATCATAACATGGACATGAAAAAGAAAATCGCAGGGCATTGGCACTTCCGCTGGCCGGTCATGGATGTCCTCATCGGAGGAGCCTCCTCGATCGATACGCCGTCGACGTTTGTGCGCACCATGGAAGACGCCACGCGCTTTCTGATTTCCTACGGCTACAATCCGGACAATCCTTCCGATGGCCGCATGATGCACTCAGTGATCATAGAGGCGCTGACTTTCATCGAACGCGAACTCATGCCCCGCGAATGGCGTAATGGCATTCGCCCGCCTCAGGAAATCATCTTGTGCGATGACCCGCGGTGGCTCCTCGTTTGGGCCGAAGAGAATGACGACGCGCATCGCATCCGGCGCGCGTGGGCGTGTGCCGTTCTGCGCATCATGCATTCCATTGCCCACATCGAAGGTTCCTATCGCTATGTCAATGTCGATGCCGCGCGGAATCAAATCCGTGAAAGGTTTGAAACTTTTTTGCAGCGCAATGAATCGGGCGAGGTTACTGGATTTGGGCAAGGCGACCTGGTGGTTCCCTTGGTGAGGTTTGATTGGAAGGGTGAAAAATCGCGCCAATCGATCTTGCTTAAACTTCTGCACAAGCGCGCCAACGTTGCCGAGACAATTTACGATCTGGTCGGCGTTCGCATGGTTGCCGTGAATCAGGCGGATACATTGCTGCTGGTGCGCATGTTTACAGATCTTGGCATCGTCAGCTATCCAAACTGCATTCCAGCCCGGGCACGAAACACCCTCGTGGATGTCGACCGTTTTCACCGTGAATTGGATGACCTTCGGGGCCTGCTCCTGAGTGACAAAATTTCGTCCCAGCAGTTTAGCAAGCGCATGGCAGCATTGGCCCTGCCGCCCCCCGCCGTGGATTCGGGTAATCCCCATTCGGCATCAACCTACCAGTCCATCCAGCTGACGGGCCGCCAACTGATTCGAGGGATGAGCCCGGCATTTTCTTGGCTACACAGATTCGACGAAGCAGCCAATGAACTGGGGTACGGCCCGGCGGCAAAAGCGCTAAAGGAGCTGGCGGCTGCCCTGCGCGGATGGCGCGGCATGGACCGCGAACTCGACATGTGCGCCTTTTTTCCTTTCGAGATTCAAATTATGGATCAAAAGTCGTATACGCAGAATTCCCAGGGAGCAGCTGCCCACGGGCGTTATAAAAACTCCCAACTACGCGCAGCACGGCGCAGGGTACTCGGCGAAATTTTGAAATGAAAAACATCCGCAATCGCACACAAATTTATGTGGACTACAATTCTACGGGTCCTCTCGATGATGCGCATCTCGATGCCGTCCTCGCAGCCTTGCGCCAATTTGATGGCAACCCGTCATCCCAACATGCCACCGGGCGCCGCGCCAAGGTCGCCGTTGAGGATGCCCGAAATCACGTTGCCAACCTGATCGGATGCAGATCCCAGGAGATGATTTTCACGTCGGGCGCCACCGAGTCAAATAACCTTGTTATTCAGGGGGTTGTAGGCAAATCGTGGGACTTGCAGGGGCCGTCCAGCCTGTCAAGCCAGGCCCCGCCTCACGTCGTGGTCGGAGCCACAGAACACCCTTCAGTCTGGGAGCTCGCCCAGGTTTTGGCGGAGCGCGGGCGAATTCGCTTGTCCGTGGCACCTGTCGACCAAAATGGGGTGATTCAGCGTGCTGAGCTGCGTGCCCTAGTGGATCACGACACGGTGTTGGTCGCCGTTATGCTTGTGAACAACGAAACCGGCGCCATTCAGCCGGTGGCGGAACTGGCGGATCTGGCCAAGGCCAAAAATCCTCTGCTTCATTTTCATACAGATGCTGTTCAGGCCATGGGCAAAATAGATATCTCGTGGCTGGCCAAGTCGAAAGTCGATTCGGCGGCCTTTTCTGCCCACAAAATTGGTGCCTTCAAAGGTGTTGGCGGCCTGTATTTACGGGCTGGGACCAAGATCCAAGGGTTGATGCTTGGGGGTGGCCAGGAACGGGCGCGACGCCCCGGCACAGAAAACGTCCCTGGTGTCATTTCTTTTGGTCTAATGGCGCGAAATCTTGGTGCTGTGCAAGAGCGTTCCCAGCAACAGGCCTTGCTGGCGGCCCTGGGGCGCATACCCGGAGCCAAGATCCACGGCGATCCCGTCCAGGGCGTCGCCAATACCGTTAATTTTCATATTGAAGGCGTCCCCGGCGATGACCTGCTGGTCAATTTGGATCTGGCTGGCATTGCAGCCTCCAGTGGCAGCGCCTGCTCGTCGGGAGTCGGTCGGCCCAGCCATGTTTTGAAGGCCATGGGCTACAGCGACTGGATTGCGTTGAACTCTGTCCGAATCAGCTTTGGGGCCCGTGGGGGCGCCGGGGATGTCGACCGCATTGCGGAGGTCCTCGAAAAGACCGTCAAGCGGACTCTTTCTCCCGGCGTGGGCTAGGTGTGGGGATTGGTTCTGTGCGGATAGTTGGCGGGCTAAGCAAGGAGAGTGGACGCATCGCGCCTAGACCTGCCGGACGCCCCGCTGACTTCGATCCTCTAACAGTGCGAATCCAGCGTTTCAATTTCCGGTTATTCTCGGCCATGGCAAATGCACCCCTTTCTGGCGGCACGTCTGGCTTCGCTTCCCGATGATCCGGGCTGGCCGGCCTGACGCTGACGGATTCTTCGGATGATCGAACCCGCGCCTTAGGTAATCTTTCATAAAATATCCAAAAAATTAGTGATCCCGACCGGTTACTGTGGTTCATTGGGGGCACATTTACTGGAGGGTTCCGCGGCTGTGCAGATGCGGGCATTGATTTGGATGGCTTGGCGCCAGCTGCGTTCGGTACGTGCCCGGGTTTTACCGGGTACCCGCGGGCTGTCCTTTATGACGTCCATGTCCATTGCAGGCGTTGCCACCGGGGTCATGGCTCTAGTGATTGTCCTATCTGTGATGGGCGGTTTTGGGGCTGATCTCAGCGACAAGATGCTTTCCGGGCAACCTCACGGCGAAGTCATGGCCAAGACGGCAACTGCGGGATTCAGCCTCAACGAACATCCTTTGACCGAGATCGCCGCAGCCATTCCCGAAGCCATGCGCTTAGAGCCGTTCACCGAGGCAGACGTTGTGATCAAACGCCGACGGTTTCTGTCGTCGGCAACTGTTTTTGGAATCGACCCAACCATCGGGGCTCAGAACTGGGGTTTCAATGGGACCTTTGTGGAAGGGCGCATCGAAGATCTTTCTTCGCGCAACCCGCCCGGCATTGCCCTTGGCGATCAACTCGCGGGACAACTTGGCGCCGATCTCGGTGACGAGGTGGTTCTTCTTTCTCCTCAGGCTGGCGTGGGTTCAATCCTTGGTGGTGGGACTCTCTCCCGGACTTTTGTGGTGACCGGAATTTTTTCCACGGGAATGTTCAATTACGACAGCAAATGGGCCGTGACAAACCTCGACGAGGGGCGGCGATTTATGGCGGACTTTGACGAATCGCTGGCCGTCGACAAGTTTGTGTCCGGCATTGGATTTAATATGAAAGATCCGATGCAGGTTGATCGGGTCAAGTCACGATTCGAACGCCTTGTGGGGGCGAAGTCCGGGCTGCGTATCAGCACCTGGCAAGAAACAAATAAGTCATTGCTCTTTGCGTTGAAACTAGAGAAATTCGCGATGGGATCCATACTCATGCTGGTCGTCGTCGTGGCCGCGTTCTCCATCAGTGGAACGATGATGATGACTGTGTTCCACAAGCGCGGAAACATTAGCCTGTTGCGAGCCTTGGGGATGAGTCGGCGCGATGTGTCGCGTTTGTATATGATCCACGGCGGCGTGATCGGGTTTACTGGTGTCGCGATCGGGTTGGCTTTGGGGATTCTGTTTTGTCTGGCGGTTGTATGGACCCGTGGGGTGCCGCTGCCAGCAGACGTTTATTATTTGAAAATACTGCCGGTGAAATTTTTGCCGATGGAATACACCGTGATTGTTTTGGCGGCATTGGGATTCAGCTTTGCGGCCGCAGCATACCCGGCTTGGGTGGCTGCCCGTCAGGATCCTGGAGCCGGATTGAGGTACGAGTGAACAATAATTTACAGGCACCCTTGATTTCGTCGGCATCGGCGATTGTGTTGCGCGGGGTGACCAAATCCTTTGTGGTCGAATCTCAGCGCGTCGAAGCCTTGCGCGGCGTCAACCTGAACATCGAGCGCGGCACTTGCGTTTCGATCACCGGTCGATCGGGTGCTGGCAAGAGCACGCTGCTGCATATCATCGGTACCCTCGACCGACCCTCTGAGGGGTCAGTGACAATCGGTGGCATCGATGTCTCGCGCCTGTCAGACCAGGCGACATCCAAATTTCGCAATCGCAAGCTCGGGTTTGTTTTTCAATCAAGTAATTTGCTGCCGGAATTTTCGGCGATAGAAAATGTCATGATGCCAGGAATGATTGCCGGGGCGATCGGGTTACAGGCTCGCCAAAGGGCGACCCGCTTGCTGGCGTCGGTGGGCCTAGAGGCACGGATCGCCCATCGTCCAGCAGAACTTTCCGGCGGCGAGCAGCAGCGCGTTGCCATTGCCCGTGCGCTCTTTATGGCGCCGGAAGTTTTATTGGTGGATGAGCCGACGGGAAATCTCGATAAAAGCACCAGTCTGGCAATTCAAGATTTACTGCTGGAGCTGGCCGTTGCGCACAAGACCACCATGGTCCTCGTGACCCATGACCAACTGCTGGCTTCACGCATGCCTTCGAGGATTATTATGGAAGACGGGCGCGTCCTGTCCGGAACAGGAGTGTCCTTGTGAAGAAGGTTGCGGCTTTTATTGCTTCTATATTTCTGTTGGCGCCCTTGTGTGGGGCGCTGGCTCTGGCACAAAAGCAGGTGACAGGGTTTGAGTCTGGTGGTGAGCCCGTGGTGGAGATCGCCGTTCGCGGGAACGCCAAGGTCGAATCCGATGCGATCATCACGATCCTGAAGACTCGCAAGGGCGCTGCCTTGGACGCGGCCACCGTCAAGGCCGACATCAAATCACTTTTTGCCCTTGGATATTTTTCCGATGTTCGGGTTTTTCAGGATGAAGCCCCAGGCGGCGTCAAAGTCACCATCCAGGTGGCTGAAAAGCCCGCAGTTGTTGAAATTAAATTTGATGGAATGAAAGAGGTCAAATCAGAGGACCTCAAGGAAAAGTTGCAGACCAAACTATTCACAATTTTGAGCGACGCCGCCATCTCCAGCGATGTCCGGATGATTGAGCGCCAATACACGGAAAAAGGTTTTTATTTGGCGCGCATCACCCACACTGTGGAAATGCGAGCGGCCAATGAGGCGGTGCTGAGTTTCGTCGTGGAAGAAGGCGGTAAGCTCCGAGTTGGCGATGTGGCCATCATCGGCAATGAATACTTCCCTGATGGCGACTTGATTGAAAAACTGGCGCTGCGCCCGGTGAGCCGTTCCAGCGCAATGTCGTCGGCAGGAATTTATCAGGATGATTTTTTAAAGCGGGATCTTGAATTCCTGTCCTATTGGTATCGGGACGCGGGCTTTGCTGAAGTGAAGGTCGCCAAGCCGTTGACCGTGATGGATGGTGACCGCCAATTTGTCCGGGTGACGTTTCAAGTTGAAGAAGGAATTCAATACAAGGTCGGCAAGATCGAATTTTCTGGTGACATGTTGTTGGACGCGGGTGAACTGGCAGGGGCCATGGCCCTTAAGCCAGATGCGTTGTTTCGTTACTCGCAATTCGTCAAGGACATCGAGGTTCTGGGCGACAAGTACGGAGACCTTGGCTACGCGTACGCCTATGTGAATCCAAAAACAAATTTCAATCGCGACAATAAAACTGTCGATATCAATTATGAAATAAGCAAGGGCGAGAAGGTCTACTTCGGCGAGATGGAAATTCTGGGGAATACCAAGACTCGCGACAACGTGATTCGTCGCGAGCTGGCCGTTCATGATGCTGAGTTGTACAGCGGAACGAGGTTGGCGGAGTCCAAGAAAAACATCAATCGCCTCGGATTTTTCGAGGATGTTCAGATCATAAAAGAACGCGATCCTGATCAGGAAAATCTTTTGAACCTGAAGCTCCGCGTCAAGGAAAAGCCGACGGGGCAGTTGCAGGCAGCGTTAGGATTTAGTCCGGGGCAAAATACGAGTGAAGGGTCTTTCTTCGGGCAGGGCCGCTACGACGAGCAGAATCAATCGGGTTACGCTTGGAAAACCAATTTGACGGCCCGCTGGAACGGGGGCAGCAATTATTCGTTTGAGGCTGGCTTCACGGACCCGCGGGTGAACGATACGGATTGGCTGGCGGGCGCCTCCGCGTCGGTGAAGCACGAGGTCCGCAAACCCCTCGATGATGTTGAAATCCTCGAAGATCGTACCGGTGGATCGGTGTTCGTTGGGCACAAACTGTTTGAGGAAGTACGCGGACGACTGACGTACCGGGCGGAGCACATCAAACAACAAAGTGATGTTTATCTCGTCGACAAGTTTCGTGACTCTGGCATGACTTCAAGCGCAATCTTCAGCGTGAGCCGCGTTGATACCAATAATTATATCGATCCCAACGAGGGTTCCGAGATCGAGTTGCGCCAGCAGTTTACCGGTGGCCGCCTTCTTGGGGGCAATCAGCAATTCATGGAATCGGTTTTCGACGCGTCGAAATATCAGCCCATCGACTTCTCAGACACCTATCGCACCTACTTTAAACTTCATGCTTCGGTCTCATACATCTATCCCTTTGGTGACAAGGAGGTTCCGTTTCTTGAACGCTATCGCCTGGGAGGACCGACGGATATGCGCGGCTTCGATCTTTGGTCGCTTGGGCCAAAGTTCAGCGTCATGAAGTCGCCGGGAGATCCCGTCACTAAATTGATCAAGGGTGGCGACAAAAAAGTCATCGGGCAGATTGAGTACTTCGTGCCGTTGATCCCAGAGGCAGGAATCAAGGCACTCTTGTTCGCTGATATGGGACGGGTTTTTGACGATGGCGACGCCATGGGTGTCGACGGCTTCCATCAGGATGTCGGCTTTGGTATCCGTTGGATTACGCCGATTGCGCCCTTCCGGTTTGAGTGGGCATATCCCTACGAAAACGGGAAACTCGGTGATACGAAGATTATTTTCTATATTGGCTATTGATTGATAACTTGAACGGTTTTGGTCCCGGTTTTGGGCTAAAAAGGAGCAGAGACATGATGAATGGTAAAATTTCCACAAGTGGTCTGGTCAGTGTGTTGCTTGCGAGTGCTCTCATTCCTGCTGGCGCTGCGTTTGGCGAAGGACGCAAGTACGCAGTGGTTGACATGCAGGCGGTAATCTTGAATGTCGAGGAAGGCAAGACGGCCCGTTCTGATCTGGAAAAGGAGATCAAGGAAAAGGAAAAGGAACTTCTGAAACAGAAGGGCGAGCTCGACAAGATGAATGACGAGTGGAAAACCAAGGCGAGCCTTCTTTCTGAGGAAGCACGCATGAACAAGCAAAAGGATTTCCAAGAGAAGTTTTTGGCCCTGCGCAACGCCGAGATGGAATTCCAGGCCAACATCAAGCGCAAGGAACAAAAAGCAACCCAGACCATCGCGGTGAAGGTGGCCGGGTTGGTGGAAAAAATCGCGAAAGAACGCAGCATCGAGGCTGTGTTTGAATCAAATTCGGCCGGATTGCTTTATTTACAAGAGCCTGTGGATCTGACCAAGGAAGTCGTTGATCGCTATGCCAAAGAGGCGAAGAAGGCATCTGGGTCATCAAAAACAAAGAAGTAATTTTTATCCATGAGAAGAAAATCATGACGAACATTCCTGGTGAAATAAATATTCCGGCCATGCCATTGGATACGGTGGCGATTCAAAAATACATCCCGCATCGTTATCCGTTCTTACTTGTGGATCGGGTGACCAGCATTGTTCTTGGTGACAAGATCGTGGCCTATCGGAACATTTCGATTTCTGAATCGGCCCTCCAAGGCCATTTTCCTGGGGATCCGGTTTTGCCGGGTGTTTTCATCATCGAAGGCCTAGCCCAGACAGCAGCCATTTTCGGGCAAATTGCCCAAGGCGGCCTGTCCAAGGGATGCCTTTTAACGGATGTCAGCGAAGCGCGATTTCGCCAACCGGTTCGGCCGGGTGATAGACTGATCTACGAAGTGAAAATCCAACGCCAGCGTGCGCACTTTATTTGGTTCGATGGGACGGCTTTGGTCGATGGTGAGATCGTGGCAACCGCTAAATTTTCAGCATTGATGCGCTAGGTTGTGCCGAAGATTGGTGTGGGAAAGTGGTGCGCGAAAGTTGTGCGGGAAAGCGGTGTGAGGAAGATGGCAAATCAGCAGGTTCAAATTCACCAGACAGCGATCGTTCATGATCGTGCTGAATTAGGTCAAGGCGTCCAAGTCGGTCCTTACGCTATCATCGGCGCAAATGTAAAATTGGGCGACCGCGTTGTCGTCGATGCCCATGCTGTGGTGGATGGCCGGACGACGATTGGCCCAGAGACCCGCATTCATTCTTTCGCCAGCATCGGTTCGAGGCCGCAAGATCTGAAATTTGCCGGTGAAGATACGGAACTACTGATAGGTTCCCGTAACATGATCCGGGAGTACGCTAACATTTCCCTTGGAACGGTTGGCGGTGGTGGCAAGACGGTCATCGGCGATGGCAATCTGTTCATGGTCTATACCCATATTGCCCATGATTGTGTCGTCGGCAACGAGTGCATTTTTGCCAACGGAGCCGCAATCGCTGGCCACGCAGTCATTGGCGATAAGGCTGTATTCGGTGGCTTGTCGGCACTGCACCAGTTTTGTCTGGTTGGTGATATGGTGATGGTGGCAGCGGGCGCCATTGTGACGCAAGATGTCCCGCCTTTTGTTATGGTTCATGGCAACCGGGCGCAGCCGAGTGGGCTCAACGTTGTCGGGCTACGCAGGTCCGGTCTGTCCCACGCGCAAATTTCTGAAGTGAAGGCGGCTTACCGTCTGATTTATAATGACAATCTGCCCATAGAAGAAGCGCGCGCGCGGATCGCCGCTGAAACGGAGGATGCTGGCATCATGGCTAAATTCCTCGACTTCCTTGCGGCCAGTAAACGCGGTGTTTGCCGCTAAGGCCGGTTCCATCTTGGCCTCGTCAACGACATCCATTTTTATTTCTGCCGGCGAATACTCCGGCGACCTGTTGGGGGCTGACCTTGTGTCTGGCCTTAGCGTGATTTTTCCGGGCTCAACCTTTCATGGAATCACGGGCCCAGCGATGGAGGCTGCTGGCGTCCATCGTGTTGCTGGCATCGACGAATTGAGCGTGATGGGCGTTTCGGAGGTGCTGACAAAGATTGGTCAATTGGCGTTGCTTGAAAAAAAGATTTTCGCAGCAATTGAACGCCTCAAGCCAGCCTTTGTTGTGGCTGTGGATTTCCCGGGATTTCATTTCAGGATGGCCGAGCACCTAAAATTAGCCGGTGTTTCAGTTTATCAATATGTTGCGCCTAAACTGTGGGCGTGGGGCGCCGGAAGGGCTTTCAGGCTGCAACGGGATTTTGCCGGTGTTCTGGGCATTTTGCCTTTTGAGGGAGAATTTTTTCGCAGCCGTGACATCAACTATGAATACGTCGGCTGTCCCCTTGTGGACCGCATTCGTCGCGTGCGAACCGATCGTTCGGTGTTTGGATTTGACCGGGATGCAGCGCTTCAACCGATTGTGTTGTTGCTGCCGGGAAGCCGTAAAACAGAAATTGAGGCCATGGCACCTTTGCTGGTCCGGATTGCACGCCAGCTTGAGATTTCCGTTCCCGGTGTGGCGTTTGCCTTGCCAGTTGCGTCCAATCTTGATTTAGAATTTGTCCACTCGCGCTTCAGTGGCTTGCGTAACCTGCGTGTTTTTCATGGCTCCAGCCTTGAATTGATGGCGATTGCGGATGCGGCGGTGGTTGCTTCTGGAACGGCCACGCTCGAATGCGGTTTGTTCGAATTGCCGATGGCTGTTGTTTATGAGATGAGCCCGCTCACATACGCATTGATGCGAAATCGAGTCACCATCAAGCATGTCAGTCTGGTTAATCTGATCGCTGATGCTGCTGTCGTCCCGGAATTTATCCAAAATGTCGATGCCAGCGCTGTTGCGCGTGAGGTTGAACGATTGCTGTGTGAACCGACTTGGCGCTCGCAGCAAATCGAGGGGCTGCGGATGGTGAACGGCGTTCTTGAAGGCGGCGCTGCCCTAAAAGCCGCGGCAACCATCCGACGCTGGCAGGAGGGCGTACAGTGAGTTTGCCTAGACTGGCCCTTTCTACCGCAAAAAGCCACGTTCGTCTGATGATGGTGATGGGTGCAGCATTGCTGACCTTGGGTCTGGCCCAGGGTCTGGTCATCCTTCTTGTGAAGGGGTTTATTGCGGCTTTTTTTGGCGGGTCTGCAAGTTCTGGTGGGGCTGTATCTGTCGCTGTTGTTGATCTAGTTCCGGAATTTTTACTGCGGCGCTGGCCGGAGTACGGCCCGATTCGCATTGATTCGGCCCGCCTTGCTATAGCCTTGCCGTTGATTGTTCTGTTGGCGGGAATGGCCAAGTCTTGGAGCACGTATGTTTATATGCGGGCGCAGCAGGAATTTAGCATGTTCGCCGGCGCTTCATTGCGGGATCAGCTGTTCCCGGCAATTCTTGGCAAGTCCTATCAGGAGCTTGCTGGAGTGTCTCCCGGAACGTGGATGTCCGTTCTGGTGAATGACGTGGCCTTTGTGCAGTCGCGCTTGTCTGATGTTATGACAAGTTTTCTCAGGGGCGGGATCTCGATTTCTGCCAGCCTCTTGACGATGTTTTTTTTGCACTGGCCATCCGCATTGGTGATGATGGTGTTGATCCCCGTGACTGCGCGATCTACTGGGGCGACGGGCAAGCGGATTGCGGGTTTCTCAAGTGTTGTCCAGGAATCTTTGCGTAGGATGGCCAATCTAGTCTTGGAGGTCCGCGGACGATTTGATTTTATGCGTGCGCAACATGGAGAAAACTTTGACCTGGCACGCTTTGATGCCGCCAACGATTCTTACTTCAAGGTGATCGTTCGGAGTTTGCTTGTTCGGTCGGCGTTTGCTCCGGTTTTGGAGTTTGCTGGTTTTGCTGTTTTTGCGGGATTTATTTTGGCCATCAATCGTGGGTGGGTCGCATTTGCTGCCGATGCCTCTGGTGGAAGTGAAGTCCTCCTGCAGTTCATTGTTGCCCTTGGTTTTATGGTAAAGCCGTTGCGAGACATTGGTGAGCAGTTGGCTCGCTACCACGAAACGCATGGGGCTGTAGGCAAGTGCTTTGATTTGTTGAAATCTAGTTCTGCGTCATCTCCCCAGTTGCAGTCGCAGTCGCTTTCATTTCCTGATTCTGTGAATGCCGAAAAGGGCCTGGTAATCCAGGAGATCGCTTTTACCTGGGTTGGCTCGGGCAATAAATTTACTGCCGAGTCCATAAATATTGAACCCGGCAAAAATATCGCCATTGTTGGGCCCAGCGGCGCTGGAAAAAGTACATTTTTAAAAATCGTGTCAGGGTTGCTGCCCCCAGACCGCTGGATTTCAGCCGAACGCTGGCAGGATACCATTTTAAAAACATCTCTTGTTCCTCAGCAGCCATTTCTGTTCGCGGCTAGTGTCCGCGAAAATATCGCCTATGGTGTTTCAGCAATTTCTGATGAAAATATCTGGTCGACCCTCGATGCCATCGATGCCCGCCGATTTGTTGAGGCACTCCCATCTGGATTGGACACGCCGGTATCTTCGCTGGTCGCAAATCTTTCTGGCGGTCAAATACAACGCCTGGTGATTGCCCGGGCATTGCTCCGTGCAAAGCCCGTATTGCTGCTCGATGAGGCCACGTCGGCCTTGGATGTTGTGACTGAGGGCGCCATTTTGCGCCGCCTGACCGACTTGGCAAAGCGCAACCGCGGGTCCGTTGTGGCCGTGACCCACAGGCTCCAATGGTTGCAATTATTTGATGAAATCTGGTTTATTGAAGATGGACGCATCGCCCTGCGCGGGACGCAGCAGGAATTACTCGCCGAGCCTAGATTTGTTGATTTTTGTCAGTCACCAGAATCGGGGCTGGCGTGAACACAATTCTAAATAATCTTGTATGTTTGCGCCGTCTGCTATTGCCGCTGTCCTTTATTTTTAGGTTGCTGATTTTTGGTCGCTGGTGCGTGTACCGTTTGGGGTGGGTGAAATCTGTTCGCCTGGGGCCACGAACGATTTCCATCGGCAATATTGAAGTCGGCGGCACGGGCAAATCCCCATTTGCGTCTGGATTGGCGTCCGCTCTTATTGCGGACGGGCATCGTCCGATTGTCCTCGCACGGGGTTATGGCTCTGGGCTGTCAAGAGATTGCACGGCATTATTTCTGGGCTCTCGCTTGCTTGAGGTCCGTGAATTTGGGAGTGGGAGTGGGCCCAGGCGCGTGCATCAAGTTGGCGTCGATCCAACGGCTGACGAGGCTCGGATGATTTCAGCTGAAAATCCCACAATGCCTGTGATCATTGGGCGAAATCGTGTGGCTGCCTATCGTGAGTTTTCGGATTTCGTTGCAACTTACTCTCCTACCCACGTTATTTTGGACGACGGATTTCAACATTGGCGGATCCAACGCGACGTTGACGTTGTTTTAATATCTGAAGATTTTTCCGGTGATTTTAATAGCCGTTTTTTACTGCCGGCGGGAAATTTACGTGAGCCAGTGGCTGCATTGCTCCGTGCCGGTAAAGTCGTCCGAGTCACGGGGCGGGGCGGGGCATTAGTAGGCGAGGCGCCTCCCAAGGCTTTAGTGGTTAAGAGTTTGCCTGTCGGAATTGCGCAGGAGCATGCCCATATCATTTATGGTGCCCTTGAGCCCGCAGGAGGTTCTTTGCTTGGAGCCACGAGGCTACCATTGCGCCCCATAGCAGCATGTGGGATCGCGCACCCAGAATATTTTCTTCGGGCCTTGGCTGGAGCCGGTGTTTCTCCTATCCGGACTGTGACGGTCCGCGATCATGGGCGCTTTGATGCCCAGCATTTCAGCCCAGGGGCCATTTGGGGCGCTGACGGGATTGTGACGACCTCAAAAGACTATTGGCGCGACCCTGAAATCATGGCGGCAAGTGGGCTTCCCGTGTGGATTTTGCCCATGAAAATTTCATTTCCTTATCAAATTATTTTTTAAATTGTCGTTTTGTGATTTTTGAAAAATCAATCAAAAATCTTAATGATTTCTTGGGGCGTTTAAGCCCCAACGGTGCCAGCCCGCAGGCTTTTCGTGCGTGTCTGGACCGACACTTCCTAAAGTCATTTCGGCGATCACCGATCTACTCCAGTGAATGACCATAGCGGGTTTACCGTGTCACTCAACCTTGGGAGAATCGATAGTTATGAACCAGTCAACGAATAACCCTACAGGGCAAGGAGGCGGCGGGGGCTTTCCGTCGCAACCTGGCTCGCAGACAAATCCGTTCACAGCGGATTTGAAAGGCGAGTTTGCAAGTAACTTTGGGACGAACACCAATGCGATGTCCCAAATCTTCAAGGAAGGGCAGTATGCGAACAGTAATCGTTCGCGATACATCCTTCTGGCGATCCTTTTGGTGGCGGTGGCCGCAGTCGGCTACTTGTACATCGAGACGGAAAGCGCGGAGTCTAATGAGTTTCCACCACCGGCCGTGACTGAAACGGTTCCGCAGGCGGCGACTCCCGTGGCACCTGAGGCCGCCGTGGCACCAGTGGCTCCTGCCGTAGCAACCCAGCCGGTTGCATCTGCGGCAGCGCAATCGGCTGCTGCAGCAGATGCGTCGGCTGAAGGTTCCGGCGGTACGGTTTCGATTAACTTTCCTGAAAATGAAGCCTCGGTCGCGTACGACGAGACGGTGGGCCCAGCCCGCTTCTCATGGACGGGTGGCGCTGGAAAGCTTGAGCTTTCTCGCAACTCTTCCATGTCGCCGATCGAGATGAAAATTCCTGTGAAGAAAGGTGCCTATTCCCTGCACCAGCCTTCACCGGGCAAATGGTATTGGCGCATCAAGACGGCGGGCGGATCTTCAGAGATTCGTTCGTTCACTGTGGAAGCCCCAACACGCCGCAAGCTGGCTGTCACAGCACCTGTTGCTGGAGCAGCCTTGGCTGGCAGCGGTGGTCAGGTCAGCTGGCAGGGTGATTCCAAGGTTACCTATTACCGGGTCGAGCTGAGCAATGCCCCGGACTGGGCTAACCCGGCCTTCAAGTTTGCAACAGCTGGTTCGACGGCAACCCTTCAGGGGGTAACTGCGGGTGCATATAAGATGCGCTTGGGTGCTTTCTCAGAAATTTCTGGTCGCTGGGAGTATACGACTCCCGTGGATGTCACGATCCAATAATTCGTGAAACCCAAGGTTCATGGTCCGCCTGGCGTAGCCCCGCCGGGCGGATTTGTTTTAGGCTGTTGGTGTGAGAATATTTATCGTGATGCTTTGTTGGGAGTCCGTTGCCTATGAATTCCAGGAATTCCATGATTTCCAAGATTTCCGTGAATAACACGCCGCCAAAAGATGCCAAGTCAATACTGCGCGATGCGCTGCGCGCTCAGCGTACCGCCATGGCATCCCATGAGGTCGAGGAGGCGTCGCGGAAAATTCAAACCCATCTGATTCAATGGTTGGCTGGCAAGAACTATGGAGCGGTCGCGGCCTACCTTGGAATTCGCAACGAGCCGGTCATTCATCCTGCCATGGCGCACGACCCTGCCCATGAGGGCCGTTGGTACTTTCCCCGGGTTTTGCCGGGCGAACAGATGGACTTTGTGGCATGGCGGTCATACGAGCCCCTGCGCAAGGGAAAATTTGGCATCAAGGAACCTTTGGACGGCCAGCGCCTGGAATTCAACGCGCGCGATGTGTTGGTCCTGTTGCCGAGTGTTGCGGTGGACCGCGAAGGCAATCGCCTTGGATCGGGGGCCGGATACTACGACCGGTTTCTACGGTCCTTGCCCGACCTTTCCCGCGTCACCCTTGTCGCAGTTTGTTGCGATCGTTTTTTTGTCGCAGAACGCATTCCAGCCGAAACATTTGATGTGCCGGTTCATGCGGTCTTGACGGAAAACGGTTTGCAGAAATTCGGAAAATTCAGCTGACTTTTTGTTGGACGTTGATCGCCATTCCCCGGGGAAGCGAGGGCTTTAACCAGAATCTCGGGCAGCGACGGCATGCGGCCGCCGGCCTCTGATAATTCCTGTGGTTAATTGCCGCGGACCCGCTGTCTGTAACTTACTGATCTAATCGCAATAATCTCTCATTTTCTAAGGAGTTTGCGGTTCCCCCGTTTTTTTCCTTCATTTAATGAAGCGACGACCCGAACAGCTATCCAGATCTTTATGACCGGGGGATTATTCATGGGAAACATGGCGCAATTCAGATTGCTGTCGTTGATTTTTACCACGTCGATGTTGATTCAGTGCAGGGCCGAAGACCAAAAACATAAAGTGACCCGCGATCTGGGGGCAGTCGAACGCGACGCATCGGGTCTGGATGGAGAATCGTCGTTTAGTTTTGACGAGCGGACCCCATTGACGCGAGAAGAATTATTGAAAGTTCTTAAAGATAAGGCCGACGACATCATTGATATCGAGACCGTGTCTTCTGAAGAAGGAAACAAAGGCAAATCCTACAGCCAGAGCGATTCTGATTTTTCACTAGAGAAGGCGCGAGTCGAGGGTAATAATGAAGAGGCGCACCTTTTCTTCTCCATGGATGAAAATGACCTCCCACAATCTCAATTAGGACCTATGTCCGCTCTAGGCATCCAGCTGGATGTGAGAGCTGATGGAAAAATTTCTATGGCGTGTCAGGGAGCAAACTTTTCCGGCATTAAAGGCGTGGGAGGATCAGTAATGTATAAAGCAATACTGATCCGCGATGAATGTCTGCAGCGGACTAAACAGTATGGGATGGGCGAGCGCCAAGTGATTAAGATGAACATAAAGGCGCCGCCCGCGCTTGGGATGAATGAATCATCATATTTGTTGCGCAAGTATACGGGATCCGCCGATGGCGATTTATGCAGGTTCAAATTTGTCGGCGAGGGAAAGGATAGACTCGCGAGTGTTGAGGGATCCTGTTTGAATTTTATCGATGAGGTCACTCCAACGTTAGGAGGTGGCGGGGGTGCAATCACCATGGGCCGGAAGGGAGGCAATCTAGGATTAACAGGAATGCCGCCTGTTCATCATAGTCTGGCTTTGGGTGCTGCAAACGTTAATCCGCCGGAGAAAGGCCAATCCATTTTGGTTCGAGTTGATCAGTCTAATGTCACCAGGGAAGCCCCTCTATCATCAGATGACAATGGGGTTCCGGGGGAATACACGAAAGGCAAGATGCCTGTGCGAATCAACAACTGGGAGGGCTCGGTGGATTTTGGCCAATTAAACGCCCGCCGGATGCCGGCATACACGTTCACGCGGATGGATGCTCCCGCAGAGACGGTCTCGGGCTTTATTGGATCCGCCAGCGGCCCACTTCCGACCCCGACGCCGCCTCCACGCCCGCCAGTACAAGATAATTGCGTTTCGGTCGCCGCGTCGACTTTCCCTAGCGGCGCCGGGACGATTCCAGCAGGAAAATCGGCCGGATATTTTAATTTATCGAATTCGCTGTCCTCAAGGTGCACGCCGAGCGGCTCTGCTGCAACCTGCCGCCAATTCAAGACGATCGATTCGGCGGGGCTTGCCAATTCCAAGGAGGCCATTAAGCCTGAATACGGCCTACCTTCGAAGAGTACAGGTGCTGCCTATTATGAAATCTATGTGCTCCGTTCTTGTCCAAACCAGCCGGCACGCATGGGATTATCCCCGCAACTAGATTCGGGCGTCGCCGAATATTTAAGCATGAGTATCGAAAGTTCTGGAAAAATTGTGGGTCAGGGAGTGTCGTCTCCGGTCATGGGAACTTTTGTCCATGGCGTGTCACCCCGATTGCCATGGCCAAAAATCAAGGCGGGAGATGTGATCCAGGTGCTTGCTGATTTCGATAATAAACGCCTTTATTTGGGACGCAATAACGAGTGGATTCAGTCCCCTCAGATCGGGACATCTTTCTTTGGCGCCGCATTTAATTCGGGGAAAGCCACCGCTGGGATCCTGTTGACAAAAGTCGACCAGACGGCGATTGATTATGTTCCATTCGTTAGTCTGGGTGCGGGGTGGGAAGTTCTTGCCAATATGGGCCAATCAAACTTCAAATATACGCCACCCACTTTGCCCGCGGTTGCCCCGTTGACAAACCCGGCTCAGGTACTCAAGGGTTGGTACACGCCGTGACGGTGCCTCGAATTTTAGTCCTGAAATTTTCGTGATTTAAAGGAATCAGCATTTATGTCCCAAAAATGTGGTTACGTAGCATTTCATGGCCGACCCAATGCCGGTAAGAGCACGCTTTTTAACGCCCTGGTCGGCTCCAAACTGGCCAGCGTCAGCAATAAGCCCCAGACGACGCGCAACCGGCTGCTCGGCAATTACACCGTTGACGATGTTCAGATGCTCATCCTCGACACCCCCGGCCTGCATAATGCCTCGGGCAAACCGAAACTAAATTCATCGATGAACTCGGTGGCTTGGAATGCGGTCAATGATGCCGATGTTGTCTGTTATTTGATCGACGCCGCAGCTGGCTGGCATAATGACGACGCCAAATACCTGTCGGGCATTTTGGGGCGAACTGAGAAGCCCGTGCTGTTATTGGCCACTAAAATCGATGCCCAGAAGCAAGACGTCATTGCCCGTAACGTTGCCACGATTCAACAGGAGTGCGCGGGCTTGGTTCGGGAAATTCCGGGGTCTGAGGTAAGATTTTTGCAGCCTCTTCCGGAGGAAATTTCGGCCAAACGCCCAGAGAGTGTTGCGGCTCTGCGCTCCCGCCTTCTTGGGATGATGCCCCCTGGCCCTTGGCTATATCCGGCCGATGATCTCAGTGATTTGCCTCAGCGGGCTTTATTTGCGGAACTCATCCGCGAGCAACTATTCCGTCAGTTGAATCAGGAGTTGCCTTATAGCTGCGGCGTTAAGATCGAGGGCGTCGATGAGTCGCCAAAACGCCTGCACATTCAAGCCACCATTGTGGTCTCCAAGGCGAGCCACAAGGGCATGGTTATTGGGCAGGGGGGGTCAGCCTTGAAGTCGATTGGAACGGCTGCGCGCTTGGAATTGGAGCGCCAAACCGGGCAAAAAGTATTCTTGGAATTGCACGTTGCCGTCGATGAAGACTGGACCAACGATCTTCAGGCGATTGCTGACTACGAGGGCATTGGTCCAAAGTAGGGATAGCGGCACTTAAAAACACGGTAATTACGGTGGTTTGCGGATAATGCTGCCGAGCCCTTTCTGTGCCGCGAGTTCTCCTGCGAAATAGTTGTGGGGAGAAGCGTAATTTCTGCTATGAAACGGGGTTCTGGCCCTATTTCGGGCCCCCTAAAATGTTGGTGCTGAACCCGGCATGTCCCAAGATTTTCAAGGCTCTCAAAAATCCCCTTCGCAACAAGAGTTGCGCCCACGTTCCAAGGCTCTTTTCGCCGAGGCGGTCGGATTGATGCCCGGCGGTGTGAACTCGCCTGTTCGCGCATTTGCTGCTGTTGGTGGAACGCCGGTGTTTATGAAACGCGGCAATGGTGCCTATCTGTGGGACGAAGACGGCAACCGTTACATCGACTACATCACCAGTTGGGGGCCGGCGATTGTTGGCCACGCCCATCCGGAAGTTTTGGCGGCGATTCAATCTGCTGCGGCGGATGGCCTGTCGTTTGGGACACCGACTGTCCGTGAAAATATTCTTGCCCACATGATCATTGAAGCCATGCCAGCCATCGAGATGCTGCGCCTGGTATCGAGCGGCACCGAAGCCTGCATGTCGGCATTGCGAGTTGCCCGCGCTTTTACCGGCCGAAATAAAATTTTAAAGTTTGAAGGTTGCTACCACGGCCATGCGGACATGCTGCTCGTGAAGGCCGGTTCAGGGGCTGCGACCCTGGGCCTTTCTGGAAGCCCCGGTGTGCCCGAATCGACAGCCCAACATACGTTGACGGCTCACTTTAATGATGTCGAACAATTACAAGAAATTTTTGCGGCGAACATCAAGACAATAGCCGCGGTCATCGTCGAGCCGATCATTGGCAACGCAGGATTCATTCGGCCCCAGCCTGGATTTTTGGAAGCATTGAAAAAATTGTGTGACGCCCACGGCACGGTTTTAATTTTTGATGAAGTGATGACCGGGTTTCGCGTTGCGCGGGGCGGTTATCAAAGCTTGTGCGGCATCAAGCCGGACATGACCGTCCTTGGCAAAGTTATTGGCGGCGGCATGCCCGTCGGTGCCTACGGTGGCCGTCGCGATATCATGTCCCTGGTGGCTCCGGCCGGGCCGGTTTATCAGGCAGGAACTCTTTCGGGCAATCCCTTGGCGGTTGCCTGCGGCATCAAGACCCTGGAGATCCTTGGGTGCCCTGATGCCTACGAAACTCTCGCCGCGCGCAGCAAAAATCTCGTCCTGGGGCTTAAGTCTGCCGCAGAAGAATGCGGAGTTCCCCTTAGCGTTGATTTTGAGGGCGGAATGTTTGGATTCTTTTTTTCGCAGGATCCCGTTCGCAATTATGAGGACGCCAAGCGCGCAGATATGATTTCTTTCAAAAAGTTTTTCCAGTTGATGTTGAATGACGGCATTTACTTTGCCCCGTCAGCGTTCGAGGCCGGGTTTTTATCACTTGCGCATTCCCAAGCAGACATTGACGCCACGGTTGCGGTGGCACGCAATGCCTTCAAGCAAATTCAGCAATCACCGCAATTCAAGGAATCACCGCAATTCAAGGAATCAGCAGAGTGAGCCTCGGTTGGATCAATTATTGGAACCTTTGGCCCCTTCGTTTGGAATTGCGCAAGGCTTTGGCAGGGCGCGTGGAATTTCGTGATGGGCACCCCTCGCAAGTCAACAAGTGGTTACTTGAGGGCAGCATCAAGTTGGCGCCTGCATCGAGCATCTGCCTTTTGAAACACAATCAACTTAACTTAGCTTTGCCGATCGGCGTTGCCTCGACTGGTCCGGTCATGAGCGTCTACTTGGGCTTTCCGTCGTCACAAAATCAAGCCTTTGAAGTTTGGCAAGAGCGCATTGCAGCGCTCAAGGATACGTACACAACCATGACGTCTCTGCGGTCATTTGATCCCCGCCAGATTTCCCGTGATCTGGTTGGGACCTTTGCCGAAAAGGCGAGTCCCCATCTGGCGAACGCGTCGGGTCGCATCAGGCTTACGCCAGTTTCTGCGGCGAGTTCCGCCATGACAAAAACACTGCATCGTTTGCTGTTCGGTCCCGAGGCTCGTGGATTTGAAATGCGCAATAGCGAGGCATCCAACCACCAAGACGATGGGGAGATGATCGAGCTTTTGATTGGCGATGAGGCGCTGAAGCGTCGCGGGGAATTTCCTCAAATTTTGGATCTGGGAGAAGTTTGGAACCGGATCACCGGCCTGCCTTTCGTCTTTGCTGTGTGGCAATTTGGCGGCAATACGGATGCCGTGGAAGCTGCAGCCTTGCGCCCGCTGTTGACTGCAATCAAGGAAAGCGCGGATCTGGCCCAAGCCAAAATGCGTGTCGCGGCGGCGGATTACCGGGCAGCCCTGCTGGATTCACCCCTTGGATCCGGTGCCGAAGCAGTCGATTTGGGGCGCTATTGGCGGCTGATCGAATACATCTTAACCCCTCAACATTTAAAGGGTCTTCTTCTTTACCTGTGCCTCGCCCGGGCAACCGGTGTTGTTCGTCCTGACAATGACGACGTGGCCCTGGGGCGCTTAATGCGGTGGCAGCAGCAGTCCCTGGACGCGTCCGGACTGATTTCTTCGCTGCTTTAGTGTTGTTATTTCGCTTTTTCGGATGGTATGGACCAAATTCTTAATTGGCAACCACTAGGCGGCAAGGAGACTGCTATGACCACCAACACACGCGTTATTGAATTCAATTACATCCTTCACGACACACTTGGCGAAATGATCGACCAGTCGGAAGCCGGCGCGCCCCTTGCGTTTCTGGAAGGTTCCGGTCAGATCATCCCAGGCCTTGAGAGTGTCCTTCTGACCATGGCGAAGGGCGACAAGCGTGAAGTTCACGTCAAGGCCGAAGACGCTTACGGCGACCGTGATGAAACCCTCGTGGCAAATGTACCGTTGGCCGAATTGCCGACGGATCAGGTCAAAGTTGGGGACATGTTCCGTGGCGGTCCCGAAGAAGAAGATCCAGTTATGGTTGTGACTGCGGTTCAGGGCGACCATGTAACGCTCGATGCCAACCATCCACTGGCTGGCAAAGATCTTGTTTTCAAGGTTGAGATCACGGAGATCCGCACTGCCACCAAGGACGAACTTGCTCATGGCCACGCCCATGGTGCAGGCGGCCATCACCACTAGTCATTGTCATTCCGACGCGATGCGGTCCTGCAGATTTTCGGACGTGGTCGCGAAGGTGATTTTTGGATGGCGTTCGTTCAGCAGTTTCAAGCGCCAAATCTGATCAAGCAAGATGACCGGATTATCGTGCTGATCCCGTGAAATGATATGGGCCTGATCCTTGAGGATCGCCTCAATCGCCACGGGATCGCTGCTCCGGATCCAGCGTGCCGCGGTGTAGGGCATCGGGTAAAGCTGGACCTTCACGCCATACTCAAATTCGATCCGGTATTTCACCACATCAAACTGCAGGGCACCGACGACTCCCAGAAGCTGATCGTTCGAAGTGATCGGACGGAGAACCTGGACGGCGCCTTCTTCGGATAGTTGGTCGAGGGCCTTATTTAATTGCTTTGATTTAAGTGGGTCTTTGAGCTGCACCCGCACAAAATGTTCCGGAGAAAACACGGGAATCCCAGAGTAAATCAGTTCCTCGCCTTCACTTAGAGTGTCGCCAATTTTGAAAATTCCCGGATCATGGATACCGACAATGTCGCCGGCATAGGCCTCATCGACGAGACTCCTGTCCTGCGCCATGAATTGGGTCGGCCGGCCAAGGCGGGCCTCGCGCTTTAAACGGACGTGGAAGGCCTTCATGCCCCGCTCAAACTTCCCCGAAACAATGCGCATAAAGGCCACACGGTCCCGGTGAGAGGGATCCATGTTGGCCTGAATTTTAAAGATAAAAGCCGAAAATTTTGGCTCGGTTGGTTCCACCTTGCGCAGGGTTGCCGACCTCCCGACGGGAGACGGCGAAATTTCGACCAAGGCATCAAGGAGTGTTTGGACGCCAAAATTATTGAGGGCACTGCCAAAGAAAACCGGGGCTAGCTCCCCGCGCAGATAACGATCCTTGTCAAAAGTCTCGCCGGCCCTAAGGATATCGATCTGATCGCGCAATTCTGCGGCGACTTCTGCGCCCAATTCGGCGTCGACCTCAGGAGAATTCAGGCCAAGTTCCGTCAGGGCAACCGGACGGGACCGTTCGGCGTCTTTTTCAAAAATCATGAGCTGTTCGCGTTGCCGGTCATAGACTCCGCGAAAACGCTGCCCCATGCCAATGGGCCAGGTCACGGGATAGCAGGCAATTCCCAAAACCTTCTCAATTTCATCGATCAAATCGAATGGATCGCGGGATTCGCGGTCCATTTTGTTGATGAACGCCATCACGGGCGTTTTGCGCATGCTGCAAACTTCAAACAATTTTTTGGTTTGGGTCTCGACCCCGTTAGCGCCGTCAATCAGCATCAGGGCACTGTCAACGGCGGTCAGCGTCCGGTAGGTGTCCTCGGAAAAATCTTGGTGACCAGGGGTGTCGATCAAATTGATTTCGTGGCCATCGTAGGGAAAATTCATGACCGACGACGTCACGGAAATCCCTCGCTGTTTTTCCAGCTCCATCCAGTCGGACGTGGCGAATTTTTTGCCGCGTTTTGCCTTCACGGTTCCGGCCATCTGGATGGCCCCACCGTAAAGAAGCAACTTTTCAGTGATCGTCGTTTTGCCGGCATCAGGATGCGAAATGATCGCAAAGGTGCGGCGCTTCTGGATTTCTTTATTTAGGACGCCGGTGGCTGTAGCTGACATGCCCCGGTTAAACAGGAAACCCCCCGGACTTGCAAACATAATCTTGGCTATTCTGCTGAAATAAGTCCACAATTTCCGAGAAGTTTAATAAGCCCGAGCTCATGACCCACGGATACAATTTAGGGTTGCATTTGAGAGTTCCAGAGGAAGGTGTTGAATGACGCATTTTTGTAAATCCACGTTAGCGATATTTTCAGCATTAGCAATATTTTCGGGGTCATCAACTGCATTGGTAGCCACAAATTTGAGCCTGGAAGCTTACCTGGAGCAAGTCAAGTCTGGCAATAAATCCGCCCAGGCCGCCGCCAGCATGTCCCAAGCGGGGGACCTGAAGGCCGCCGAACGCAGTGCCATCTTGTCGCCGACACTATTTGGCACGTGGCTTCAGTCGCGCGACCTGAAACCCACCAGCAATCCGACTATGATGGGTTCTGCGACGGACGTGGACAGCATGTCCTATGGAGTTTCACAGCTGACGCCCTTTGGCATGGCCGCAAAACTGAGTTTAACGACCAACCACGTTGTTATTGAGGGAGCCAGTCCGCAGTTTCTGCCCCTCAGTGACTATTATGAAACTCGGCCTCAATTGGAGGTCACCCAGTCCCTTTGGAAAAACGGGTTTGGGCGCGAGACACGGGCCCAGTTGGACGTGGTCGAGGGCCAAGCTTTGATGGGCAAACACACTGAAAACCTGAAGGGCAAGTTTTTGATGGCTGAAGCCGAGGTTGCCTACTGGCGCCTGGCTCTGGCGCGGGAGGCCTTGGCCGCGCAACGCGAGTCGTATCAACGCGCAGTAAAAATGCGAGATTGGAGCGCCGGGCGCGTGAAGTTGTCCCTGGCTGACAAGGCGGACTTGTTGCAGTCAGATGCGGCCGTGAAGGGGCGTGAACTTGAGATGCAGGTTGCCACGGATGAAGAAGGGGCAGCGTCGCGCCAATTCAATTCAATGCGAGGTAATATCAGCGACAATGTTTCGGAAAATCTGGCGCGATTGACGGCAGATGCCATCGAAAAAATGGCTGATCCCGTTCGCACGGAGCCCCGTGAGGACGTTCGCGTGGCTCGCCAGGCAGAGACTATTGCAAAGGCTGCGGCGACGTTGGCGCAGGAAAAATACGCTCCTCAAATCGATTTATTTGCGACCTATGCAGGCAACGGTCGGGATGCCGGGGCCGGCAACTCGGGGGAAGATGGCCTGAGTTTCAAGCATCCAACGAGGCAGTACGGAGTGAAATTCAACGTGCCTCTCGGCGTCCCCGCAGTGCTGGATCACCGGCGCGGAGCCGCTATGGAAGCGCGCGCGAGCGAGCTGGTTAGAGAACGCAAGGAATTTGATGAACTGCGGGAATGGGATGGCCTCGTCGATGCACTGGGCGACGCCCGTAAACGCTTGGATTTGGGCACCAATATGGAAGCAATCCAAAAAGAAAAGTACGACCACGAAAAGGGCCGGCAATCAAAAGGCCGTTCGACCCTGTTTCAGGTGCTGATGTTTGAACAGGATTATGCTGGCGCTCAATTGAGCAGGATCCGCATGAAGGCGGATTACATGCGCATTATCGCCCAAATGAAAACCTTCGGAGGTAATTGAACGATGAGTCTGGCCGAAATTTCCATCAAGCGTCCGGTATTTCTATCGTGCATTGTCATGCTCATGCTGGCCGTCGGATATTTATCGATGCGCGGGCTTGGGGTTGACCTGTTTCCAAACATCACGTTCCCCGTCGTCACCGTAACGACCCCATATCCCGGGGCGGGGCCAGCCGAGATAGAAACGCTGGTTTCAAAAGTCTTGGAAGAAGAAGTCAGCACGGTGCCAGGCATCAAACGCCTGCGCTCTGACAGTAAAGAAGGCGTCAGTATTGTTGTCGCTGAATTCGTCCTTGAAACCGACATCAAATATGCCGAGCAGCAGGTCAAAGACCGCGTCATTGCGGCCAAACGAAAGTTGCCTGTCGATGTCAAAGAACCTGTGATCCGCAGGATTGATCCAGCGGATCAACCTGTTTTGATCGTGGCCCTTGAGGCGCCTGGTTTGCGTCCTGATCAAGTTTACGGACTTGCGGATACGCGCATCAAACCGAAGTTTGAACAGGTTAGCCAAGTCGGGCTCGTAGATATTGTCGGGGGGCGCAAGCGCGAAGTCCGGATCGACCTAGATCAGAAGAAACTGAAGAGCTACGAGCTGTCGGCATCGATGGTTTCCAATCGCCTCGGGGCATCTGGTCAGAATGTTCCGATCGGTAAATTCAGCGCGGGAACGAAGGAAAACGTTTTTCGGACGATTGGCGAATTCAAGTCGTTGCAGGATATCGAGCAAACAATTGTCAATTTTATGGGCAATGATGTTCCGGTGACCGTGGCCGAGGTTGGTCGCGTCTACGATGGCCTCCAGGATGAAAAGACCCGCTATTTTCTGGACGGAAAACAGGGCATTTCGATTTATGTTTTTAAACAATCTGGGGCGAACACTGTAAAGGTCGCCGATGCCGTCAAGAAGGCCATTGAGGTGATCAATGCCGAGATGGTGGCCTCAGGAGATAAAGCCAAGTTGACGATGGTTCGCGACGGCGCCAAGCCGATTCGCGCGAATCTGGAAGACGTCAAGGAGTCGATCTTCCTAGGGATCGTCCTGACGATATTTGTTGTTTATTTATTCTTGGGAAATTTCCGTTCGACGGTGATCACAGGTCTGGCCTTGCCCAACTCTTTATTGGGTGCATTTGTTTTGATGGCACTGGCAGGATTCACCATCAACGTCATGACGCTACTGGCGCTGTCTTTGGCGGTGGGGCTTTTGGTAGATGATGCGATTGTCGTAAGGGAAAACATCTTCCGCCACATTGAGATGGGTGAAAATCCTAAAGACGCGGCACTTAACGGCACCAAGGAAGTGACCATGGCGGTTGTGGCGACGACGCTGGTCGTGATTGCCGTTTTTGGTCCAGTTGGATTTTTGAAGGGAGTTGTCGGACAGTTTTTTCGCGAGTTTGGAATCACCATCTGTTTTGCCATGGCGATTTCGCTTTTTGATGCTTTGACCATGGCTCCGATGCTGTCGGCTTATTTCGCCGGTAAAGTCCACGTTGTTGGTGGCGTCGCCGCTAAAGAGTCGTTGTTGTTTCGCTGCACGTTTGGTCCTTTGGTGCGCGGGTTTGCTCGGGCCCAGGACAAACTCGATCATTTTTACGAGGCGCTGCTGCACGTCATTCTGCGAAATCGGCGCAATTCGGTTTTATCGTTGGCGATTGCTTTTGGAATTTTTTTCGCGAGTCTTGTTATTCTTGGCAAGTACGTTCCGAAGACATTTCTATCGCCCCAGGATTTTGGCGAATTTGTCGTCGGGCTTGATTTACCGCCCGGAACCTCCCTCGATGAAATGTCTAGGGTGGCCGGCGATGTTGAAAAATTAGTTCGCAGCAAGCCAGAGGTTGGCCTGACTTCCATGAGCATCGGGGGGCGCGACGGGCAGGCCAACGTGGCAGAAATTTTTGTCAATCTCGTCCCATCTCGAAAACGCAAAGTAAACACCACGCAGTTTAAAGATTTAATGCGCAGTGAACTCAAGCCCTTCGCCTTTGCCAATCCGCTGGTCAAGGATCTGGATATCGTTGCCGGTGGCCAGCGCCCATTCAATGTGTCGATCATTGGCCCAGACTTAAAGCAGCTCGCACAAGTGTCCCAGCAGCTTTTCACCAAACTAAAGACTCATCCGGCATTGAAAGATGTTGATATTGGGTATCGCCCCGGCAAGCCTGAGGTCCAGTTTATATTGGATCGCCAGAAGGCAGAGCGCCTCGGGGTTTCGACTAATCTAGTTGGCTATGAATTGCGTACCCTCGTAGAGGGCGCTACGCCCGCCGTCTTCCGGGAAAACACTCAGGAATATGACATTCGCGTTCGCCTGGCTGAAAGCGAGCGCAACCTTCCCGAAGTTTTCGAAAAGACTTACGTGCCTAATATCAACATGTCATTGCTGCGGCTTTCTGACGTCGCCCAAATGGTCCGGACAGATGGACCTGCCACCATCAGCCGCCAAGACCGAGGGCGTTACATCAACATCGGCGCCGACATTGCCGCGGATGGACCCGGCATGAATGCTGTAATGTCCGACATCAACCGTTTGCTTACGGGAGAGATGAAACTTCCGGAAGGAATGCGCTACACCTTTGTTGGTCAGGCGGAGAGTTTTAAAGAGTTGATTGAAAATATGGTCTTGGCGCTAACCCTGGGCGTTCTGTTCATTTATTTCGTTCTGGCCAGCCTTTATGAGTCCTTTGTCACGCCGTTTGCGATCATGTTGGTGTTGCCCCTAGCCGTGGCCGGGGCGTTTCTGGCCTTGTTCATATCGGGTAAGGCTCTTGACCTGAATTCCATGATCGGGTGCATATTGCTGATGGGCATTGCCTCAAAAAATTCAATTCTATTGGTGGATTACGCCAATCAGCGCGTTCAAGAAGGGGTCGAGCGGGGCCAAGCCATTCTGGAGGCGGGGCGGGCACGCCTGAGGCCAATTTTGATGACCACCATGGCTCTTATTGCCGGCATGCTGCCAATTGCCATAGGCTTGAATGAGGCGTCGCGTCAAAGAACCAGCATGGGGGTTGCCATCATTGGCGGCCTGATCAGTTCTACCGTTTTGTCTTTGGTGGTGGTGCCGGCTGCCTACGGGTTCATCGACCAGTTTCGCGTGTGGAGCGCCGCTCGGATGAGGGCCCGTTTTGCAGTGAAGTCCTAACTTTTTTTGCCGTACGGGGAGTTTGCCATGGGATCTGGGGCAACCAGCAGTCAGGAATTTGCAGCAATGCGCAGGCGTCTTGAGGAGTTGGCTTTAGCAGTTCTGGATCAGTCGCGAGCTTTGCGTACGACATTCAGCCTGACGGGTGCCAAGCGCAAGGACACTCTGGGGCAGATCATTGCCAATGATGCTGAGGTCGATTCCCTAGAATTGAGCCTTGATGATTTAACGATGGCCTTCATGAATTTCCGCGCCCCTTTAGGACGGGACCTGCGCTATGCCATTGGGGCCATTGACGTCGCCGCCGGTCTTGAAAGGATTGGCGATTGCGTGGAGTATATCGCCCGAAAAGTCATGGATCTTGGCGATGTTGCTGATATTGGTGATGCCTCCGACTCATCGTCAGAAATCTGGTTAGTTCTGAGAGAACTTTCCGATAAATCTTATATGATTTTGGAGATGTCGGTTGCCGCCCTGCTGTCGGGAGACGCAATGGCAGCCGAGGTGATTCCACCGTTGGATAACGTGGTGGATGCCCTCCAAGATAAGGCCCACGACTTGGTGCTCAAAGCGCTGCGAAATCCTGGTCCTGCCGAGGCCGGTGCTGCCGCAATGGATCCTGAATCCGGACTGATGTTTGTTGCGTGCGCCAACAAGTTTGAAAGCATTGCCGATATCGCCTGTCACATTGCGGAGACAGTGGTATTCATCGTTCAGGCGCGGCGCATCCGCCATGGCTTGCAGGATGCCGTGTCTTTTGTGGGGGGGGCATCAAGCGCACCTGACGCCCTGGATAAACAATTCAACGATGAGTCAAAATAATGTCTAGCGAACTTGATTCTGTGATCATTATCAAAGAGCCAGATGGTTCCTTTGTGGCTGTGCATACACCGTCAGGTAAAAAAACCGCAGGTCCGACGATGGACGCCGCACGCGATGCGATGCGCGAACTTCTGGGTATGGACGAGCACGGTGCTTTCACCGAGCCGCTTACCAGTGGGCGTTTTGGCGGTCTTGGGCGTGACGTTGCGTTGTTTCTCGAAGGCCCCGTGTCAAACATGCTACAAATGCATTCGGGTTTTGCCCGCCTTGAAGCCTTTGAAGCCGGTGTGGCGCATATTCGCTTAGGGGGCGGTTGTGAGGGGTGCCCCAGTTCGCTGATCACACTATTGAACGGGGTTCGGACCCAACTTCAAGACGAATTTGGCGAAGACCAGATCCTCGATGTTATTCCTGTTGATTGACTAGCCCCGCTCAACTGAGAAAATCTAGGCCAACCCGGTTGATGTGATCGACCAGGGCGGGGTTCTCAATCTCGTGCATGACCACTAGGTCCACTTTGTAAGGGAGCAAGAGGTCATCGATTTTCTGACTCAGGCGCAGAAGGTCGGAATGGCTGAATTGATTGGTGACCGGGGCCAGATCGATGTCCGATCCTTCTCGGTAGCAGCCCATGGCTCGTGACCCGAACAATTTGACTTGAATCACAGAGGGAAATGCCCTGAAGGCTTCCATCAGGCCGGATTGAGTGCGCGAAGAGAGTCCGCATGTTTTGCTGTCGATCATTAGTCAGCCGAATGACAAAAATTTGGTTCGCAGTTCAACAAAACGATCGAAATAACTGCTGGTGATCTTGGTGCCGATGTCATCGGCAATTTTCTTGTTGTAGGTATGCGTCGAGAGGTGTCTGCTGCCGATCATGTCCGCCCAGTCGTCGCCATGTGTGATCAATCCGCGCTTGTAGGCCTCGCGCATCGCGTCCCGCGACCCTGTCATGTTATAACCAAAATTTTCACCACCGAACGGCGAGCTGAAATCTTGATGCTCCAGATAGTCCTTTACCAAGTTCCAGGCGAGCTCGTGGCAGAATTCAAAGGACTGGATGAGTCCCTGTTTTTCGAGGTCTGAGAGCGGACGTAATTTTGTCAGGGAGACCGCGCTTTCTAGCGCGGCAAGGGCCCGGATGTAATTGTCGAATCTTTGTTTCCAGCGGATATCTGGTGACGTCACGGCGTGTCCAATATTTCAGGGTGTATATAAGACCTCTATTCTACGCGGGTTTAACCCGCAACACAGTACGGCGGTAGTGCGTTCCGTCGTACTTCAATACTGCTCAAACAGCCGTTTGAGGTCACTTTCGGGCACCTGCCACTCAAAGCCATCAACGATCAGGACGGTTTCTGATGATTTATTCAATCGTCTAAGTCCATAAAATTATTGATTTATATTGATTTTTTTAAATAATTTGTAGATTGCCGTTAAGTTTTTTGCGGATATCCCGCCATCTATTATATCAGCAAATTCGCAGGAGATTTTTCATGCGGCTACCCGCCAGAAAGTTGCTAGTCGATGCGCCCCCGGTGGCCCTGGAGAAAAGGTCATACGCCCGTAATTTGCGGGTCAGTGGCATGCTCCCCGGAAAACTCATCGACTTTGACCGCCATGAACCAATCCGCGCTGTAGCCACAGATGTCAGTCGGGACGGCATTGGCATCATGGTCGATAAAATTTTGCAACCAGGCCAAGTCTTGACGATGGTGATGTCTGGAAAAAACGTAACCCTTAAAGTCATCCACACCTATCCGCACCTCACGCGGGTCGGTCATTTTATTTGCGGCCTGGAACTCGTCGATCGAACTGACAATTTAGAATCCATTTTTGCGGCTAACGGCTGCCTTCTGTAAATAGTCGCTGTCGCGCATCATCCCCAAGCAACGCCTCCAAGCGAATGGCGCATCCACCAAGATGCGCCTTTAGTTTTAAGTAGCTCTCCACCGCCTCTTGGGAATAACGTCCGCGTTTTACGGCCAAAATCAGCCGGTTTTTTGGCGAGTGGCGCGATTCAACAAATTCAGTTGCTGTGGTCTCATAGCCACTGGCGCGCAAAAGTAAAACGCGCATCATGTCGGTCATTTCAGCGGCGATCGTCCGGCGCAGTTCCGGCGCCTGAAATGCTGGTGCCAGCGCGTGGTTGCGGCCTGCTTCAGATTGCGCAAGGTCGCGCCATTTGCCGGCCAATTCAGCCTGGCAGCACGGTGATGCCGCCAAAATATCGGCGCCATTGGCGAGGCCCAGCCCCAAGGCTTCGTCCGTGGCCGTGTCGCAAGCGTGAAGGCCCACCACCATTTGTGGTCGCTTAAATTCGGCAATCGTCGGGCGGCGTTGCAGCATGGCATCCCACTTGAAGTCAGCGGTCGAGGCAACCTCAAAGTGCATGTGTTTTTCGAGGTCCAGCTTGGCGGCAAGGGAGCGTGATTTTTCAATCAGGCGTTGGTTGGTGTCGATTCCTACCAGTATGAAGTTTTGCCCAGGGGTTTCCGGTAATTTGTGTTTCAGGTACCAGGCCAGCAAGAAAGTAAGGTAAGAACTGCCGCAGCCGGCGTCTAGAATTGCGAGATTTTTGTGCCGCCCGCGCAAATCAAGTAAGGGTGGTTTCAGGAGTTCCAACATGTGATTGATTTGGACGTACTTGCGTACGGCATCGGCCGGCATCGCTGAATTGCTGCTGAGAAGGCCAATGGCCCGCAAAAAAGGGGCGTCCTCCGGGGGGGCGATTTCGTATTTGCGGCCCGACGTGATTTTGGCGACTCTCTCCGCGGTCCAATGATATTCTGCAGAAGTCATTTTATGTTGTTCCAGTAATCATGTGGGCATGTGGGCATGTGGGCATTTGGGCTAACGAACACTTATTAATGAGGTCTTTTTTTTGGGCCGTGAATTCGCCATCAATCCAGACCTTCTTCGGGCGTTTCCTGATGTGGCACGAACGGCCCTTGGATACCAATCTAGTTTTGACGCTGCAAAAATCTCTGCCGCAGTTCAGAAGATCTCTGATTTCTATATTTCCCGGCCATCCGGAAAAACCCCCTACGAGTTGCCTGGGGCGCCGGCAGCCTACCTGCTTTACTATACCTTACTGAATCACGTGCGCTGCCTCGGGGTGTTTCGCGAGGCACAGAATCTAGGTTTTTTTGCCAACCTAGACCGCGTGATTGACTGGGGTAGTGGAATGGGGGCCGCCTGGCTGGCCTTGCGGGACGTGGCCCCAGGTAGCCTTTGCAGAAGTCTGGCCATTGATCGTTCACCCAGGGCTTTGGAAATTCAAATGGCGCTGCGGCGCGCCTTTGTTCCCGGCGACGATGCCGGATGCCACGCCATGGCCACGGACGACCGCAAAATTCACGATTTTTTGGGATCGGCCAAGGCTGAGTCATCCAAAACATTGGCCGTGTTTTCATATTCGCTAACCGAAATCGAGACCCTGCCAGATTGGGTCCACCGCTGTGAGGCATTGGCCATTATAGAACCCGGGACCAATCAAGATGGGCGCAGGTTGCTGGGCGTGCGCGACAGCCTTATCCAAAAGGGTTACCAGGTTTGGGCTCCGTGCACCCATCAGGGCCCGTGCCCGCTTTTGACCCAAAGCAAAACCGATTGGTGCCATGACCGCGTCATGTGGCAGCAACCTGAATTTTATCAGGACATTGAAAAGCATCTGCCCATGAAACACCGGACTCTGGTGTTTTCCTATCTACTTGCCCGCAAAACCCTTGCCCCGCCAGCGGACTTGGTCGGGGCTGCGCGTTTGACGGGGGATCAGCAGCGACTCAAGGGGCAGACCCGCCAAATGGTCTGCCGGAGTAGTGAGCGCGAGTTTCTTTCTTGGCAGCACCGCCATGGTGAGCCACCGGAATTTTTGCGGGGTGAATTGGTCGAGGTATCTGGTGCTGCACAAAAAAAAGGTGCGGATATCAGGGTGACTTCGGACGAAATCCGGCGATTTTCGAAAAAGCAAAATTAATTAAAATTGCTCATTTTTTAGAGTTGTTTACCGGCGGACCGGTAGCCCAGAAATTCGCTGCGATATCCGTGGTCCCGTTAAGGGCTGTCATGGTTTTGCCGAATCCTGAAGGGAGAGCCAGCAATGATTGCTTGCTGAACCAAGGCCTACCCCGCAAGGGGCTCGCCATTCACCGGAGGTTTCATGGTCAAGGATACTGCGGCAACACCAGAGGGCGCTAAAACGGCAAAACCGGCTGAGGCGGCAGAGAGCGCGCCAAAGGCAAAAAAGAAGGCAGTCAAGGTAGATCACAGCTTGGATGAAGCAAAGGCCAAGAGCAAAGAATGGACGATGGCACGCCTGGCAAAGGTTGCTCGCCGTTTCGATTCTGAAGATGCTTGGATGCACGGGGCACCGAGCAGTTACAAGGCTGCCCATTCAAAAGGTCTTGTCGCGCAATGCCTAGGGCATGGCGTAAATGGCAAAAAACCAGCACTTCGCGGCGTTCGTCACTCGGCCTAGTCAGGCTTTTGATAGAGAAGGTTCCAAGCATATTGTGCGGCATCTTGGCCAGCAAACAACGCTGTCAAGATGCCGTTTGCCATTTCCGGATCATTGGTGGGAAGAAATCCAGATTTAACGAGGGTGTCTGCCTGGGCTGATTCAGATTTGCTGGTGGTGACCAACGGAAAGCGGCGCGTCATTTCCATAGAAAAATCGGCAAAGGACTTGCCTGGTGCGTGATGGCGCGTGCGGTGGAGCACATTTTTGTGGATGTGCAGCCATACGGCTGGTTGGCCCCGCGCCAGGCGGCGCTCCAAGTTGATGGCGATGCGTCCCATGGAGAGCCGTGGATTAATTTCGACGACGGGGCGCAGGCAAAGACTGGCATTCCGTGGATCACGAAACACGAGGGCATCGATTCCAGCGGGGCCGGAGAAGCCTTCGGCAGCCATTTTTCGCCCGCAATCGAGAGCGCTCTCGCGCAACTGGTCCATCCACACAGAATAAAACTGGCTGAAAAAATCTTGGGTCAGCGGCTTGGCGTTCGCATCAGGAAAAGTAAACGGCCTGCCTAACGCATGCCCAGAATATTTTCCGCTGCGGTCAATAAGCGGGCGCGTGATGTCGATGATGCGGACGTTGCCCGTATTTTTTTCGACATCAAAGAGAACACTCAAGTCGCAGACTTTATCGAGCCACGGTTCTGCGATGCAGGGCAGGTCGATTTTTACGTTTTCTGAAATTTCAGATGCGTCGGCCTCCAATGCTATCAGGGCTTCCACAGCAATGCGGCGCAGGCCAAGCCCCGATGCACCCAAGACTGGTTTGATGGCGAGGTGAGAAAACCCTCGGGACTTTATCTGAAGCGCCACGGCGGAGACTTCAGAAATCTGGCGGCATAATTGGCCCGAATAATCGTCCGGAGCTACGCGCGCTGCGAAATCCTTGCCAAAAAAAACGTCAAAACCCCGTGGCCAAGTCCCTGGCATTCTGGTGAAGCGATTGGCGAGTGGGGCGAACCAAGCCATGGCCGCCGGAGTTTGCCCCCATGGACGCAGTGAACCTAGTTTGCGGCTGCCGAGAATTTTTTCCAGTGCGGCGGTGTTGGGTGTTTCGCCGGCTTCAATAAATTCTGGGACGGAAAAACCGGCAAGCTTCAGGCTTGAAAGAAACGGGAGCGACGGTTTTCGGCTAACCATAACCAGATCATCCGCCGCTGCAAGAAACATCAGCAGCGGCGACAGATCGTGTTCAATGAAGGCAGCCTTGGCCGGCATGAAAGGCAATTTGCCGTGGCAGGCAAGTTCGCGTTCGCAGCCCGGATTAAAGAACCAGAAATCGGCCGGGCGTCCCTTTGAAGAACTAAAGATTTTTAATTCTGAGATGAATACCGGATCGATCCCGGCGCGGGCGCGACCCAATTCGTCAAAGACGGGGCCCTTGGCCCGGCTGGGGGTCAGGGGAAAGGGCAGGTGCTTGCGGTAGCTTTCCCAAAGGGTTTTTTCCGCCTCAAAGCGCCGCAGCCAGACAACGCCGTGCTCGACGTGGCGGACCTCGTCGTCGTGGATTTGGAGCATGATGTCGGCGGTTATGTCATCTCCCAGATCACGAAATGATTTTTCGTAGTGCAGGGCAAAATCAAGATTTGCTTGTTCAAATGTAAGGGACATCGCCGCAGCGTATTCAGCCGGTGACGCGATATTTTTGAGCGTGCGCCAGAAGAAACTGTTGACCGGCAGGGTGCCAAATGTGACCCCGAGTTCGGCCATGCGCGTGATGTACATCTTCAAGTGGCCTTGCTCTTCGAGCATCGTGCGCACAATGCCGGCACGAAAAGCCTTTGGTGCATCAGGAAAGCGCAGCAGGGCCAGGGCCATGACTTCAAGGGCCAAGAGTTCGTGGTTGGCGAAGTAGTGCAGGACGATGCCGCGCCCACGGGGATCGGTCAGTTTGCTGGAAAGGCGTCCGCCGCCCGGAAATTGATCGGAGTGTGGAGGGCGGCGGTCAAAGGCGAGTTCGGGGGGGCGGCCCGGCAGATCGGGCGGCGCGTCCAAGGCGGGGCCGGGCGCGTCATCGGCAAAAGGCCAAACGCCAGCAGCGTCAGGTGCTGAAATCTTATCTTCTATGGTCGTTCCCGACAAAACTTGTTCGGCGAATGCCCTGATTTCCACAAAACCACCTGTTTCGATATATGATCGAAATATCACGGGGAGACAGTCATGACACCCAAGTTAATCAAGCTTTTCAGGGAATACGAAAGTGGCCACCGCCATCCGACCAATCAACTGACGCACAAGGTCGCCATTCCGCTGATCGTTTTCCATATTATTGCCATGCTGGACTGGATCCAGCTGGGGCCTGTTGTTGCTATGGCGACGGCAAACGGCGGCGGGCTGCGCCTTTCCGGTGGCACGCTGGGCATTGTGATTGCGGGGGCATGGTACTTCCGTAACGACCTGCGCCTGGGCGGCATTTTGACGGCCTTTATGTTCGCCTGTCTTGTTGTCGGTTGGCATACGCCGGTGGGAGTGGTCATTGCCTTGGCGATTGTCGGCTGGATTATCCAGTTCAGCGGGCATTACGTTTGGGAAAAAAGTCAGCCGTCTTTTTTCACCAACATTTTGCATGCTCTAGTTGGACCGGCCTACTTCGCGGCGCGGTTGTTCAAAATTTATCCGTAGTGCTGTCTTGGCGCGGCGGCAAACATAGCGAGGAAAATTTGAGCTGAGGCAGGTCGAGCTGTCGTGGGATATTCTTCCTGGGACGGGACAGACACACTATTTATGATCATAAAGAGTGGGATCTTTACACGTTATTCGATGGAATAATTGGCAAATAGCCCACGTTATTGTAGCGTATATATTATACAAACCCAATAAATACGGTGGTTTAACGGTGAAACGGGATATCTTTGAATACCTCCGTGCTTGGTCCCGCTCTCCAGAGCGCAAACCTCTAATCTTGCGGGGGGCTCGGCAAACTGGAAAATCCTATGCACTTCAGTGGCTTGGTGAAACTTGTTACGAGAGCTTTGTGCTTCTGAATTTTGAAAAAGACCCGCTATTGGCGACACTCTTTCAAGAAACGCTTGATCCCAAAATTCTTGTCACAAAGATTTCGGCTTACACGGGAAAGGAAATCGAGGCCGGACGAACGCTCCTTATTTTTGACGAGATTCAAGAATGCAATGCGGCGCTCAATGCGCTCAAATATTTTTGCGAGGAAGCCCCTGAGTATCATGTGGTTGCGGCCGGATCATTGCTTGGCGTCAAGATGTCGCAGGGACGATCATTTCCCGTTGGAAAGGTTGATTTCCTTGATTTGTTCCCTATGACGTTTGAAGAGTTTCTTGACGCAAACAACGGCGCTGCATTGCGCGCGTTGCTCGAAGGAAAACGCGACCTAGTGCCGTTGGCCGATGCCTTTCACCAAAAGTTTCTGACGCATCTGACAAACTATTTCATCGTCGGCGGGATGCCGGAAGTGGTTGCGGGATTTGCGGGTGCCGGTAGCCTTGCCAAGGCACGTCATATCTAGGAAACTATCTTGCGGGGCTATCAGAACGACTTCGCCAAACATGCCCCGGCGTCCGACATTCCCAAGTTGTCCCGTGTATGGGGTTCGATACCTTCTCACCTGTCTCGCGAAAACAAACGTTTTATTTTTTCGGCAGTTCGTCGTGGAGCGCGCGGTCGTGACTATGAATCGACTCTCGCGTGGTTGAAGGACGCCGGGTTGATTCATTACTGCCACCGCATTGCCAAGGCCGCGATGCCTTTGCGATCCTATGAAGATCCTCATATTTTTAAGGTGTACGTTCTCGATATTGGATTGCTGGGGGCGTTGGCCGACCTTCCTTTTGATGTGCTGTACCGTGGGTCACGAGTTTTCCATGAGTTTCATGGCGCTTTCATCGAAAACTACGTCGCACAGCAATTGGTCTTCAAGGGCAAGGCACTTCACTATTGGGAAAGTTCGGGGAATGCCGAGATCGATTTTGTGATTCAGTCCGCAGGAACCATTCTTCCACTTGAAGCTAAAGCAGGAATCAACGTCAAATCAAAATCCCTGCGTTCCTTTCGAGATCGATATCCCGAATTAACCCGCGCCTGTCGCGTCAATCTGCTTAATTTTCAACAGGCCGGCGAATACGAAAACTATCCTCTATATGCGGTCCTGCATTGCACGAGAGACATCGCCTCATGAAATCAAATGCGTTTTCCGCAACTGATGAGCAGCGCGTAGATGTTACTTTCTACAACGGCCCCCAAGGCCGTATCGATGACAGACGGCAAATTGTTTGATGCAATCGTTTGGTCTACAGCGATTTGAGAATCGGTCCCACTGCTGGAACGCGTGAGTTGTGCAGAGAGAACATGGCTGTATCCAATCCATTCAGCTGCAATAAACACGCCCGATGGCCAAACCCATTCATTGCCAATACCCACCGTCAGGTCAGTGCGGCTGCCCGACCCGTCCCACAAGATTTCTTTATCATATTGCGTCACACCATATTTACCGTCCAAGATGCTATAACCAAATCCGGCGGTTCCAAAAAATGTTTCTGAGAAAAAATATTTTCCCTTCAGAGCAATTTGAGTCTGAGAAAACTTTGTCGTTAAATGAAGATCTTTAGCCTCTCCCCCCTTAGCAACTAAGTTATCGGATGCCATGGACAGTTGCAGCATCAGACGAAACTTAGGACCCGTCGGCATGGAAAATTCGAGGCCGCCTCCATTTCCCATCTGAAGCATTCCGAACATCCCTCCGTAGCCATTTTTAAAATGATTTCGGGAGCGATTATCGGCTCGGTCATCTACAGATTCATCTTCCTCAACGACTTTCCTGATTTTTTTCTTTTTTTGTTTCTTTATGCCCTGAGGTTGGGAATCCACCAGGGTAGCAGCCGACGGATTTCTTGCAGGCTGAACCGGTGCTGCAATGGCACCCGAAGTTGAAAGGGAAGGCAGGAGCACGGCCAATCCAGAAAACATGCTGATCAATAAGAGTCTGCGATTTTTAAACAACTGGTTCATGAGGAAATTCCTTGAAAAAATAGTTTGCCGAGGGGACTAAAGCCCGCGAATGTATCGGCCGACTTCTTGAATATTCAACTTTGATCATATACGATAGATCAGTTGGCAATTATAATGATAACCGCCAACTATCTTGGCGGTATTAAAATATGACGTACATTCAGAGGGTTATACCTCTTTCATCCCTTCTTAAATCAAAAACCGTGTTGCTCTTTGGGCCGCGCCAAACTGGGAAGTCAAGTTATGTTCGGGAACAACTCTCTTCGTCGATAGCAAAAACATACAACTTGCTAGACCAGGGCCTTCTGCTGCGACTCTTGGCCGATCCGACATTAATTCGCAAAGAAATTGAATTTGATAATCTGCGCGATTCAATCGTTTTCATCGACGAAATCCAGAAATGCCCTGCTTTGATGGATGAAATTCATCTTATGATTGAGGAGCGTGGCATCCGATTCTTGCTGACCGGTTCAAGTGCCAGAAAACTAAAAAAATCAGGCGCCAACCTCCTGGGTGGTCGGGGGCGGGACAGAAATTTTCATCCGTTTGTTTATCAAGAGCTGAAAAACAATGGGTTTGACCTTGCCCGTGCTTTGAATCACGGATTGATTCCGTCACATTATTTAGCGGAAGCCCCGGATGAAGACCTTGCCTCTTATGTTGGCCGCTATCTTACCGAGGAAATTGCCGGTGAGGGTGTGGCGAGAAATCTTCCGGCATTTAGTCGATTCCTTCAAGTTGCGTCATTAGCCAACGGACAACTTATTAACTATACGTCGATCGCAAACGATTCCAAGATTTCACGCGCCACAGTGCAAAACTGGTTTCAAGTACTATACGACACGCTTCTCGCGTGGGAAATTCCGCCCTTCACAAAAACGGTAAAACGCAAGTCCATTGACACCGCGAAGTTCTACTTTTTCGATACCGGGATCGTGCGGGCACTTCGGCGCTTGCCGTGGATTGTCCCCGAACAAACGGAGTGGGGTGAGTTTTTTGAACAATTTATCATGATGGAACTTAAAGCCTGGATTGACTACTTCGAGCCACTGGCAACCTTGCAGTATTGGAGGTCTACTTCGAAGTTCGAAGTGGACTTCATCTTGGACGGTCATATTGCGATTGAAGTCAAATCAACGAATCGCGTGACGACCCAACACCAAAAGGGATTAAAGGCCCTTATGGAAGAAAATATTTGCGGCCAGTACATCCTGGTCTGTAATGAGGAACGCCCCCGTCATGAAAACGGAATAGACATCTTGCCGTGGCGATTGTTTCTGGATCGGCTTTGGGATGGGGCATATTCACGTAAAAACAGGGAATAGGCACTTATGGAAAACGGCCGGCAATATATTTCTTGGCGTTTTCGTGGATCACCAATAGTTCAGGGCTGACCTTGCGAATTTTCTTGAACAATTCAATTAACTGCTCTTCGGTGTATTCGTGGGCGATGGTGTTGCGTAATTCCCGCAACTCGCGGGCCGTTTTGTCGTTGGCAACAATGCCGCGCTTTGCTGCGCGGTTGAGAACGTCGATGATAGAACCTGGTGTTTCCAATTCCGCGGTATCGATAGCACGAAATACTTTTTGAAACAAAATGTCACTCAGTCTCGCAAAGCGAGAAGTTAAGTTTTCCAACACATCAAATTCCGATTCGGAGATGTTTTCCGTGATTTGGAATGAAATGGTTTTCTGTAAGGAACGCTGCAGCCAGAGCGCAGCTTTTTCGGCCTGCTGCGAGTATTTTTCCAAGAGTGGTTGAGATGATGTTTTGGTCAAATTTTTTTCATTTCATCTTTGATCGACTGAATGAATGGGTCTGAGTCGTTCGCCAGATCCTTCGTCACAATCAGATCAATTTTTTGTTCGCCAAGATTTTTTTTGATGGCTGCCAATATCGATATTCTATCATCGAACTGAATTATTTGTGATTCCACAAGTAAATCGATATCGCCGCCAGCAGCGTTGTCGCGAACGCGGGATCCAAAAAGAAAAATGCGCGCCCCAGAATCAATTTGATAAATGGCAGACTTGATGGAATCTATTTCACCGCGATTCAGCCGCATAACTAAACGTCACCTGTTTCCTGGATTTCTTGGGTTTCTTGGGTTTCTTCGTCCGCCCTGGGTTTTCTTTTGGTACCAGCATACATGTCGTAAATCAGGAGTTTGGCAGGGATGCTGCCGTTCATGATGGGAATGCGCCTGGTCGACTTGAGTCCAATAAATTTCCAGGGCGAATCTTCAGCGACCAGCAAAGCCGCGCGCCAACCCTTGAAGTTCTTTTTCAGGTTGTTGCCAATTTCTTCATAGAGAGTCTCAAGGGCTTCGTCGTCGCCCTTGGAAAGCCGCGCCCCATAGGGCAGGTTGGCGATCAGGAGGCCCGTCTCGGCATGGGGACGCGCATCCTGGATCCTTTCGGCCTTAAATTCAATGTCGCGTTCGACCCGGGCGCGCAGGGCGTTTTCCCTGGCCATCTCGACATATTTTTCACTGATATCCGAGGCAACAATGGGGGCCGGCAGCGACTCGAGTCTTTCGCCCCGGACACGGTCGGAAACCTTGCGCCAGATGTCGTTGTCAAAATCCCGCAACCATTCAAATCCAAACTCGCCCTTTTTGCGGTGAATGTGGGCCGCCTTGTGCAAGGCTTTGTAGGCTGCCTCAATGGCAATGGTGCCGCTGCCGCACATCGGATCCAAGAGCGGCTGCGTTCCGTCGTAACCCGCGAGATCCAAAATGGCGCAGGCTAGAGTCTCCTTGATCGGTGCCGGGTGGCCCTCGGTGCGGTAGCCGCGTTTGTGCAGCGTTTTTCCTGTGGTATCCAAGCTGAGCGTGCAGCGCCCCTTTTGAATAAAGGCCACGACAATCACCTTTGGGTCTTTCAAATCAACTTTGGGAATTTTGCCCGTGTGCTGGGCAAAGGCGGCCTGAAGGCTTTCGCGAATCGTCTTGCTGATTGCATTGGATCCCATGACGCCGGGGCCGCGGTCGGCAGGAACGCCCTCAACAAGAAACGTCCGCTCTGGAGAAAACCAATCTGCCCAACGGATGCGCTTTGCCTGGTCGGCAAGCATTTGTTCCGTATGGGCGGCAAATTCCTTGACGATCCGAAAGATCCGACTTGCTGTCCGCAGTTTCAGGTGCAGTTCATAAAAGGTCTCGATGTCGGGAACGCTGCACGCCACGGCGCGGTAGCGAAGCTCGACGTCATTCGCGCCAAGTGCCCGCAATTCGGCAGCAAGGACTTCTTTGGTTTCGTCTGGGCACGTGACGATGGCGTGGATGGCATCCGGGTTTGATTCTGAATTTTTGATCATGTGATGTTCACAATGCTTTCGCGCACGGGATTTTTAATTTTGGCTTGGATCCGACTGATTCGGAGGCACCTGGGAGGGTGGCATACCTAGCTCAATCACACTTGGCAAGGTGGGTGTGCCACCAGCAGGACGCGAGCGGCTGGCGGGTATCACCGAAACCGTGACCGAGGCCTCGGCTTTCTGCTTGTTTCCAAGGGTGCAAGTCGCTGTAATCACATGCTGTCCAAGCTTTTCAAAGGCGTGGGACGCAATCCCACCCACAGGGGCGGCAGGCCCGTCGCCAAAGTTCCAGCTTATCGTCCCAGCCTCCGCAGCCAAGCACTTGGCCTGTGCCTTGATCGGTTCGCCCGGATAGGCAACCATCGGCGCCGCCGTTACTAGAACCGCTGGAGCCGGAACGGAGCAGCACGGGTCGTCGTCCGTGACCCGCAGGGTTTGGGAGGCCGTTGCCGTTTCACCGTCCGCGCTGACCACCTTGAGGGTGACCTTCTGCGCACCAATCTTGGCAAAGGCATAGGGCACTTCGAGGGGTTCGCAGCCACGTTGCCTGGTGCTGGCAACCCGTTGGCCGTCGATGCTGATCTGGTATTCGGCCGAGTTTATTCCGGGATTGGCACAGGGGCTTTTGCCGACATAATCTGGATCAACCGTATCTGCGGAAGGCCGGAAAACCACGCCCTGATTGGTTTTCACCACGCCAATCATTTTGCCGGCCTGGACAACTTCAAGGCGGGCCGAGGGCAGCAGGCTGGCGGTGGCGTCGGTGGGGCCGGCCGGCCTCTCTTGGGCTTTCACTGGATCAATGATTTCGTAGCCCGCCGCGCGGCAAGCGTGGATGTTAAGGATGCTAATGATGCTAATAGTCGCCGTCAGGAAAACGACGTGGAAATTCTTGCTCGGCGCAGCCTTGCAGATGGTCTTTTGATTCATGGCAGCGATGCCTCCCTTACTTGACCGGACTTGACCGGACTTGACCAGACTTGACTAGCTTACAACGCTTATTTGCGGAAGATGCGGAACTCTACCCGGCGGTTCAAACGGCGCCCTTGGTAGTTATTGTTTTTGGAAATGGGACTTTCCTCGCCATGGCCAACCGCCATGATTTTATTCGGTTCGAGTTTGAATTCTTCGATTAGAAGCTTGCGGATGTTGCTGGCGCGGCGATAACTGAGGGTCAAATTGTATTGATCGTTGCCGAGGTTGTCGGTGTAGCCGTCGATGATCAGCTTTTTCCATCCCGGCCCCTTTTTCAAGTGGACCACGAGCCTGGCCAAAATCGAGTGCGGGTCATTGACGATTTCCTTGTCGCTGTCGAAGGCAAACAGCAAGTCGTTGACGATGATCTTTTCTTCCGCCTTGGGCGCCAGCGCAAACGGGTCGGTGGCGGGCTTCGGGGTTTTCTTCGGCTGGACTTCCTCGGGGGTCGTTGGCGCGTTGTGACGGCTGAATTCCGGGCCCATGGTCCAATTTAGGCCGGCGTAGATCCTGAGGTCAGGGGAGCTGATGCCTTGGGATAATTCGCGCCCAAGGCCGGCGTGGACCGCCATGTTGTGGCTGAGGTCATGTTTTGCGCCTAGCAGGATCTCTGCAGCGGTGCTGGCCCGGTTGGTATTATCGCTGGCCCTGATCACCGGCCAGCTGGTGTAGATTTCGGCAATGGCCTTGGTGTCGTATTGATCAAATCGGTAGCTGGCAGCCGTCGACGCGATCCACTGATTGCCCAATGGATCGATCGGACTGCCGGTGAAAATTTCATCGCCCTTTTCGCGCCAGCGGTAGCCAAAGTTAAAGGCCAACGCGAAATCCCGCCAGGTCGTATCGGCGAGGGCCTCGATATTGAAAGTCGGGCGTCCACCTCTGCCGGCGTAGGGGTTGTTTTTCAGGCGATTAAAATTGAGGGACCCAGCCATGGCCAGTCCCCCGGTGTCGGTTCCCAAAAGGCGGTACTTGGCGTTGACCCGCACTTCCGTATTGCCGCGGTCGGAAAATTGCCCGCGTGGCGAGTCCGAGTCGTCCACTTTTTGGTCCAGAATCTGGGGCAGGGAAAGGCCAAGGTCTAGATTGGTCAAAACGCCGACCCCGATGTTGAGGTCCATCCCTAAGAGTTGATCGCTGCTTTGGCTTGGGAATTGGTTGGTATCCCGGTCCCTTAGGCGCGGCAAGGTGTTGCGGGCGTGGTTCAAGAACAGCCCGAAATTGATAATTCCCGGGTCCAAGGTTTCCGATGACTGGACGGTGACGAAGTCAAGGCCATTGGTCGTTGGATTGAAGTTTTGGGTGTCGTTGCCAATTATGTTGGCAGAGGCTCTAGGGAGAAACCAGGTGACGGAGCCTATGAAGGCGGCGGCGCCCAGGTAAATGCCAGCAAGGGTCAAGTTGCGGTCCAAAATCGAGATCCTGTCCAGGCGGAGTTTTCGCCCTTGAGTGTCGGTGGTACTAGTGCAGCAATAATCATCGCGGAGCAATAATCATCAGTATATGATCTCGGCGGCAGTTTGGCCAGTTTTTGGAGGCCTTGGGCCAGCCAATATAGATTCACGATAGATCCACGTTAAAGGGAACTAGGATGTTTGAGAAAAATTACCAATCCGACGTAGAGGCAGCCCAGAAAGACATCGATTTTGCGGCCAATCGCTATCAGGTGGACTTCGAAACCACGGCTGGCAACATCAGCCTTAACCTTTTGCCCGAAGTGGCTCCGAACCATTGCAAAAACATCATCGGCCTGGCCCGCAGCGGTTTTTATGATGGCATCATCTTTCACAGAATTGTCCCCGGATTTGTGATTCAGGCCGGTTGCCCAAAAGGCGTCGGCACCGGGGGGCCCGGCTTTCGCGTGAAGGCGGAGTTCAACGAGACGCTCCATGTGGCTGGCGTTTTGTCGATGGCGCGTGCCCAAGATCCGGATTCTGCCGGGTCGCAATTTTTTCTGTGCCTGGGTAAAGCCGCATTTCTCGATCGGCAGTACACGGCCTTCGGCATGACGGCCGATGATGCCAGCCTCGCCGTGGTCAAGGCCATTGGCGCAGTTGATACCGATGAGCGGGACCGTCCCGTGGAAGACGTCACAATTAAGAAAGCGACTGTGACGGTTGCGCCGAAAGCCTGATAAAAAGCCGCTTATTGATCAGGATAGTTCCAAGGGCATCGTCTGCATGGTCTTGGCCTCTGTGTTCTTTTCGTTCATGGGGGCCATGGTCAATCAAGCCCAGATCCTGGAACCCCAGGGATCTCCGCTGGTGGCGAGTTTTGTTCGCCTCCTGGTGAATATCATCGTGGTGGCCAGCGTGGCGGCGTATGCCGGCAACTTGACCGGATTGCCGGGCGATCGCAGGCCGTCTTTGTGGTTGCGGGGATTTTTCGGGGCATTGTCCCTGATTTTTGTCATGTACGGAATCCATGCTATTGGCGTGGGCGAAACGTCATTTCTGCATGCCAGTAACAGCATTGTGATCGCGGCGTTGGGGCCCTTGCTCCTCCGCCAGCGAAACTCTGGGATCGCGTGGCTGGCCATCGCCGGGGCCACCATCGGCCTTTATTTCTTGTCCCAGCCGAGGTTCGACGACCACAATCCCATTGGGCGCGCTGCCGCCTTGCTGTCCGGAGTTTGGGCCGCCATTGCGTATTTAATGATCGCCCGGGCTGGGCGCAGCAATTCATCAAACACCGTGATTTTCTACCTTTGTGCTGTCGGTATTGCGATGCACATCCTGATTTTTGTGGGCGCTTTTTTGGGCCTTTCCGGCCCGGGGTTTGACATCCTGTGGCCGGTTCATTCGACGACCTATGTTTTGCTGGTTGGGGCTGGCATCATGGCGAGTGTGGCCCAGTATTTTCTGACGGCAGCCTACCAACAGGCGCCCGCCGCCCTGAACGCTGCGGTTAGTTATGTAACGCCGGTGCTCAATTTGGGGTGGTCGGTTTGGTTTTTCGGCCGTCATCCTGACGGAACTGCCTTGGCTGGCGCCTGTATGGTGCTCATTTGCGGGGTTGCCTTGCCTGTCATCAGTGTTTCAGCTAGAAAGAAAGCGTCGAAACCAGTTAGCATGGACAGTCCGCTGTTTTAATTTTCCTTGGGAGTCCACCGTGCATCCAGTTGAAATCATGCCGATTCAAGATTCGTTGGTCCTGCGTGCTCGTGGTTCTGAGCTTCTAATCCTTTCCCAGCACATCACAGAACTAAAGCAGCGCAAGTCGCCGCGAGATTTTTCGATGTACTTCACGGCGGAAGCCTTGGTGAATCGCCCGGCCCGCAAGCTTTTTGAGTCATGGCTCCGCAAAGACGGAACGCTGTGGCAGCGCCTTTTCAAGAGCATTCACGAATTGGCGTTCGACGGCAGTGGCGAGGACGAGGACGCAGGCAAAACCAAGCCTGAAGTCAAAGCCAAGCAAGTTGCCCTGAAAGCCAAGGGCAATGTGATCGAGCCGGCTGCCGCGAAAACGCCGGTCGCGTCCCAAAGTGGTGTGAAAGCCGCTGCTAAAGATCCTGTAAAAGCGGCTCCCAAAAAAGCAGATAAGCCTGCGGCACCTGCCAAGGCTACAAAACCAGTGGCAGCAGCGGCAAAGCCGGTAAAGGCCGCACCGGCAAAACCAGCGGCCAAGCCAGCCGCAAAACCTGCTGCAAAACCTGCTGCTGCTAAAACGGCTTCTAAGGCTGCCGCCAAGCCGGTGGCCAAAAAGGCTGTGAAGCCGGTAGCCAAAAAGGCTGTGAAGCCGGCAGCCAAAGCGAAACCAGCCGCCAAAAAACGTTAAAGAAAAACTGATGATCCGTAAATTCCTTGTCATTGCCAACCGAATCTCCCTGGCTGCAACGCGCCGGGATTCGGTCAAGAGCACCGGGCCGATGATTGAGCTACTCATGCCGGTGGATGTCTATTGGCAGATCGAGGAAGAGCTCAAACATTATGACGCCAAAGCATCCTCTGGCGATGACGGCATGGTCCTGGCGGAGCTGAACAAGAAGATTCTGCTGAAGTTGACCGCCTACGTCGTGCATGAAAAAGAGCGGCTTTGGCTGCGCGAAAATGCGGAATCTGAGGAATGAATCGCGCGGTTTTTTTGGATCGTGACGGTATCCTCAATGTTGATCGTGGATATACCTTCCGCATTTCCGATCTGCTCGTACCCGACGGGGTTCCTGAGTCTCTGGCTCGCCTCAAATCAAACGGTTTTAAACTCGTCGTCATCACCAATCAGAGTGGCGTCGCACGTGGAAAGTTTTCCATGGCGGACGTATCGGATTTTCACGATGCGCTTCAAGCTGAAATCGTCAGACGTGGCGGTCCCGTCTTCGATCTGATCAAAATCTGCCCGCACCATCCTGATGGCCAAGTTATTCCGTTTAATGTGGCCTGCCAATGTCGCAAGCCTGGCCCGCAGCTCATCGAGGAAGCCTGCTCGGCTTTGGCGATCGACCCGGGTATCAGCTTTATGGTGGGTGACAAGTGGAGTGATGTTTTATGCGGTGTGAGGGCGGGGACAACGCCGATCCTCGTGCTGGAACCCCAAGGCCCCAGCCATAAATCTTCGCGGGGACTTCGTTATGAACTTCCTGATGATGCTCGCTTTGAGACGGTGGTGGATTCTTCGGGGCGGAAAATCACGGTGGCATCGTCAACCGGTACGGGGGCTGTGGAGGTTTATTCCTCGCTGTCATCTGTGGTCTCGAGGATCTTGGAATTATCTCCCTGAAGTTCATGCTTTTTGCGCAGTAACATTTTGATCCGTGGGCCGCAGCGTTGGCCCTTGCATCCACCGTTGCCCGTTGCTGCCATTCGATTGACGTCGGCGATATTGTCGCATGCCTTGATGGCAGGCAGGACCTTTCCAAGGGGAATGCCCTTACAGATGCAGACCACCATGGCGAGCCGCTTGATGCGCTCGATTTTTTCATCAAAATCAGGATTTGTTGGATCGTTGCTCAAAGTCCCGCCGTTATTTAGTCCATCTCATTGGTATAACATTCCAAGCCAATTCAGCCAGCGTGGATCAATGGCAGCGAACACCGCCGGTGTGGCATTGCAAGCAGCATGGAAGGCTACGGCAACCCAAATGCTGCCGCTTTTAACGTAAAGCCAGTCGGCAACCAAGGCCAAGAGCAAGGGGCCCGGGGGAATATGGCCGGCATTTCCGGCAAACAGTGCAGCGACCGTGGGGCGGGCATGCACCCATGCGAAAAGGACCGCCGCGAAATAACTTCCGACGATATTTCCGTATTGCCGCCTGAAGGATGCGGAGAATATCCCCCGGTAGACAAATTCCTCCAGAACAGGCGCTAAAAACACCGTGGCAAGCCACCAGGACAAGTCTGGTCGATTTGAATGAGACGGGATTAACGAGATTGTCGGGTCCAGATTTGCCACAGGGACCAAGATTGCAGTCAGCAGGCATCCGACGGCAGCCAACAGTAGCCAACCAGGCCCGGAGGCGACCAGCCACAAAATCTGTTGGCGTCCCGCAATCGTGCCAGCTCTATAGAAGGTAGCAATAATGGTGACGTGAACGATGGCGGGCGCAGCGATCAGCCATAAGCCCGTCGCTGGAATTCCCGCCCAGCCCAAAAGTGCATCCACACCGCTAAAGGCTTCGCCAAGCAAAACGGCCGCTGCGACCACTTTCGCAACGGCCGCCAGATACTTCAGCCAGTCTTCACGCATCGGCACTGGAATTGAGTTGCCTTAAAAGTCGTTCCAGTCCGCGGTGGCCCTGGTCGCTCAATTTATCAAAGGCAACGCCAATGCGCTTGCCATCGTGGGTGCGCCAGACCACCTGACTTTTAAGCTGTGTGGTTGCTGCACCTGCTTTTTCAGGTTTCGGAATGGGCAGTTCAATCGAAACTTCTTCACCAATTTTTAGCTTTGCGGCACTCGCCAATTGGATGCACGCGCCTCCAATGCTGATGTTGATCACCTGCCCCGGAAACTTTGGAGTTCTCTTGCCGCGTCCTTCACTTTTTCCCAACAGTCTTGTCTTTTGGGTGAAATCAAAGCGCCGCTGAACCCGAAATTTCCCGATTAGAAAACGTTCGATCCGTTCATTGAGAGCTTCCGCGCGAACTGGCTTGCACACCCACATGCCGGCATCATCATAGGCAAACAACTCTGCTTCGATGGCATTCTTCACGACGGCATCCGGGTACGCCGTCAAAAATATCGGTCCACGGTAAAATTTGCGTATGGTGTGGATCAGTGTGATGCCATCCGTGTCGGGCAGGTCGAAATCAACGACGCAAAGATCTGGGGTAGCAGTGACCGTTAAATTTTCATTAGGCTGCACGTTGGATTTGTCGAGGATGTCCAAGGCCTGTTGCCCGCTGCTGGCAACAAGGACGATGATCCCGGGAATCTTATCCTTGAATACTTCAGAACTCATCACCAGGCTTGGTTTGCTTGAGTCAACAATCAACACTGTCGTCATGTGGGTGGCCTCCAAAACAGTTTGGTCATCCTAGCAAATCAAGGTCCGATTCTTTTTGATTTCTGTCCATTAGCTGGTCAAGAAATCCAGTTTTTCAGAGGATTTTTCCGTAAATATCCCCGTCATTTTTTATTATCCCAGCTTTCGCCCTTCAAGAGAATCCTCCGGATGCCGATCCACAATGTGTGGGTTCTTCCGCGAGAAGGAACTTGGGTTTTAACCCTTTGGTATTCCGGACAATGAGACAAATTTGTGCAAAATACATGATTGCAATAAATTTGCGCCCTGCTCTGGCTCTGGCTCTAGCCCTGCTTCTGGATCCTGCCTTTGCCATGGCGCGACCGTTTACTGCTCGCGTGGAATCGCTGCAGCCGTCTCTGACACTTCCGCTAAAATTGGTGGAGGAAGACATCTTCCCGCAATTTGCTTTGATCGAGAAAAGAGTCGCCTTGGCTGAAAGCGATTCACGGGTAGAGCCCCTTTACCTGTCTGTTCCAAGGGATGACGATGATCGTGCCGGATTTTCTCTGAAATTGGCCCGTCAAAAAAAATACCGGACCTTGATGGCAAAATTGGATGAGGAGATTGCCAAGGCAGACAGCAGCATCGATTCAAAGAAGCAGCTGAATGGAACCCTAGGAGCCCAGCAGAGTAGCGGGCCCGGCAACCAGAACAATCAAGTGAATCCAACGGCTGTTGAGGATCGGGGTCTGACGGTCAAGATTCGTGTTCGCCCCGATTTATTGCGCCTTATGTCTTCGGCAGCGGTGACGGCAAAAATGAAGCGGACTCACATCCACGCCACCATCGATTCAGCGACCCTCTTGGAACGCAGTGATTTGAGAAGTGAATTGCTGGTGCAGATGGCGTCATTTACTGGCGCTCCTGAATTGCGCAAGGTGGGGGAAAAGTTGCGCCTGGCGCTGCCTCTCGATGTTGACCGCGATGTCCTGCCGGTGGTGGCCCAACGCGCCGTCAAAACCTTTGAAATCTTTCGTGGCCCGAATTGTTTCATGGCGGCCCTTGCCTTTCAGTATCCGAAGATGGTCCGCAGCCATCTGGTCAACGTTAAATCCGAAGTGGATCATCACGGCGTCATGATCAATAATGATGAATTGTGGCGGGTCTTGCAGAGTTCGTTTTATGAAGTTGATCCCGCCAAATCACCCCTCAAATTCGGTGACATGATCGTGTTTTTTCAATTGCCCGCCTCGGACAAGGCTGTGAAGGACGTGGCTGACTCCGATATCTCTTATCGCTGGATCAAGCACGCGACGACATTTCTGTTTAACGATCTCGTCTATTCCAAGGGTTCGAAGAGTCCAAATTCTCCGTATCTTATCGGCACATTGCGGTCAGAATGGCGGGCATGGGATAAGCATGTTTCGGCGGGGGGCGGATCAATGGGGGTAAAGGTCTTTCGTAAACCACTCAAGAGTGCTACAAGCCGACCTCCGAAGTCTTTAGACGACTGGATGTATTGATCTTTATGCCCCCATTCAACAAACAAAATCCCAAAGGCGTCCGGCCTGCCAAGCACTCTGACGGCAAACGGCCTAGCAGAGATCAGGACAGCGATATGGATTTGCCCCCAGAACCGCGGCCGACGCGTTTTGATGCGACCATTGCCGTGATTCAGGGGGAGCGCGCATGCCGGGTCGAAGGCGGCGGGTGCGGTTCCTGCGTCCTCGTCAATTCCTCCTACGAACCAGCTTTGCAGTCCAAGTTCCAAAAGGGCGTGAAGTTCCTTGAGGGCGCAGATCTTTTGGGCCCTGCCCAGGTTTTGGGCGTGAACGAGTCCCCGCGACGCCTTGGCTACAGAACGCTGGTCAAGCTTGCGGTGCGTCCCAAGGCTGGTCCCGGCGGAGTTCCCAGTGGTGACGCCGGGTCCGATCGGTTTGCCATTGGCCTTTTCGAGCCGGGCACACATTCTGTCATGGATAAAGTGGATCATTGCCCGATCCATGCCGACGCCCTGCGCTGGCTTTTGCGAGATATGCGCCGCGCCCTCAATGAATCTCCTCTGCAACCATGGGATGAGACGACCGGCGCGGGCGATCTTCGTTATCTGGTGGCGCGGTCTTCCCACATGACCAACGAGATCATGGTGACATTTGTGGTGCGCGATGCCTCTGGGAAGCTTTTCCTGCAGCGTTTAGTTACCCGTATGAAGCGCGAGGGTCATAAACTGGCCTCGGCCCACATGAACATCAATTCCGAAGCTGGCAACGCGATTTTCGGGGGCGAAACCATTCGCCTCTCGGGTAACGACCGTCTGCGCGAGCGTATTTGCGAGCTAAATTTTGAGGTGGGGCCCACGGCCTTTTTTCAGATCAACCCCTGGCAAGCAAGCCTGATGTACCGTCGGGTAGAGCAGTTGGCGGGAGTGGCCTCCAAGGGTGGGGTTGCCTGGGACTTATATTGTGGAATTGGCCAGATGTCGCTCATCTTGGCGCGCCAGGGATTCCGCGTGTTCGGGGTGGAAGAAAATCCGGCGGCAGTCGCAGATGCCTCGCTGAACGCCAAACGCAACTTTTTGGAGGCACGGGCAGAGTTTCTGGCCGCCAAGGTCGAGGAATCTGAAACGGCGCTACCGGCGTGGGCCCATAAGCCCGAGGTGATTGTGGTCAATCCGTCTCGCCGGGGCCTTCACGAGGCAGCCCGCAGCCATCTGGCCCATGTTTTGAAGCAAAATCCTGATACCCGATTTATCTACGTTTCATGCGAAGTTGAGACCATGGCGCGTGACCTCGCGGTCTTAAAAACTGCCGGGTTTCGCCTGAGACAAGTTGAAGCCTTTGACATGTTCGCGCATACTGACAATCTCGAGTGGTTGGCGGTAATGACCTCGTAACGGAGGCTGCGTGTGCAAGACGATCGTAATAAATCCAATTCTGGCTCATTAATTGTCCCAACGGCGACAACCCTGACCTATGATCGCTATCTGCAGATCGATAATTTGCTCGCCCTGCAAGTTGTCCAGTCAGATCCCCCTGAACACGACGAAACCCTGTTCATCATCATTCATCAAGTTTACGAACTTTGGTTCAAGCAAGTTTTGCACGAGTTGGACAAGGCCGAGCGCGCCCTGAAGTCCGATTCACTCACCGAGTTTTTGCGGACTCTGAAGCGCATTCATGTCATTCAGAAAATTCTTTTGGATCAGGTTGGGGTTTTGGAAACGATGACGCCGACCGAATTCAATCGTTTCCGCGATCGCTTGAATCCGGCCAGTGGATTCCAGTCCCACCAGTTTCGCGTCTTGGAATTTCGGATCGGTTTAAAAGATCCAGGTTATTTGAAATTTTTTCGTTCTACTCCGGCCCATCTGCAGCAGTTGACAGAGGCGATGCAACGTCCTTCACTCTATGACCTGTTGTTACAGTTTTTGGCGCGCAAGGGTCATCCGGTGCCAAAAGATGTTTTGGCGCGTGATCCTGCTGCGGCCTGGGAACCCAACGATGGGGTCAAAGAGGTCTTCCTTGCGGTTTATCGCGATCCAAACAAGCACATCGACCTTTACCATGCGTTGGAATCCCTCATGGACCTGGACGAATCCTTTATGCTTTGGCGGTACCGTCATGTGGTCATGGTTGAGCGCATGATTGGATTCAAGCGCGGCACTGGCGGATCGAGTGGTGTTGAATATCTGACCAAGACATTATCCAAGCGGTTTTTTCCGGAATTATGGCACTTACGGAGCGACCTAGGCTCCTCCAGTTGGGGTTGAATCATGTCGCCCAATTCCCCTATTTCCCCCATTTCCCCCATTTCCCCCGTTTCGCGTAAATCGTCGGCATCGTTTGTCAACGACGTCACCGCCGGCCTGAAGCCCTATCCCATGGAAGAATTAAGCCGAATCAAGTCTGGCTTGGTCAAAGAGGGCAAACCAGTTTTTGATTTTGGAACTGGCGATCCACGCATTCCAACCTGGTCGCCCGTGCGTCAGGCTTTATTGAATGCACTTCCCGAAATCAGCCAGTATCCGAGCGTCAAGGGGATTGAAAAGCTTGCCGTGGCGCAGGAAGGTTACCTTAAGCGTCGTTTTGGTCTGCAAACCGGCAGTGATCTGGCCGTCATTCCAAGCCAAGGCAGCAAAGAAGCGATCTTCAACATCGCCCTGTGTCTGGTCGGCCGCGCAGGTGGCAAAAAACACATCATCTATCCTGATCCTGGCTATCCTGTTTATCGCAGCTCAACCCTCTACGCCGGTGGCATCCCATATCCAGTCCGCGTCAGGGCCGACAATGGTTACTTGTTGGAGCCGTGGGAGCTGCCTCTTGATGTGCAAAAAAACGCTGCGGCCATCTGGATCAATCACCCGCATAATCCGACGGGTGCCACGGCTCCGCTGGAATACTGGCGTCGCGTCATTGAATGGGCGCACAAAACCGATACAATTTTACTGTCTGACGATTGCTACGTCGATATTTTTGATGCGGCGATTGATGACGCGATTGATGACGCGATTGATACGCAGTTTCCAGTCGGTGTGCAGCCACCGGTTGACCAAGACCCACGTCCGATTAATCCACTGCAACTTTCTACGGACCGCGTCCTCTCGTTCATGAGCTTATCGAAACGCTCTGGTTTGACTGGATTTCGCGCCGGACTTATCGCCGGAGATCCGCGCATCATTGCCCCATACTTGAATGCCCGCGCGAATTTTGGCGTGGGTTCGCCGGATTTCATCCAGCATGCGGCCGCCGTTGCTTGGGCTGATGACCGGCATGTAGTTGATCGTCGCAAGATTTTTACCAAGCGTCTGGCGACATTCGGCCCGCTTTTGCAAGAATTCGGCATGATCGAAAAAATTCCTTCGACGACTTTTTATTTGTGGGCAAAAATTCCAGATAAATTTGGTGATGATGACATTGCCTTTGCCATGAGCCTTGCGCGCCTCGGCATCATCACATCTCCATCGCAGTGGCTCAGTGAAGGTATTCGGGGGTATGTCCGTTTTGCCCTAGTTCCCGAAGATGCGCATATGCAGCAGGCGATGGGAATTTTGCGTGAGTATTTGAAATGAATTCTGAGAACGAAGGCAAATATAAAATGCAGCATGAATTGCACGATGAATTGCACCATAAATTGCAACTTGCCATTGAGGAGGGTTGCAAGAACGTGCCTGTGCCGGCGTCTGATGCCGATATCCGGTTGCGAGCTGCGGTGGAGTCTGTGATTGGGCTACTCGACCGTGGTGAAATCCGGGTTGCGACGCCGCTTGCCAATGATGCTAATGATGCTAATGATGCTAATGCTGCTGGCGAAAGCGAAAGCGAAAGCGAAAGCGAAAGCGAACGCTGGACGACCCATGCATGGATCAAGCAGGCTATCTTGCTTTATTTTAAATTTTCTCCGATGGCCCACATCGAAGTTGGGCCATTTGTTTACCACGATAAAATTCCCCTCAAGACCAACTACCGCGACCTCAAGGTCCGCGTGGTTCCCCCTGCTGTGGCCCGCTACGGTTCATTTATGGAGCCAGGTGTTATCTTGATGCCGTCTTACGTCAATATCGGCGCATGGATTGGCGCGGGCACGATGGTGGACACGTGGGCGACGGTGGGTTCCTGTGCGCAAATCGGTGCCAATGTCCATTTGTCGGGCGGAGTAGGAATTGGCGGTGTTCTGGAGCCGCCATCGGCCACGCCAGTCATTGTTGAAGATGGAGCGTTCTTAGGCTCGCGCTGCATTGTTGTTGAAGGGGTTCGCATCGGTCGTGAGGCCGTGCTCGCTGCCAACACCACCTTGACGGCATCGACTCCAATCATCGACACGCGAAAATCGGGTATGCCCGAAATCAAAGGTTATATTCCGCCGCGTTGTGTTGTTGTTCCCGGAACCAAGGAAAAAGAAATGCCGGGCGGCAAAATATTTACCTCTTGCGCCTACATCATTGGCGAGCGCAAGCCTTCGACCGACCTCAAGACTTCACTGAACGAAACCCTTCGTGAGTTCGCTCTTTCGGTATGACCACGGCACAAAAAAATCCTGTGGTGATATTCATGCCTGCGGCGGCGCGGGTTGAAGTCGATTCTGGGACTAAAATACTGGTCGCTGCACGCCAGGCCAGCATTCCAATTCGCTTTATGTGCGCATCCCTGCGCTGTGGCACTTGCGGCGTCCAGGTTGAGTGTTCAAATGGCACGCTCACTGCTGCGGCCGAAGACGAATTGGCTATGCTGCGCCGGCTAAAACTTCCGCTTGATGGAACGGTGCGCATGGCTTGCCGGGCTCGGATTCAAGACGGCGAGGTTGCCGTGGATTTGAATTTCCAAGATTCCTACGATCCGGGCGACAACTCGGATTTTGAAGATGTCTGAATCAACTGAAAAATCCCTTTGGTGGCTGACGGGGTCTGTGCTTGCCATTGCGGGTGCCGCCATTGTGATTGCGCTGTGGCGCGAATCCCAAGTGCCCTCACTGCTGCTGCTCGATGTGTTTGACTTGCAGTTTGTCACCCAAGAGCCCCTGGCAGCCTTCATCGCCGCAGTCATTGCTGTGCTGAGCCTTGGTTTGGCCAGGCTTGTTGCGGTCGATCAACAACAAGCCGCTTTGGAGTCGTTGTGGGCGAAACGCTGGATTGTGGGCGGGCTAGTTTTTGTTTTTTGCGTGATTGGCAGCCTCAATGTTTACCGGCAGGCCGCAATCTCAGGAGATGAATACACGAATGTCCTGCAAACGAAGATTTTTGCCCAAGGGACGTTTTACGGTCATTGGCCGGAGGCTATTGCAGAGCGAATGGCACCGGCGGAACTTGGCAATCGAATTTTGCTGTCCAGTGACGGCAGCGGCCGGGTTGGCACCAGCTATCAACCGGCATTCGCGATTTTAGCGGCCCCCTTTGAAAAGGTCGGGCTTCGTTTTTTAGTCAATCCTTTGATCGCTGGCGCCATTGTCGTTCTTGCCGGCCTTTGTGCTTGGCAGCTCTGGCAGCAGGCTTGGATTGCGGGTTTAGCGATGCTGCTTATGGTTGGCAGCGCTTCGGTCGTCGGATTTGGAATGGCTTCTTTTGCCACCAATTTTTTATTGCTGCTGCATCTTGGCTTTATATACTTTTTTATGCGCGGGACTCTGATGGCCATGGTGGCAGCCGGAATCACGGGGGGCATCGCCTTGCATACAGGGAATCAGATGCCGCATTTGCTCGTGGCAGTGCCGGCGGTTGTGATTCTTGCGCGGGGCAAAAGGTTTCGTGACATCTTGTGTTTGATGTGTGCTTACGTTCCCTTTATCGGTGTTTTTTCGTTTGGTTGGACCGGTATGGTTCAGGGCTTGTCCCAGGCTCATCGTCAAGAATCTTTGCGTGGACTTAGTGCGGCTGCAACTGAGTTGTCGTGGCTTGGTCAGCATTTGAGGTGGCCAACCTTCCGGCAGTTCCTTCAAGATATTATGAGCCTGCTCCGGTTTTCGCTGTGGGCTCTGCCTGGCTTGGTTGGCCTAGTCGGCCTGGCTGGATTAGCTTGGATTCGCATGATTCGCATGACTCGCATGACTCGCATGACTCGCAAAAATATTTTGCGGGGACGTTCGAAAACTGATGAGGCGTTGCAAGTTTGCGCCCTAGCCCTGGCAGGCGCGGCCGGATTTTATTTTATGTTTCCACTGAATCAGGGCCACGGCTGGGGGTACCGCTACATGCAGCCTGCCCTTGGTTTTGCGGTGCTTTTGGGGCTTTCGGGATTGGTTGGCGCTGGCTCGTCGTCGCGTGCCGTAACTTGGTTGATGGTGTCGGCGGGGCTCACTGTGGCGATCTTGTTGCCGTTGCGCATCAGTGAGATTTCAGAATTTGTTGCCGACCGTTTGGCGCTGCTGCCGTGCCTGCCAGAGGACCAACCACAAATTTGTTTTGTTGATCCGTCGCGAATTTATTGGGGTCCGGATTTGATCCAGAACGATCCGTTTTTGGATTTGAAGGCGCCATTAAAAAGTCGACTGATCTTGAAATCGTTGGGCGAGGAATCAGACGCCCGTTTGATTCAGGATTTATTTGCGACTGCTAAAAAATCCAGCCAAGTGACGTCGCCCGGTTCAGGAAGCGTTTGGCTTCCTGGAACGGATTAGTCGCTTACTTCAATTCGCTGTGGCTCTCATAGTTCATGCTTTTTAAGCCATTGAGCAACGGCATCTAACGTTTCATCAAAATCAGGGCTGCTCTTTAGGTAGCCCACCGCGGTTTTCCAGCCACGACGAAGTATGAAACGATCGATGTCAGCAAACTCTTCGGCAAATGAATGCGGCAGTTCATCTTTTCTGTAGGCAAAGGTGGCTTTTAAGGCTTGCTTTAGGATCTCTGGCGCGACCTTATCGCAAAGCAAACGAATGTCATAAATATCCTTGGAGCGTGAATTTAATGAGCCAAGGGTGGCCAACGTGTGCAGCTTTTCAGCCATGATGCTTTCTGGGGGATAAACTTGCCAGCTTAAAGTCTGATCGTCAATTTGCGACAAAGTGTTAACCAATCGAGCTCGGGGTGTGACTGGATCCCCGGTTCCGATATCGATATGCACAATTTGTGCTTTGACTTTACCTGTCGGCGGCAACCCAAAACCAGCGCGGAAAACAAAGCGGGTCCCGCCATACTCGCTTTGGTGCGCCGTATCCTCAATTCCCTCAAATTCAAACCAAACGGTATCGTTGACGTTAACCTGCATGGCTTCAACGATTTTTCTCTTTGCAACTTCGACAGAAAGGCCTATCAGCGTAGCATCCAGATCCTTGGTAAAGCGCGGTGAGTGATAGATCCTGACGCTTACAAAACCTCCCTTGAAGATGAGATGTTTGGCCAAGCTGGAATCGGCAGTAAGTCGCAAAGCAGCACGTTCTAAGAAGAACAAGGTCTGCAGACGATCATACGGCTCTCCGGTACTTTTTGCTAAGTCCGTGAACCGTTGCTTGATTTTATCTGCGGGTAGCGTCATGGGCTTGCAATGGCCTCCCAATAATTTTCCAAGACTTTTATCAGTCCAAACTTCTTTGCCAGTTCGTAAAGTTTCTTGCGAGTGACATCTTTGCCCTTCAGGGCCTTCCGCGCTGCTGCGATGGCCATGCCTTCACCTATCTTGCTGGAAAAGCGGAGGGCCTCCAGCACCGCCCTTTCTGGAGAGATGATGCGGTAGCGACCGTGGCGGATGATTCCGGCTTTTGGTGGATGCTTGGTCCGTAGCAGGCGGTAATTCTTATTGGCCGACCTAACCTCATGAGGCACGACCAACCAAATACGATCGGGAACTTCCTCGATAAACCCATAGTGATAGAGAGCGGTGAGGCCGCCAATGGCAGCATCGGGACCGCATCTCATGCAGGCTACGATGAAGTCCAGCTCTTCGTGGGCAATGTCAACTGCGGACATCTTGTAGACACCCAAAGCCACAGATTGCATAACGCCGGCGGCTACCATACGAGAAAGGGTGGCGCGTGACAGGCCAGCGTGCTCGGCGTCTTTTACTTGGAAAATGCCCATGGCTGTTAGTCGTTTAAGGGATTTTCCTCTTTGGGCCGAGTCTTTCCCTGTCATGGAGACTTCCTCATTAAATAATGAGTCAAAATTGACATAATATAAAATTATTGTCAATATTGTTTCTTCTTTCTAGATTAAGGGCTGAACTGCATCAGGTTGACGTGGGTTCGGTCAGGAATTTAGCCAGCGCGGCAAATTCGTCGAGGGTGAGCATCTCGGGGCGGCGACTTAAATCAATCGGACAATCGGCCTCTTTCCGTCCAGCAAGGAACGGCTTGACGGCGTTGCGCAATTGTTTTCGCCTTTGGTGAAAGGCTGTGCGGGTAATTGTTTCGATTTTTTTTAAAACTTCCGGATCCAGGGATTTTAGCGGCGGCTCCATAACAACGATGGCGCTGTCGACTTTCGGGACGGGCGTGAAAAATTCCCGACCAACTTCACAGTCCAGCCGGACCTTGGCCCGCAGTTGCGTGTAAACCGACAGGCTGCCGTAGTCTTTGGTGTGGGGCACAGCAGCCAGTCTTTCCGCAAATTCAAGTTGGACCAGAAATGTTGCGCCAGCGAGGCGATGCAGGTGGGGCAAAACCCACAGGATGATCGGCGACGAAATGTTGTAGGGAATATTGCCGACAACGGCCGGGCGTTTTCCGGCAGCAATGACGCCGTCAATCCATGCGCCCAGATCAAATTGAAGGACGTCTTGGTTGACGATTTCGACTCCTGGAATTGCAGCGCTGATCAGTCGCTCTGCAAACCTGTCGTCTTTTTCAATGGCGGTTGTGGCGATTCCGGCCTTGGACAGGGCATTCGTCAAAATCGCGCCCCCAGGTCCGATCTCGATCACAGCCGTGGCCTTCCATTCCTGGACAATTTCAACGACGCGCCGCACCGGCCACTCATCATGTAAAAAGACCTGACCGAGAGATTTTTTTTGGCGTAGCGGTCCGCTATTTCTTTCGTGCAAATTTGGGTCGCGTCTTTTGTGGCTGTGCTTCACGCGTGGGCCTCCGCAATGTCGAACTTGTGGTCTTCAAATGGATAACGCGCGTAGACATCCCAGTCGCTGGTCATGAATTCCTGTGGACCACGATTGCGAATCGAATGCCAGCCAAGAGCGGCGATCATGGCTGCGTTATCGGAACAATAGGCCAAGTCTGGAAAGTAGCATGGAATATTAAAAGTCTGCTCTGCCATGCCTCGAAAAGCCTGATTAGCGGCCACGCCACCGGCAATGACAATGCTGCGAACATGGGGGAATTTTTTTCGGGCAATGTCCAACTTGCGAATAATCTGTTGAAAGGCCTCGCGTTGAAACGCGGCGCACATGTCGGCGACTTGATTTTCGGGAATAGGTTGGGGTAAACGCGCAATCAATTGGGCCATGTGAGTTTTCAGGCCAGAGTAACTGAATTCCATCTGGGATTTTTTTTCCACCATGCGCGGCATGGCAACCGTATCTGGATTGCCGCGCGCCGCGATTTTTTCGATCCACGGTCCGCCCGGATAAGGCAGGCCAAGAAGTTTGCCGACTTTATCTAGGCATTCGCCGCAGGCATCGTCCGCAGTGTGGGCGATCAGCTTGAAGTCCAGTGGAGTCTCCACCAGGTAGAGGTTTGTATGCCCGCCAGAGACCACGAGCGCTAGGCACGGCAAGGCAGTGGCGGCGACATCGGCGGGCAGGCCGAGTAAGGCCCCGTGAATATGGGCATGAACGTGGTCCACCGGAATAAGCGGTTTATTGGTGGCGAGGGCCAACCCCTTGGCAAAGGAGACACCGACCAGCAGCGCCCCGACTAGGCCGGGCCCCTGGGTGACCGCAATGGCATCAACATCGGCAAGGGTGATGTTGGCTTCGGCCAGGGTCGCATTAAAGAGCGGGTGAATGGCCTCAAGATGCTCGCGCGCAGCGATTTCCGGAACGACTCCGCCGAAGGGGGCGTGACGTGGGATTTGTGAGGAAATTTTGGATGCAAGAACCTGGCGCCCATCCTTGAGGAGGGCGATAGCGGTTTCGTCGCAACTGGATTCAATTCCGAGGATCAACATCGGTACGGTTAATGGCCTGCCCGCGCGGATTTGCCAAGCTCTTTCAACCGGTCCTTGGCTTTGGATGCCTCGGGGCTCTTGGGGTGCTTGGTGATTAATTCCTGGTAATAGATTTTGGCGGTACCTGGGTCGCCCAAATTGCGGAAAGCATCACCCATCCGCAGGCGGGCCTGGGGTAGATATTTCACGGCAGGTTTGGTGTCGATAAATTCATTGAATTGGAGGGCTGCTTCACGCATTTGGCCCAATTTATAAAGTGCCTCGGCATGAAGGAATGCAATTTCTTCGCGGTCTTTCGGTTTGCTGGCGGCTTTTACCGCAGCAGGCGCGTCTTCCACGATGCGTTTGAATTGGCGTTTTCCGTAGGCATCTCGGAATTGTTTCGTCGTGCCTAGGGACTTTTCTTGTTTGCGAGTGTCTTCTTTGCGGGAAGCTGCGTCGCCGCTGCCGCTATCGGCGTCGACTTCGCCTTGAGAGGCGTGATTGCCGGCGTGATCCGTGATCCGATCAGATGATTTTTCCTGCTGGCGGTCGCTCGCCTTGTCGCCAGCTTTGTCACTAGTTCGGCCGACGGAGCCGCGCGGTTTCTCTGGGCCTTTAAGGCTAACTCCCTGTTTTTCAAGCGACGAAATCACGTCGCCTTGATTGGCCTCTAGGGCTGCCATTTGTTCAGTTAGAGCGCGCAGTCTGCCGCCTAGAGTATTGGCCTGGTCGCCTTCTACGCCTGGCATGAAACCAGTGGTGACGCCGATTTTCATCGCATCCAACTCGCCTTTGATACGGCTCATTTCACTAGACAATTTTTCAATATCCGCCGCCGTGGATGCAAGGCGTCTTTTGGCGGCCTCTCCGGCGGGTGTATTTTCATCCATCAAAGCGCTTTCAAGCTGCATGACCCGGGTTTGCAGATTGAATATTTCGTCACGCAATTGCCGTTCCTTGGCTGGGGTGAAGCACCCGGCAAGCATCAAGATTGGCAAGATGAGCGAGATTTTAGAAAACCGTTTCACGGCACGGCGAAGGCAGAAATTTGCGACAGCTGATCCAGGCATCATCGAGAAACTCCCGTGAAAACAAAAAACATGGAAAACAGGTGGCTAAATCCAATTGGATTCGGTGCTTACCTATTTTAACCACAAGGATCAGGTTGTGGGCAATGAGCTCATGCGTCGTTTGATGCGGGTGACGACCAAAAAGCAACGGCGGGCGTTGCTGCGCCACAGGGTTCCATAGGATTCGGCGGCGGCTTGCTTAGTTTCAGGAAAATCGAGGGCCAGAAGGCCGAGCCCCTCCGCTTGGGTCATTCGGAGGTTAAGCATGGCTAAAAACTTGTTTTGGGCAGTTACAATGGACGCCAATGCCGCCGTGCCTTGCGCCGCAGGGGTTCCTTCTGTATGGTGAGGGGCATTCTGGCTGTCTGGCTCAGTTGCTGCCGCTGATTTTGCTTCGTCGGCCATCACGATGGTCCCTCGGGCTTGTCATCAAAAATATGCTGCTTCTCAGTAAGGAAATCGGAAAGCAGCCGGAAAAGCTGAAGCTGGGGTTGACCTCGACCTATAAATCGCCGCCATAAAAACTTGCATAACAACCTGTAATCAAAGAGAAAACCACAGAAAATGACCGAAAGCCTGATTGACAACGAGAAACCCGTTGATGAACAAATTTCCGAAGAAAAACCGGAGATTATCCGCCCCGAGAACGATTTTGAGGACGAATCCCGCAAGTCGGCTGCCGATGAAGGCGCCTCCGAAAGCCTGACCTCATTTGCCGATGCCCCTTTGTCCGACGCGTTGCGTAAGGCCATCGCTGATCTTGGCTGGACCCAGCCGACGCCAGTTCAGGGTATGTGCCTTCCCCTGACCCTAGCGGGACGGGATGTGGCCGGGTTTGCCCAAACTGGAACCGGCAAGACGGGTGTCTTTTTGATCACGGCCGGCCAGCGGATTTTGGAGCACCGGGCAACAGCAGCCAGCTCTAACCAGACTGCTCCGGATGGCTCGAAGCTCGCCAGCGGTGCTGCGCACCCACTGGCATTGGTTCTGGCGCCGACCCGTGAACTTGCTATGCAGATTGAGCAAGATGCCCAAACCGTTTTTGGGCCACTGGGTATCACCTCTCTCGCCGTGTTTGGTGGGATTGATTACGAAAAACAAGCCAAGACCCTCCGGGACGGCGTAGATGTCATCATTGCGACGCCGGGACGCCTGAAGGACTATTTCGAGAAAAAACTGATCCGCTTGGAGCAGTGTAAGATTTTCGTTTGCGATGAAGCCGACCGCATGTTTGACATGGGGTTCATTGACGACGTCGAGTTTTTCCTGAGCAAACTCCCCCAAGATGTCCAGAAACTGCTTTTTTCCGCGACGACCAATGACGAAGTCAAGGAACTTGCTTTCGAATACCTCGACAAGCCGGCCTACATTTCGGTCAACCCTGAAACAATGACCCCAGAAAATATCGAGCAGCACGCGATTATTGTTGATGCTCCGAACAAATTAAAGGTCATGCTTGGGATGTTACGCGAGCACAATCCTGAGTGCTGCCTCATCTTCACCAACACGAAACTCACGGCAGAATGGCTGCACTTTAAGCTGTCCCGCAACGGCATTGACGTCGATCTGCTTACGGGTGATTTGCCCCAGAGCAAACGCATCCAGTTGATCCACAAGATCAAGGAAGGCAAGGTCAAGGGGCTGATCGCCACCGACGTCGCCAGCCGTGGATTGCACATTTCTCGCATCACCCATGTCTACAACTTTGACTTGCCGCAAGAGCCGGCCAACTACGTCCACCGCATCGGCCGCACAGCCCGCGCAGGCGCAAAGGGGAGTTCATTCTCTCTGGTTTGTGATGATTACGGCGAAAATTTTGCCGGGATCAAGGAGCTCCTTGGCGAGCAATTCCCGGTGAAGGCCAAGTGGTTTGACCCGTCCTACGATCTGATCTCTGACTCATCAGGCAATCCCTTCGAAGAACGCATCAAGGCATGGAAAGACGCAAAAGCAAGTCGCTTCGCAGGCGGCAGCCGCGCCGGTAGCGGCCCATCTCGTCCTGGTGACCGTGGTCCGCGTCCTGGTGGTGACCGTGGTCCGCGTCCTGGTGGCGACCGTGGTCCGCGTCCTAGTGGTGACCGTGGTCCGCGTCCTGGTGGCGACCGTGGTCCGCGTCCTAGTGGCGACCGTGGTCCGCGCCGCAATGAGCAGACTCAACAGAATTCTTCGCAGAATTCTCAGCCTCGGGCCCAAGGAGGCCAGCAAGGTCAGGGTCGTTCGCAAAATCATCAAGATCGCCAACAAGAGCGCAACCGCCCGCGTCACGATCGTGGTCAGAATAATCAAGCCCCTGCTCATAAATCCCCGGTTGCTCCGCAAGGTTCATCTGTGGTCGGTTTGGTTAAGAAAATGTTCCGTGCTTTGTTTGGCAACAAAGAAGGCTGAGCCAACCTGTCGTTAGAACAAAGGCTTGGCGCCGCACCATTGGCCATCGATAAACGTCTGCATGGTGCATTGCGTGTAGGCCATTCCCATCCGCGTGGCGACGCGTGAGGAATGGTCGGGGACGGTTGATAGCATCGTTCTGTTGGATGACTTGTCGTAGACAATGGCCCCATCAGAGGTCACAAACCCGAATCCATAATTCAATTCATACTGGGCGAATTGGTTTTTTTGGTTGCCGAGTAGATCCCGGGACCATTCAAATTCTTTCGCTGCATGGCTAGTTTTTGTGCGCTCTCCCGATTGTTCTGTTTGGCCCACTTGCCCGAGTATCGTCGCGGGAATGTCCACTTGAGAACCGACAGTGCGGTTCTGAGTGCCTCTAAATTCTTTTTTTATAGCCGGTCCGGTCAGCAATAGAGGAATCTTGCGATATTCCGGATGCCAGCTCGGCAAGTCTCGCCAACTATTGTGGCTGTGGTCCGCCACCAGTACAAACAAGGTGTTTTTGTACCAGGGGCGAGTTTTAGCTTTGGCAAAAAACTTTCCCAGGGCTGCGTCCGTGTAACGGATTGAACTGGCGTAGAGCGCTTCCCCTAAATGTTCGCTTAAATTTTTGCTTAAATTTTTGCTGGTGCCCTGGGGATCCGCCAGCGGAAAATCGTAAGGCGCGTGGGAACTCAGTGTAAATTGCGCCAGGAAAAAAGGCTCTTTAAGCTGGTCAGCCTCTGAAATGACCTCACCGACAATCTCACCGTCGTGGACGCCCATGGAACCGCGCTGCAGGTCCCGTGGAAAATTCTCCTCGCCCGATTTGATTTTTTGAAACCCAGCATTCATCACCACACCCGTGATGTTGCCGAAATCGAGGCGCCCGCCATAAATAAATGCCGAATCATAGCCAGCCTTGCCAAGGTGTTTCCCTAGACCAGGAAGGCGTGCCACGAACCCAAGATCGTCCGCAGCGGTAACGAGTCCCAGCGCAGGAAACCCCATCAAAATTGAAGTAATTCCCTGTTGCGAGCGATTGCCGTTGGCATGGAATCGGGTAAACAGGATTCCATCTTTTTCCAGCTTGTGAAATTCCGGTGTGAATTCCTCTGGCCCCTTGGTGATGGAAGAAATCATGTCGGCGGACCAGCTCTCAAGGATCAAGAGGACTATGTTTGGTCGGCTGCTGCTTAGGATGCTGGTTTGGAGGCTGGATCGCAGGGCAACTTCCTGGGGGGCACCCGCGTGCATTTCTCGGACAATTCCCCGTGCGCTTTCAATTGGCATGAACTCAAAGGGGTTGCCTTTGCCAAAAACAGCCCAGGAATTCAGCAATTGAAACATCATGTTCCAGCCGGGATTCACGGCCAAATCATTGTACGCAGGATTGCTCGAGTAATAGACGCTGCTCATACTAATGGGCATGCGCCCAGTGCCGCCGCGCACGAAAAATGCGAGGGGCAAGGAGTAAATTGCGAGCATCAGAAAAGAGGCCAGCTTGCTTGTTGATGCCTCAGGAATTTTTTTCTGAAGAACAGGCTGAACCCAACGCAGGTAGGCGACAATGGCAATCGCAGCCATTGCGAGCCAAAGCCCAGCCATCATCAGAATTTGGGAAACGTCGGCGATCGCCAGAAATTCAGATGGTTGCGCAAGAAACGACAGGGCCTTGAAGTTAAGTTTTGATTTCCATTCGGAATAGACGGCGGCTTCACCGGTGGCGATCAGGGCGTAAATCAGGGTGATAATCAGCGTCATCCCTGAAATCAGCCGGATTTTAAGGGGAACCAAACGGATTTTGAAAGAGCTGCCAATCAGGATCACCAGCCAGGGAAATGCACAGAGCCAGGCTGCCATCGAAGCATCGAGGGGCAGCGCGGCCAGCATCCCGCGTAGACTCAGGCCTACGTCAGAAAAGATCGGCAAGTTGACTAGAAGGAAGGCAAGGCGAAAGGCAAAAAACGTAACCATCCAGTACACAAACAACGCGGCAAGATACCGCGCGTTATGGTCAGGGATGGGGAGGTATTTTAATAAGCCTCGCATCTTTTAGAGAAACACGTTTTCAATAATTGTCAGGATAATTCCGATGATCGACCCGCCGGCAATGATCCCCGCGCATACGGTTTCTTGATTGTTTACGAAAATCTTGCGCATGGTTTTAACTGGGCCAATTTCGCCGCGCTTCACCGTTTCAAATTTCTTGTGCAGTCCCCAAAAGAGAAACCCGCCTAGTGCCATGGCCCAACAGTCACTGAAACGCAGCACGCAGGCGAGGCCCAAGCCCATGGCCGAGATTGGGAACTTGCCCTTTGTCTTGATGTTCATGAACTCGATGGCAATCCCCAATAGGCCTCCAACCAATGCCGCAAATTGCGCCGTCGGATGAAGGGACGACAAACCCTGAGTCAGCACTTCCGCAACGGCCTTCCAGATTTGGGCGCCCGGCATCGGCATGGCTTCGGATGTGATCTTCGTCAGGTCATTTTGCAAAATCATGTAGAAAACTGGTACCGATGCCAGTGCTCCAGCAAAAATCCCGAGCACGTGGCCAATGGCCTGATGACGCGGCTTGCCGCCGAGCATGTATCCCGGCTTGATATCCATCAGCAGGTTACTGGCGTTACCGGCAACTTCACCGGTGATGCCTGCTGTCATGATGTTGGTTTGCATATTGCCCGGAGCCAGAACGCTGAAGCTGAGCTGAGTTAGTTTGCCAAGGGCACCGGTCGGCGTGATGCTGGTTAAACCAGTAGAATTAACGGCAATCAGCGTGAAGATGAAAACCATCGGGATCGCAATGGCGCCCAGCCAATATTCGATGCCGAACAGGCTATGCCCAACGATCACTGTCAAAGAGCCGAGGATGGGAATGCCAACGGCAAATACCCACATCGGAAGTTCGATATCTCTTAAGATGTCTTCGTCTTTTTTCTTTCGGCCTTTTCTTGGGATCAGGCCCGAAAAAGCACTCAGCAGCATTTTTGGTTTCGAGAAAAAGGAAAACAGTGACGACGTCGTCATCATCGCCACGCCCGGCCACAGGGCCCACATGGTGATGTCTTTGAATTTCGGCGACATGATGATGCCCTGGTCAAGCAGGTAGGGAACCAGGATGAAGTAGTTGAGGAATCCACCGATCAGCATCGAGGCGCCGGTCTTGACGCCCATGAGGCCGCCAGTGGCCAGCATGACAATTGAAGTGTCCCAGCGAATCGTCAGGTCTTTGAGGGGCGTGCCCATGATTTTGAGTTGGATGCTGCTGCCGGCTGAGTAGAGGAAGTCGTCCCAGTGTTCCGGGATCGCCAGCCATTTGGCGCCGAGCCAGTTCATAATGGTGTGGTTGCGCAGCGTTTCCATTGAAGCCGAAAGCAAGGCACCGATGCCCAGGATTTTCGCCTTGAAAATTCCGTCCTTGCCGTCGCCCGAGTGCAGGTTGGCCATAACCACGCCCGCTGCGCGCCCTTCGGGAAATGGTAGTTGCTCGTCATTGATAAAGCGCTTTTTCAGCGGGAAGGCAAACAATACGCCAAGGAGTGCAAGCAGTGTGATCCACAGCATCGTATCCCACATGGGAATCATCTTGTTGGTGATCAGCATATACGCGCTGATGGATGAAACGAGGGGCGCGGTCATGTATCCGGCTGATGTCGCAATGGACTGCATGGCGTTGTTTTCAAGGATGGACAGTTCACCGCCAATTTTAAATTTCGACATGAGTTTGAAAAACGTAAATGCCAGAATCACGGACGTAATGCCGATGCCAAGGGTCCACCCGGTTTTGATCCCGACATAAAGGTTGGTCAGGCTGAGGACCGATCCAAGAATCATGCCTGTCAAGGCCGATCGCAATGTCAGCTGCGGCATGTCGCCCTGGTAGACATTTTTCAGCCACCATTCGTCCTTTTGGCGCAGGGTCATTGTATGGATCTGTTCAGGAGTTAATTGCAGGATTTTCATGGGAAACGTTGCTCCGGCTAGGCTGGCTGATTTGACTAAATATCTACAAAGAGATTCGCCGGCAGTCAACTTCTCAAAGCCATTCTCAAAGCCATTCTCATAGCCATTCTCATAGCCACCCACGAAGCCAATAACCCAGGATACCAAACCATTCGTTCAGCGTGGCGCTGGTTTTGCGAGCCGTTGGAAAATTCAGCCAGCCAGCCTCGGTGACAAATCCCAGAATGGGTTCTTCTTCCGAAGCAACGACCGCGCAAACCTCAAATCCGGCCTTGGTAAAGGTCATGGCCGAACGCGCCATGTGGACCTGGGAGGTTACGAGGACAATCCGCGTGGGTGGCGTGAATCCCAAGATTTCCCGGCTGTAGATGGCGTTGTCGTGGGTATTAAGGCTGCGGGTTTCAGTTAAATATTGAAGCCTTGCACCGCCTTCACCGGAAACCCGGCCTGGGGCCCCCCCTTTTTTTTCGTCCATCAGCATTCTGAGAAACCGGGCCATGACGTCAGCCTCGCTAACACTTGTCGGGCGATCAACACTTGCAGGTCCGCCAGTCAGAAGCACCGTCAAGGGGGTGACTGACCGATTTTTTGATATCCAGATGCTTGCGGCGTTGATGCGTTCCAAGCTTTCGAAGCCGGGAAGGCCGTCCGGGGTCGCCCCCCCACCCAAAACCACCACGGGGCCCGGATGGCCGGGACAACCGCCCCCGTTGTTTTGTAGCCGTGCCCCCTCGCGAAGCAGAGGCGCCCGCAGCAGATTGGAGGTCAATGGCGAGACGAAGAAAATCAGTCCGGCAAATCCCAGCCATCCGGCCAGTTTTGCCGCTTTGCCTCCATTGAACTTGATGCGCCTTAGTCGAAGGCGTCCAATTTTTGCCGATAACAGTCCAAGGGCCAGCAGGGCGCAGATCAAGCCCGCGTCAATGGTCATGTCCTTGGCAATCCTGGTCAGTGGACGAGACCAGCTGCTGCCTGCAATTTGAGTTTGGGCGGTTTCCATATGTTAGGGCACGTTCGCCGCTTCTTTTCTGAAATTTAGACGATTTCTTGAGCGCGCCATTGGCCTACGCCATTTTCTGGATCCGCTTTCCTCTTCTCGGTAGATTACTCGCTGTTCCGCTGAGGCTTCGCATCACGCCGGCGCCATCGCAGTGGCTAGAACTACCATTTTTCTCATGTTGAATCCCAAAATCGCACGATGCCCGCACCTCTCCAATGCCGCGGAGCTGAATG
>CANFEB010000007.1 GCA_947445775.1 Oligoflexales bacterium | reverse complement strand
GGACCTGGTGCACAACCAAACGGATCGACCGCCTCCAGTGCCGCCTCGACCTTTATATTTGCACCCACAACTCCATGATCGACGAAAAAAACCGCTCCAAGACTGAAAGGCCAGAGAAATTGATGAAAGCGCAACTCTCGCCCTCCCCCCTCTTGTTTTTGACGAGTGGGCGAGCAGGTGCAGTCATGTAGAGCAGTTTATAAGTAGCTCCTGTAAATTTTCCCAGCATCTGTACTAGCGCATTATTAAACTGCGCTTATAACATCAAAGCCTTTGTAACTTCCGACAATAGCGTATGCATGGCAACTCTTGACGTGGAATTTCGTCTTTAAAATTTTCGCTAGCTCATTAACAGAAGCGCCTGATCCAATGGCGTCATCGATGATGAGTACGTTCTTTGGTTTAAACGAAAATGGCTCAATAAATATTGTTTTTCTAGCGTTTTCAATACGCTCTTGAATTTTTGATAGTGATTTTTGTGCCACCGGAATATTATCGTAAAAAACCTTTCTAACTTTTATAGTCAGCAAATTTAAGCTCAATTTTCGCTGCAAGGAGGGCAAAAATTGATACTTTCGCGCTATCGAGTGCGGGTAAAAAATGACCGCGTCAATCTTAAATAATTCGATGCATTTTTGTATATCGTCGGCCACTTCAAGCGTCAGTTGTTCAAGAAATTTTTGCTTAAATGAAGTCTTCAAAATATGAACCAGATTACCTAAATGAGTCTTCCCGAACCGAGGTAATGCGTAAAAATCACTGATGTAAGCGGAATCAAGGGCAAGCTCACCCAAAATGGACTCAATGCGACTCAATGTATCGATTGGTCTGCCTTTTGAATGACCGTAAATGCTGTTCCACAATTTGAAATAGGCAGTGCCGAGGGACTTGTAATCTGCGGTGAGATTCTTTGTCGTGAGCCACGATTGAAATGCTGCGACGCCAGTTAGATAGGAACCTGTAGGAGAAAGAAAAGAAAAATTAACTGCAATCATTTCGGCATGTGGCGGCGGCAGTGAACCAAATGATTCAACGCGCTCCGCAATTTTATACAGCGTAGTCGGAGGAGCCCCAAGTTTTTGGATGGAGAGTTCTTTTAGAAGCTGTCGAATTTGTCTATGCACTGCTTGAGTTGAAATATTGAGGTGGCGAGCCAATTCTGAGGGCGAAGCCATACCCTGTGCTTGTAGGTAACTAACTATTTTTTTTGATGTTTCTGTCTTCATGCCATCAAATCGCCTTGGCTAAGTTTGTTACAAATATCGGCAGGAAATCGGCATAGTTTATAGTTTACTATAAACTATAAACTATATGCAAGCAAGTTACTGAACGCAGGTGCATAACATGACATTTGGGAATTTCGGCGGTGTACTACCGCTTTATTATGCTGATTTTCCCTAATTCACCCTTGATCCGTCGGGCTCCCCAGCGCGGGTTGTTACTCATTGGGCGGTCACTACGCGTTTAAAGCGTTCAACCTTGTCGAACTGACGGTGCATGCTGCGTTCGTTGGTGACCGTGCGGGCTTCATCCAAGGAAAACCAGCGCAGGTCGTGGCTTTCGTCGGTGATGGCTAGGGGCTGGGACCTTCTTGCGGCCACGACATAGCGAACATCGTAGTGCCAATGACCAGCGTCTTTTTGGTTTTGCGGAATCCAATGGGCATCCAGATCAAAAGGCAATGGCTGCTGGTCGTGAAGGGACGGAGTCTGTGGGGCAACTCCCTTGGCGCCATTCTTTTTATTTTCTTGGGCCCAATCAAAAAACTGAAATTCCGTCAGGCCGGATTCTTCGCGCACTTCTGTCGCCGCGACTTCGTGGACGAAGTTGTTGCCATCGGCATGGCCGCCGAGTTGCAGCCACATGCCCAGTTTGGCGTGCAGCGTCAATAAAACTTCATTGAAGTCCTCGCTTACGACCATGGCGGATCCGGTGATGTGACCGGCCAGATTCGAGCGTTCAAAGCAGCCCGGTGTTGAACCAATAAACTGTTCGAAACGTGTGATGATGCCTTGCTCTTCGGCCACCTCGTAGGTCCGGTGCTTCAGGGTCGGCGAAATTATCCCTGGAACCTCTCCAATCCAAAGCTGGCGGTACCCGGCAATGGCGTCTTGAAGGGGCATGCGGGCAGCGTTGAACCAGCTAAATTTATGTAAGGCGATGACGGCATTTTTGGGGATCGCGCCATAGATATGGGGAAATATTTCCTGGGTGCGCGGGCCAGGTTCGAAGCGCAAGGTGCTGGCTACGACCGCGGGCTGTAGTTCGACAATCAGAACCTCTGGGACATTGCGGAAGTAGCGGTCCAGAGTATTTTGGAGTTGTTCCTTGGTGGAACAATGGATGAAGCCCTCGGCGGCCAAGCTTGAGTCAGTATAGGTTGGCGACCCGGCTTGGGCTTGCCAGTTGGCGGGTAGGCAGATGTGAAAAATTCTCGTTTGCATATGGCCCCCCAAATTTTTCTGAAAAATAGCAGTTGAGGGCCACAGGGTCACTGCCTAAAAAAAAGGCATGGCGGTGTGGGATTTGTCCCCGTACATTTCGCAAATGGGAACACGATTTCAGCATTGGGAACCCCGACTGGGCTCGGGATCTTCATCGATAGGGCATGCCTCCGCACCGGCAACGCTCGGTGATTTGCGTCAGGTGATTTTGGCCAATCGCGCCTTCGATGCCGAGGCCTGGACCAGGCGCCTTGAGTATGGCGATCATGGGCTTGTCCCCGTCATGAACCGCGTCGTCGCAGCGATCAAGGCTGGTGAACGGATCGCCCTTTATTCTGATTATGACGTCGATGGGACGATGAGTTGTGTCAGCTGGATCTGGTTCCTGCAGGCGTTGGGATATACCAATTACATTTCTTATATTCCATGCCGCTTCAAGGAAGGCTACGGCGTCAACCTTGGCGCAGTGCAGCACCTCGTAAACAACGAGCAGGCCGACTTGATTATGACGATGGATACCGGCATCACCGCAAACGAAGAAGCCGCCTGGTGCCGCGGGCGTGGAGTTACTTTTATTTGCACCGATCACCACGTGATCCAGGCAGCCAAAATGCCCGACTGCCTGATCTTGAATCCGAAGCAACATCCAGACCCGGCCTATCAGGAGCTTTGTGGCTGCGGCATCACGTTTGTCCTTTTGCGCAAAATGGCTGCACATTTTCCACAGATCCCATCCAACCATCCGGTTTGGACAGACCTTTTGGCCCTGACGGGTATGGCAACCATTTGCGATGTCGTCCCGCTCAATGGCGTCAATCACACGCTGGCGAGGAGCGGCGTGCGGGCCCTTATGCGTTCGCAACGTCCGGTTTTAAAACGCCTGCGCGAGGCCGCTGCCGTTGGTGAAGACGGCGATGAAAAAGATGTGGGATTTCGCCTGGGGCCAAGGATCAATGCCGTGGGGCGCCTTGAACACGCGGAATTAGTTGTTAAGGCCTTTTTGGATAATGACCCTGAGCCGCTGGTCCTGCACATGGGAACGTGCAACGAGCGCCGCAAAGTGATCCAGGCAGGCATTGTGACCGGTGCCCGGGAACAAGCACTCGAAGCAGTCCGCAGCGGATCTCCGGTGCTATTTCTGGGCGGTGATTGGCATGCTGGCGTTGTTGGCATTGCCGCCAGCAAACTCGCCGAAGAATTCTGGCGACCAACCTGGCTGTTCCAGCGCGGGGCAGACGGAACCTGCAAAGGCTCGGCTCGGACGATACCGGGATTCAATGTCACGGCGGCCATGACTTCCTGCGGGGGGCTGTTCAAGAAGTTTGGTGGCCATGCGGCGGCCGGTGGCTATACTTTCGATGTTTCTCAAGAAGCGGCCATTCGCGCAGCCTTGATTGATCATGCCTTGGAAATTAAAGCCGCATCTCCGTCCATGTGGGAGAGCCGTCTGGGTTTTGACTGCGAAATTTCGCCCGCCTTGCTGTCCGTCGAGATTGCTGATTTGTTGGATGAGATGAAGCCCTTTGGCCACGGATTTGAGGAGCCGCGTTTCGTGATTGAGGCCCCGGTGGTGGAGGTGCGCTACTTTTACGACAAGGCCACGGGAAATCCGAAACACACGGCGATTTTTGTTCAGACCGAAACGCCGCGGGGAAAATCCCGCGAGAAGATCCTCTTTTTCAACAATGTGATCCAAACCCTGAAGCCGGGTATGACTTCGCGCTTTGTGGTATCCTGTTCGCGGAACACGTGGCGCGGGACGACCAGCCTTTCTTTGATGGGCCACGATCACAGTGGAGTGTAGAAGCCAGTGACCCCCCAGAAGCCAGGCCAACGTATTGCCATCATTGGATCGGGAATATCGGGCCTCACGGCAGGATATTTGCTCGCCGAAAATCATGACGTCACAGTTTTCGAAGCCGCCGACTATGTTGGTGGACACACCAACACGGTCAATGTCGGCCCCCAGCACGGCGGGATGGACATCGATACGGGATTCATTGTTTTCAACGACTGGACCTATCCAAATTTTATCAAATTGATGGCGCAAATCGGTGTTGAATCCCAAGCAAGCGCCATGAGTTTTAGTGTCAAATGCGACCGCAGCGGCCTTGAATACAACGGCACCAACTTGAATGCGTTGTTTGCTCAACGGCGCAATTTGCTGCGCCCGTCGTTTCACCGGATGATCCGCGACATCCTGCGATTCAACAAAGAATCCCTGGCCTTGCTCGACCGTCCTGAAGACGACGGTCAGACCCTCGGTGATTATTTGCAAGAGCACGCCTATTCGCCCCAGTTCATTCGCCACTACATTGTGCCGATGGGGGCGGCCATCTGGTCATCGGGGGAGCGGGGGATTGACATCTTTCCGGCCCGGTATTTTGTCCGCTTCTTTAAAAATCACGGCATGCTCAATGTCAACGAGCGCCCCCAGTGGCGGGTCATCAAGGGCGGGTCATTCCGGTATATCGATAAAATCACGAAACGATATGCTGGTGGTATCCGATTGCGCACGCCCGTTGAACAGGTGACGAGGGACGCGGATGGCGTTTGGGTCAAGGCCCACAGCCAAGAACGTGAACGCTTCGACCAAGTGGTCATGGCCTGTCACAGCGACCAGGCATTGGCCCTGCTCGGCGATCCGACCCAGGAGGAGCGCCAGATTTTGGGGGCGATCCCTTATTCACCCAATGCGGCCACGTTGCATACGGATACGCGGATTATGCCCCGCAGAAAATTAGCTTGGGCCAGTTGGAATTATCACCTTCGCGGTGATAATCGGGGGGCCGATCGTGTGTCCGTCACCTACGACATGAATATTTTGCAGACGTTGCCCACTCAGAAGCCATTTTTAGTCAGTTTGAATTCAGATGACATGATCGATGAACGGCATGCCATTAAAAAAATCTTGTACCACCATCCCTCCTACACAGTGGAGTCGATCCGGGCTCAGTTGCGCCACGGTGAAATTAGTGGCGCGCCAGGAAATCACGGCGGGCGAACCCATTATTGTGGTGCCTATTGGGGCTTTGGGTTTCACGAGGATGGGGTCAAAAGTGGACTGGCCGTGGCACAGTCATTCGGAAAGGCGCTCTAATGGCCGTTGTGTGCGCGACAGAGCCAGTTCACAGTGCGGTTTATTTCGGGCGTGTGCGCCATGGGCGGGTAGCACCCCGTCGGCATGATTTTTCCTATCGCCTGTTCATGATGTACCTGGATCTGGATGAGCTGCCGGGGGTTTTTGCCCGGTTTTGGTTTTGGTCGGTGGAAAGTTGCAATGTGGCGGCGTTTTATCGCAGAAATTACCTTGGCCAAGCACAACAATCCCTCAAAGAATGCGTGTTGGATGAGGTTCAGCGTCAGGCCGGCTTTCGCCCGTCAGGAAGCGTTGCGATCTTAACGCACTTATCCTATTTTGGATTATGCTTCAATCCAGTGAGCTTCTATTTTTGCTGGGATAAATCCGGGCAACAACTGGAGGCTGTCATTGCTGAGATCACCAACACGCCGTGGGACGAGCGACACCGCTATGTCCTGAGCGACCAGACGCCTGGCATGGAAGGGGCGTGGTCTCCGGCTCATGGTCGTGGACGATTTGTGTTTCAAAAGGCCTTTCATGTTTCGCCGTTTTTTCCATTGGACATGAAATACACCTGGGTTTTTTCGGCGCCTAAATCCAATGCCGGGTCTCCATTGCATGTTTTTATGATGAATGAACGCGATGGCCAAAAGGCGTTCGAGGTCAATTTGGACTTGCGGCGATCTACCCTGTCGGCCGGGAGTTTAGCGCGGGCACTGCTTCTGTATCCCTTCTTGACGGCAAGAGCCTTGGTTGGGATATATTTACAGGCAGGGTTGTTATGGATGAAGCGGACGCCATTTTTCTCACACCCAAAAAAGGGAGCATCCACCTGATGCCGGATACGCTGCAACAGACGATGGCACGGGCGAGGACACAAACGATGTCCAAAACGGTGACTCAGTCGATGATTCATCGATTGCTACGCGGGATCGGGCGCGGCCAACTCATCATTGAGGACGCCGCGGGGGTTCATGCCTTTGGTCGTGAATCGGAATTTCTGAATGGTGACACCTTGTCTGGCCGTATCAAGGTCAACGACATGCGGATGTATGACGATATATCCATGCGGGGCTCGATTGGTGCAGCCGAGGCTTACATGAAAGGCTACTGGACCACGCCTGATCTTGTACAGGTGGTCCGCGTGTTGGTCGCAAATCGGGCGCTGTTGACTCAGTTGGATTCGGTGTTTGCGCGATTTGCCATGCCGTTTTGGAAATTGGCTCATTGGCTACGGCGCAATAATCATAGCGGCAGCAAATTGAATATTGTGGCGCATTACGACCTGGGCAACGAGTTTTTCAAAACATTCCTTGATGAAACCATGATGTATTCTTCGGCGATTTTTGAGCGCCCCGATATGAGTTTGGCGGAAGCGTCCCGGGCAAAGCTTGACAGGATTTGTCGTAAATTAGATTTGAAGCCTTCTGATAACGTCGTCGAGATCGGGACTGGGTGGGGCGGTTTTGCTATTCATGCCGCAGGAAAATATGGATGCCACGTGACGACGACGACGATTTCAAATGAGCAGTTCGTCCTCGCCAACGAACGGGTGCTGGCTGCCGGCCTTCAGGATCGAATCACGATTGTGAAGGACGATTACCGCGTGCTCCCACGTCGGGGTGTGTTTGACAAACTTGTCTCTATCGAAATGATCGAGGCCGTGGGTGCGAGGTATTTGGACCAGTATATCAAGGCTTGTTCAACTTTGTTGAAGCCAAACGGTGCGGCCGTCATTCAGGCCATTACGATTAGCGATCAAGAATACGCCCGTGCTTTGCGCAGTGTTGATTTTATTCAGAAGTATATTTTTCCAGGCAGTTTTATTCCGTCGGTGACAGCGATTGTTGATTCCATGACCCGTGCCTCTGATTTGCGATTGGTGGGTTTAGAGGACCTTACGGGCGATTATGTTGAAACGCTGCGTCGTTGGCGGGCTGGATTCATGCGCAATCTTCCGTCGATTAAAAATCTTGGGTTAAACGACGAGTTTATCAGGATGTGGGAATTCTATTTCTGTTATTGCGAGGGTGGTTTTAGCGAGCGTGCCATCGGCGATGTTCAACTGCACTTCAAAAAACCTCTATGCCGGTAACTTTACAATTAGAGGTGGTTTTTTTAATCGCCGTCTTGATGATGCTGGCGGGATGGCTGTTTCAGTTGCGCCATCGGGAGGCCAGCATTGTCGACGCGATCTGGGCCCTCGGGATTGGCGGGGCGTGTATCTTTTACGCTTGGCACGGCATTGGTGATCCCGGACGCCGCGTCCTTGTGGCAGTGACCGGCGGATTCTGGGGAATGCGCCTGGGGACTTATCTGTTGCGCAATCGGGTTTTTGGTAAACCAGAGGACGCTCGATATCGCAAATTGCGCAACATTTGGGGGACGTCGGCCAACCGAAATTTCTTTTTATTTTTTCAATTCCAGTCGCTACTGATTTTGTTGTTCTCATTGCCTGCTTGGGTTGTTTGCAATGATCCGTCTCGGGGCTTGGCTCCATTTGCTCCATCGCCTCCGTTGCTAGTATGGGACTGGTTCGGTGCCGCAATTGCCCTGGGCGCCATCGGCGGAGAATCGCTGGCAGATCGGCAGTTGGCACAGTTCCGCAGCCATCCCGCCAACAAGGGCAAAACCTGCCGCGACGGCCTTTGGCGCTATTCGCGGCATCCAAATTATTTTTTTGAATGGGTTTATTGGTTTAGCTTTGTCTTTTACGCTATCGGCGCAGACAACTGGTGGCTGACACTCCTTGGCCCGGCCTTGATGTTTTGGTTTCTTTATAAAATCACTGGCATTCCATGGACCGAAAAACAGGCCATCAAAACACGCGGCGATGATTACCGCGAATACCAGCGGACGACGAGCATGTTTTTTCCATGGTTTCCCAGAAAGGCTTCCCAGAAAGGCTCCTAGAAAGGCTCCTAGAAAGGCTCCTAGAAAGGCTCCTAGAAAGGCTCCGAGGTAGGTGTCCAAAAATCGAGTTTTTTGTGATCTAAGTTGAGGGAGGTACTGAATGCGACTTGCAATTGATCTTGTTGAACGGGGACTCGTGCCTGACTGGGCGACCCGCATGGGAATCAGGAGCCTCCTCGTTCGCCGCCTTGGGGAGCGCCACCATAATGTTGAACGTGATCGGCAGGCTCAACATGATTTCATCGTCAAGTTGTGCGCGAGTCCTGTGGCGATAGAAACGGGCAAGGCCAACGATCAGCACTATGAAGTTCCCCCGGAATTTTTCCAGATGGTTCTTGGCAAGCGTTTGAAATACAGCAGTTGTATTTATCCTCCGGGCTGCAAGACCCTAGATGCTGCCGAAGAACATATGCTGGCCTTGACCTGTGAGCGGGCTCAAATCAAGGACGGAATGGATATCCTTGAGCTCGGCTGTGGGTGGGGCTCGTTGACCTTGTGGATGGCTCAGAAATATCCGGCATCTAGGATCTCGGCGGTTTCCAATTCGGCCCCGCAGCGCTTATTCATCGAAGGCCGTTGCCGCGAGTTAGGAATTACAAATGTCCAGATTTTCACCTGCGACATGAACACCTTCAGCATCGACAAGAAATTTGATCGCGTGGTTTCGGTCGAGATGTTTGAACACATGCGCAATTACAAGGAACTTCTAGCCCGAATATCATCATGGCTGAAGGACGACGGGAAACTTTTTTTCCATATTTTTGTCCACGACAGTTATGCCTATCCGTTTGCTGATGAGCAGGACGACGACTGGATGGCTCGCCATTTCTTTTCGGGTGGCATCATGCCAAGTGACGATTTGATGCTCTACTTTCAAGATGACCTGGTGGTGGAGTGTCATGACCGAGTGAGTGGCGTTCATTATGGTCAGACATCGGAGCATTGGCTGCAAAATCTCGAGCGCCATCGTCGCGAAATCATCAAATTGTTTGAACGGGACATGCCGCGCAGTTTTGCCATTCGGCAGTTAAACCGCTGGCGGATGTTCTTTATGTCCTGTGCTGAGTTATTTGGATTTCGTTCCGGCCAAGAATGGTACGTGTCCCATTATTTGTACCGCCGCAGGGACCGCTAATCAGCTGCTGGCGCGAAAGTGCCAGCGACTAATTGCCCAGTAAAATCATCTGTTTGAGACCCCTCAATTAATTCCGTCGCGTACCGATAGATATTACAGGGGGTCATGGCCGGATTTCTGGTGAATAACACCCCGTTGTCTGTTTGTGCGACAATGAAGATTGAACGCATCAAGTTAGGGCGCATCAAGTTAGGGCGCATCAAGTTAGGGCGCATCAGGTTAGGGCGAATGAAGTTCGAGGGTGTCCATGAGAACTCTGATCCTCAACGCTGGTTATGAACCCCTGCAGCTGGTCAGCTGGCAGAAGGCTATTTGTCTGGTGCTTACCAGCAAGGCCGAAGTCATTGCTGAATATGGCCAGGTCGTACGCACCATATCGACCATTTATCCCTTACCAAGTGTTGTTCGCCTGAAGCGCTATGCTAGGGTTGTGCGGCGTTTGTCATTGGCGGGGTGCACGCGGAAAAACGTCTTTTTGCGGGACAAGTTTCAGTGCCAATATTGCGGTGCCCAATGCCGGGCGGGCAGCATTACGGTTGATCACATTATCCCCAAATGCCGTGGCGGAGCCACCTCGTGGGAGAATGTCGTCGCGGCCTGTCAAGACTGCAACCACCGCAAGGGCAACCGTAGTCCGGAAAGCGTCGGACTGAGATTGCGTCGGAACCCTCGCCGCCCAGGGTGGCGCGAATTGCTCGAAGATACCCATAAGGATGTCGTCACCGACTGGTTGCCATTTCTTGATACGGCTGGTTAGCGATGTCCTTGACGCATTTATTGGTCGTTTGTCGGGCAGATGTGCCTCGGCTTGAGATTTTCCTTCCTGATTCGGTGTGTTCCCGCCTTCGTGTTACACTGCAAAACAAGACATCTACGATCACTGGTTCGGTATGGGTTGATGACCCTTTTGTGGCGCTGAAATTGGACGGCCGCGAGGCTGAAGCTGTTGCCGGGGTGAAACATGCGGTTTTCGAAGCGAATGTTACGCTGGGACTTGGGCGGATTTCACCATTACGCGCCCAAAAAAGGCTCTGCTTTTTCGATATGGACGCCACGGTCGTTGCGCAAGAATCGATTGTGGAACTGGCGCGTGCTGCTGGGAAAGAAGAAGAAGTGGAAGGCATCACCCGTCAAGCGATGGCTGGTGCAACCGACTTTCGTGCCGCTCTTGAAACGCGCCTCAAAATTCTGAAGGGCTTGCCTGAAGCGTGCCTTATGGATGTTGCCCGCCAGATCACAAAAAATCCTGGAATCGATCAATTTGCCCGCTGGGCCGAAAGCTGCGGGATGCGGTCGTTTATCGTTTCTGGGGGCTTCACTGAATTTGCCGAACCATTGGCCCGCGGGCTTGGTTTTGAGGGCGCATTTGCCCACACGCTGATTTTTGAGGGCGGCTCCTTTACGGGCAGGATATCCGGTGAAGTGGTCGATTCGGCTGGCAAAGAGCGCATTGTCCGTCGTGAGGCGGAACGGCTTGGTATTGCCATGGAGGACATTGTTGCCATTGGTGATGGCGCCAACGACCTTAAAATGATGCAGTCCGCTGGGTTGGCGGTTGGGTATCAGCCAAAGCCTGTTTTATTTCCCGCCATCGACGCCGCAAATTTTCACGGCGACCACCGTTTTCTCATTCATTTACTCGACACTGTTGACTAGTTTTTAGTCGAATTTGGCCAAAATTACCTTGGTCTGATTTTCTGAATTGCCCAGAAAATTGAACTTAACCAGCCGTATTTATTCATTTAATTTATGCGACTTCTTCTCCTTAGCCGCGCATTCTGGTGCAAACTTCAACTTGGCCCGCAACTTGCTCTAATCCCCTTATCCAGTGCACGAGTCCGGTAGAGACAAATCCCAGTCAGGGACGTGTTTGGTATGAGCCAACAAGGGAGAACTTAGATGAACGCCACGAAAACTATGATCAACGAGTTGACCGCAAACCGGTCCAAGCCATTTGCAATCTTCTCGCGCCTTGCGGCCGGGTTGATCACCATTGCCATGGCGAGCAATCTAACCTCCTGCTCAGATATCGTCTTAAAGGTCGATAAGAAGGGCAACAGCTCTCACGTAAGTTCGGTTGGCGCCAATGCCACGCTGGCGTCGAGTGACGATTTTTTGAAACATCTAGACAACCTCAAGGTTGTTGCATCCGACTTGCTCATCAAGGAACTTGCCTCCAAAGACTATGTCGGCAACTTCCGTAAATCATTTCGTAAATACCGTCAGTTCATCATCGAACGCGGCGAAGGTTATCAGGTCCGCGCGGATTCCTTCTACAGTGGTGACGCAGCATGCCGTGATACCAGTTTGAAGCTCAATATGAATGAAATGGATGACGCCCTTGGCATGCTCGCCAAAACGGCGGTCCTCGCTAAAATCAGCGAAGCCAGCGCATCGAAACTTAACCCTGGTATCAGCAAGGAAATGGCTGCGATCTCGCAACTGATCCTGCGCGAATTAGGCCTCGAAGTGGTTGGCCAGTCCCAGGTCGACAGGACAGATGATGCAACCATCACCAGCAGCCAGGTTGTGATGCGCCTCAAGGAAATTCCGAATGAAAAAATAGATGGCGAAGCAATTTCGAGCGGCATCGTAGCCCGCGACGCCGCCGAAACCCTGAGCCTGCAATTCACCCGCAGCCTTGGCGCTGAAAATGTTGGCCATTTTGATGCCCGCATAACCGCCAAGCAGCTCACGGATGTCAGCACTGGCGCAACCAAGGATGTTATCGGTACTATAACGGTCGACCGCTTCAAGGAAGAATCGAAATTTGTTCACACGGTATTCATGACGGTTGCAAAGTCTGGTTCGACGGCTCACTTTTCACGGATGCTAAGTTTCCGCGAGAGCGCCAGTTCGACGGCAGCTATCGAGATGGTGGACACCTTGAACGCCGGCCTTGATGGCCAACAGTCCTTCGCAACGGTGATCGACATGGAAAAGGGCAGTCAGTGTAAGATCAGCGGCTCAGATGCCGAGAAATTGATCGAAGATATCAGCAATCCCTTGGACAAAAACCCAGCTGTCGATGACGGCAGCGACTTGAGCAAAATCGAAGACCAGGTCGGCAAGCCGATCGATTCACCTGCACCATCGAGCTCTGGGGCTCCCGTGCAGCAATTAAAAGCCCCGGTCCAAAAGTAACTCCTGACTTTTGGTTGGCGTTTCCTCTACCTGGGGGATGAGTGGCTCACGCTGCTCATCCCCTCAAATCTATTTCGCAAAAACCCAGTCTTTTGCCATGCCACTTGACCAACCCTCGTGGCCTGGAACATTGAATCCAGAAAGTGACGATGCAGCCCCAGCCATTAGTGGCCGGTAGTACAGGGGAATGAACGGAACATCTGTCGATGTGAGGGTTTCAATCTGCCGAAGCAATTCCAAGCGCGCCGTTGGATCCCACTCATCGCGCAATTTTTCCAGGATTTCGTCAACCGCCCGAGTGCCCCAGCCTGTCGTATTTTCACCTGAGTATCCGTTTTGCAAAGATGGAATCTGCCGGGATTCAAGGATGCCGTCTGGAACGGTCCCTGGTGGCATGCGCCAGGCATAGGCCGCCAGATATTTGAATTTCACTTTGCGTAATGTGTCTCGCAGAAAAACATCCGTGGCATGTTCCCGGACAGTGACCTTGATACCGGCGTCGGTCAATTGGCGAACGAGGGTACGTACAGTTTCAGAACGCATGTGGTCAACTTGACTCGTGTCCAGATCCACTTCGAGGGGGGTTCCTTCCTTGGTCCAAATTTTGGACGTCTCCCGAATCCAACCGCTTTGCTGCAGCAGGGCAATCGCCTCGCTAGGCGCGTAGCCCCAAACTGGATGTTGAAAAACCTTGGCATTCAAAATGTCTCCGCGGTCCGTTCTCAGAGGTAAACCGGTCAATCCCGGATGCAAGAAACCTAGAGCCATGGGAAGGCCTGGTGGCATGCCTGTGACGCGCGCCAAATCATGACGGTTGATTAAGAGGCTGATCGCTTTGCGAAGGTTAATGTCGGTCAACAACGGATTACGCATGTTGAAGTCTATATGTTCCAATTCCGTTCCGAGTGCGCTGCGTTGGGTGTCCTTGCGGGTGATCAAATTGAAACCACTCAAGGTCAAATCCGTCTCAGGAATGATGTCTGCATTGCCTCCCTCCAGGTCAGCGACAGCGGCACGCTCATCGCGTTGAAAGCGGATAACCAACGCGGACGTCTGGACTTTTCCGCCGCCAAAAGCTGGGTTTGCCTCAAGCAGAACAAATGGACGGGCACCTGCAACTCGCAGGCGTTGGGTTTTGGGAAGCCAAGGACCGCTGTAAAGGCCCGCTTTCATCGGGTCTGTGACGTAAGTCGTCGCCTTTATGTAGTCCTGGTAATTTCCTTCGCTGGCCTTCCAGACTTCTGCTTCAAGATGGGAGGGAACCGGTCGAAATCCAAAAGCGAACCAGAAATCACCGCGCGGATTCCGCAAATGCGCAGAAAATCGCTTGTTGTTTTTGATGTCGGCAGTGAATTTAAGAATAGACCTCGCCAAATTTCCGGACTTTGTTGAGGCTGGCATGGCCCATGCAATCTTCAGAGCCAGTATAAAATCACCTGCTGTTACGGGTTTACCGTCCCCCCATTTCGCTTGAGCAGGGATTTCAAAATCAATGACAAGATTTTGGCGTGAATTTTTTGGCGTTCGTCCATTGGCCTCACTCAAGCGGAGCAAACCGTTGGAAGCGGAAGGCAAATTGACACAGAGTTGGCATTGCCATTTCCATTGTTTATCCAAGGCGATAAGTTGCCCATGGATAAGATTACGCAACCAAGATTCTTTGCGGTTGGCTTCTGCCAGGGGATGTAATGCCACAGACCAAGATGCTGGCGGTGCGGTTGTAACGACGGTTGGCTGATGGCCGCTAGAAGAATTAGTAGCTAAATTAGTGGCTAAATTGGTGGTCGCCTCGGATAATCCACGGACTGAAAAACCAAACAGCGTGCACGCTGTCAGTCCCAACAAGGCATAGATATTTGGAAAACCGGTCATCGTTAGGGATTCCTCCAATGCGGATCATAGCTGGTCGTGCGGCCATGGGCTAGCTTGGGCTGATCAGGCTTATTATTTTGGGTAATCTGCCGATTAAGGACCCATGATTGAAGCTCAAGCCAAGTCCAAAATCTTAGTCAGCAGCGTGGCGCGCTTGGCCAACCGGTTTCGTCGTCCAGAGATTGGCGTCGGTCGGGGTGCCGCCTATGGGAGTGCCGCGATTCTTGCGGGATTTTTGTGCGGACAGGGACCTCTTGGTGATTACTTGAAAACCCGATTGGATCTGCCGCTGCTGTACCGCGCTAGAGAATGGCTGGGGCGTGGTCCCGAACTCTCTCAAAAAATGCGTGTTGTCCTTTTTGACGATGCCGCAATGGCTTGGCTTGGCGCAGCGGAGCCGTCTCTGGTGCAGTGGAGTTCGGTGCTTGATGCGATATCGGCGCGCAAACCCGCCGCCATTATTGTTAATAAGGTTTTTGGGGCGTTGCCTGCTGGGGGCACAGCCGATGATGCAAAAAATTTCGTAAAAATTCTGAAGGAAATCAGGGAGAGGGACCGGGTACCAGTGGTGGCTGGGGCCTATTTTTTGACAACCGACAACAAGTATCGCGCAAAAATTTCTGCAACCTCAGTGCCCTCACTTAGCCCGGTAGCCTGGGGCCTCGATCCAAGCATTCCTCTTGCCACGCAGCTTTCCACCCTTGGCATGCCATCACAGAATCGCTCCGGCGATTTTCTTTACGGGCCACATCCAGAATTGTTGCCTGCCTTTTCAGGGGTCGGTGCCGTCAACTATCAATCCAACATGATGGTGCCCTTAGTGTTTCGCGGCCCCGGGAACTCTCTGGTGCCTCATTTGGTCCTCGCTGGATTTTCAAGTCGTACCATTGGTGACGGGTTTTTGTTCATCAATGGTGCAAAGGTTTCATTGAATCACAGTGGCGAGATGTTGCCCGACATCATCACCACAGCGAAGATCTCGCGCTCAGCAGTTTCACTGAAGCATTTTCTGGATCCTGCATCACGAGTCTTAGCAGCAAAAAAATCCGTTTTCCCAGGGGACACAGTATTCATCGGAAATTCCAGCAGTGTGGATGCCGCGGATTCATCCGTACCAACGCCCCTTGGGCAGATGCCGGCGAGTATAGCAATTGCCTCTGTCGCCAACAGTTTTGTGGCGGGCCGACTAACGCGGGAGGCGCCCATTCCAGCGGCATGGTGGTGCCTCGGGGCCGTAGCAGGCTTCTTTTGTGCTTTATATCTGCCGGTGGCGACAGGCCTTTTGGCGCTTGGCTTGATGGGGCTGGCATGGATTGCGGTCAGCATTACAGTATTTGCCGTGGGCGGCATTGCAGTGCCTTGGTTGGCGCCGGTGATCGCCGGAGCCCTGGGCGGAATGCTGGTTGTGTTCCGAAAATTGACCTTGGCTCGAGTCAATTCCATTCAGGTGGCAGCGGCTTATGATGGCCGTATTTCGCAAAAGGCTTTGGCGGCTTTGACGCGCCACCCCGAGCGCCTGGAGCTTGCGTGTCGGGAAGTCCCAGTCAGTGTGATGTTTATTGATATTGCCGGGTTCTCCCTGTTTGCCGAGCGGCGCGGGGCCCAGGAGGTTTTTGATTATTTGCGGGAAGTGCTGGGGGACTTCAGCGGACTGATCCAAGAGCACCGTGGGGTTGTCGACAAGAGCCTTGGCGATGGTTTGCTGGCTTACTTTGGGCAAGATGTTGATTCGGAGAGCGATCAGATGGATCATGCCGTGCGCGCATTCCAGTGTGCCGTGCATATCCAGCAGGCCCAATTACTGAGGAATCAAGGTGCATTGGCTGCGCGGATGCCTGTGCTGCCAGTCCGGATCGGTGTCAACTCTGCTACTTGCTTGCTGGGAGATCTCGGCACCGAAAAGAGAATAGACGTAACGATTGTGGGAGGCGGTGTCAATTTCGCAAAAAGATTGGAGGATGCCTGTGATCCCGGGACTATCTTGGTCAGTTCCACCACGTATTCGTTAGCGGTCGCCCGTGACCGTCCGACGGAATTTGTCCGGAAATTTGTTCGCGTAAAACATATGAACGCTCTCGTTGAGGCTTTTGAGTTTGATCCCTTGGCTTCAGACCCCCACTTAAAAGTCAAATTGATCGAGGCCTTTCGCCGAACCATTGCGGTTGAACGGGTAGACCGGCGGTGGGTCGTGCCCACGGGAAAAGTAGTTACCCTGAAAAATGAATTGGGCACGACGGAACTGGTAAACTTCTCAGGGCGAGGATTTGCCGTCAGGTTACCGGCCCTGTTTGCACGTGGGTCATTGTTAACGTTTGAGTTTGAGTCGGAGCCGTTACGTCAGGACCTTAGCGTTTGCGGCATTCAAAAAATTCAGGCTGAAGTGCGCTGGAGTCACGGATCGGGGTCCAACGTTGTTCATGGCTTCAGCGTCAATGGATTTTCCGAGGAGCAATCGGCCTCCTTCAATAAGTTGTTGATGGAGCATTGTTTCTCCGATGACGAATTCAAGTTACCTCGCTTGGGATAGGGAGCCATTAAAGATGCGCCTCGTTCAATTGCAATTTTTGGTTTTAGTTATGGCAGGTGTGTTGGCTGGTCCAATTCCAGCCTTAGCCACGGGAACTGCTGCGCGATTAAGCATTGATTGGGGTGAAATTATGCATCCACGATCAGTAGGTGTTGCACTTCGGCCAGAGGCCCCGGTGGAATTTGAGGTCCTTCCCGAGCGGACCCGTCTGCTCGGCGCTGAACTGCGGGCCGACCCCGATTTGGCTCGTCTAGCCGTTCGTCGGTCTCTTGAAAAACCGACGGCATTTGATCAGGGGGTGTACGGAAAACTTGGTACTTCAACGGTCTATATGGCCCCCGCGAACCGGGTGCAATCCAGCGACCGTTTGTACTGGACGATGGTCCGGGTTTTATCTGAGAAGTACGGGTGCTTCATCGTGGAAAAAAACCGAAACTCAGATCGCTTCCAGTTTCGCTGCCGAGACGGACGTCAGGTTGTGATGCAACGTAAAATGGATTCACGGTTTGCACACTTTTGGGGGCGTCAATACAACGCCAGCGGCGAAGAATTGATTGTCAATCCTGGGTCCACGGGCAAAGAAGCCTTTGTCCGGATGCTCTCGGCCAAGGCGACAAAAAAGGATTCAAGTTTCTGATCTGCATTTCGCCAGGAGATTGGCGAAAGCTTGAAAATAGCGGAACTTGATCCGGTCGACCATTGCGCGGGCTTTGTTTTCATCGTAGGTGTGCACGGTGGCATTTCGATCCTCAATGATATCCAGCCACAACGCCTCTTCGCTCAAAATTCCGAGTTGGTAGGATTTCTTGAAAACATCCCTAGCACCATCCGCCGGATCCCCTTTAATTTGCAGTAACGTGCGTAGTTGTTTCCACGCTAGTTCGTAGGCCAGTTCAAAATCTTTGATGATTCCGCTGAGGTCGCGTTTCTCGGTGATCGGTGATTTCACCGAAGCTTCTAGATTGGCCACAGTTTTGGCGAGATTGTTCAGGCCATCGTCCCATTTTTTTTTGCGGTCAGGATTCATGGAGAACTTTTCCTTCTAACTCAATTCGGTGGCGCAGTTTTGGATCAATCTCGTCACTCATGTTTACTAGATCTATATGATGCAGTGTCGGGGCATTTTCAGCGACATCTGCCGAAAAACGGCTCCAATCACTTTTAAGTTCGGGCGCGGGTAGAACGGCAAAATCATAATCCGATCGCTCTAGGGCATCGCCTCGGGCTCTGGATCCAAACAGGATGATTTTGGACGGTCGAAGGATTTTTTTTGCTGATTCCACAATAAAGGCGATCAACTTTTCATCGTTGGGCGACTTTTGCGGGGCGCCTAGGGAATTGTGCGTTGCATTAGCGATTGGAAGTTCTCCAAGGCAAGTTATGTTGGTTTTACGGGTTTGATTTCTTAAGGCGCAATTGCTTGCGGTAATCAGCTGGAGATTGCTGCTGGTTTTCGGGTAGCCCCCAAATTCCGGTTTTGGCCGCCTTGGCTTTGCCCTCGGCCTGAATGTATTCACTCTGGTCGATGCGTTTCACTGGACCCCGATAAGCCTCAGCCAGGCCAGATTCCACTAAGGTCATATTAAAATTTTTGCCCCCATTCCAGATGACCACCACTGGGCGGTTATAAGCATCCAGATCAACCTGCTCGAGTTCAACTATTTTGCCAGCGAGATTTTTGTTGGTGAACTCCATAGCATCGTCTCCCAAGGGCTGACCTGCACTTTTTTTGTACCGGCTCGCCCGCTCGGGGGCATCCACGCCGGCCAGCCGGACATTCATCCACATGTGACCTGGTTCGGTTACGATTCGGCATGTGTCGCCGTCGTTGCAATGTTTGACCGAGGCCGGCATGCGGCCCGTTTTTTCGGCTGCCATGTCAGCCGCCGAAAGGCCTTGTCCCTTATTGGTCCACTGCACAGCCAAGGCAAACGCTGCTGCTGCGATCGCTGTGACAAAGGCTCTGGAGATACGTTTGCCCATTATGGGATCCTTCTGAGAATTGCCCTGACGGGACTGGCGTCAAATCCCTGCAGCTTAAGCGGCAGCGCAATCAATTCGTAGGTGCCAGGTTCCACATCGAGGAGGTCAAGCCCCTCTAGATTGCGGATGTTGTAACGCCCAAACATTTTATGAGCAGGGAGGTCTTTGGACTCAAACGGGTCAACGGAGTTGGTGTCGATGCCGGCCAATAAAATTCCGGATTTCCCCATAACCTCGACGGCATCCGCAGAGAACGAGGAAAACTGTTTTTCAAAAACATCACCCTCCCGGTGGTATCTAGTTTTGAACAGCAGGCGCCGCGCACCGGTTTTAAGAGCCTCCTCGCAATGCAAAGGGAGAATCTGTTCGCACCCCCGAGCATCAATCACCAGGCATGGCCCTATATATGGTTCGAGGTCCACCTGATCAATCGACGGCGCGCCGTGCAGATAATGACTCGGCGCATCAGCGTGGGCACCGATGTGCACGGTGGTGGTTAGGGTGGACAGATCAATGTTCGAATCAACTGCGTTGGAGCTTGCTACGCTGGAGCCTGCTACGCTGGAGCCGTTGATCTTGAGTTGCGCCAGCCATTTTCGTGAAAGGGGAGTATCGCCTGGCCATACAGGAGTTTTTTCGTGGAGTGCGGGGGAGATGTCGATGATGGGCATATAAATCCTTCCCTCACTGATTCAGACCAGTGCGCCGCATGATTTCACTCACCGCAGATTCAAATTCACCGGAGAGTTGCTGTTCATCCACACCACACAATTCGCGCCGCCACAGGCGCCAGTGCCCGTCGATCATGACGTGTTCTACGCCACTCGACCCGGCTGAGTAAATCAGATTTCGCAGATCATCGAATGCCGGACGCATAGAAAGGTCGTCACGAAGAAACACAATGTCCGCCAAGGACCCCGCCTGGATAACGCCAAGTTGCCCAGACATGCCCAGAGCACGCGCAGGCGTGGTGGTCACGCTGGCCAGTAAGTTTTTCGGCTCAAAAGTATCGCTGTTGATTTTCCGATCCCGGGCCATTAGCCCCAGCAATTTGCAATCGGCGAGAACGTCTGCCCCGTCGTTGGAAGCAGCGCAATCCGTGGCGGTTGCCCAATGGACTCCCGATGCGGCGACATGTTCAAGCGGTGCAAGATGTTCGTAAATGATTTGCGATGTCGGGCAGATGACTGCAGTCGCTCCAGATGTTCGCAGCTCTGCAAAGTCCGCCTCCCGCGCCGAGACCATGTGAACAGCAAGTGTCCGGTCCCACAGGGCCTCACAGGCGAAGGCCTTTTGCACGGGAGTCATGCCGTCTTGAATGCGCACGCGCTGAAGTTCACCCTTTGTTTGGCTTAGGTGCATGTGCAGGGTCAGGCTGTTTTTACGGGCGAATTGAGCGGCTTCGCGCAACATTTTTGATGACACCGTGTCGGCGGCGTGGGGGGCAATCACCGGGCGGACGAGGCTGGAAAAATTCCATGATTCAACTGCATCGCGTGCCTTGGTCCACGATTCCCACCCTGGAAATGCCCCGCCAAGATCGGCAATGGTCTCGCCAATAAATCCGCGCATTCCCAACCGTTCAAGAGCTTGGCCCACACCGTGGATCATGTAGTAATGGTCGGCAATGCAGGTGACCCCAGCGCGTAAACTGGTTACGAGATAAGACCACGAAAGGGGTTCCAGCAATTCGGCGGTGAGAGATTTTTCTGCCGGAAAAAGAAATTCTTCGATCATGTTCGTTCGGCCGTGGCCGAGGCCCCGGAAAAATCCCATGGGCGCATGGGTGTGACAATTGATCAGGCCGGGAATGGCCAGGAATCCTTTGCCGTCGATCACACTGTCTGCGTCATGCGTGGATCCGCCTAGGACCAATTCAGTGACGCGGTTACCCGTGACCAGCAAATCGCCGTGAACGACCCTGACAGTACCTGTGTTGGGGCTAGCGTTGGGGCCGGCGAGTTTATCGCTGGTTAAAATCCGCAAATTTTTGATAAGTTTTTTTTCAGTGCCGGAACTAGAATTTGTATTTTGTTTCGGCGGTTCAATTTGCTTCATGTTGATTGGCACGGTGAAACTCCAAAACTTGTTCAGACCATTTGATTAATTTTTGGCCGTGCATGCAGCGCGAAGTTTTCGGCCCATAGGCCCTTCCAACAATTTTACCGCAATTTCCCGTTGTTCTTTGAGGATTTCGCCGAGGATTTGGCGCGTGGTGAGGGGATTGGCTAAAATTACACGAAACACCGTGCAGGGGACGTTGTGGTGTTGCGGCAATTCAAATCGGGTTCGTGAGACAAATGTTTTGCCGTTGGCTCGCTGAGTTTTTTGAATCTGCCCGGTCAAATCACTGAGTGCGTCATTGATCCTTGTGAGGGCATTTTGGGCGGCCTGTTCTGAGGCCTGTCCTGGGGCCTGTGAGGCTTGCCATGGGGCCTGTGAGGCTTGCAAGATCTGCATGGCTGTGGATGCGAACTCCGGAACGTAGCGATAGGTCAGCAGGTTCAATTCCGGTTCCGTGGTCAATTCGAAATCAGGGGCCGTCTTAATCATTTTCGCAAATTGACCAGCCTTGCCAATGCCGAGGTCGATAAGCATTTCGTAGCCTCTGCGCCCCAGGACATGCAGGCCTGAATGGACCAGCATCGCCATGCCCGGACGCGAACCCTCTAGCGTATGCTTGCCCAGGTCGCGCGATCCTTTCCGGATTATGTACTGCGCGGTGTGTTCCACCGAGTCGAGTGCTGCCGGGTCTTTGAATAGCGTCATTCCGGCACCGACTGGGACGTAAAGTTGTTTGTGGGCATCGATGGTCACCGAGTCAGCGCGTTCGATGCCTTTGAGGAGTCCTCGGTAGCGGTCTGAAAATTGGGTGGGAGTCCCCCAAGCACCATCAACATGAAAGTGGATCTTGTTTTCAGCAGCAATATTGGCCATCTCGTCCAATGGATCAACGTGGCCTGTCTCGGTGGTTCCTGCGATTCCAACGAGCGCGATGATGCCGGTGCGCCGGGCTCTTTCAGCGGCGATCTTACGGCGCAAATCATCGATGTCGATCCGGTGGTTGACCGTGTCGACTAAAATGAGATTGCGTTTTCCGAGCCCCAAAACATCGCAAGATTTCGTGAGTGAATAGTGGCCACGTTTACTGACCATGATGGCGAGGTTGTCGTAGCCCCACGCACGCATGCCCGCCATGACGCCGTCTTCGGCGACTCCGGCAAAATCATCGCGCTGGGCAAGCAGGCGGTTGCGCGCCACCCAAAGTCCCGTCAAGTTGGCGACGGTTCCACCGGAACAAAATACGCCGAGAGCATGCTCGCGGTCTTGAATCCATTTGCGGTAAAACTTGTCGTCAAATCCAGGCGCACGACCGTAGATAAGGCGGTGTAAGATTCCTAAAACTTGCGATTCCAAAGGCGTGAATGCCTTTGATGTTTCGATTTTCACAGTGTTCTGGTTTAGCGCGAACATGATTTTTGCCAGTGGCAACATAAAGTGCGGAATCGCCGAGGTCATGTGTCCAATGAACGCGGGAGACGACGTATGGACGGAGTGGGCAACGACTTTTTCTAGGATGAAGTTGACCTGTTCGGAGACAAAACAGGGGTCTTCCGGAAGTGTAGATTCCAGGAAATCCCGTTCCAGTTGTACGGGGGCTAGTTCTTCACTGACGATATGATCGCGTAAAAATCCAGCGAGGTTGCGCGATATTTCCCGGTCGATGTTGGCCAAAGTTGAGTTTTCGCCTTCAGGTACCGTGAACACCCGGCGCAAATGTTCAAGAGATGCTTCGGCCTTTTTTGGCGTCACGACTGGTGCGCTCCCGCATGGCCGGTTAGTTCGGCGATCTGGTGCAAAAATTTCTGGAATTCTCGTTCAGCGACTGGATTGAGTAGCCATTTGAAGCGCAAGTTGGATTCGTCCATATGATCAAGGCGTGCTGTGAGAAGAGGTAATACGAAGGGCGATGTGCCTTTTGTTTGAAACTGGATGCGGTAGAGATCACCGGGTGACAGCAATCGACAGGTATCCGGTGGCAATTTCGAAAGGTCGATCAATGCGTGGAGGCTGCCCTGTGAAATCGCAGTGGCCGTGATGTCCAGGCTGAGTGCCCAGGGGTCGAAATCCACGATCAGGCGCGCGGGTATCCGCAGATCTTTGACGCTGGTTCCAAGTTGGGCGCGCGTCGCTGCGGAAAGTCCTTGGAGGCGGGCTAATTGGCTAGCATTAATTTTTGTCTGCTGTCGTTCCATAACCGATGAGAATGAACCCAATTCAAACTTGCCGCAAGTGGGCATTTTCTTCTGTGGCTTGGGCGGCATTGCCTTCGTTGGTTTCGTTGGTTTCGTTGGTTTCGTTGGTTTCATTGGTTTCACTGCCACCGCCAGAATCCCTTGGCGCTTCTTGGCTCCCATTCAAAATAGCAGCGATCCGGTTGGCGACATGCTGGCGGGAAAGAAACTCGAAGTGCGTCACGTCGTTCATCACAATAGCGTGGACGTGGGGTGAAGGTGGCAAGGGTTGATAAAGGCCGACGGTAGCGCTCGCAACTCGGTCCTGTTTAGAAAGGAAGCAGTAAATATCCAGACCATTGGGAATCGTGGAGCGATGTAATTGCTTCAAAAAAGTTGATCCGGGCCGCATCTGCCACATGTCCCGCCAAAGTAGGCCCAGAGGAGTGATCAAGGCCAAATAAACCAGATGGCTGCCAGCAAAAGGGGTCCCCAATGTCACAAGTTTTTTGCAATAACGGTCACCGCCCAACTTTAGCAACCACCACAGGGCGACAAAGCCGCCCTTCGAATGGGCAACGATGTGGATTTGTTTCAGCCCGTGGCGGTCGATTAGGCGTTTAACCTTTTCGTCAATTAATTCGGCAGTTTCCAGAATGGAACTCGTGAAAAATGTTCCCAAGAGGCCACCCAGGTTGAAGGAGATCACGTCAAAACCACGGTGGGTCAGTTGGCGTTCCAGGATTCCCATGGAACGCCGAGATGAAAAGAATCCATGCACCAACAAGACGGGGATCCGATCTGGGCTCAGATTGACTCGGCGTTTGACGCGATTGTTGGCACGGACTTCGGCCAGAAGCTCCCGGTAGACCAGAATGGCCTGCTGCCACATGCTGCGGCCATTGCGGCGGGCGAGAAATTCCCCGGCCAATAAGGGCATGATGATGGCAACGGCAATTAGGGCGATGGTGTCAAAGGCGGCTTCTGTCAGCGTGCCGGTGGGGGAGGCCATGCGAACAAAGACAAACGCCTCGGGCAAGGAGCCAATCAGCGTGGTCCAGATAATGTGGCGCCAGCGGAATCCCCAGGCACCGAAAAATAGTGAGGCCAGATCAAATGGCACGATTGGCACCAGGCGCAGGAAGAAGGCAATTTTGTAGTCTTGGATTTGCAGGAATTTTTGGGTCTGAGGCAGGTTGGCCGTCATCCATGGGGTGACCAAGCGAGTGCCCAGAGTCCGGCCGATGGCCGCGACGAGGAGGGTGGAGCCAAGGCCTCCGACGAGGGTATAGAAAATGCCGGCTTGCGTTCCGAAGGCGGGGCCTGCCACCATGGCCATGAAGAAAAATGGCGTGAACACAAACGGTCGCAGCGTGGACAGAACGAGGAAAGTCAGGGGGCCAAAGCTGGAGTCGTTGGCAAAGCAGGATTGCAGGTTGCTGCCGCAGATCGATGACCAAAAGCCCGTTGCCAGTAAAATCAGGCCCGTAACGATCAGGGTCTCGACCACCAAGACCCAGATGATTTGCTCGCGGTAACTATAGGGTTGTTCGCGTTCCATATTCACGTGCCGTTGCTTGTGGGGCTTCTGTAGTATGATCGGAATGATTCTCTCTAATATTCTCCTTATCTGACAAGGTTCTGTCTATCGATGAAAAAAAATATTATTATCAGTTGCTTATGGATAATCGCATGGCCAGCGATGGCCGTGAATTTGAGGGCCATTTCGTCAAACCCTTCGACTAATTCGACTAATTCGACCACCATGCCCGCAGCTTCCGGGATTCCAAAGATTCGCGTTGGAACCAAGCTTGTCGGCAAACAAAGGGACCTCGTCCGCGCAGCCAGAAAGCTGCTCGAAGAGGCGTCCGTGTCTTATGTGTATGGCGGAGCCAAGCTGGGCACTGCCACCGATTGTGCGGCATGTAATCAGTGTCTGGAGACTGAAAAGCCTGGAGCCGACCGCCGCTTGCGCATCTGTCCCGAGTGTCAGCGCTGCAGCCTCGATTGCAGCCATTTCACCCAACTTGTTTTTGAGCGGGCAGGCGTTGCTCATCCCTATTTGACCTCCAACGACATGGTTGGATTGTCTCCGGAGCGACTGGCGCGGAATTTTGGATTTTTGACTTTGCCGGCCGAGGTGAAGTCTGCTCAGCCTGGGGATTTGCTTGTTTACAAGGGGCATGTGGTGATGGTTGAGCGGCGCCATGAAGACGGCAGAGGCGACGTGATTCATGCAACCGGAGGCAGAGACATCAAAGCCCCGGGGCAGGGGGTTCAGAGGGAGCGTTGGGCTGACCTTGCACATTTTCGTGGGCCCCTCCTGAGGATCCTGCGCCACAAGAGTCTTGCTTCAACGGCTCAAGACCATTGAACTTCTGCTATTTCGGGGTTAGTGTCGGCGCAATGTTATTTGCAATCAGGGGATGAAATGTACGCGACGACAGAATTCCGCAAGGGTCTAAAGATTGAATACAACGCCAAGGCCTGGGTCATTGTTGATTTCCAGCATGTCAGTCCCGGAAAGGGATCGGCGTTTGTCCGCACTAAGTTGAAAAATCTAGAAACGGCGCAGGTCCTTGAAGTGACCTTCAAGTCTGGTGACAAGGTTGCGATTCCCGACGTGGAAACACGCAAGATGCAGTATCTGTACAACGACGGCTCCATCTATACCTTCATGGATGTCGGAACGTACGACCAGCACACCCTGACGAGCGAAGAACTCGGCGACAGCCGTTACTACATCATCGAAAACGCAGTCGTCATGGTGACGTTTTATCGGGGGCGTCCGGTTGCGGTTGAAGTGGAAAACTTTGCCATCCTGAAAGTGGTGGAAACCCAACCCAACATCAAAGGCGATACCTCAGGCGGCGGCGGCAAGCCAGCGACCCTGGAAACCGGTCTGGTGGTTACGGTGCCGTTTCACGTCGGCCAGGGCGACATGTTGAAGATCGACACCCGCACCAACGCTTACATCGAAAAAGTCAGGTAATCACCAACTCCACAAGCCAAAACGCTTTTGAAGGATAATGTTGAAATGGATTTTGCAAAAATCGAAAAATTAATGGAACTCATGCGCAAACATGGGATGCAAGAACTTAGCGTCGCCGACGAACATAATGAGATCTCCATCAAGGCGCCTGCTGCGCCAGGATTGGCGATGCCGATGCACATGGCGCCTATGACGTCCATGCTGTCCACCCCGCAACATCAAACGCCTCCAACCGTCCGCCCGGCGACGGCCAGCGGTAAAATGATCAAGTCCCCCTTTGTCGGAACGTTCTACCGCTCTTCACAGCCTAGCTCCCCGGCCTTGGCCAGTGTCGGCCAACGAGTCAAAAAGGGAGATGTTTTGTGCATCATCGAAGCCATGAAGCTCATGAACGAGATCGAATCTGAAGTGGACGGAGTCATTCGTGAGATCCTCGTGGAAAACGAGCATCCCGTGGAATTCGATCAGCCTCTTTTTATTGTTGAGTAGGCGCCTATGAAAAAGGTTTTGATTGCCAATCGCGGCGAGATTGCAGTCCGCATCATTCGCGCCTGCCAAGAGCTTGGTTTGCGTACGGTGGCGGTGCATTCAACCGCAGACCGCGACAGCCTTCACGCCAAATTAGCTGATGAAAGCATCTGCATTGGACCAGGTCCAAGCCCCAAGTCGTACCTTTCGATTCCAAGCGTCATGAGCGCAGCGGAACTGGCCGGTGTGGACGCGATTCATCCTGGGTATGGTTTTCTTTCGGAAAACTATGAGTTTGCCAATGTTTGTCGTGCCTACGGCATCAAGTTCATCGGGCCGAAGCCTGAACACATCCAAGCGCTTGGCAATAAGGTCTCGGCAAGGGCTTTAGCTGAAAAGGCCGGAGTCCCAATGCTGCCCGGAAGTCGTGGCGTTGTGCGGACCGATGACGAAATTCAAGCCATAGCCAAAGAGATTGGCTACCCGCTGATCATCAAGGCCGCTGCTGGCGGCGGTGGACGCGGGATGAAGATCGTCCGCGATGGGGCTGACTTGATCCGTCTTTTTCAGCTGGCCCAAGTCGAAGCCCTCAATGGATTTGGCAATCCTGATTGTTTTGTGGAGCGCTACTGCGCCCGTCCACGTCACGTTGAAATTCAACTGATCGCCGATGAGCATGGCAATGTGCGCCATCTTGGTGAGCGTGATTGCTCCATCCAGCGCCGCCACCAGAAGTTGATCGAAGAGGCACCCTGCCCCGTGTTGAGCAAGGCTCAGCGTGAGTCCATCGGCACGACGGCGATCAAGCTCGCAAAAACTGTTGGCTACGAGTCTTTGGGTACCGTAGAATTTTTGCTCGATGAAGACGGTCAGTTCTATTTCATGGAAGTGAACACCCGTGTTCAGGTTGAACATCCGGTGACAGAATTCATCACGGGCGTGGACATCGTGAAGGAACAGATCAGAATTGCCATGGGGCATGAACTCTCCGCTGCCGTCCGCGAAGTAAAATTTTCCGGTCATGCCATCGAGTGCCGGATCAATGCTGAAGACCCGTCGACGTTTGCTCCCTGGCCTGGAAAAATCACGGCCTATCACGAGCCAGGTGGCCCAGGAATTCGCATCGACAGCATGGTGTACGCTGGTTACACCGTGCCTTCGCTTTACGATTCCATGATTGCTAAATTGATAACCTTTGGAAGCGATCGCACCGAGGCGCTGGCCAGAATGCGCCGCGCCCTTCGCGAGATGAAGGTTGACGGGATCCGCACGAATATCGCGTTTCATTTGAAGGTTCTTGACGACCCGAAATTCATTGAAGGGGACTTTTCGACAAAGTTTCTCGAAACGTTTCTTCAGTCACCGACCAAATAGTCTACCACGGGCGGTTAAATTTTGTATCCAGGCCTTTCCAGTTTGTTGCAACAGCTTGCTGCCGACCCATCGGACGAGTTGTTGGCATCGCGGATTGTGTCTTTACTGCAAGATATTCCCGACGGCGAATACAAAGTAGACCAACTTCTGGCTGCAGCACAGATGTTGCTGGCCGTATCCCCTCGGCTTGGATTGATTTGCGCCCACGCAGCATTTCGCAGTGCGCCGTCGCGCCTTGAGTCTCTGGCTATTGCCGAAGAGGCTTTGGAAAAAATGGGGCGTCGCGCCAAAGTTCAAGTTTTGCGTCAGGAACGCAAGCGCCTTGAAGACGAAGCGGTCCCGACGATTGAATTAACTGCGATCGTCAGTCAATTTCTCCTTAATGAGGAATCGACGCCGACGGTGCTTCCCGGGATGGATCTAGTGGCGCAGGGCCTGAACGGCGAATTGGATGTGCGGTTAGATGCCACGGTGGTGATTCAAAAAAATTCTGCTTCCAGCTTATCGCCCGATTTGAAGGCCAATCACGGGATTTGGAGGAGCCTTGGATTGTGCGATGACATTTCTTTTAATGCTGCCATGGAGCGTGCGACCCACATTTCTCGGATGACTAATGACGAGGCTTTGTTGGATGCAGTGGACAAGGTCGCAGGGACTCCAGGCCTTTCGTTGGCAATTGCGCGCATGATTGTATTTATGGTGGTGGATGCGTTGTTGACGATAGATCCGCTGCTGCCAGTGTTGGTTGAACAGCCCCATGAGGTTTCCACCGGAATCATGGCGCGCCTGTTGGCCTGGCATGACGGAGACGTGTCCCAGGTGGCAACTGCAGTTCGTGATTCCGTTGCTATTCGAGTGAAGCGTTTGCCGAGCGCCTTGCAAGAAGGACTGAACCGGGTTTTGCGCGAGCAAATCAGGTCAGGTCGACCCACTCCGACCTTTTCGACGACGACCCTCTGACGCCCCTCTGACGCCCCTTTGAACATAGATCCTTGAACCGTTACGACGACGCCCGGAGCATTAGCAGCAGGATCACGACAGCGATGGCGGTCAGGGTTCTTTTTTCGCTGCGAATGGCCGGAACAAATGTCGCGGGCCACGGCAGTTCATCTAAAACTGGAACCTTGGCCGGGATCCATGCGGGTACTTTTTTGAGGTAGGCTTCATATTCGTCGCCGAATTTTTTCAGCAATAGCGACTCTTCGTATTTGACGATGTAGTAATACTGGAATGCGAAGGCAGCAGCCGCCAGGATGACGATCCAAACCAAACCAGAGTAAATGGCCACGCCGGTGGTGACCAAAAAATTACCCACATACAGCGGATTGCGCACGATACCGAAGGCGCCATCACTGATCAAACGCTGATTTGTGCTGGTCGTCCGGGTGCGGGAAACGCCCCCGATAAACGATACGGCATACATGCGGATCAATTCGCCGAAAGCAATGACGAGCAAGCCTAACGTAGCCGAGGCAACTGTTGGCTTGGCCGCGATGAACATCAGAAGAATCAGCGGTACCGGTGTGAAATCGCGCAACTGAAACAGCTTTTCGCCAATTTCAACTGGGCTCATTTTTGCCCAGTCGTTGGAGCTATTAGAGCTATTAGAGCCGCTGGAGTCGTTTGAGTCCGATTTGCTGGCTGATTCGCTATTTGGATCGTTGGTTGTCACAGTCACTTTGAGCTCCGTCTACTGGGCGCGGTCATTTTAAGATCCAACACATTGTCATGACTTGGGGAGGGGGGGGCAGGATTAAGCTCCCGTGCTTTCCCCAAGACCAGCAACTCCGACCGATGCAGGAATGGTTTCTGTCAGGGTTGCAAGCCACTCGTCAACATCGGAAGCGGCGCCCTTGTTGTTTGTCCAGAATCCAGCGGGCAGCGCAGTCATCGGCGGCTGAATGCGCATCAGGGAGACTTGCAGCGGTCCACCGAAGGTCCGCGCAAAAAGTTCTTCAAAGGATTTCAGGGCCGGCTCGGAAGTTGTGAAAATCAGCAGCTCGTCAGCAGCCTCGCGCCAAAAGGCGTCAACAAAGGCAAAGGTTGGCAGCGCCCTTCCAATCAGAGTGTTGCGGACATGTTGTTTCAGGGCATCCCGTTCGACGCGGGGAAGGCGTTTTTTGCGGCCGCCCTTGCCGTGTTCTTCTCCGTGGAGTTGTTGTTTGTACAGGGCTGCGACCAACGGGGCTGGTACTCGTCTGCGGTCGATGCGCATCCGCAATAAAAGCCCGTCATTGACGGCGCCAATCGTGATGTCCCAGCCAGTTTCATTCAAGGGGCCCTGTCCAGCTTCCTCGGCACCATGGCGCCATTCTCGCACCGCCGAAACGCCGTCGGGGGCTACCCAGCCGGTGGTGGTTTCACGAACCGTGATATTGGCGGACCCTTTGCGGGGGGCGTCTTCCAGAAAACTTATGAGGGGAACGGACTTCCATTCTGCGGCGGCTTCATTGATGGTGGCAAAGGGAACGGGTTTCTTCAGTTCAGCCTCTGGCCGCAGCACTTTAAAGCGGGTGACATGAACCTGGCCGGAATAAATGGTCATGGGAGAGTCCTTCGAGGCAGCAAAAACGACTTTTTCTGGAAAATTCTGCGGTGACTCTATGCCCCGCCTTGAGGGCGGTCAAGGAGTTGGTCATTTCCTGAAAAATCTCTGGAAATCCCGGACCTTTTGGGCACTGGTTTTGCCTTGTTTTTAGGCATTGGTGGTTTGAGATAGGGGATGTTTGAGGCCCATGGACCTCGTCTGCTAAGGTTCGGCCGGGGATATCCGAATATTTGATTGAATCTTGGGGCATGGACAGGGGAGTGGTGTCTTGGAAGTCAAAGCCAATCAAAACCAGCTGGATTACGCGACCTATCGCGAGATCATGGGTGATTTGCTCCAGCCAATTTCAGGCGACGGTTTGGATTTTGATATGCTGAAACGCCTTTGCGAAAGCAAGGTTGTTTACTTGGAAAACTTGCGAGTCAAGTGCTTCAAGGGAATGAACCAAGCCCGGGGATCTTACTTTACGGTCGATGATCATGCCCTGATCATCAAAGCCACCACCGAGGCCAACCGTCAGTTGCGCCAGGTCGTTCTGTTGGCCATCACAGACAACCTCGCAAAACGCCAAGTATCCTGATACCTTAATCAATATGAATAGTCTGATTTCCCATGGCGCTGTGCCGCGCATTCTTGTCGGCGACGATTCTGAAACCATCCAGAAGGTCGTGCGGATTGCGCTCGCGCGCCATCCAGTAAAAATTGAAGTTTCAGCCTCATGGGCAGACGCAGCCGTGAAAATGGGCTCCGGGATTTCCCTGCTTTTACTGGACGTTAATTTGCCAGGGGTGGGCTCGGATCCGGCAAAGCTTAAAGAAGTTGTCGCATCAGCCGGCGCAGTCCCGGTCGTGGTCATGCAGGGGTCTCACGACCGTTCACTCAGTGAAGCCGCCCTTAGTGACTGCGGAATCGTTCATGTTATCCAAAAGCCTTTTGACAGCAATGAATTGATTGCCCTTGTGATCCGCCTTGCGGGATCCACGTCCGTTGTGGAGGCTGTAGCCGAAATACCATTCGAAATTGGTGGGTTACCGCCTTTGCCTGCCGACCTCGTTGACGCGTCTCGCAAAGGTAAAAAGGTTTATGATGCGGCTTCAGCCGGAGCGTCAAGCATCGCTTCAGGTGCGGCGCCTCATGTCGCACCGGAATTTCTTTTCAGCATGGGAGCGCCACCGCCGCCACCGCCGCCACCGCCGCTTGCTGTATTTAACAAAGCACCGCCAGCAGCCGCGCCACAAAAGTCAGAGATTTCTGAGTCTGAGTTTGCAAGGCCAGGCGGCGATGAAATGGCCAAGCAGGTCCGCCAGGCGGTCGAGGCATATTGCGAGCGTCATTTCCGCAGCCTGGCGATCGAGGTCATCAGCGCGGAACTCCGTCGCCTTGCGGAAGAGAAGGCTCGTCACCTCGTTGACATTTGACGCCGTCTGGGTAAATGTCCACGTCCTATGCATGATTTGCACCCCATCCAAATAGATCCAATCATCACCCGGGCCCTTGAAGAGGACTGGGGGTTTGGTGATTGGACCACAGACATTTGTGTGCCAGCCGATAAGGTTTCTCGGGCGACGATCATTGCTAAGGAGCCTGCTCTGATCGCTGGTGTGGACGTCGCCGCTGCGGTTTTCCGCAAGGTAGACCCGACGTTGACGGTCAAGCCCCTTGTCAAAAATGGTCACTCGGCCCAAAAGGGCGACCCATTGCTTGAGATCATTGGAAACGCCCGTGCAATCCTCAAGGCCGAGCGCGTAGCCCTGAATCTTTTTGCCAGGATGTGCGGTATCGCAACCATGACGAGGGCTTTTGTGGATCAGCTTGAGGGCACCAAGGCGCAGTTGCTGGACACCCGCAAGACGACACCGGGCCTGCGGATCCTCGAAAAGTCGGCCACGGTCATTGGTGGCGCCCGTAACCATCGTTTCAGCCTATGCGATGGCGTCATCGTCAAAGAAAATCACATTCGCGCCGCCGGTGGCATCAAGCCTGCGGTGTCGCGCCTTTTGGAAAGCCTGCCTCCGACACTAAAGGTTGAGGTCGAAGTGACTAATCTGGATGAAGTGCAGGAGGCCCTCGATGCGGGGGCGCACGTGCTCATGCTAGACAATATGTCGACAGCCGAGATGACCATGGCAGTGCGCACCATTCGTGGGCGGGCGCTGATCGAAGCATCTGGGAATGTCCGCCTTGAAAATGTCCGCCGCATTGCTGAGACTGGTGTCGATTTTATTTCCACCAGCGCCGTATTTCATTCGTCCAGATGGGCAGACTTGAGCCTTCTATTCAGTATCGATCCATGAACGGGTTTGTCATGTGCGGGGTTGTGGATTCCACATCTGCTGAAGCACAGCGCATGATTATTGCCAAGCATCGCACTCCTTTTGCGGTGATGGCCACCATGCAGACCGCAGGGCGCGGCCGTCGTGGACGGGTTTGGAGCAGCATTCCAGGTAATTTAATGATGACGGTGGTGTTGCCACCAGAGCTTTGGGCCATAAAGCCCGAGTTGGAGGCGACGCCCCTCAAGTCTGCCATTTTGACGGCAAGGTTTATCCAGGAGCGTTTTGGCGTCCGTGTCACTTTGAAGTGGCCAAATGATCTTTTGTTTGGCGGTCGGAAACTCGGCGGCATCCTTTGTGAGTGCAGTTCAACCGGCACAAAGTTTGGCGATCTTTTGATCGGCATTGGCCTCAATATTGCGGCGGCTCCCCATTTGGCTGCTTCTGCTTCTGCTGCTGATGACGCTGTTGATGATGACGCTGTTGATGATGACGCTGGAACCACCTGCCTCGAAGAAATTCTCGGGCGAAATCAATCGCGGCTTCCAGAGCTTTCAGCGATAGGTCGTGAATTGGCTGCCTGGATTATCGATCACTGGAACACTCTGGATCCCGAGCACCTGCCGGATGATTTCGCCGCATACGCCATGGAAGCAGGGAATATATTTATCAATGAGGGTGCAGTAGCTAGCCTCAAAGGTGTTGATACCACTGGGGCCTTGCTCCTTGATCGCCACATAGAATCACGGGGAGGATTGCACCAGGAAGGCTCACCAATCCGGTTGACGAGTGTGGATCAGTCGTGGCGCTGGATTTATATGGATGTTGATGCGCAGTCTGGAAAGCGCCCACCATTGATGGTTGCCGATGTTGGTAATTCCAGAATCAAGGTGGCCACCTGGGAGTCGGCGTCGGATTCCGTTCCGACTTATTTTGGCAGCTTTTCCCCAGATGAACTTGCTGCGCAGGATTGGTCCGCCGTGGTCCGCGCTTGGCCTCGTCACGGCAAGGGAATTCCCGTGACGTGCCACGCGGTTTCGGTCAGCGCGAAAAACCTCAAGGCATTGACCCGCTTTGCTGAATCGGTTGGCATTAGGGTTAAAATTGTTCCCAAGCGGCCTTTGATGTTGCGCAGCAAATATGCGTGGAATGAAATCGGTGCGGATCGCGTGGCGGCCATGGAAGGTTTTCTTGCGGGTATCGATCATTCAGCCCGCGGCGCCGATGATGCCATCGGAGTGGTCGTTTGTGCAGGGACGGCAATGACCATTGATGCCGTTACTTTTGATGGACGCCATTTGGGTGGAGTGATCATTCCAGGATTAACGACGGCATTGCATGCCTTGCACGATGCAGCCCCCGCCTTGCCGGATTTGGCTGGTGATGCAGTCCGTATTGCTAGCGCTGAGGTTATGGCGCTGACGACCCACGAGGCAATTCTGGGTGGAGAGCTGGCCATGATAGTCGGCGCGATTCAAGTCTTTGTTGACGCGGCTAGGGGACATTTGAACCCAAAAATTCTGGTCGTTTTTACGGGTGGTCACGCCCAAACCGTGATGCTAGGCTTTAAAAAATTGACCACGTTGGAATGTGAATTGTTGGTCAAGGAGCATCTAATCATGGATGGGTCCCGCGCCATGGTGCTTGGCGGAATTCATGGGGAATAATCACTTATGACTGAAATTCATGCGAATGGTTGCCTGAAGGCCGATGCTGAAGCTCTACGGCGCATTGTCCTCGCCCGTCGTTCTGCGCGAAAATTTATTTCTGATCCGATTCCTGGTGGCATCCTTGAAGAAGTTTTGGCCATCACCCAACGATCTCCGACCGGCTACAACCTGCAGGGTTGGATTGCAATCGTCGTCACTGATCCGGAGATAAAATCCAAACTCCGTCATGCGGCGTTCAACCAGCGCCAGGTGGAAGAAGCGCCGGCTGTTGTTGTCTTTGCCAGCGACACCCAAATAGCACGCAACTTTGAGAGCACGGCATCTCAGGCCATAGACCAGGGGCATTGGTCAGAATCGTATGCGAAATATTTGCGGCGGATTGTTAATGCGGTTTTTGGGCGCGAGTTTTTCGGTGCCGCTAATTTTTTTCGTTGGGTTGGTACTCGTACTTTAAGCCTATTTCGCCCAATGCCCATGGTGCCATTCGGTGACGCTGGATTTGCCGGCTATGGATGGAAGCAGACTGGACTTGCCGCGCAAACGTTTATGCTGGCTGCTTCTGCCCACGGGCTCGATACATGCCCGATGGAGGGCTTCGATGAGCGGTGGGTGCGTAAAGCCGTTGGTCTGCCGCGCCATTTTAGTGTTCCGCTAATGATTCCCGTGGGGCTTACTTCTGAGCTGACCAAACTTAGTCCGCGTTTTCCACCGGAGAAAACGTTCCACAGCAACCGCTATGGAACGGCATTTTCTGGCATCAATTCTTTAAGGGTTTGAATTATGAAAAATGTGATCAAAAGTTTTTCGTTGATGGCAGCATTTAGCTTTTCCAACCATGTTTTTTCGGCTCCTGTGGCCAAGGAAAAAACGATTGCCATAACGCCTGTATCAGACGCTGTTGCAGATACCGATAAAACGTCTGTTGCTGAGTCCGATGATGCGATCGCGGCACAGGTTAAAGCCCTGCACAAGGAACTGGACGGATTGCGCAAGGAGCTCAATAAGAATGCTGGAGCGCGAACCGAGTCCATGAAAAAGCGTTTGACGGCGGAAATCAGCGATCTTGAAGCACGCTTGGTCGAACTCGACAAGGAAGTGAGAGACCTGGTCTCGACGAAGGGTTCGGATGTGAAGGTTCAGCTGAAGGAAACCCTTGGAGGGGCTATCACTTCTGCGGGCGAGTTTTTGAAGAAGCTCGGCAAGGAAATCCGGAACTAAGGGCGTAGCTCGATAGCCTGATAGCCTGATAGCCTGATAGCTGGCGTGGCAACGGGGACTTTATGAAAAAAACCGTTCTTCGCGATCAAACGACAACTATCGACGGCAAAATCATGACGCTTCATGAACATGAAGGCGTCTTTGTCATACGCATTGCTGGCGCGGAACTCATGTCCAGCCGGCATCATAATTCTGAAGAAAAAATCGCTGAGTTAGCCTGCGCTCATATCCGAACAAAGAGACTCGGAGCTCGGGTTTTGATCGGTGGTTTGGGGTTGGGTTTTACCCTGCGTGCCGCTTTGGCAAACATTACTGACGATGCTGTGGTGGTTGTCGCAGAGATCATGCCGGCCGTAATTAAATGGAATCTTGTTCCCGAATACAAACTTGGCGGAGACGCGATGTCTGATCCTCGTGTCGAGATCATCGCGGGTGATGTTGCGGATGTCCTGCGTAAAAATCGCGGCACATTTGATTCCATCATCCTTGATATTGACAATGGCGCGAGCGGGATGAGTGCGGATTCCAATAGCCGGCTTTACAAGGCTCACGGCTTGGCCCTGGCCAGATCCGCCTTGAAGCCCGATGGGTGCCTCGCCATCTGGTCAGCGAGTGATGATCCGCTATTTGCGAAGTTGATGGGTCAGTCTGGATTTACTGTGACTGTCGAAAGGGCGCGCGCCCATTCTGACAAATCGTCGCGGGGCGGCAGTTGGCACACTCTGTTCATTGGGCGGGTTTGTTAAAATCTGCGTCACACGACGGCTTTAAGATGACGAGCAGTTTTCCCGTTTCGGTGAAACCTTTGACGCGACAGATGGCGCTGGTGCCTGACGCCGGGGCATGTTGGGCGGGGCTTAAAACGTTCAGGTAGTTGCGGCTCAAGCCAGATCGGCGGCCTTGGGCGTCTAAATCTTTTTCCCACAAGACGTCGACGTTTTTTCCGATGAATTGCGCGGAGTATTTTCGGGACAGTTTTTCTGAAAGGGCACGCAGTCGCGCCGCCCGTTCCTTGACGACTTCTTGAGGTAGGTGCCCTGGCATGCGCGCAGCAGAGGTGTTGGGGCGAAGCGAATAGGGGAAGACGTGCAAATAGTTGAGTTCGAGGCGTTCGATAAAGGCCATGGTTTCGTCGGCCTCTTCGGGCGTTTCCCCGGGAAATCCAGGAATGACGTCGGCGCCAAAGCTGGCATCGGGAAAATTATCGCGCGCTTGGATCACTGCAGCCTCGTAGCCTGCCGTGTCGTAACTGCGCCGCATGAGTTTCAGGATACGGTCATTGCCGGACTGCAGGGGCAGGTGAAAGTGCGGACAGAATTTGTCGGAGTGAAGTTTTAATACTTCAAGCAACTCTTGAGAGAGTTCGCCCGGCTCAAGGGAAGAAATCCGCAGGCGTTTCATGCCAGGAATCTCCATGATGGAGGCGACAAATTTTGCAAAGGGCTCGGATTCGCCAGCGTAACTTTCCAGATCACGGCCATAGTCACCAATGTGAATGCCGGTCAGGACGATTTCTGGCGTGCCGGCGTCGATCAGGCGCTTGATCTCAGTAAATGCCTGATCGGGTGCAACACTGCGGCTGGCGCCCCGGGCGTAGGGGATTAAGCAGTAGGCACAAAAGCCGTTGCAGCCATCTTGGATTTTAACAAAAGCTCGCGTCTGGGATGACGAGGCATCGTCAAACAGGACCAAAGATGATTTGAAATGGGACTGACGATTTTCGCTGACGGCCTTGACATCCGTGGGCATTTTGCTCGAGAGGTCAGTGCTCGCACCTTCGATAAACTGGACGAGGCGCTCTTTCGCTTCGTTGGGGACGACGAAGTCGACTTCTTTCATGGCCGCCAAACGAGCAGAGTCGGTTTGGGCGTAGCAACCGGTTACGACCATACGGGCGTCGGGATTCTCGCGGCGGTAGCGCCGGATAAGATACCTAGCTTCCCGGTCGGCCGCCGCAGTCACACTACAGGTGTTTAGGACGGTGATGTCGGCGGCGTCAACCTTATCGACGAGGGTGTATCCCTTGGCGCGGAACTGATTGCCAATGGCATTTCCGTCAAAAGTATTCACCTTGCAGCCCAGTGTTTTGATAAACACTTTTTTGGTCGTCAGGGTGTCGGTTGTGGCTGTGTTGGCGGTCATGGCGCTCGTCGGCTCCCGGTAGAATTCTCGACGATTTCTATTAGAATCATTATGAATTGTCTACCATATACGATACCCTCACAAGATCTCCGGGTCGCAGCTTGAATTTGCAGACGGATATTCCCATGGTTAAAATTGTTCGCGGTATTGATATCCAGCCTCTCCTCGGTGCTTTTGCTTCTTTTGAAGAGGCAATGGGTCAAGTGACGTCGGATTTGACCAGAGATGGGACGATCCAGAGGTTCGAATACACGTTTGAATTGGCGTGGAAAACCATGAAGCGAGTTCTTCGCGCCAAAGGCTCGGAAGTCAATCAGCCAAGAGATGTTTTTCGAGAGGCCGCCGCAGATCAACTCATTGCTGATCCATTGGCTTGGTTTGATTTTTTGGAGAAAAGAAACAAATCGACTCAAATCTATAAGCGTGCGGTCGCTGAAGAAGTATTTCGCGCAATGTCCCCTTTTCATGGGGCAATGAAGGATTTTATCGGGCGTTTGGAAAATCACCCGGATCCAAAACAATGACCGCCACCCGTGCCCTTGCTGATTCAGGTTTATCTTCAGAAAACATAAAAGAGATCATCCGAATTTTGGATGGGGCCGGCAGGGTTTACCTTTTCGGGTCACGTGCGACCAAGAACTGGAAAAAATTCTCCGACGTCGACTTGTGCGTTGATTCCGGCAAACGTATTCCAGACCTTAAAATCGCCGAATGGCGTGATCGTTTTCAACAAAGCAACCTGCCCTATAAAGCCGACCTGGTGGACTTTCACGAAATTTCCGATGACTTCAGGAATCTTATCCGGGAACAATGGATTGAAATTCATCTGTGATCAGGTAACAAAAACCTCGATATGCGAGGTTTTTGTTGGCATAATAATAGCGGGTTACATAGGTAATCAGGTCTTTAGTGGCATTTAAATCATTTTTAGGAGCCCCCATGGCAAAAAATCAAGACGCCAAGAAGTCTGCAAAGAAGGCCCCCCTCAAAACAGCCAAAGAAAAGAAGGCTGAAAAGCGCGAAAAGAAGAAAAGTAAGGAATAGGTTGAAAGAATAAATCGCAGCGATTTTGAGGAGGTGATATGACCTCCTGCGATGAAACTTTTACCGCAAAACCGTCTTCGCCTTACGGCATACTTTGAAGATGCCAGAAACCGCCTCGCTGCAAAGCTGGAAGCGGTTGATGGCATTGGCAAAATTCAGCTTAAATCTTGGACCAGAGACCAAGGCGGTGGCGGCACAATGGCCGTCCTTCGTGGCTCGGTTGTCGAGAAGGCCGGCGTCAATATTTCGTCGGTCTCTGGGCCTGAGTATCCAGCCCTAAACAGTGACGACAAAGGCGGCAAGCCTTTCACGGCTGCTGGCCTGTCGACCATCACCCACATGATGAACCCCCACGCTCCCATCGCCCATATGAACGTTCGGATGTTGGAAGTTGGTGATACCTTCTGGATAGGAGGCGGCGCCGATCTGACCCCCTTTATCGACTACGAGGACGACACCCGAGATTTTCATGCAGCCATGGAAAAAGCGTGTTTGGCATGGGCTCCCGACTGCTATCCAAAATTTCGCGCCTGGGCCGACGAATACTTTTATATCCCGCACCGTAAATCCATCCGCGGCGTTGGTGGGATATTTTTTGATTACCTCGAAGGCGATTTTGATCGCTGCCTTGGTTTCATGAAAGCTGTGACGGATGCCTACATCGATATTTATCCGCAAATCCTCGCGCGGCGAAAAATTATGCCGTGGACTGAAGAAGAAAAAGAAGGCCAGCTCTACTGGCGCGGTCGCTACGCCGAGTTCAATCTGGCGTGGGATCGTGGGACGAAATTTGGACTCATGACGGGCGGCAACACAGAGGCTATTTTTGTCTCGCTGCCGCCAACAGTAAAGTGGTGACTATGCCTGCTCAACTTGGATTTATTTTTTTATTGCTGGCTCTGATTTTTTCCGTTTACGGACTCGGTGCCAGCATTGCTGCGGCCGTGATGCGTCACCGCCGCCTTTACCGGTCTGGGCGCATGGCGGCCACCATGACAGCTGTGTTTGTGGTGCTGGCTGCTGTCGTGCTGTGGCTGTCACTTTTCTCACGGGACTATTCCATTGCTTACATTTGGCGCAACTCCAGCAACGATCTCCCGGCGTTTTACACCTTCACCACCTTTTGGTCGGCCTTGGAAGGCTCCCATTTTCTTTGGATGATGATTCTGACGATTTTTACGGTGATTGCCCTGTGGACTGGCAATCGCGATAACGAACACATTATGCCTTGGGTGGCTGCGTCACTATTAGCCGTGGTCAGTTGGATGCTCTACCTTTCCGTCACCCATTCAGATCCGTTTGTCATGCAACTTCCCGCCCCAAGCAATGGCCTTGGGAAGAATCCACTGTTGCAAAACCCCTACATGGCAATCCACCCACCAACTCTTTTTGTGGGCTATACGGCTTTGGCCATTCCGTTTGCCTATGCGATCGCCGCCATGGCCTATGGCGATATCACCGAGGGCTGGTTGAAAACCACGCGCCGTTGGACGCTTTTTGCCTGGTGCGCCCTGACAGCGGGCGTGGCTCTGGGGGGGCATTGGGCTTACGTGGAACTTGGCTGGGCTGGGTATTGGGCCTGGGATCCGGTCGAAAATTCGAGCTTCATGCCGTGGCTCATGGCGACCGCCCTGCTGCATTCAATGGTCATTCAGGACAAACTCGGTCACTTGAAACGCTCGGGAATTATTCTAGCGATTTTAGCTTTTTTCTTTAGCTTTTTTGGGACGTTCATCACCCGATCGGGAATCATTACGTCAGTGCACAGTTTTGCTGACGGCAATATTGGCCCCAATTATTTAATTTTTATTTCTGGGCTTTTAGTCGGCAGTCTGGCGCTATTTGCCTTCCGCGCGCCGTCGATCCTGCCGCCTGACGCCGGCAAGGTTTGGGGGGTTTCCAAGGAGTCGGCCCTTGTTGTTTCGCAGTTTTTGTTGCTGACCCTGGCCGCCGTGGTCTTCATCGGAACGGTCTTTCCCATTGTTTCCGAAGCCGTCAGCAATCAGAGGATTTCAATTCAGGCTCCCTATTTTAACGCCTTTGCGCCGTGGATTGGTCTGGCGATGATTGTCGCCATCTCCGTCGGTAACCTGTTGCGTTACCATTCCGCGAAGATGCCAGGTGGTCGTAAAGTCATGATCAATGCTGCGGTCGGGGCCCTGGTGCCAGCTGCATTGTTTTGTTGGGGTGGCGAGGTTTTCAAGACGACCAAGCCATGGCCCCTCGGCGCACAAATCGTCGGGATCTATCTGGTTATGTGGTCGGTGCTTTGCCTGTCCATGGATTTTTGGGAGCGTCTTGTCCCGTTTGGGAATGTTTCGGGCGGAATTCTCGGGCGTCTCGCGGCATTTATCCGCCGCAACACGGCTTACACTGGGGCTTTTGTGGCGCACATCGGTGCGTTGCTGGCAATTCTTGGCTTCCTGGGAAATTACCGCGGAGTGGACCGCCAGGTGACGCTGCGCGCGGGCGAGACGGCAGCGCTTTTTGGTTACGACTTTACCCTTGGCAAGTTTCAAGTCCGTGAGGAAGGCAATGCGACCCTCTTCGAAGCGCCGCTGAAAATAACCCGCGACGGCCGCGATGTTGGCACGGTTTATCCGGCTAAGAGTCGCTATCCAACTAAACCAGAGCTCATGAACGAGGTCGGTGTGCTTGGTGGATTTTGGCACGACCTCTACGTAGTTATGGTTGATTTCGAGAAAAAATCTGGCGAGACGGTGACGTTGCAACTGCACGTCAATCCGACGGTGCGCCTTGTTTTCATGAGTGTGGTGATTATGGTCTTGGGTGGAATCATCGCCGCTTGCGATCGCTTCCGTGGTGACCGCAGCCGGGATGTTGCTGGCGGTGTTTGGGAGCATGGCAGCAGGGGAGGTCGCGCATGAAATTGCAGGTGACAGTATTTGCGTGGTGTCGTGCCATGGCTTTCTTGCTGGCCGTGAATTTATTGGCGACGCCGGCCAGCGCCGTTGCGGTCGATCCTTTGAGCACTGACTTTCAAGATGAGTTCCGGGATGTGGCGAGCGACCTGCGCTGCCCGACCTGTGTTGGTTTGAGTGTTCTTGAATCAGACGCGCCATTTTCCAAGCAGATCAAAGACGAAGTAACGAGCCAGCTCAAGGCCGGCAAGTCCCATGAAGAAATTTTGTCCTTTTTTACTGAACGCTACGGTCCGTGGATCCTGCGGGCTCCACCAAAAACCGGAGTCAGCATTTTGGCCTGGGCGATTCCATTGGTGGTGTTATTGGCAGGACCTCTGGCGGTCTGGTTTTTTGTCTGGCGGCGCCGCGAGAATCTGGGTGGATTAGAGGCCGTCAAGCCGCTTGAGGAAATTCTGGCGGAATGGAATCGTGATATCAATAACCTCAAGATTCAAAGTGGGAGCGAACAATGACAGCAATCATGATCGTTTCCGGGATTTTTGCCCTGGGCGCATTGGCTGTGACGATTCTGCCGTTTTTTACTGGGCGCGGCGGATTTTTGGCGGCGGCGGGGACCATCAACGATCCCATCCGGTTGGAGGCAATGAAGGTCGCTATTGTTGCTCGATACGTCAAAGAGGAGGTCACTTTTGCAGAAGGTGACCTGTCAAAGCGGGAGTGGTCACGCCGCCAAGAATATCTGCAGCATCGTTATATTGACTTGGTCCGGCGTCTGGATTTCTTGCGACGTGTCGGGGCTTCTTCGACAGTCAAAAGTCTGATTATTGCTCTCGCATTTGGCGGGTTGGACCAATTGTTGCTTCCTCAGACTGCTAACGCTGCTGTCGTGATTGGCCAGCGCCATGCGATCATGCTGCGCGGCGGTGTGGACCAGATTTGGGGGCATTATGTTTTTACACTGCAAAACGACAGCAAGGTTGCCGGGGAGTTCACGACCCCAGTTATGTTGCCGACGGGTGCCATCGATATCCGCCCCCAAGAAGGCCTCACTCCGGAAGAGGTTGTTATCAGTGATGACGGCAGGGTTGCTCTCAGAAAAAAAGTCGATCCAGGTGTCCACATGGTCAGTTTCGGGTTTATTGTTGAATCAAAGTCCGGTAATTCCCATCTGGAATTCGAAGCCCCATATCCTGTTCAGGAGTTGCAAATTTTGGTCCCCAAAAATACCGGGATCGAAGTTTCTGGCGCTGGGCTTAATCCTCATCGGAATGGGCAACAGCCGGGTGTGTGGAGTATCGCTGCGCCGCTTGCGCCTGCTGACAGGCTCGTATTTGACGTGAGCGGGGTGGCCGAGGGCCGTCAACGCCTTTGGATCATGGGACTTTCCGTGGCGGCATTGCTTGTAGGGTTGGGCGCTGGCCTGGCCTGGTGGAGTCGCCCGAAACGCAAAGAGGAGGTTTTTGATGAAGAAGCTTTGGGAACTTAAGTTTCAAGTGCTGGCGGCCGCTTTGTTGGCTGCAGGAATCATGTCCAGGACAGAGGGCGCTGCTGCAATGTCCGAATTATTTCGGTCTCTTGGGCCTGTAGCCTTGGGTGGAGTCGGGTTGATGTTTTTGTTTCGCGGGATCAAAGGCAAGGCCGCTGGGGTCATGGAAAAGGCCATGGAGCAGGCCAACAACAAACAGGGTAAGCCGCCCCGGGCGAAAATCTAAAAAGGCTGCAATTTAAGCTCTTTATGGGATCTTAACCTGAAGCAGGCTTGACTTTGACAGAGCCACCGATTAAAACTCGGACGTTCAAAAAATTTAGCGTTTTCAGGCACTAGTGTCTGAACCCAATGTATAAGCCGGTAATTGGTCCGGCGTTTCTACCAAACACCGTAAATGTTTGTCTATGAGGGGATCCATGCGTAAATTCTCTAGGTGCAGTCTCACCACAGTCGCCGGAACCTTGATTTCGGTATCATCTATCTCCTCTCTGTCATTTCTTTCTTTGAGCAGCCCCTGCTTTGCTTGGGGGGCCAAGGGCCATTACATCGTCAATGTATCCGCAACGGAACTGACCAAGTCGCCGGCGGCTGAATTTTTCCGGAACAACAAGGAAACTCTGGGCAAGTTTGCCAACACGCCCGATGGTCTTTGGAAGCGTCCTGATACCTACGCAAAAGAGCGCGGCACCCATTTTTTCCATTGGGATTCTTACAAGAAGGCAAACCTTCTCGGATCCTTCGATAAATTGACCTTGGCATCTGTGATCAGCAAGGAAGGTATGGCCTTCGTTGATGAAAACGGATCGGCCATGTTCCGGATCACCAGCATCTATCGGCGTTTGGTCACTGCCTTGCAGGAAAAGAAGTGGGAAGAAGCCATTCAGATGGCAGGCGTAATGGGCCACTACGTCGGGGATATTTCCCAGCCAATGCACGTTTCCACCGACTACGACGGCCAGTCCATCGGTCGCTCTGGTGTCCACAAGTATTTCGAGTCAACCTTGGTCGATGAAGTTCCCCATGACCGTTTGACGGGTGATGTCATCGACGACGGCGAAAAGCGCAAGGTTGCCTTTGATCGCCGCCATAGTGGGCGTCCAACCGAGGCGGCCATAAAGGAGTTGACCTTGCACGAGTGCGAAGTTTCCTACGGTGAATTGGCTGGTGTTTTGGACCACTTTGACAAGGGCGGTTCGCAGGACGATCGGGGCCTCAAGACGTTATATGCTCCCCGCATGGGTTTTGGCGCGGCAGTTCTGGCTTCAATCTGGGACATGGCCGTCGATGAGGCGGGCGCAACCAGCGGATTTCCGTTGAAGGCTCTCGTAGTCAATGAGCCGAAGTGGTTTCCCCTGGATGGCACTGTGGCCAGCCGTTAATCCTGGTAATCATGTAATACAAATAGAAAAACCCGAGCCATAACTGCTCGGGTTTTTTGTTTGCTGTGGAGGCGTCGGCCGGAATCGAACCGGCGAATAACGCATTTGCAATGCGCCCCCTTAGCCACTTGGGTACGACGCCACGGGCCGCAAGTTTAATCATGCTGGGGTCGCTCCCGCAACCAGAATCTCCCAGAGCAATTTTTGGACAACTGAACTGCAATTTGATCCAATTTTAGGCATTGCCAAGCGCGACAAAGTTGCACTAAAGCCAAAAGTCTAAACATTGTCCTGAAGTCAGGACAGATGGATTACCGCCGGAGGCATTTCGATCCTGTGACAACACTTTTCCTGGTTATGATTGCTGGTATCCTCGCATTCGCCCATACAGGTTCGCGTGAGCTATTGGTATTTATCCGGACACTATTTTTGTTGGGACGGGCCTGTCTGCGCGAAAATCGCGTTATTGGCATATTAAGCCGAGGCGTTACCCGTCGCAAAATTCTGCGTCGCGTCTTTGCGGCCGCTTTATGGTCGGTGCCGTCCTATATTCGGGGGGATTATCGCCAGGCCAGCCGCCGCCTTGGTCCCTTGGTCCGTCATATTGAAACCCAACTTGCAGCGCTTTCAAAACAGCAGAAGGCAGACCTTGTAAACGCCGCTGATACGGTTGAACTTATGGCAGGTGTTTTTAGCCACCAGATGCGCTGCCATCTTCTGGGCGGGGCTATCGAAGAAGCGATGCAGACTTTAGTTCGGGCTCGCAATTCCCTTGGCATTGAGCGCCTAAGCGCGTTTCCCGAAATTGAATTCAAGTCGGCTCAACTGGTCAAGGCCGGTCTTGCTGCCGGTCGTTTAATGGACGGATCCGGACTTTCAGCTTTTCTGATCGCCCCAACTGACGGGCGTGACCGCTTGACCTCCACGACGGTGGGGCGTCGCAATCATTCGCGCCGGTTGAACACGCATGCGCGATTGAATCAGGGCGAGGAAAAACGCGGAATTGTGATTCCAATGCGTCGTCCTGCCCCTGAAAATCACGTACCCTGACCGGATTATGATGATTGACCTGAGATCCGACACATTTACCCGTCCCGGACAGGCCATGCGCGCGGTCATGGCCACCGCCATCGTCGGCGATGATGTATTTCAGGAAGATCCGACCATTAAAGAGCTTGAAGAAGAAGTCGCAGGCATCACCGGTTTTGAGTCTGCGCTGTACATGCCTAGTGGCACGATGGCCAATCAGATCGCCATAAACCTTCATACCCGCCCCGGTGATTCGGTCCTAATTGAGGCCGAGAGCCACGTCTTCATATACGAGGCTGGCGCTGGGCCGGCATTGTCTGGAATTCAGTTTGATTGCGTTGGTTCGGCTGATTTCACCCAGTGGACCGCCGTGGCTGAGGCATCTTTTCGTGTCGATAGCCTGCACTCTGCCCCGACCTCGTTGATCGTGGTGGAAAACACCCACAACCGGCACGGGGGACGGGTCTTTCCTGTTTCAGGCCTTGACCGCATCCGGGCCTTCCGCCGCGACCGAACTGGGGTTGCCCTGCACTGCGATGGGGCACGAATCTGGAATGCAGCCGTGGCCTTGGGGCAGCCCGTTTCGGGGCTCTTGAGTGGCTTTGACTCGGCGTCTGTCTGCTTTTCAAAGGGGCTCGGCGCGCCAGTGGGGTCGGCCTTGTGCGGTTCCCGCGAATTCATTGGTCGGGCCCGCAAGGTCCGCAAACGCTGGGGCGGGGGGATGCGTCAGGCTGGAATTGTTGCCGCCGGGGCGCTATATGCCCTTCGCCACCATCGAGAACGTATTGTGGAGGATCACCAGCGCGGCCTCATGCTTGGGAAACTATTCAGGGAACTTTGCGCCGAATTTCCTGACCAGGCTCTAGACGCCAAAACGCCGAACCCACAAACCAACATGGTGTACCTCCAGGTCAGGCCGGAACTGGCCGATCCGATGGTGCAGTCGCTCGCAGAGGCGGGGGTTTTGGTGCTGCCAACGGGCGGTGGCTGGATCCGGGCCGTGACCCACCTCGACATCCCAGCAGATGCCATGCCCAAAGTTGCCAGTGCTTTTTTGACCTGTATCAAGGAAGTCAGCGGATTTGTTTGAAAATGACTTGCTGACTGCTGTCCCTTTGCTAGATTCAGGGCCACTTTGTCGAAGGAAGATGACATGACTATTCGCATCGGAATCAATGGATTTGGTAGGATTGGACGGACGATTTTTCGCGCGGCCTACGCACAAGCAAATCGTGACTTCGAAATCGTTCATATCAATGATCTGACAGACACCAAGACTTTGGCCCATTTGCTGAAGTACGACAGCGTCCATGGCCGTTTCAACCACAACGTGGAAGCCGCTGACGGCGCCATCGTGGTCGACGGGCGAACGATTTCCGTTTCGGCCGTCAAGAATCCGGCGGAGCTCCCGTGGAAGACCAAGGAAGTGGATATTGTTTTTGAGTGCTCGGGCGTGTTCACGGCGAGGGCTGGTGCCGAAGGCCATTTGAAGGCCGGTGCCCGCAAGGTGCTGATCTCGGCCCCGGCAACCGACGAAGACATCACCGTGGTTTACGGCGTCAATCATATGAAAATCGACAAGGCTCAACACAAGATTATTTCCAACGGCAGTTGTACCACGAACTGCCTGGCGCCTGTCGCCAAAGTCATCAATGACCTTGCTGGCATCAAGCGCGGTTTGATGACGACGGTTCATTCATATACGAACGACCAAAACATCCTGGATCTTCCGCACAAAGACCTGCGTCGGGCGCGTGCCGCCGGAGTGTCGATGATTCCAACATCGACTGGAGCGGCAAAAGCCATTGGCCTGGTGATGCCAGAGCTGAAGGGCAAGATGCACGGTTTAGCCATCAGAGTGCCAACACCCAATGTGTCGCTGGTCGACGTTACTTTTGAAGTTGCGCGTCCGGTGACGGTGGAAGAGGTCAACAATGCCCTGCGCAAGGCCGCCAACGGCCCCCTCAAGGGTGTTCTTGGATATACGGAAGAGCCGCTCGTCTCGATTGATTTCAATGGTGACAACCACAGTAGCTTTGTCGACGGATCGAGCACGGCTGTTATGGAAGGTACGATGGTCAAGATTCTGTCGTGGTATGATAACGAAACCGGTTTCAGTTGGCGCATGCTCGATGTTGCGCGGTTATTGATGTCCTAGCTGATGTCGAAATTAATTTCCAAGTTGATGATTTGAGCAACGCCCAAGTATTGGATGAAAAAAATGAGCAAAGATTCTGACAAGGCAATAACCCTGACCCGCAAAGAAGTTTTGGAGACGCTGGCTGTCACCAAGGACTTGAGCGGTCTCGATATTCGCAAGGCCAATCTGATTAAAATTGATTTCTCGGGGTGCAATCTGAGCAATACGAACTTCTCGTATTCCAACCTGAAGGATGCGAATTTTACGGATGCAGATATGCATGGTGTTTCTTTGTGGAACGCCAACCTGGAAGGCGCGAATTTTACCAACGCCAATCTTGAAGATGCTGATTTGGATTACGCGAAATTGCGTGGTGCAATTCTTTTTAAGGCCAACCTTCGTCGCGCATCCCTGCCAACGGAATTGATCCCAAGGGATGACATTATGAGGAGCGTGGAGACTGGCTGCAAGGTGGGAACCCATCACGGGACCTGAGCATTGCCTTCTCTTTCTTGAACGTTGCCTTCCCTTTCTTGAGCGATGAATTCTGCGATGGCGCGTGCCGTCACCAGAACTGCTTGTGAGGTTGTGGACGTGCCTGCCGAACTGACAGCAAGCAGGTCGCCCCTCGCGTCGAACCAGCCTCCCCCCGAATCTCCCTTGCCCAGAAGGACGGCGTCAAACGACGGGCGGGGATTTTTATTGCCAATGAAAATTTTTGTTCCCTGAAATTCGATGATTCGATTATTGCCATAGGTCTTGCGGCTGAAACCGAGGATTTCCAAAAAGCTCTGGCCGCTCTGGCCGCTCTGGCTATCCTGTACGATCCTTCCAAAGCCAACCAGTGTGACCCGATCATCGAGTCGTGCGGGCATCGTCGAAAGTTTGGTAAATGGGCGTTTAGGCTTCTCCTTGAAGGTCACCATGGCAATATCGTAGTCCAGATCAAAGCGCGGCCCTTTTCCGAAATTCGGGTGTATTGCAATACGCTGCGCTTGCTCACGAAGATTTCCAACATGGATTTTATCCGTCGTTAAATCGATGCCACTGTCCTCTCTAAGGCAGTGGGCAGCCGTGAGAAAGTGGGTTGGGTCGATGAATGTTCCCGAACAAGTCCAACTTCCGACATAAAGAATATCGACAGCAGAAAACAGCTCGCTAGCGGATTCGCCTCCAATGACCTTTGGCTCTGATCCATTCTCCTTGTCCAGGGAACGACATGAAATATTCACAGACATGAACGTAATAAAAATTAGAAAAACTGTGATTCGTTTCACGGGCCGCTCCTTAGTTCTGCAAGTAGCCAGATAATTTATCGTGGGCAGTGCTCCCGCCCTGACCGTTGATCCCGCTGACCATTTCGCTGATTAGGCTGGCCGCAGCCTCGCCGCCGCTACTGGCCGATGATCCACCGCCACTCAAGAGGGCCGATGCATTGATCAATCCGGCTAGGATGGATTCGGCCGTAGCACTGCTTAGGTTGAGCATCTCAGCAGCGGAGACGGTTCCGTCGCCATCGGTATCGAGAATTTTTATTTTGAGGACGGTGGATGCTGTTTGAAAAATCGAGAGTTTCAACATCTCGGCATTATTGAGCGCCTCTGCCGGAAGTTGCCCTAATAAGACTATGGCATAGTCGACATCCTCGATGGCCGAGGTGGTGGCTGGCGGTGTCACGGCAAAAAGGGCCGTGATTTCATTGGATCCTGCACCTGCACCAGGCTCCGCCGAGCCCATGTTTTCAATGAAATCAATTGGCGCGACCCCGGCTCGTTGGGCATAGGCCAAGGCCAACATCGAAATATAGGTAGAATTGCCTGCATCGTCGCCGAGGGCGTCCTCGAGGAGGTCGATGGCTTCTTGGGGTTTACCCTTCTCCAAATAGCGGGCTGCTTGATCGGCCGGATCATAAGATTGCAGTGGTGCATAGACATTCGAACCGCAAGCGGTCAACGCGCACAGTGCCAAGGCAATTGTGATTTTTTTTAAGGCCATGTTTTTTCCTTCCCCGCTAAAACCCAGTTTTAAATCGCATGAAATAGCGCCTGTCCGAGCGCAGGCCGACTTTCTCGCTAATTTCCTCGGTATAAAATCCGGCGTCCATCCGGAACAGCCAAGCGTCAATGAACGTTCCAACGCAAGGGCCTCCCTGGTTAAGGCCAGCGCTGATTCCGATACGTTTTCCGAGGGTAATCTCGCCGCCGATATGAAGTTTTTTGTAAAGGTTACTGGTGTAGGTGCTGGTGGCGTCAATGTAATCAACCAAAAGCCGGGCCTTGGCTGCTTTTGAGCTGGTTGTGGATGCATAGCCGATGTCGATCCGTTGCTTCAAGCTGTCCACCGACATGTCAGCGCTGTCAGGGGTGACATGAGCATCGCCAAGATTGTGGACTGTGATGCCAAGGCTGGACTCGCCTTTACCGGGAAGCATGAAAATTGCGCCGAGGGTCACAGGCGTGGTGGTTCCATAACCGAACAGGTCAGACGTGCTTTCCAATGACTGGGCCTCAAGGAGACCAATTTCAAATTCGGCCTGAGCCCGTTTGTAATAGCCTAGGGTCATGCCGAGGAGCATTTTGCCGCCGTAATAAGAGTCGGCTAGGGTAAAGGTCAGGCCTGTTGTGGAATATAGTCCAGCGCTGACGGCCTCAAGTCCACCTTGGGCGGGATCCTTGTAAACCAAAACATCCGTCTCGTTTGAGGTAACCAGGCCAATGGCCACGCGTCGCAGCAGCACCCCAGTGAAATTACTAAAGCCGATGTGTTGGTTTGCTCCGATGTGCTGCGTCAGGGAGCTGACGAGGTCGCCGCCTTGGGAAGTTGCCGCATCCATCACTAAGGCGCGGGTATCTCCAGATATTTCCAGGGCAGGCGAAAAGAGAGTCAGCCCCTTAAAAATACCGCTCCCCTGGGCCAGTCCAGCTGGGTTGTAAAAAATAGCCTCCTCATTATCGGCAATAGCAACGCCGGTGTCCCCGCGTCCAAGGGCAGTGGGCGAACGGTAGATCCTTTGAAACTGATCCCCCAAGGCGATCTCAGTCCAGAGGCCAAGCGCCGAGGTGATGCCCAAGATCATGGCGATACGATTTGGTTGAAAGTGGCTTCGGCAGACCATATGACCCCTCTTGTGCAAAGCGCCAAGACTGTCGCCCTAGCAGGATCAGGATCGGTCGAAGTATGGGGATATTTATAGTTAAAAGAGATTATTCAATAGATACGGATGCTTAATAGCCAATTCTATTGATTGTATTTGGATTTTATGAGATTTATATTGTTATTTATAATGATTTCAGCTAGTCAAATGGCGTGATTTCGGACGCGAAAAAAGTCTTTCAGCTTAAGGAATTCTTAGAACCTTGGCTGTACAACATTTTCGTGCAATCGAAACAAAACGCTCGGACCACTGCAAAATTTGTAGCCTTTCCCGTTTATGAATTCTTCCCGCTAGTTCAGTCCAATCCTTTGATTTCTCATCAATTCAATTGAATATCACCTTAAGTGGTCAGAGCTCGAAACCCCCGAAAGGGGGTTTTTAAATTGTATAAAATGCCCACTCGAGAGCAGTTTATACGTTGGTTAAAACCGGCGAGTGATTTCGAACGGCACATAAATTCGCGTCTGTTGGTAGGCACCTGGGAGCTCACCATTTTCGTCGATCCCGAGGGATGCTTTGCGGTACCCAAGTCCAGCAGCGATGATCCAGCCGGTGGAATCGAGTTGTTTCGGCGAACCCTGTTGCGCCTTCTGGTCCGTGATTTCGGGGGTGTCGCCGTTAGCGTTAGCGTTGGCGTTGGCGTTAGCGTTGGCGTTACCGTTTAAAAAATAAAGCTTTATGCCACCCATGAAAGACTGGGCGGGAACGAGGGATGCCTGCCCAGTATAAATTTGGATGACATCACCGATACCGAACCCGGCTTTTCCGGGATCACCATCACCGTCGTTAACATTAACACCACCATCGCTGCGCCTGCCGGACCCCTTGCCAGCGTTTTCCAGCGCATAACCGCCGACCAAAGAGGTCGTGTGGCTGATGGACCATTCACCCGTCATGCGAAAGTCCAAACGTGCGTAGCCATCAACGGGTTTTTCCTGGAAGTCCACCATGGAAAATTCTTTCGCTGCTGAATCAGCGGCCTTGTAATCAATGTCGGCGGCAATAAAACGCCGCGGGCTCAGAAGCCAGGCTCCGCCAGCAATGAATTGCGAGAAGTTTGCCGATGCCGTCGCCTTGCTTTTTCCGGAACCGTCGGAGTTATCTTGTTGGGCCACGAAGGCCGACTCGACACTGGTTGATGTGGCGTTTGTTCCATAGACCACAGCGGATAGGCCAAGTCGCAATCGCTGGGGAATTACTTCGAGCATAATGCCAGCAAGGAGCGACGTCGTTGTTTGGTCCATGTGCTGAATGGCAAGAGAATCACCGCCTCCCGCAGGAACCACATCGGCGTCAATCCTGACGGAGCGGTAGCTGAATTTAGCACCCAACGACATAAATTCTGAAAGGCGGTAACCAATGGTGCCGCCTAGGGCGCCGCGCATGGTGACGTCGGCATTGATGTCGATCAGCTGCGTCGAATTCAAAATGATAATGGGAACAGCGTTTATCTTTTGTTTGACTTTGAGGGGCGGGACGAATTCGCTGATGCCGATTCCTAGGCGCGGGTTGACCTTGTAGATAAAGCCGGGGATGAAGGAAGTCAGGTCTCCCATCAAACCCAATGATTTATCGATGGTGCCCGAATCTGGATATCGCAAAAGAAATTTGTTTTCTATCGAGATGGTTGGCGATGCCATCACTTCGGATTGTTCCATGACGCCAGCGAGGGCGGGATTGTGCTGGGCGTTTTGAGCGTCGGGAAGGGCCGATGAAACGCCCATGGTGAATGGGCTGGCTAAGGTAAAAGACCCTAGCGAGGCTAGCGAGGCTAAAGAAGCTAGCGGCCACAGCCGGACCGTTGCCCCAGCAATGGCTCGGCCGAAATTCAATCGATTTTTCCTGACTTGGAACGCTCAATGATTCCGGTCGTGCTGCGCCCTTGCAACAATGGAATGATCGCAACGCGGCCGCCGCGAGCCATGACGATGTCGGCACCCACGACCTGATTTTGTCGGTAGTCGCCGCCCTTGACGATAACGTCGGGCTTGATCGCTTCAATCAATTTAATTGGCGTGTCTTCTTCAAAAAGCACGATGTAGTTGATGCAGGCAAGTCCCGACATGATTGAGGCGCGGTCTTGTTCATTTTGGACCGGGCGATCCGGCCCTTTCAAGCGTCTGATCGACACGTCGGCATTTAAACCAAGGAAGAGTATATCGCCTTGGTCCCGTGCTTGCTGGAGTAGCGTCACATGGCCGGCGTGGAGCAAATCAAAACAACCATTGGTGAATACCACCGAGCGCCCGCCGTGGCGATACTGTGCGGCGATGCGCGCAGCTTCCTCGCGGGTGACGACTTTTTCGGGGCGGGTGACCCCCTCACGTTCCTGAAAGGCCTCCATGAATTCGGCACTGCTCAGGGTCGCCGTGCCAAGTTTTCCGCAGACAGTACCGGCTGCGATGTTTGCAAGCTGCACGTTGCGATCCAAGGGTAAATCACAGGCTGCGGCCATGGCCAAAAAGGCGATCATCGTATCGCCGGCACCGGAGACATCGGCCACTTGAAGTACATCGCTCTTGTAGCGGACGAGATTTTTTTTTCCCGCAGTAGAAGCCACGACGCCTTTTTCCGACAGGCTCAGCACCACATGACGCGCCTCGCACTCGGATTCCACGACCTTGAGCAACGCCCCAATTTCTTCCTCCAAGTCTGCGTGCCAGGCGTCGGGCTTCATGCGGCGCAAAATCTCGCGCCCTTCAGAAAGGTTTGGCTTAATGAAGGTGGTTCCCCGGTAACGGGATAAATCGCTGGATTTCGGATCCGTGATCACAGGAATTCCGGCGGCGTTGGATTTTGCAATCAAGCTGGTGAGCAGACGTGGCGTGCAAACGCCCTTGCCATAGTCGCTGATGACGAGGGCTCGATAGTTTCCGTGGCGATTGTCGGTTGAATGCGTGTTTGATCTCGCACTGGCCACAAAGGCATCGAAGGATTTTAAGATGGCATCTTCCGCCGCCGCATCGAGGCGCTCGGTGGATTCTGCATCGATCCGGACGATTTGTTGATAGCCGGCGAGGACCCGGAGCTTTCGCGTGGTTGGCTGATTGCCATTTTTAACCATGGCCGTGCAATCAATATTGTGGGTCTGACAAAGGTGCGTCAGGCGTTCGCCGTCCGTGTCGATGCCAATACGTCCGGCAAGAATGGCCGAAGCTCCAAACGATGTGACGTTGGCGGCAACGTTGCCGGCCCCGCCCAAAACAAATTTCTGAGAGGTTTCAAGGAGCACCGGGACGGGAGCCTCTGGTGAAATCCGGCTGACCTTGCCCGAGATATATTGGTCGAGAATGACGTCGCCGACGATAAAGACGCGGGCATTTTGCATTTGCATGAGGTGCTCGGCCATCTGGCCGGATTTGGTGGCATGTTCGGCTGGGCCGACAATATTTTTGGTCATCAAAACCCCCTGATACCACTGTTATATACAGCGGTCAGGGGGCGCGTCCACCGAGGAAATTAACCGGCTATCGCAATCGCCGTTAAATCAAAATCGCTATTATTCGCGCTGGCCCTGCTCAAAATCAGATCCCCAGCAGGCGTTAAAAGACCGGTTGCGGTTGGAGCTACACGCAAGGTGGGCGGCCCTTGTTGCGGCGTCAGTCATGTCAATAGAGACCGTTTCCGTGGTGCCCGAGCAGTCCCATCCTGCCGGCGCGGTGGGTGCAAAAGACTCGGCCAATTTGGCTGGCAAGCTGGCTGCAGCAACCGTAATATCAGCCGTTGCACTGGTACTGGCGACGGTGATGCCGTTGCTACCAAAAGTCGAACGGGTGGTCCAATTGTAGACATTGCTGGATTGGGTGCCGTTGCCGGTGAAGAGAGCCTGGCCCGTGGTTCCATTGAACAAGACCGATGCCTGGTCGCTAAAGGTGTCGCTGCCCCTGGTACCGACGCTGGACATTTTCACGGTGCTCACGCCGGAATCTGCAAGGCTGATATCGCTGTAATTGCGGAAAGTGCCAGCGTTGGAGCCGGTTTTCGTGTGCTTCATGCTGGCCTTGACGATTTTGTAGCCTTCCTGGGTCAAATCAAAATCAAGATTGATACCACCACTTCCGTTTTCGCCAGTGAACGCGCTGCTCATTGAACCTTTGGCCTTGCCGGAACCCGTATATCCACTGATCGTGATGTTTTGCTGCAAGGTTCCATTTTGGCACATGTAGACTTTCAACTCAGCGGCGTTGCTGTTGTCGACCCAAATCGCCATTGCTGGTGATGCAGTAAGGCCTGGGCCCCCGGGCATGGAAATTTCGTATTTGGTGCCAAATTTCATCTTCGCGGATTCGAGTTCGAGATGGCAGAACATGCCGCCGAGTTCTTGCATGTTTTCCAAAACCCTGTTGGTGTTTTCCATTGTGCGGCAGGCTTCAGAGGATTTTTTTCCAACGAGGTTCAAGTGGTTGCTGCCACCAGCGAGGGCCAGACTGGCTGCGGTTCCACCGGAGGCGGCCGCCAGGTTGTCGGGAATCGTGATTTGCAGCGCACCCGAAAGTCCGAGATCAGAGACGGAGGAGGCGGTGGCCGTACCGTCTTCATCGGAAGAATTGCCGCAAGAAGTTAGAAGTCCAATAATGACCAGGGCGGCTGTTGAAATGCCAAACGAACCCATGACAGTTTGCATAAATTCCCCCATTTTTAAAATTCGTCTTCGTTGAAAAATCTCAATCTAACGGTCTCATTCGGAGGCGTTCTTCAAAACTTTAGGGGGACAATAGCCAAAAAAAACAGTAATTCGCCTGAGTTTCCTTATAAGTGTCGGCTTTTTAAGAGAATTTTAGTTTTAGTTCGAGTAATAAAATATTTTATGCCGGCAATTTATTGTCCGAGCTTACCGGAGGCGTTGCAATCATGGATTCAAATAAGAAGCCGGAAGTTGTCCACGATGAACTGGATGGGGCTGCTATCGGCGGGCACGTTCATGGGCCGGACTGCCATCATGGCCATCATGGCCATCAAGGTCATCATGGAAGTGATGGTCGTCATCATGTTCAGGATACCCACGCCCCCTACGTCCGCGCGGCTCCCAAGGTAGGCCGCAATGATCCGTGCACGTGCGGATCTGGCAAGAAATTTAAAAAGTGTTGCGGCGGGGTCCAAAGCTGATGGCGATGCAGCGTAGTGTCCATATTTTCAAGCAGCAATTCGGTAATCGAGGGCAAGACCATCAACGATTCGATTCCTGCGGATTTTTTTACTGTCAAAGTTGATTTTGGAATCAAATTTTTGGATCGGCGCATTTAAGTCAAGCAACAGATGGGGACGGCGTTCGTTATAATAGGCCACGTCGTCCACGACTTGCTGTAGGTCACGCCGTCCAAAAAAGATTCTGCGATCTAGAAGTTCTTCGCGGATTGTACGGTTCCAGCGCTCGATGAAAGCGTTGCAATTCGGACTGCGTGGTGGTGTCCCGTAAAGGCGAATCCCGTAGCAATCCAGGAGAAACCTGCCAAGCCAATTCGCAGTAGAATTTCCCGTGGCTCTTCAAAAACGGGATCCAGGTTTCACCAAATTTACGAGCCGACGGCGGAAAACTCGAATCATTGAGGATATTACAAACTGACGACTTTGACAGAGTTATGCCGATTTTCCTTAAATTCATCCTTGATCCGTCGAGCTCCCCAGCGCGGGTTGTTACGTTTCTAAGAAGGCTGACAAAGAGCAGCCCATCACTATTTGTGAATTGGGGTTTCTAGGGATCTCAAGAAAGTTTCAACGATGATTGCTACGTTACTCATCGGGCAGTCACTACACTAAAAAACGTCGGAACGGTAGACTTGCTCCGGTATTTACATCCCTTGTAACCCGTCGAATTTCCTTATGGACGCGATTTTGGACACTACGCGATTAGCCCGAATAAAACGCGACTTGATAACCCGGCCTGCCCGGGCCTTATTAAGAGCCCGCTTCGCAGAGTGACCCTTATGGATTCATCCATTCGGATGGCAGACCGGATTCCCGAAAGGATCAGATTCATTTCTTGTAATTCATAAAGGGATTCAATTTTGGCAGGAGCTTCTACTGGGGATTGACCTGTCACCATCACCTCGGCACCGCAAAGCAAGCGCACCGATGCTGTTTGCCAGTATATAGCCGCACCACGCTTGAGCTTCCGACGGATACTGCGGAATACGCATTCCGCGTCCCAAGGGAGCTCATCACGCTGTTCACCCCTAGGATCCTCGATCAGCTCGTCCCTGTCGTCTCCGCGTCTGCTGGCCCCGACAGCCTTTGCCAACCAAACGCCCGGAGAATGGGCGAACTCCAATGAGATCCTGAAAAAATCGATAGCCAGTTTGATTCCAGCTTTGAGCTCCGTATCACCGGATCCCTCACCTTCAGAGAGACCAGGAAACATCGCATCCAACGGTTTTTCTGGCTCGGCCCCACTTGCCAGACCAGCGATCGAGCGGACATCTATAAATGCAGCCAATGAACCGACCGGACCCAACCGCGGAGAGTTCACTGAAACCTCGGGTAAAAGCGAATGACGGGCGAACCAGTGCGCAAAACCATCATCTTTTTTCATCGCGATATTATAGGGCGGCTCTAAACCGACAATGCCACGAAATTCATCCAGTGCTGCGTGAAGTGGCGAATCGGCCTCACGAATTTTGATCTGCTTAACTTGGGCAATCATTTCGCACTTGCGTAAATCACCCCTGACACCACCACGAAAATAACTGTTCACTCGATGCTTCAACGAAGTCGCCTTGCCAATGTACAAAATTCTTCCACGCGCATCATAGAAGCGGTAGGTCCCCGGCTTGTCCGGCAAGGCAAGACGCTGGGCACGCAGTTCCTTGCCCGGTCTGCCATTGCAATCAGAGCCATCAAGATCATGGAGACCCCGCCAAACAGCGATCGTGGCTCGGGCGTGGGCACCCGCACGTTTCAAACGATCACAGGGATCACCAAAATATCCTGCCACCGCTTTGAGGGAGTATGACTCCAACTCCGGCAGACGTTCACGAGCAAGGTCTCTCGTACAGATAATCGGCACCGGAAAAGGTTTACCTGGTCTGATTCTTTTCCAAAGGCCCAGGAGAAACGGGCGCTCGAATCCCGCGTAGTGAATCAAGATTTGGGAAGGACAATATCGCTCAATGTCACGGACCAATGCCTCAGCGACATCCGAATGGTCCGGAGCCTGCGCCAACTCCTTGGGACGAATTCCGCATAATTTTTCGACTGTGAGAAGGTTACGTCGACTCAAAATGCTCGATGGGCGGACAACCGTCTCAGTCCAGAGAAGCTCTGCCAACTCCAGAATCGTGGCAGAACCAAAAGTTCTCGAACTGGATTTCTGGATCGTCCAACAGATCTCGATTAGAACATCATGTCCTTTTGCCCCACAGGATTTCAGGCCCTGACAATCCACAAACATTATTGCATTAGGTTGCAGCTCCATCTGCCACCCATTACCACACCGAGTTGGGGCATGGATGTATTTTTCTTGACGGACCTTGCAGGGAATTCAAAGAAAAGTCGTTCAAGACGCCTCATTTATAAAAGATTTTGCAAGTTTTTTGACCACTTACGGGTGCAATTCCATAATCTTCGCCATAATCTTCGCCATAATCATCGTCCCGCTTGGATTGTCGTCTAAATCCGGAGGGACCTTTATGATGCTGCCGTTGCGCATTATAACGCCCTACTCGGGATCTCTGCAATTCGCAGTGACGGCACTTGAATGAACCTGCATAGCCGTTTCTTTTTTTGCTATGTTTCAGAAGACTCCCAAACGCCTGGGAAAAATGCCTTTTCATAGTGCAGCCCGAGACGGTCGTGAAGTGGCATCGACAAAACAATTCGGGCGCTGAAAGTCCAGATGGCGACTGCAAACAAGTGGGGAGCCCCAAGGATCCACGGTGAGTTGATAAAACTCGGATATGAGATCGATGAAATGACGGTATCCAATTACATGCCCAAGCGCCCAACCCCAGCTAACACGATCAAGGATTGGAAGTGGTTTCTCAAAAACTATAGTGAGTTCATATACGGCCCTGACTTCTTTACCGTGCCGACTGTCTTCTTTCGCAATCTCTACATTCTTTTTATTATTCACCACAAGAGCCGTCGGGATAGATCGCGAAGTGTGCTTGAATTTCCTACAATCACATGGCGGTGGCAAGTGTTCTGAGCTCGAAGCGACTATTCTCTCTCTTTCCCCAAACTCTTCATTAACCCAAGTCCTTCGCGCCACGGCAGCACCTTAATCCCCGACGGCAGCCAGTGGCTTACTGGCCGACCTCGCAATGATCAGATCGACCTCTTGGATCAGATAGGTCTCAAAGAGTCGGGCATATCGAAAAGTGGACAGTTTAACCTCTGTTTCAAGCTCTCCATTAATGGCGTTCAAAACACCGCAATCAAACCAGTAGTATTTGGGGGCTTGTAGAAGTTGTTTTTTGACCGATTCAGACCAACCGTCGATGCGATGGCATAGCAGGGTATCAACTAGGATCGAAAAATATTCGTGTACGGTGTTGGATGTTGTTTTGAGTGTGCGACCGAGTTTTGCGTGGTTGATAGGCTCGCCGTTTAACTGACCTGCAAGGTCAAGGAACCTGGCAAATCGGTCGACGCGGCGGACTAAAGACTCCTCTTAGATTTCCTCCTGAATATAGGTGCTGATATAGGAGCGCAGTCGGTGATTTGCAAATTCACGATCAAAATACACGCCCGGCATACTGCCGATGCGCAAGACGGTGCTCAGGTCTAACTCGGACTCGAGTATGGAAATTGGATCCAAGTGTTTGGTGAGTGCCCGTGCGGCAAGAAGATTTGTGCCCGACCCCCTTAGCTTGCGGACACTTGAGCCAGTGAGGATAAAGCATACTCTGCCTTTAAATTTTTCGATCAGCGAGATATCTCTGAAAATACTCGGATTTCAGAAGGGAGATGGTCAAGTGCCCCTGGGGGCAAAGTGGTCTCTAGTAGCTTTGTTTTGCCGGAACCTCTGGGTCCAAACAAAAAGAGACTTTGATTACTATTAATAAATTTAGATAGTTGAAAGCGCCTGTTAATCATACTTCCAAATTATATCTAAATTTGAAGTAGTAAGCAGCCATCAGATGGAACTCATTCGGGAGCGTTCTTCAGAATTTTAGGGGGACAACGGCCAAGAAAAATAGTAACTCGCTGAATTGCCTTATAAGTATCTGCTTTTTAAGAGAATTTTAGTTTTAGTTCGAGTAATAAAACATTTTATGCCGGTAATCTATTGGTCGGACTGACCGGAGGCGTTGCAATCATGGATTCAAATAAGAAGCCGGAAGTTGTCCACGATGAACTGGACGGGGCTGCTATCGGCGAGGTCCAAACCTGATGGCGATGCAGGTTGGAATCTCTGGCGATTTTTTGGCGTTAGACCTTGGGGGAACCAAGGTAGAGGCTGCATTGGCGCGTGTGAATTCCGGCCAACTTGTAGCGTTCAATACCGTCCGGGTCGCCACCGGCGATCACGCAGATTTTGCCAGTGTTATGACGGCCGTGACACGGGAACTTAGAATTACTAATGGCCACGGGGCCACCCACCCAGGCCGGCAAATTCAGGGCGCCGCCGTCGCCGTGGCCGGCCCCGTGGTCAATGGCCGGGCCCAATTGACGAATGTGCCGTGGGCCGTGGAAGAAAGCTTTCTGCAAACTCTGTTTCCGGCGGCGCGCGTGCGGCTTATGAATGACATGGAGGCCCATGGATTCGCTGCAGTTGCCTTGATGGCAAAGCAGCTTGGGGTGGCCCTTCCGGAGGGCCTCCTAGTGGAATCGTCGCCCTTGTTGGCTGGCCCCGTGGATCCCCATGGAAGCGCCTGCGTCATCGCACCAGGAACAGGACTGGGGGAGGGCTTTATCGTTTGGACTGGCACAGCTCACCGTCCCCTGGGTTGTGAGGGCGGGCACGCCAGTTTTTCCCCGATCAATGACGAACAAATGCAGCTTTTAAATTTTTTGCGCCATACCCAAGGCCACCATCACGTCAGTTGGGAGCGACTCGTATCTGGAAAATTCGGATTGCCGAATTTATTTTTGTTTGTGACGCGGGAACTCGGAATTGCCACTAGGGCGGAAGGCCTCGAGGCCGACGTTATGAATGGCAATCATCCGGTGCAAGCCCTGATGACGGCAGCTGAAAACGGTGATCCCGCAGCGGATAAAGTTTTGGAATTATTTGTGGGCCTTTTGGGCCAAGAAGCTGGAAATCTTGCGCTCAAGATATTTGCCACTGGTGGCGTCTTCGTCTCGGGTGGGCTGGCACAGCGGATGAAAGCCCTGCTGAAAGGGAAATACCTGGAAGCTTTCCGTGAAGGAATGTGCGCTAAAGGCCGATTCCGGCCATTGCTGTCCAGGCTGCCGGTTATTTTTCTTGAAGACCGGATGACGGCCCTCAAGGGAGCTATGGTTTCCCTTTTTCTTTGACGGGACCGAAGAAAGTCCGTTTCGCCAAATAGTCGTTGAAGTAAAGATTCATGGTCATGCGAGATAGCGCCGCCTCAAACATTTTCCAGTCGATTTCACCGTTGGCATCCAAGGGAAAATTGGCACGAAAGTGGCGCTTGGGATCAATGATGTAAAATCCCGGTGCCGTGAGCGCCGGATCGCCCGGAACAATTTGATTTGCGCCAAAGACTTTTGCGTCAAAGGAGCGCCATTCAGCGCTGGTTTCCATTCCCTGGGGCAAAATCGCTAATTGCTGGATCGGGGCTTTAGGTTTGCTGGGGTCTGCCGCCAATTGTTTGCTGAGCCATGCAGAGGCTCTGGTCGCAGCATTGCCCATCGGAAACAAGGCCACCACCGTGACATGATTAGACAGGCGTGTATGGTCGAAGTAGGTGCCGCTGCGGTCCTTCACGATAAAGGGCTGAACCTCGCCCAAGTCACGAAGGGAATTTCCGCGCGTGACGCGCAGGTAGATCATGATGCCCATTGGCGCAGCAAGGATCAGTGCCAGAATGATTGTGTTTTTAATGGCTCTGCGGAGCCTTGGCGTTTTGTTGTCCATGGCTGTGTTATGGCAGAAAACCCTGCCTACGTCATCACTTCGATGACGCAAAGGGTACGATCATCGTGAGTTTCGTTCCAATCCGGGAAACTCAAGATCAAGTCCTTCATAGATGCGGCAGACCATTGGTTTTGGCTTTCGAGTCTCGGCGCCAACCAAACCAGCAGGGCCTTGTAGATGCGGCTCGTGTCAATCAGACCGTCGCTGAATAGGGCGAAGAATACGGGGTCTTTTGGTGCGCTGGAGGCGATCCCTTGGGGTGCAGGTTCGGGCAGGGCAACGTCAAAGGTGCGGCCGGCGGGAGAGGTGATCACGGTGGTGTTCCATGGCGAAGTGGTATTGGGGCGCGAGATCATCAAAGGCAGCACGGCATTGGCGCGATAGACGGTGACCTTGCGCAGATCCATGGAGACCTCGCAGCCAACCATTGCCAAAACCTCGTTTGAGCCTTGGGTGCGCGAGAAAAAACCAAGCGCCCGCCGGTAAAAGATGTCCAGGCGTTTTGATGGGTCATCTTCCGGACGAAGTCGCGATCCCTCCCAAATTGATTCGCATAGGGCACTGCAAATGCTGGCTTTCAGGGCTGCTTGCACGCCATGGCCCGTTACGTCGCAAAGGATCGCCGTGGCGGTTCGGCTGTTTGGATCGTGATGCCCAAACACGACATCGCCGGAGACATAGAGGGCGGCCTCGTGACTGAATGCCATTTTGATGCCGTCGGGAAGCTCCGGCATGCGGAATAGAGCCTTTTGGACTTCGCGCCCAAGGCTCATCTCGCGTTCGATGAGGCTCGATTGTACGGCAACGCCAGTCAGAGATTTAACGCGTTGCTCCAAGGTCGAGACGTTAATGAAGGTGCTGAGGGCAAACACATAGGGCGTGTGGGCCTCAAAGAGGTTGTACCAGGTTCGGTACCAAAGCATGTCGCTGACCCCAGGAATGTCGATAATGGCGGGAGTCACGATCTGGACAATGACGCCAGAGGAGGCAATAAGCAGCGCAGCCGTGCGATGAAAGTTCTTGTCACGCCAACAAAGCCAAGCAACTGGAAGCGCGCAGGAAAGGCATCCAACGCCAATGACGAGGTTGCGCCAGCGCCAGACTTCCTTTCCCCAATTTGTTCCGCCAAGTGTTGGCTCGATAGTGGTGCCCCATGTGTACAAGATTCCAAAGACAACCCCAGCGGCAAGCCAGTGAAGGGGACGCGGCCGAAAGAGCCTAGCCAATTGGGTGAAAAAGTAGAGCTGCATGAAGTCCGCAAAGCTTAATAGAAATGGTGGCAGCAGGGGAACCAGACCTGCGGGAAGCAGTGTATCGGAAAACCACCGCTGCGCCGCGACAACACCGAATGCCTTGAGGCTCATGAAGAGGCCCAAGGCAAAACATTCGGGAGAGCTGTCGATGAAAATAAAAAGCATAACCGAAAATATCGCCAAGACAATCCGGCCAATGTCGGCCAACTGCTTTCCAGAGCCAACGCGGCGGGCGGCGGAAAAATCCTCGTATTTTTTGTAACGAATGAATCCAGCTAAAAAAAGCGGCACTTGATTTACGGAGGAGCGCAGGACATTTTTTTGCGTGGGGGTCGGGGTAATGTGGATGATAATTTTGTATTGAGTCGCCGTAAGGCCAGTCTTCGGAACGAAAAAAGGCAGGATGAGGGCTTCCCCTTGAACATATTCGCGTGGGGGCGTCCATGTGGTTTCGACTCGGGCCCTGATGAAGTCAAACCCAGGTAGGGCGAGAACGACAGGCTCGCTAGGAGTTCCGCCGCGAACGTCCACAATGTCTTTGACGGGGATTTCAGTTGTGAGGAGAAAATCGCCGGTAACGGGAATGCTTGCCAGGTTGATGAAGGGGACGGTGAGGGGAGGAGAATCCTGGGGGATTGCGTCGCCGCTAACCGTCCAATCGAGATTTTCCAGAATGTGAACACCAGAAGAGTTGCGCAGGTAATCAAGCTCACTGCGTTGAACCCAACTCAACGACAAGATAACCGACATCAAGGCCAGCGTCAGAATCACGGCAATGGCCATGACGGGAACCGAGCGCGAACCCATCGGTGGGAGTTGCCCCCTCCGGAGGGCATAAAGACGTCGCAACAGCGCGGGGCTATCCGGATAGTTTTTGTCCGGAGAATCTACCTTTTTTAGCATGGGGTTGCGGTGATTCATTTAAGGGGTATCGCCTGAATTCCGTGAGGCTTTAATTGAGGAAAAGCCATGAACACTGATTTTTTAAGATATTTCTAGGTGGTTGTGGGGTTATTTATCAGAGTTCAGGGGGCGTGGGCGTTTTCAAGGAGCGTCTTGAGTCATTTGAGTATTTCAGGGAAGGCGCCGATAGAGATTGTGATGGATTGCGACAAAGGGAGAATTTTGAGGCGGGCAATGGTTCAGAGAACGATTCCCTGGCTCTTGATCTGTTGAAGTCTCTTCCGAACTGCACCTTTCGGGAATAAATCGATGAAAAGCCTAGATTCAAGATTTTTGAAGTTCGCCATCAAGTACGGCTTCAGGTCGCTATCGCGCAACAAACGCCGAACCCTTTTGACCATTGCAACGGTGATGCTTTCTTCCGGTGTGACCATTGTCGCCAGCCGCTATTCCACGGCTGCAATTAACTTATGGGCTCATGCTGCCAGCGACACCGGGACGGGACATGCCCAGATCCATGCGGAGGGATTTCTTAGGGACAGTGAAACCTTGACCGAGGCCATTACTTTTGACGAATCCAGCGAGTTGATGAAGCAATACGGGGCCGATCCGGCGGTGGCGGCTGTAGCACCGCGATTGAATTTCGAGGGGATCATCTCTGCTGGCGACCAGACGCGGTATTTCCTTGGCACGGCAGTTCATCCAGAACTGGAGCTGCAAGTTTCTCCGGCATTATTTAATCCACAGCGCCCCGGAACACTAGACCGTGGGGAATTCATCAACTCCCGTGACCGGGCCGCAATTGTCGTAGGCCGGGGATTGGCCGAGATGATGAAGTTGAGCCTTGGTGACGAAGTGACGTTGCTGAGTACAACGGTCAATGGCGGGCTAAATGGCATCGATGCAGTCGTTCGGGGCATCATTGATGTTCCGCTGCCAAGTTTCTCAAAGCGGGTGGTCTATCTGAGGTTGGACTATGCACAGCAGTTGTTGCGGCTTCCGGGGCGCATCACGGAGGCCGTAATCCGGCTGCGTGACCCGAGCCTCGCGGAAGTTTGGGTTGCCAACAATGTGGCCAAGGCAAGTTTGTTGAAATTGGATTTACAAGGATGGTGGCAGATCGAGGTGATCATCCGGCGAATTGAGGGCATTTGGAATTCAGTGGTGGGGCTTATTTCTTTTTTACTTTTCATGTCAGCCGCGCTTTCTGTTTTGAATATTATTTTTCTTCTGGTTGCCGAACGGACAGTGGAAATCGGGACGATGATGGCTATTGGAGCCAAGGCGCGTGATATCAGGATTTTATTTTGCATCGAGGGTGCCATGATCGGACTCATTGGGGGCGTGATGGGTGTGACTGGTGCTAACCTTATTGTCGCCGCGATGGGGGCCATCGGGATTTCCTTGCAGTCGCCGTTTAGCAGCGGTGTTTACATACTTCATCCAACGGTCAGTCTAAGTTTGTCAGCGGGAATCCTCGTTGGGTCCGTTGTCGTTTGTGTTTTGGCGTCGATTGCTCCAGCGCAAAAAGCAGCCAGTGTCGAACCAGTCAAGGCGTTCAGGGGGCAAATCTGATGGGGCTAAAATCTCAGTTAATTATTTGGCGTCTAACACTTGGCTTTGGGTGGGTTTTAGTGACCGCCGGGGGATCCGTGTACGCGGGTGCTATTCCTAAACAGGATCCGAGGGAAATCATGCGTCGCGCCGAGGAAATTCGGTCGCCTCTAAGCAGCGAAGCCAAAGTCTTGCTGGACACGACGAATGCTGGAAAGGCATCCAGTTATACGATGAAGGTTTTGTCCTCAACCGGGCGTCGGTCTTACTCTGAATTTATGGCTCCCGCAGAAGAACGTGGGCGCAGGATGCTGGCACTAGGCCGCAATTATTTTTCGACGCTGCCGGATTCCAAACGTGTTGTGCCCATCTCTCGTCGTGAACTCATTGGCAACAGCGCATTTGCTGTCGCAGATCTCTTTCAGATTGATACGGAAAAGGAATACGATCCCAAGGTCATCGCCACGGAAACAGTCAACAAGGAATCCGCTTTGAAGCTGGAGCTTACGGCGATCAGCGAGGACGCACCTTATGCGAAAATCCACTATTACGTTCGCTCGGCGGACTCATTTCCCTTAATGGCGCAGTTCTATGGCGTGTCCGGTAAACTTCTCAAAACCTTGACGATTATTTCGCGGCGCGAACTTGCTGGTGCAACGCGCCCAGACAAGGTCCGCATGGATGACAATGTGACCAAGGGAAAGTTCAGCATCTGGAACACACTTGAAATGGCAAAGAAAAACATTCCAGACAGGGTTTTTACCCGTGAATATTTGCAAACACAGCAGTGAATGCGGGCTGAATTGAAGGAAGCGCCTCCCGTGACTAGGCGGGCGCCGTTTTTTTAGGTGACATTTTTTTTAGGGTATTAAGGACGCTGCGTAGGTATCGGTTCCGTTGCTCAGTGAAAACGCTGCCTCCGCAGTGCCATCAAACGTAGCCGTGCCCACCCAATTATTGATTTGCATCGCCGCCGGGTTGGTACCGCTATAATAACGAACGTTGCGAGATGCCGAGAAGCCCGCCATGTTGACTCGACCAATCACATTCCCCGATTCTGAGGGCGCGCCAAAACCGCTGACGGTGGTCTTGGCCCGGTCATTTTGAAAGCATTCTTGGACGGTCACGATATTGTTTGCAGATTTGAGCGTGCAGAGTCCATTGCTGCCTGCCAGAATTTTTGAAACGCGCTGATCTGCGGAGAATTCGACGCCTTCCTTGTCAGCACCCGAAGCGATTGTGACGAACAGCAGCTTGAAGGTGTAGCCGATGTCACTGGCACCGTTGTAGTTGCAGGACAGCAAGCCCGTCAGCTTTGCGCTTTCCAGTTCCTGCAGTGTTTTGCCGTTCACGGCACTGTAATCTGCTCCCGGACAGGTCAGGGTGAAATGCTGGGAGACCTGATACTTCATCTGATCAACCCTGGACCCGTCTTTTTCCCACTCTTTTTTCGCGCACACTGAGTAGTCGTAGCCAAAATCGAAGGTGAGGGTTTCGCCGATGCCAGTGATGGTGTCCAAAGCGGGCATGACCTGGTCACACTCTGTGGTCGTGGTTTTATTTATCTGTACCGCCAGTAGCCCCGGAATTGGCTGTCCCGCGATTTGAACGGCCATTGCAGTGGCAGTTCCCGGTCCAAGGAGGATGGTTTTAGGAAATGAAATTTGCTCGGCGGCTTTGGCGATTTTCTCTGGGGTGATAGCCGCAGTATTCGTCAGATCGAATTCGGCGAGGCTAAGCTTTGCGGCTTCCGCCTCCATTTGCGGCTGGTCAGTTTGATTTTTTTTATCCTTGTTTAGCAGGTCGGCAGTCTTTGGGCCGCATGCGCTCAGCGTGAGAAGTCCAAACAGACAAAACGGCAACGATTGACTCAGAAATGAATTGCTTGCCAGTGGTGCGTGCATAATCAGGATTCCTCCATTGGACTCAGGGATCAAAATCTAGTTGGCTCAAACGACCGGTGCCATCTTTAGGAGTTTAACACGAGGCGGACTTTAGCCAAAAGGGCGTGAGGAGGGATGTAGTGTGCTAATAACCTGATTTTACAGGCTTATGGTGATTTTATCGATGGACAATCAGCGGTCGAATTGATTAAGGTCGGAAAGTGATACCTAAATTGCCGCAACCCTATATTGAAACACCGGCCATCGACGCAGAGGTTTTTTTGCGCGATCAGAGCCCTTGGGTTTTGATTGACGTCCGGGCCCCTGTGGAATTCGCGCAGGGTCATATTCCCGGAGCGATTTCTTGTCCTGTGCTGAACGATGAAGAGCGCCATCAAGTCGGTCTGACTTACAAGCAACAGGGGCAGCAGGCTGCCATCGATCTTGGATGCGCCCTGGTTTGGCGTGATCGCGCCGTTCGCGCCCGTGAATGGATTGAACGGGCCCAGGGCTTTTGTGATCAACGGGGCACTGGTTCGCTCAAACTTCTCGTTTCTTGTTGGCGGGGTGGATTGCGGTCGCAGCTGGCTGCGTCGTGGCTGGCAGAACTGATGCCTGAAGTTGTCCGTTTGAATGGTGGTTACAAGTCCCTGAGGGGCTTACTTTTAAACGAGATCGCCGCCCCGCACCGGATGCACGTGGTGTCTGGAATGACGGGATCGGGCAAGACCCTTCTTTTGCATCAACTCATGAATGACGCCGGATTTGAACGAAGTCGAATTATTGACCTTGAGGGTTTGGCGCGCCACCGGGGCAGTTCCTTTGGGCATGGCGTGGGTGTTGATGGGCAGCGTATTGTGCAGCCCTCCCAGCAATACTTCGAAAACGAGCTCGGCATTTTGCTGCATAAAAGGGCCAAGGGGCCGCTTGTCGTTGAAGACGAAAGCACGCTAATCGGTCACGTCAGCATTCCCCACGAGTTTCGGAACCAGATGCATGCAGCACCAGTTGTTGTGTTGGAGGCGAGCCTGGATGATCGGGTTGCCATTACCTTTCAGGAATATGTTGTGGAACCCCTTGAACGCGGGTGCGACGTGGATGCCCTTTGGAAAATTTTGGCTGAAAATATCGCCGCCCTGGAGCGCCGCTTTGGCGGCAAGGACACGGCGGCGGCACTTGGCTTTTTGGAAGGTGGGCGCGGGTCTCCTCGACTGCTTTCCCAGCAAGAAGCGTGGATTCGGATACTGCTGGATCGCTATTACGACCGGGCCTACGCTAAATCATTGCAGTTGGCGGAACGCAATGTGGTGTTTCGTGGTGAGCGCCGCGCCTGCCACGAATTTTTGTCATCTCAAATCTGAATGTCAGAGGTTAAAATGTCCGAGATAAATATGTCAGCCATTAAACTAACCCAAACCGTTCAAAAAGGCGGTTGTGCTGCGAAACTCCCAGCAGGCGCGCTGCGGGAAGTGCTTTCTGGACTGAAACAGACTCGCCCGCCGGAGTTGGTGCTCGGGCACGAAACCATGGACGATGCTTGCCTCTGGGATCTTGGTGATGGGCGCCTTTTGGTCCAAACGTTGGATTTTTTTACGCCGATTGTCGATGATCCCTTTGAATTTGGCGCCGTGGCTGCCGCCAACGCCATCAGCGACGTTTATGCGATGGGCGGCAAGCCGGTGACGGCGATGACGATTCTGGCGTTTCCTGTCAGTACGTTGCCTCTCAGCGTGATCAGGCAATTGATGGATGGCGCCATGTCCATCTTGAACCAGGCGGGCATCGCCTTGGCAGGGGGGCACACAATTGACGACGAGACCCTGAAAATGGGCTTTTCCGTGAGCGGCTTCGTGCACAAGGGGCGTCAATGGACCAATAAGGGCGCTAGGCCTGGAGATGCCTTGATCCTGACCAAGGGATTGGGGACCGGTACTATCACCGCAGCCATCAAGAAGGGTGTGGCATCCGAGGCTTGGACCCGGGGTGCCATTACCAGCATGACCACCATTAACGACATCATTGATGCCATGGCACCGTTCACCGTTCACGCTGCGACCGACATCACCGGTTTTGGCCTGGCTGGGCACGCAGTGCAAATGGCTGAAGCCAGTGGCTGTGGATTTTTGATCAATCCCGATTCTTTGCCTACACTGGAAGGAGCACTCGATTGTCTGGATGCCGGCCATTTGACCAAGGCTCATACAACCAACGCTGAATATACGAATTCACGTGTGGCTTGGGTTCTTGGCACGGAGGGCGACGCCGCTGCAAGGTGGGGCGAATTGCGCCGCAAGTTGGTGGTGGATCCTCAGACGTCAGGCGGTCTATTTTTAGCGGTCCCGGCTGGTGAGGCAACCCTGGCATTGAGGGCGATCAAGTCCGCAGGATTCGCGTCGGCCTCTGTGATTGGAAAAGTTGTGGCAGCAGATGTGATGCCGCCTGATAAATATTTGGTTTTTACCCGGTAGGAAACCTGCGCCCGGCAGGACCTCTTGACTCAATTGGAGGAATGGCTATGGGCTTGGCGGGGATGGTGGGCATGACGGGCACGGTTGGCAAGGTCTGTCCCCTGGCAGAACGCGGACTTGGGCGCGGAGCCATGAAAGCCCAGTTCGGATTGTCCCACTCACTTTGTTCAACCCAGAGTGCAGGCGGCTTCAATGGACAACCTATTGGCGGTTGGTTGGTTGGTTTGAATGGTCAGCATTGGGGCGAAGATTTTCGCGTCTGCCAGGGAAGCCACACGATCGGATCAGGTTACAATTCCAATATTTGCATAACCCATCCCGGAATTTCCGTGCGGCATGGGGAAATCACCGTTGAATCGGGTGCGGTCAGCATTCGTGATTTGGGCGGGCGAGACGGATTGTTTGTCAACGGTCAGAATGTCAGTTCGGCGCAAATTCTTGACGGCGACGAGATCGGCATTGGATCTGCGCATTTCACATTTCGCGCGGCAACACGCATGGAACCCGGCTACAAACCGACCCTGCGCCCGCGCCCGCAATCACCGCTATTTCGAAATGAAACCCCCAAAAGAATTTGTCTGGGCTGGCTGGTGGGATTGTACGGCGCGTATACGGGCCAAGATTTTCGCTTGATTGCCGGTGACAATCATTTTGGATCGGCGCCGGGTCTGGAGTTGTCCATGGTCGATGCCAAACTCGCACCCCGCAGTGGCCACTTTGCAGTGGCTCCGGGCGATTGCGTATTGATCCAAGGGAAAGGTCCGAATCCCTCCCGGAGGCCGCTCCTCGATTCGGACGAGGTGCATATTGGCAGCCATAGTTTCTTCGTTAAAATTCTCTAGGAAGCATTCATGCACCATGACTTACCCAATGCCTTATCAAAAGACTTGTCACACGCCTTGAATTCAATCCGATTTGCATTCTTTTTTGGATTGGTGTCTGCAGGGGCGCTTGGAATTTACGCAGGAGTTTTTCCAGAAAATTCTGCCCAGGCCGCCGAAAAAAAGATTATCGTGCGCAGTGTGGAGCCGACCGATGATTTCAAACTAGTCATTTACAGTCGCGTCATTGAGTTAGAAAACAATGCCTCGTTTCCTGTAACCACGGTCGATCGCGAGGCATTCACGCTCGAACTTGGTCGCTCTACAAAAATACAAATTAAACCAGAGTCGCTGACTATGTTTGGTAGTGCTGTTCAGCCACGAACGCGTCGCCTTGTGATCGCGTTGCCATTCGCCTCTAATGTTCAACAGTCCGTCCTTCAGGGGTTTCAGCAGACGATTGCGGAAAATCTGCCGCTGACGAGAAGTGAATTTTTTTCGTTGCTCTCGGCAACATCTGTAGGTGTGCGAGAAATCGCCGGGGCAACTCCAGAACAGGCCGATAATGTTCGCGCCGTTCAGCGAAAATTATTGGACGCCGAACCCAACGGCACCGTGACTGGAATCCATGAGGCAGTGTGCGCAGCAGCGGGTAAGTTCAAGGACTGGTCACGCTACGCCTCCAAGCCCGGCGAACAAAAGGCTCTGATTCTTCTCGGTAATCCATCTGAGGCGTCACGAGAACGTATCCGCCGTCTCGAAACCTGCCTTGCGGAGCTCGCGGCCAGCGAGGTGGCCGTTTACCTTTTAAGGGCCGATAATATTCCCAGTGCCGGAGTGTCTGCTGAGGCTTCGTTTGAAAAACCAGAGATGATGTCCGGTGGCTTCGTGCAGAAGGTGATATCGCGGGTTGACCTTTTTCCAGCGCTTTTGAATGTTCTTGCCAACCTCAACGAAGAGTACGTTGCTACTTTCAATTTGTTTCCATTGATTGGCACGTGGGACGGGCGAAATGCAATCGCGCAAGACGGCTTTTCATTTTTCAGCCTAGGAATCACCTATCACGGACAACGGGTGTCTTCTGGAGTTCTTTCTGTGCCGCTTCCCCAGGTGTGGCAGGAGAACATTGCGCAGTTCAACAAGGCGCGCCCTCCCGGCGAGCAATTGGTTCTGACCATTAAGGGATTGAATCCAACCGAGCGGGCAGTTGCCGGTGTTTTGGCGTTTGTATTGTTTTCAGCAATGATCTTTGTCCTGCGTTACCTTTGGATTTCCCTGCGTCTGATATTGCGGACGGTCAGGTGCAACACGTGTGGTCTTCGGGTTAAACGGAGTTTTACAAATTGCCCGTACCGCGATGATGGACTTGTAGGTTGGCTGTCAGTGCTCAGTGGTCCAGGCATTGGGATGGTGCTCCCTGTCAAGCAGGGACGAAACTTGATTGGAACTTCGGGGGTTTGCGGTATTCACTTGCCTGGGGCTGCCAATGTCCGGCGCAAGCACGCTGAAATGACTGTCGAAAACGGCAAGGTTCAATTCAAAGTCCTGACTTCCGCTGTAACAAGAAGGGTTTATGATCGAGTCAATGGGTTTACGATTTCCGAGGCTCGTCTGATTTGTCACGGGGATGTGCTGAAAATCGGAAATTTGCATTTGCGTTTCGAAGTTCGTCCCGAGGTACCTGATTCAAGTGATTCAAGTAATTCAGGTGCCTCAAACGTCGGGTCATGAGGGTTGGGAAGTATGGCTGACCGTGTAACCATTCGCTTTGTTTCCGGTCCACTGAGTGGGCAAACTTTTTCCATTGGACCGGGAGAGCTTTTTTACGTTGGGTCTGATCCATCGTGCGGCGCAATTCTGGTTGGCGACCCTACAGTTGCCGAAAAACACATCTGCATCTTTTACCGCGCTCATGGCAAAATTCTGGTCAAAGATTTGGCCACGACATATGGCAGTCGAATGAATGGCAAGGTTCTCGGCAAGACTTCAAAAATGCGTGCGGGCGACCGGATAACCGTCGGGGGATCATCCACGTTTCAATGTAGCCAATGGGATCCGTTGCAGCAAAGCCGAATGACCGGTCGCCTCAAGCTCCACCTGTCGTCCATGGGTCGCCTACCTTCCGGCAGATTTTCTGGAAGGGATGCTGATGCCGCGGCCCAAGCGATTTTCGGCGATCTGACATGGCGATCCGGGAATCGGGTCAAGACCATTGCGGTCGCTATGATGACTGGGCTGGTTCTTGCGTTGGGTGTATTTGTGGGTGTCGGGGCGCTGGAGAACCATGAGCGCCGGATATCCAAGGGTAATGTTGCGCCGTTCGAACTCCGGGCGTTGACTCCGACTGCCCGCGAAGCTGCGCCTCAACAGATTGACGTTTCAGTTCAGATGCAACCAGACCGGAATTTTATCTGGGACGAAATCGTCAACATATCTGTCCGGTTTGGTGAGACTCCGCCATCCATCATGGATGAGGCCTTCATCGCCAAAGTGCAAATGTGGATTTCAAGATTTACCAGGCGTGGATTTCACAAGGTGCTTCTTCAGCGCCGGCAGCAATTTATCGCCCCCATTGAGGCAGCCTTGCGAGAACAGAATTTGCCCTTGGACCTTGGATATCTTGTTTGGATTGAATCCGCTTACGAGACCCATGCGTTATCTTCAGCGGGAGCGCGTGGACTTTGGCAGCTGATGCCGGCGACGGCGAGAGAGTATGGATTGCGGGTTGATCTAGCCCGCAAAATCGATGAGAGGGTGGAGCCGGTCAAAAGCTCGCGCGCCGCAGCGGCCTATCTGAACTTGCTTATCAAAACCTTTGGCAGTCAGCGTTATTTGTTGGCGATTGCATCCTACAATACGGGTCAAAATCGGGTCCAGCGTTATCAGATTGCATCCACGATCAAGCAATCGCGGGTCGCTGACTTTTGGCATCTTGTGGATCAATTGCCGGATGAAACTGTCGACTACGTTCCAAAATTTCTTGCGGCAGTTATTGTCGCGCGCAATCCAGACAGGTTTTAAATTGTCCTACTCAGCGATACCACCAGTCAGTTTGGACCAGTATTCTTTGAGGGCTGGGTCTTTTGCTGCAATGGCTGACGCAGCTTTATTTGACTCGGCATGGCCAATTTGGTGCAGGGCGTAGAGAGCCCGCTTTTGAACCATCACGGGGGTCTTGCCGCGGCGGTTGCGAGGGTCGTCAAGCATGGCCAGTAATTTGCGTGACGCATCAGGGTCCATGCTCGCCGCGTGGGACTTGCCCATGGCAGAAGCTGATTCAGCCCGGACGACCAAGGCCTTATCGGCGAGACCGTCGGCAAGGACGGTGCTGCAGAAGGCTGGCTTGCCTTTACGACAAAGCCCGATCCAGCCCAGACGCCACTTCCAATCCCAGTCTGCCAGTTTTGTGCCCTTATGGAGCTGGTCGTTCCAGAGGGATTCAGCCTCGTTTCCTGACAGGTCCATGAAGCGAATCCATTCCAGTTTGGCGGGTGGTCTGCGTGGCTCGAAATTTAGTGGCACAGCGGCCAGCACAGTTTCCTGGGAAATCATTGTCGATAAAAAAACATAAAGGAGCAGGAATTTGTTGCGCATTTGTTGTCCATTTTCGTTTCGGTCTGTTCTAAAGGCCCGGCCGATCGTTTGGTTCGCTTTGGATGATGGTACCACGCCGGCAAATTGAAGTTTTTTTGCTCACTCACTGCCAACCGCCCGAATCTATAGCTGCTTTTAAGAATTCCTAAAGTTTTTACTAAAGCTTTCTTGGCATCCTCCGAAATGTGGGATGCAATCAAGACGATTCATTGGAGGGAATTGCACCATGACTCAGCTGGATCAAACATCAGGGAACGAAGCAGTGTGGTTTCTGTACGCAGGTGGCGTGCAGCTTGGGCCTTTTACCACAGATCAGACCGGGCAATTGATCGCTCGCAAGGCGGTGGCTCTGGATTCATTTGTTTTCAGGGTCGGCTGGAAGGACTGGCGTCCCATCGAAGAATGCCATGAGGAGCTTGGCATGCCGAAGGCAGCCGTGGACAAGTCAACAGCTGCAAAATTAGAGGAACGCCGTGCGGTCGCTCCCCGAGCATCCATCGGTGGCCGGGTGGTGATTCATAACAACGGCAACCTCACCATCGGCAGTGGCATCAATATATCCAGCACCGGCATTTTTGTTGAGACGACGGAACCAATTTTTTCGGTGGGTGAAAAGCTTAAATTGTCGGTCAAGCCCGAGGGCATGGAACAACCCTTTAACGCGGTTGCTCTGGTCGTGAGATACAACTCGGACAAGCGCTATCCAGTCGGTTACGGATTGCAGTTTCAGGTGTTATCTGACCGAGCGAAAGAGGGTATCCAGCGCCTTGTGAATGCGATCAATGATTCAGCAATGACAAAAACTGCCAAGTGATGAAAGACGGGGAGTAAATATACCATGGCAAAACGTTCAGCATCCGCGCCGTCATGGCGCCATTGCAAGTCAGTTGATCAGGCTCATCACCTGATTGATATTGGCGTGGTTCTGCCCTGGAAAGAGGCCCACCACATGGCTGGCAGCATGTCTCATGACGAGCAAGCAACGATCATACGTTATTTGGTGAATCGCCTCTGCGAACACTCCGACATTCGGTTGTCCCAAGAGATTCTCGTTGAATCAATTCTCGTCTTATTGGCCAACGCCGGCAGCGAGCGCATGCTGGTCGTGCTCCTTGAAGAACTTTTCAGCAATCCGCAGAGTGAGCAGGCTTGTAGAGTGTTGATGGAGGTGGTTTTTTCGGCGGAGTATGCCGACAAGGGCCACGGCGTCGAAATCTATGATTTAAGTGTTGTGCTAGTCTGCGAGTTAGGTTTTGCAATCCAAAGCTATGACCTTCAGTTCCCAGGACAGTTGAAGGGTGTGCGCCAGTTGCTCGACCGCGTGGCAACGTATTTATTGAGTGCCAGTAATTCCAATAGCGATGCCGTGCGCCTGAGCTTGATCCATTACTTTGGTGAGACCGAGCAAGGTTTGGTGGACAAGCCATTTTTCAATCGTGTGATGAGCCGATTCGGTCATACGGTATTGGATCATTTGTTTGCCATGCTATTCCGCAAAAAAGTCGAGGCGGTGGCTTTGCAGTATCTTTTGGAAAATATGCCGCTCATCCTTGAAGCTGATCATCACACTCAGGTCATGATCCATGAATCGATCAAATTCTATGCCTTGAAAAACACCGATCGCTTTGGCCTGTTTCTTACGGCGTTGTCGGCCACCGTCGGGGCCTTGCCGAATGAGCAATACCGGATGGCCAAGCGTGCGCTTTTGCTGCAATTTTCAGCGCTCTTCAGGGTCGTGTCAGAGGTAAACTCCAAGGAACTTGGCCGTGATCTTGTTATCGCGCTGGGGTTTTTGAAGGCAGAACCGACGTTTTTTACCATCATGCGCGAACTGGAGTCAGACAGCGAATTGCGCCCTCTGTTTCGCGAGATGATTCAAAAGCTGATGCATGCAACAGCGGCTAATCTTGACCTGGCGGACTTGGTTGTCCTGAAAAATGCCAAGCGTGGGCGCAAACCGAGTTTGGCGCGGGCTGGGGAAATGGGGACAGTGTCCCAAGTTTCATTTCTTGCCCAGGTTGCTGGTTAATTAGATTTCGCTGAAAAAGCTTCGCTTTTTGCAGCGAAATCGTATCCTGAGCGCAGCGAAGGATCTCGGCGAATAAGGCAGGATATTTTTTTCCAGTTTTCACATTGTACGTCCTCGATTTAGGACACTTTAAATCATCGTTCATGTCTCGCCGCGGCAGTCTCCGACCTCGCTTCCCCAGGGAATGGCGATCAAAGTCCAACAGGCCGAGGCCCACTGATTTGGATAGGAAGAGCTTAGGGGGTACGGGACGATATCGCTGATGAATTACATGAATTACACAAACCTCCTTGCTGGGTGGCAAAAAATGGCCGCCAATAAAATATTTTTTATTGTGACGCAACGAGTCCAACCCTCCTAATTTCCAGCTGATTTTCGGTAACATTCTTTGTGAGTCAATTCGAGTCAATTCGAGTCAATTCGAGTCAATTCGAGTCAATTCGAGTCAATTCGATTACGCGCCGTTTCCTTCAGTTCGGCTGGTCAATGCCGATGTGGTTTCTGGGACGGAACACTCATGGGAGCACTTATGATTCATTTCATAAATCTGCTATTTATTTTTATCGCCGCCTTGGGGCTTTGCGGGCTGTCTGCCTGCGGTTTGACTTCTTCGGTTAAGGTAATAACTTCTGTTGGGGCGTGTCCTTCTGGCTCGATTGAATCTGGTTGCGCCGCAGAGAGTTCCAAGGTGCTTTCCCTGACCAGCCGTCGTCCGCTGGTAATTAAGTCTGGTGACACTGTTGCCTTGACCGGAACGGGATTTAATAAGGCCATGTCTGCCACCGTCGGTGGCATTGCCGTGACGTCTCTTGAAGTCACCTCTGCCACGGCTGCCTCCCTGGTCGTGCCGGCCGGCGTGGCTACCGGCATGTCTGAGCTAAAGCTTGCCCTCAATACGGCAGAGGCAAAGGCTTCGATGGCATACACTCCTGCAAATGACATTCCACTCATGACGGTCGCGGTATCAGAGGTTTGCGCGGGCGTCGCTTTCTACGACATCAACGGTGACCGACAAACGGGGACGAAGGTTTGCACAGTGGATATGAGCAATATCGTTGCCGGTAACATCAAGACCGGCGTGACCATTGCAGGCGTCGCCGGCAATGTGACCTTGCCTGCAGCGTCCGATGTCAAGTCGGGGTCGACATCTTATGGTGTGGCGGGAACTCAGTTCACGCCGTCCTATTCAGCTGACTTTCCGGATGTGGCCAATGTGAAAACGACAGATACCGTAAACGGAGCCAGCGGCACCTTGGATTTAACCAATTTATTGGCCGGCAATATCAAGCGCGGCGTAGCGATCGGTGCCGTGACCGGGAACTACCCCTCGGCGACGAGTCCTTTGCTACGCTATAGCGATGACGGTGCGACCACCAACATTTCTGGCGCGGACGAGACAGACCTCACATCGTTCGCCACTCAGGTCAAAACAGCCG
>CANFEB010000006.1 GCA_947445775.1 Oligoflexales bacterium | reverse complement strand
GGTTTTCCTGATCGAGGGGGCAATCATGGCGCAGCCGCCGAGCATTTCATCGGACCCAAGTTCATCCCGCGCATACAAATAAGTGATCCCGTCGACATCGTCTTGAGTGACCGCCGCATTGGTGCGTTTGCTGGCGTCGAAATACATCAATGCACTCGTATCAGTGGAATGACCAAGCCCCAGGATGTGGCCAATTTCGTGGGCCATGATATCGACCACGAGATTTTCGTTCAAGGTGTTGATGTTGGCGCTGGCTCCGGTCTGGGCATTTAAAATCAGAACTCCGTAATTCAAATGTCCGCTGCCACTGATTTGCTGGCCGGTGGCGACGCCGGGGATGACCTCGGGATTAAGTCCGATGGCCGCCATGTCAGATGCGCAATGAACGGTCGGCGTCCCGTCGGAAGTGCCAGCCATGGCGCTTGCGACGGCAGTCGATGAATCTGCGCCCCGCGTCAGATGAACGCCCAAAGTCGGGATCTGGTTCCAAATATCGAGGGCCCGGTCCATCAAGTCATTGACGTTGTCGGGGCAATTTTCTGGGTTGATATGAAACTCAAGCTCTTCGGTATCCCAGCCTTTGACGGCACGGGAACTGCCAATCAAAGTAAAGCCGAAGGTGGGTGTTGCGTTAGCGAAGAGACAAAGGCTGACGATCAAAATATTTTTCATGGGCGGCTCCTCAGGATTTTACCCAGGCTGCAGTTAGCATCAGACTAAATGATCTCTTTTCAGCCGACAGTGGCCCGTGAACCAAAAGGTCGGCTCCGGCGCGAATTTTGGCCCAATTCCACGCGGAGCCCACCTGCCAGGCAAAGGTGGTTGCTGCAACGGCTTCATCCGGCTGAAAAAAGGTCGCCGTGCTTTCTCCGTTGTTTAGCTCCTCGGTGCCGCTTCCCGTCCCGTTGACCGTGTATTGCAACAGGACTGGTCCCGTTGAAAAGTCGACCCTTCCCGTAAGGTTCGTGGTTAAGGGCAGGCCAAGCGCCATCAAGGTCGTCTCGCTGGATTTGCTGGTGGATTCGACAGCCGAAAGGCTCGCGGGCATGTAGTGAAGCCAGGGGCTGATCAAGCGCTTGCCAAGGGGCAGATGATATTGCAGGTGAAAATGATAAAAGGATGTTCCTTCGGTACTTATTTTTCCCGAAGGCTCGGACGTCAGCTGCATCAGTTGGTAGGAGGTCCCGCCGACGCCAAATTCAATGGATTTTGGTTTTGCTGCGAGGGCGGCTCCCGTCGTTGGCAACCAAATCAAACCGAGCGCCAGGGCAAGCAAGGTATTAGGAAGCATGCAACACCTCGGAAATGATTACCTCCAGTTTACCATTACTTCAGGCTGATGTAGGCTCCGAACACTAGATTTTTTGGCGTCAGGCTTTCGTGAGATTAAGCTAAGAGGTTTTTTGCCAATGTCATCTTATATGGTGGTTTGCTTTGCGGTTTTTGGCGTCTCGTATGTCGTCAACATGACTTTCATCACTGTGTTCTATCACCGCGGACTCACACACTCTGCTGTGACCCTTTCGCCTTTTATCCAAAAATTAGTTCAGTACACAGGAAACTGGTTTACGGGCCTTGATCCCAAGGGATGGTCTTGCATGCACCGCATGCACCATTTGTATTCGGATACCCCGGCTGATCCGCACTCCCCCGTTCAGTTTGGGATTTTTGGAGTCCTTTTCGCCCAGCTCAAGTCCTATGAGAGAACTCTTTTTCGCCTGCAACGTGGTGACAAGAGATATTGCGACGTGGTCGCCGATATTCCCTACGGCGTGCATTGGTTGAACCGCAAAAAATTGTGGTATCTTCCCTACATCATTCATGGCGTTATCGCCTTGCTTCCTGGCTTGATCGGCGGTTGGTGGGCCCTAGGCCTCTGCTATTGGGCCGGAATGATGAGCCATCCCATCCAGGGTTGGATGGTGAATTCACTGGGCCATGCCATCGGGTACCGCAACTTCAAGACGAATGATCAGTCGCGCAATAATACCTTTGTTGCTTGGACGGTGATGGGCGAAGGATTTCAAAACAATCACCATCAATATCCGTCGTCGGCAAAATTTTCTTTTCGCTGGTTTGAATTTGATCCGGGTTATTTGATCTGTTGGATTTTGGACCGGTGTGGCTTGATTGAAATTCAGCGCGAACTATTGATTCCCTCGGAGACGGTTAAACGCCCTGTAGTGATCTAATAAGTCCCCAGCGCTAAGCCTCGCGGTCAATCAACCCGGCGAATTGACGGAATTCATCCAAGTGCTTGGTCACGATGGCATAGACAATTTCCCAATTGATCTTGTCGTATTCGTGAATGCAGAGGTTGCGAAAACCGACGGCCTTGACGAGGCGGTCTGCAAGGGCGTCTGAAATGATCTTTTTTGTGGCCAGCATCGCAAAGGCCGAGGCCATTGAATCTGGCATGGGCACCCAATTGCGGTCGGCGATCAGAACCGACGCACAGTCCACTGAAGTTTGGATGAGGCGTTCAAGGTTAAGGATTAAGATATCCTGACAGTCGGCGTTTTGGGCGAGCTTCAGGGCCGACGCCGGCATGTGGGCTTCGATTCGTAGCAGGCAACGGGCAATGGAATCAAGTTTTTGGCTGCGAACTTCCTTGGACACGGAAAATCCTTTCTCGAGCCTCGGCGGCCAATGCGCGTTTGCGCTTTTGAAAGTCCTCTTCTTCGGAGAGCAAGCGGATCAGAATGCGGCCCATTAGGTCGCGGTTGTGGTTGACTAGAATGCGACCCGTGGTCATGGCCTCCTTGAACACGGTGCCTGTGGCCGTGATCAAATCTATCAGGTCAACGCGCCGCCCGGTGGCCCGTTCAATCAGATTTAGCAACTCAAGCTTTTGATCCGGTGTCAGCGGTTGAGTGCTCGCCACTGCGATGTCGACGTCGCTTTGTGGTTTTTCTCGTGGACTTCCAAATGAACCAAAGACGGTCGCTATCTGAACGAGCGCGTGGCTGGCCAGGGCCAATCGTAGATTTTCAAGGTTCTGGTTCATGCGTTGAAGGAGGCCTTAAGAAATTTTGACCAGATCAATGTCGGTGCGAGCGAAATCCTCATCCAGGGTCAGTAAGGGGCAATCTTCAACCTTTGCCAAGGCATACGCAAAACAATCGCCAAGATTCAGTGGCAGTCGACACCGCGCATCCGCAGCCACAACCGCTTGCTGGGGGTCCGGGGCCACGAAGCGGATGCTGGATCCGAGGAGCAGCATTTTCAATCCGTCAAATAATTGCGGCTGGCGGTCCTGCATCAAAATAAGAGTCTCGGTTAAATTGACCGTACTCATTCTGAGTTCAGCAGACCGTTCGGTCATTATTTTGGCAATGGCAGGGCCCTTTTCTTCATTGAAAAAAACAGCGAGGATCGCCGATGTGTCGACTACCATGTCAGCCAGTCCTCCAAAGATCATCTTCTGATTTAAACTGGCGATCTTTGCGGAGTCCAGTTTTCAGGCCTGCGCCAAGCCAACCTCCAAAGTCTGATTTTTTTGCGGATGACAAGAGAGTAACGAGTTCATGCAAGGCCATGCGAACGGCCTCGGACTTGGTTTTCAGTCCGCGGTGTTTCATGTATTTTGCGAGATCGCTTTTAAATTGCGCGGTCATGTTCAGATTAAGTTGGGGCACCCTAGCCTCCTGATGAGCGAAACCCCGGTCATGTATCCGATACATAACAGGTTATGTATACAATACATTACTTCTTTGGGCCCAGTCCAGCCATCCGGCCAAGGGTAAATGAAAGGGGCCCGCACTCGTAAGTGCGGGCCCTTCTTTTCAAGCAGAAACGGGGCGGGATAGATCATCGGCGGGGGCAACAGCCTGAACAAGACAACGACAGAGACGGCGGGATTATCTTCAGGGCGAAACTTCCAGTGGCGCATCGAGATCCCTCGCTACGCTCGGGATAGTTTCAGGCGCTTTTGCGCCAGAAACTAGCTGCAACCAGTTGTTCCACCGCATGAATCACACTTGAGGCACGCACCGTTACGCAGCAACGTCATGGCTCCGCATTCCGGACACGGATCGCCTTCGTAACCTTTCATCCTTGCAGCCTTCACCGTATTGATCCCACGCTTGGCCGCAATTTTTTCTGCCATGCGGTCAAATTCGGCCTCAGATAAGGCCACGGGAACCTTTTGGTCGCCACCAGCAGTCTGCAGGCCGCCACGACTGGCCTGCATCGAGGCGCCGTGGCCGCCGTTACCACTCGCAGCCATCATGATGTCAACCGGCATATCGTCATCGTTGGCCGTGGTTTTGTTGGCGTGGGCCTTGGATTTTGGCGCATCGACTTCATCGGGCGAAACGTGAACCAGATCCGTGCGGCCCAGATAGTTCAACGCCAGGTCACGAAACATGAAGTCGATGATCGACGTTGCGCGGCGCAGGTTGTTGTGACCCGTCACCGGACCGTTGGGCTCAAAGCGCGTGAAGGTAAAGACGTCCACATATTCTTCGAGCGGGACGCCATACTGCAAACCAAGGCTCACGGCGATGGCAAAGCAGTTCATGATCGAACGTAAAAGTGTTCCCTCCTTGTTCAAATCCAGGAAGATCTCCCCCACCTGGCCGTCTTCGTACTCACCCGTGCGCAGGTAAACCGTATGGCCGCCAATTTTGACCTTCTGGGTGTAGCCGCTACGACGACTCGGCAGTGGCCGGCGCGTGCGGACGTATTCCTTGACGATCTGCGTGGCAATCTTTTTGATTTGCTCGGTCTTGGGCTCAGCATGGTCGATGATGTCCAGCCATTCGGTGGCCGTCGCATTCAGCGGTTGACTCAACTTTGAACCATCGCGGTAAAGGGCGTTGGCCTTGAGCATCATGCTCCAAGATTTCTTGTAGGCGCTGGCCACATCACCCAGATTCGCTTCAAACGGCAGGTTGATCGTCTTGCTGATGGCCCCCGAAATAAACGGCTGGGCGGCCGCCATCATTCCAATGTGGTTTTCAGCGGGAATGAAGCGGACCCCTTTGCGTCCACACCGGTTCGCACAGTCAAATACCGGCAGGTGGGCCGACTTCAAGTGTGGAGCCCCTTCGACGGTCATCGTGCCGCAGACGAATTCGTTGGCGGCCTCGATTTCAGCCGGAGAGAACCCAAGAAGCCTCAAGATGTTGCAGTCAATCGGCTCCAGGTCGGCTTTTTTGAGGCCGAGTTTCGTTATGCAAAATTCTTCGCCGAGGACCCATTTATTGAAAGCAAAGGTGATGTCGAATGCCTGGGGCAATTCTTTTTCGACGGCGGCGATGGCCTCAGGCGTGAACCCTTTGACAGCCAATGCCTCGTGATTGATGCTCGGAGCACCCTTCAGCGTTCCGCGCCCCAAACAGTAGGAGATGATGTCAGCCGTTTGCGCGTCGGTGTAACCAAGATTCTTAAGGGAGACTGGAATCGACTGGTTAATGATTTTGAAGTATCCGCCACCAGCCAGTTTCTTGAATTTGACGAGGGCGAAGTCCGGCTCGATTCCGGTGGTATCGCAGTCCATCAGCAAGCCAATCGTTCCCGTCGGAGCGATGACCGTCGTTTGCGCATTGCGAAAGCCATGCTTTTCACCAAGAGCCAGGGCATCATCCCAGGCTTTTTTGGCCGCCGTGCTCAGGGCTTCCGGGCAGAGCTTGTGGTTGATCTCAAGGGGCTTGATGGTCAAGCCCTCGTACTTGCCGGCAGAGTGGGCCGCGCTGTGATGATTGCGAATCACGCGCAGCATGTCGTTTTTGTTCTTGGCATAGTTTGGGAAGGTGCCCAGACTGGCCGCCATTTCGGCGCTGGTCCGGTAACTTTCGCCGCACATGAGGGCTGTGATGCCGCCGGTGATGGCAAGGGCTTCAGGCGATCCGTAGGGGATGCCCATCCGCATGAGGATGGCGCCAATATTGGCATAGCCGAGTCCAAGAGTTCTGAAATCCCAGCTCTTGCGGGCAATTTCCTTGCTCGGGAACTGGGCCATCTGCACCGAGATGTCGAGGATCGTGGTCCAGATGCGCGTGGCGTGGATGAAGGCCGCGATGTCAAAACCCTTTTGCTCGTCGTAAAACGTCAGCAAATTGAGCGAGGCCAGATTACACGCCGTGTCATCAAGGAACATGTATTCCGAGCACGGATTTGAGGCGTTGATGCGGCCATCTTTCGGGCACGTATGCCATTCGTTGATGGTCGTATCGAATTGAACGCCAGGGTCAGCACTGGACCAAGCGGCGTAAACAATCTTGTCCCATAGTTCTGATGCATTCACCGTGCGCATGGTTTCGCCGGTCATGCGGCCCTTCAGCGCCCAATCTGTTCCTTTTTCCGCGGCTTCCATAAAGGAATTCGGGATGCGCACCGAGTTGTTGGAGTTTTGTCCGGACACCGTGTTGTAGGCTTCCGAGTTCCAGTCCGTGTTGAACGTATCGATCTTGAGTTGGTAATTACCTTGCTTGGCCAGGTCGATGGCGCGTTGCACATAATTCAGTGGGATGAAGGCCTTGCGGGCCTTGGCCATCGCTTCACGAAGGGCTTCGTTTTTGGCCGGGTTGAAGCGGTCTTCGCTTTTCCCCAAGGCGTCAGTGGCCGGATCTGATGCCAAAGCAACAGCCGAGCAAGCTTTAAGAACCGCATTCAAGTTTACTTCCATCGCCTTGGAGCCGGCGACGAGGGAAGCCACTTTTTGCTCTTCTTCAACCTTCCAGTCGATGAACTTTTCAATGTCAGGGTGGTCCAGGTCAAGGCAAACCATCTTTGCAGCGCGGCGCGTTGTCCCACCGCTTTTTATGGCACCAGCTGCACGGTCACCAATCTTCAGAAAGGACATCAGGCCAGACGACACACCGCCGCCAGAGAGCTGCTCGCCCTCGCCGCGGATGCCGGAGAAGTTGGTTCCGGTTCCACTGCCATACTTGAATAGACGTGCCTCGCGCGTCCACAAGTCCATGATCCCGCCTTCGTTCACCAGATCGTCGCTGACAGCTTGGATGAAGCAAGCGTGCGGCTGCGGACGCTCATAGGCATTGGTCGACTTTTGAAGGCGGTTGGTCTCGGGGTCTACATAGTAATGGCCTTGGCTTGAGCCCTTCAGGCCGTAAGCAAAGTAAAGACCGGTATTGAACCACTGTGGGCTGTTTGGAGCGCACATCTGGCGGGCCAGCATGTGACAGGTTTCATCATAGAAGGCCGCGGCATCTTCATCTGTGTCGAAGTAACCGTAGCGAGTTCCCCAATCAGCCCAGCAGCCGGCTAGACGATGAAACACCTGGCGACCGTCAGTCTCGGCGCCGATTTTTGGGATGCCCGCGCGCCGCAGATATTTTTGCGCGAGGATGTCAGTGGCCACTTGGCTCCAGTGCTCCGGCACCGTCACTTTCATCTGGCTGCTGGCTTTGCTGCCGTTAGAATTTCTGAGTTCAGAAGTGCGTTCAACGAACTTCAAACCCTCGTAGGGTTGGCCTTTGGTTTTGACGAAGAATCTATTGAATTTCATGGCCGCACTCCTTGTGATGGCATGCTGAAACAAATTTTAGGTAAAACTTGGCCAAGGCAGTCTAAAACCGCTATTTTCCGTGTCTCACCAGGATGTTGTGGAAGAACCAGCTACAATCAATGATAGCCAGCCCGGGATGGCGATGTCAACGGTCGACACACAAAATATGGTGTCCACATCTTATCCACAACACCATAGGTTGTGTGCTGTTTTTTGGCATGGTTGGCTATCGTCTGGAAAAAATTGACAGTTCAGGGGATTTTTCAAATCGTTCCATGAAGTTTTCCACCGGGTTATCCACAAGGCCCAAAAATGCGCTAAAAATGTGCAGATTAAAAGGCGATCACCCGTGGGGTGCCGGCCGACTTATCCGACTGTTCGACTTGGGGCCCCGAACTGTCGGAAGTGTCGCGATTGGTTGTGGCGGGTGTGGGCTTGGACTCGTTGTCCACCAATGGTTTGCGGATGGCGGCCAGGCGTTTTTCGGACAGGTAGACCTGAATCGGGCGGATAATCGATTGCTCCTTGCCAACCTGTATGATTTGGCTTGTCCTGCGGCGGTCGCCACTGGCGTTGGTTGCCATCACATAGTGGGCGAACTGGTATCGCCCAGCAACCAGTGGAATGCGTGTCGGTCGGTCCAGCGCAATATCCAGCGTTACGCCAGCAAGGCCGCCCTCATGGGCCTCAATGCGCAGAAGGTCTGTGACCTGGCCTTTGACGTAAACCGGCGTAGGCAAAACTTCGATGTATCCAAGGTGAATTTCAGAATCAGCAACGGCGTTGGGGATGCGGTATTTGATGTTGCGAGAGCCTTCGACGCCGACATGAACTTCAGGTTCGAAAAATAACAGCGGCACATCGGTAACACCAGTGGTGAAGGGAAACGGCTGTCCCGGCTGGTACAGCCTGACTTGAAGATCTCCGAGGCAATTCCACTCCCAGGGCGAACAACCTTGATCCACCGTGACGCTGCGCGCAGATAAGTGAAGCTTTTCTTCTTCCTTGAGATCGACGATTTTTGGCTGCGTCGAACCGCTGAGACGAAGCATCGTTTGACCAGGCAAAACGGCATACCGTTCGTTGAGATTGAACCAGTGACCGTCATTGACTTCCACGTAGAGTGGCGTGCCCCGGATCTGTGAGGACAGATCCAAATTAATTTTAGGTGAAGTCGTAACCTCGATGAAAGCAGGCTTGATGATGCGTTTTTCGCCCTCCACGAGGGAGACCTTCATTTTGGTGCCGTTGACCTCAATCTCGTAATCTCCGGGCAGCAAATAAAGCCATTTTCCAAACTGCTGTTTCTCCGTTACCGACACCAAGTCCGTTGTTGGTGAAACGAAGTAGCTCAAGTCGGCGGGAGTGTCTGGAGTTGATTCAACTTTGATTGCAGAGAGTAGAAAACTTTTCACATCACCAAATTTTGATTCGCCACTGAATTCAAGAGACAAAGGCACCATGCCGACCAGGAGGTCGTGATTTTCCCCGATCATGCTCAGGCTAAAACGGTTGGAGAAGTATTGCCGGGAGCGCGTTTTTTCTGCCCTTTTGCACTGGATCGAAAACTTGTCATCTTCCGCCGGGGCCATGGCCGGCAGAAAATTGATCTGGTGGGCAATCAGTTGCTTGCGTTGGCCAGGATAGACCCGAACAGATTCGCTGGAACAATCGGCGAGGACCAGGTAACGCCCGGCGGGCAGTTTTACATCCTGATTGAAAGTCCCGACATGCTCTGACACCAACTGCAGCGGGATCTCTGAGTCAACGCGATAAATTTCATACAGGCCACCGGCCGTGCCGCTGACATTGAGAAAACCATCGTTTCCGCCTAGGCGGCAACCCGCGACAGCCAGCAGCAATCCAATCAAAGATTTAGAAGGCAAAGTTAGTCGCAGCACCGATCTGGAGATTTTGGAATCCGCCGAACCCCACGTAAATACGCGGGCCCACAGTGATTTTTGGCGCGACTTCCCAGTCTCCGCCTGCGTGGGCGGTGAGGATGACGCCAGTGGCTTCTGCAGATTTTGGTGTTTCGAAGTCATCAAGGGGGTCAAGATACACGAAAACCAAACCCGCTTCTACTCCGGCAATGGCGGTCATTCCCTTGATGGGCGGGTATTTCAGGTGGGCCTCCAGGCCCGCGTGATACCCATCCCAAACACCGCGGTACGGTTTTGCGTCTTGGACACCTGCTACGACGATCGGGTTGTAGCGAAAGGTGCCCTTCAGAGCGATTTTGTTGGATTTGTTTTTACGCAGGCCCAGCACAGACAGCGGCACGTTGACCCCGATCAGTAGATCCGACGAACCCGTTCTTCCGGACCCGGATGCATTCCAGCCCGATCCTGAACGCTGTGGCCACACCATGTTGATCGATGTTCCAATCACCAGGTTATCAACGAGAAGCCGTTCCGCCTTGCTCAACTCCGGCTCTGGAGCCGTTTCCGGTACGGGCTCGGCGGCGACCACTTCCCCGGTCGGCGTCAGGCCGTCGGTGGCAGGCGGCGGCCTAGTTGTGTCCGAGGCAGCTTCGCTTTCCGCCTCGACCTTGGTGGGAGGCGGCATGTCCTCTAGGCCTTTAGCCATAGAGCTGGGCGCAACGACCAATGTAAAAAATCCCAGCAGGCCAATGACGGCGTGTCGCTTTTTGGGCAGCATTTTTTTCTCCCGTGTCAGCATTAAAGGAATAAGTTCAAGTGCATGGCGTAGCGGCGGTCGGAAAGGATTTCATCCTGCCCTGCTGCTGTGCCAAGTTGTTCCGCATAACTTGCAAGGCGTAAACGCATGAGCATGATGTCCAGTTGCACACCTGCGGTCCATTCACCTTGGTGCAGTCCCGCTTGGACCTTCAAGAAATCCCCCAGCCCATACTCGGTGCCGAGATTGATTTTTTTGCTGTAGTGGACCGGCTGATTGATGGCCACAACGTCGGCATTCACGCTGACGTAATGGTTTTCTGTTTTGACAGGCTTGAAGCTTAGGCCGGTGTTTACGGCCGGAAGGCGCACGTCTGGTGCCCCGGTGACGCTATCGCCGGTGGACATTGCGGTGAATTTTGTGCCCCCGAAATCCAAGATACTGATCCCAAACGTGGTGTCCTTTTTGGCGTCGGGGCGAAACAAGAGGCCCACGTCAAAACCAACTCCGTAGCCCCCGAGTACGTAGTCGCCAAGGCTGCCCGAGCCACTGGTGCCACTGGAAAGGTTGGTGAGGGCATCAATATCAAAGGTACGGTCTACCCCAAACAGGCCGACGATTTTAGCGTTCATTCCGGCAGCGAGGCGGTCCCGGAAGAAACTTCCGGCAATTCCCACAGGCACGTAAAATCTCGGCCCCGCATTGACGTCAAAGGTGATGTCGTTATGGAAGGTAAGTTGAGTTGGAAACTCAACGGCGACAGCAAAACCAAAACCCGGAGAGACAAAATAGGGTTCCAATCCCAAATTGAATCCAAGGGGCTTTCCACCCTGTTTTTGGATCAGTTCAATGGTGGCGTCTGTGCTGCCAGAACCGCTTTTGGCGAGGTTCATGATGTCGCCGATCGCACCCGTGGTGTTGGCGGAGACTTCGCCACGCAAAGCCAGGACTTCAAAAGTCCAGGTTTTGAGCCAGGCTAGGCCGGCCGGGTTATAATAAAGCGCGTTGAAGTCATCGGCCTGCCCCACAAAGGCGTTGCCCATGCCGAGCGGGCGAACCCCGAAGTGCGTCCAGCGCAATTCGTCGGCATTGGCAGAAGCCCCGAAGCAAGCGACCATCAAGGCGCTGGCAAGGCGCATCATGCAGGCCGTCCGGGCGGATTGGCGCATGGTTATCTCCCTGGAGAAGGAACGTTCGAAAATAAAAATTGAACTTATTCGGAAGACTTTATCACAAAGAGTTTTACTTGCGAATGGACCGATATTGCTGGAAGAAGTTTTTGAGTGATAGGATCAGGGTCTCTTTGGGAGAAGCACCATGTCTAAAGCCGACGTTGCAGCCGAGCGCAAGGATCAGATTGTCCGAGCGACTGTGGATTGTATTTCAAAGTATGGATACCATAACTTTTCCATGCAAGACGTGGCCCGGTCAGCCGGCGTCAGCAAGGGGATCATTCATTACTATTTCCTGAATAAGGATGAGTTAATGATGTCCGTGCTGGACAAGGTCGCAGGCGACATTGAAAACGTGTTGAAAGCCGATATGGCCAATATCGATGATCCATTCCAGAAAATCGAGATCTTGGTCAATGTCTGTTTTGACGTCGTCCGCAGCACGCGGGAATATTATCAGGTGAACATGGATTTTTGGACGCAGATCAATCAGAAGAACGAAGTCCGCGCGGTGATCGCCAGCCACTATGCTAAGTTTCGCGAGACTGCAGCCAACGCAGTGCGCCAGGGTTTGGCCGCTGGAAAATTCCGGACAGTGGATCCGGTTCAGTATGGTTCCTATATCATCGCCGTGATTGACGGACTCAGCCTTCAATGGCTCTTTGATGATAAAGTTTTCGACTATGATGGCATGGTCAAAGTCGCAAGCCGGCTGATCATTGAAGGACTCACGCCCGAACAGGGGACCTGACTTTGCTGGAAGCCCTCGCCAGAATTTCATCCGGCCAGAGGCTTTCGCCAACGGATGAGCAAAATGCTCTCAACGAACTCGAATGGAACGAGTGTTGGCAGCCCCTTTTTCGCTACCTCGACCAGGCATTGGCAGCAGGCACTCAGAACCAACCAGCCCATTACCGGCGCTTGATTCGCTTGCGCCTCAATTATTTTGAGGATTACGCCACGGCCCAAGCCCTGACGTCGGACATGATTCGCAGGTGCCGCCTTGATTTCGCTGGATTTCGTGATGCCCTTCTCAATGATCAGGTCATTCCAGGTATCGAGGCACGCCAGGAAGCTGCTCTGCTTGAGGCCGCAAGTGACGCCTTCCATGCTCGCGCCGATAGAGCTCAGGCCCTCGAAAAACTAGCGGTAGTTTACGAAAAGCGTTTGTTCAATGAATCCCGCCTGCAACAAGTGTTTGAGCGCCTGCTTGAACTAGATCCTGATAACATCAGGGCGCTTCGCTATTTCAAACTCGCATTTTCCCAAAATAATGATTGGGAACAAGTGGCGCGCATCCTCAAGCGACTGATTAATGTCGTTCAGGCGCGGCAAGAGAAATTTCGGTTGGCGCATGATTTGGCCTATAACCTCGTCTATCATATGGAGCAGCCGCGAGACGCGCTTCTGATTTTGGACAGGTATTGCAAGGAGAGTCCCCTCGATGTTTCACAGATTGAATTTGACGCAGCCTATCGCATTGGCGATATGGACCGTTGCATTCAAGTGTTACGGGGGGCGCTGCTCGGCGTTCGCGATGATGCAGGAAAGGCGATCATTCAATTTCGCATGGCGGAATTATTTCGCACTATGGGCAACTTGCGCGACTGCGAAAGCAGCCTCCGCCAGTCTCTGGATACGTGGTCCGTTTTTCTGGATCCCTTCGAGGCTTTGATCCAGTTGCAGATGGATGACAAACGCTGGAAAGACGTCTGCGGCTCGTTGCGCAGTCTCGCCGGGCGCGTTCAAGACCCAGAACTGGTCGCTCAAATCCAGCAGGCTGCCTCCCGGATCGCGTCGGGGTTGGGTGATCAGGGGCCATGAGCGAAAATCTTGAAATGCCAGAATCTGGATCAATCGGTTTTCGCGCTCCTCATTCAAAATTGTTGGCATCTGACCGTGCCAGTAAAATCCTTGGGCACAAATTTGAAGAAAACCTGCTCAAACAAGCGATTGGACAGTGCATCCTTTCATGCCGCGACGTTATGCCGTCCACGGTGGCCGTGTTTGCCACGGGAGCTGAAATGGATGCGATTTTGCGCAGCGGCATTTGCGGGACGTTGGCATCTGCCTTTCGCGGCAGCCTGGAACTTCGGGAATTAACCCAGCCGTCACTGCGGGACTTTCTTTTGGCTCGCAGGGATTCTGCTGCAGTGGATCCAGCGATGGTGGTGCTGCTTGGTTCTGAAAAGAAGCCGGCTGCTTGGCCGCTGCCAGATTTTGCTAAGATGTTGCCCGGTGAGCCCCCTCAGGGCAATGCCGCAGGCATGAGACACTTCAATCCAGTGTGGGGATATGCCGGCGATTGGCTCAGATTAGATCGCAAGGGCAACGTTTCAGCCATCGGCTCCAAAACGATTGAAGCATGTTGGTCAGCCCGTGAGGCCGCGCCTGCCATCGCGCGGCCATTCGAATATAGTTGGGGGGTTTGGGGCGCGGTTGTGCCTCCTGCCGCAGCACCGGCCCGAAAATTGCGGCTGGAAACTGTGAAACTCGCGTCACACAGTGCGGGCCAGCTGGTCTTGTCTTCGGCGGCGAGGGCCAAGATTGCTCACTTCATAAATAACACCGGAACGGAAACGGGGGCCGGTATTTTTGGTTCGTTTCCCACGCCTGAGGCAGGTCGCTGGTTGCTGCAAAATGCTGGAATTGAACTGGACCTCGCGCATCGAATTCATTTTGTTGAAGCGGTGCATGGGTGGGGGCCAGCGTTCAGCCTTTTGCAATTCTACAGCGACTTTCCTGCTGGATCTCGCATGGTCATGATGCGCGACCTTGCCTCGGCTGATTTGATGGTGATCGAATGATTTTTTCCCGTATCTCTGTCAAAGGATCGGAAGTCCTGCTCATCGATGGCTCCACAGTCGATGTCGCCGGGCTCCATGCCGGGTCAAGGCGGGCAATCCAAGGATTGATCGATTTTATGGGCGAAATTAGCGCAGCCATTGACGCCTTTGAATCAGAATCCCGTGTCGGAAAAAAAATAGTGGCATTGTGGGGAATGAATCCGCATCCAGATTACCAGGCGGCTCGCGGCGAGGCTTGGCTTCATGATGAACTGTTGTCCACCCGCCAGGCCGTGCGCGAATCTTTGGTCGCCAGCGGGCTTTGGAGGGTTTCCTCCATTTTTTTTGGCAAGGGCAATTGCGCCAGTCCTGTGATGGAAATAGCGCGTATGTGCCGAATGCGCATTTGGTTGGACCCGGCAGCCGTTCTAACCGGGATTCCAGGTCATTGGGCTTTTGCCTTGACGGGGGTGGACCCATTTAATGGCTCTACTACACATAATATGGCCGTCTCATCTCGCTGGGAGATTTCTGTTGAGGGAGCTCAAAAAATTGGTTTTCTTGATGGATGTTTGGAGCACAGCGCCGATGCCACTTCAATCCTCAGCCTGATTGAGCGCCTCTCTCCCATGTTGCAAGGCCGCGCTAATGTGGACACTGAGGATTCGCGCAAGTCCGGCAATTTCGGATTTCGCGAGGTTTTGGTTCGAAGTCGGCAGAAGTCTGCCCACCTGGCAACGGGTAGTGCTCGGACTTTGCATGAAGCCATGGCCAAATCCACGCTGGATGCAGGTGGCGCAGAAGTGGCCACAGTTTACCTTGGCCTCAACCGTGACAAGGGTTGGGTAGGAACCTTAAAAAATGTCCCGCTGCCGGCCGAGTCGCCGGTTTTTGCGCCCCAAGTATTTGGCGCTGTTGTGGATTTATCTGAACGGGTTTTGGCCCCAGGATATCTAATGGAATTGGCCAGGCGGCTGGGAATAATTTTTGTGACTTCAAGCCAGCCTGGAAACCTTGCTAGGCGTATCGAGGCCCAAAAAGCACTTTTAGCAGACAGGCTTGGCGTAAACAGGGCCCAGGCATTTTGGGAAAGAAATGTGATCACTTGCGCGGCAGGGTCGATGTCCTCGGCGCGTATTCCATTGCTGTTGGTTCGCCCTGGGGAGGGCGAAACTGTGACGCTTCATGTTCCTGGCGAAGGCAGTTGGACCATAGAATTACTGCCCGCTTTGGCGGGTGCGATGGCGACCTCTGTTGGGGGCTGGAGGCTGGTGCCAGGAGTGGTTCGTTCCAGCGACTCAGCGTGGCCGGAATCCGCGGATCCGCGGTGGCTGGAGGCTCGCCCGGGATTGACTGACGCCCTCAGGGTTTTGACCACCGGTGTTTTGTTTTGTCGTGATTTCGATTCGGCCGGAATTCGCGGCCTGTTTCAGCATCTGTTGGGCTGGCACGCGATGACTTCCGGGTGGAATTTGGATGACGCCTGGCGGGAACTTCAGACCAATGGCTGGGCCATGGATGACGCAGCTATTGTCCGTAAAACTCTGGAGTCGGCCGGTGTTTCTGAAAACCGGATTTCAACGAAGTTACGGAGAGTTCAAGATCCCCTGCCAGCCATTAACCTTCACGCCCGGGCACTGGCGGACCTGTTGGCCGGAGCCTTGGCCGAGGGCCCCTATGCCGAGGCGATTCTTGGTAATTTGATGGGAGTTCCATCCCCGCCAATGGTGGCACTGTCCGGTGATGATAAGCCCCCGCAGGGCACGTTGCTTAAATTGCACAAAAAATCTGCGGTTCCATTTTTTGCGTTGGCGCCGTGGTCCGGCCCTGTGCTCGGGGGGATGGAAATTTATGGGGAATCCGAGCGCACAAAAATGATTGAGAAATATTTACGTCATTGTGTCATCCAAATGCCACAGCGTGTCATTGACGCAGTGGCAAAAACGACACAAATGCCGGCAAGTCTGTGGCGAGGCGTTTTGCAAGGATTGCCCGAAACCCAATGAAGTCAGGCATTGCGTGGGTGCTCGGGAGTAACTGGCGGCTTGGCATGAATTCTGCTAACCAAGGCGCTCATGCAAATGGAAATTCAAAAATCTATGCAAAAAACTATCATGCGTTCCGTGGAATTTTCTGGCGTTGGATTGCACTCTGGAATTTCTACAGACCTGTGGGTACATCCTGCGGGGGTGGGCCATGGGGTCGTCTTCAAGCGTGTCGACAATACCGTCGCAACACCCGTGAGGGCATCGTGGGAATCTGTCAGCATCACAGATCTATCGACATCTGTCGGCGTCAATGAATCGCGTGTTTCAACCATCGAGCATCTCATGGCGGCTCTTTGCGGCCTTGGGATCGACAATGCGCTCGTAGAAATTTCTGGGCCGGAAGTTCCCATTTTAGATGGCAGTGCCAAGGTGTTTGTAGAAGCTATTGAAGCAGCTGGAATTGAGATTCAAAATGCACCTAAGCAAGTCTGGCGGATCAAAAAGCCATTTCTTTATGAGGACGGTGGCAAGGCGGTAAAATTAGAGCCAGCGGATTTTACCGAATATCGCTGCACCATAAGTTTTTCTGATTCAGTTATCGGCCGGCAGACGATCATCTACCGCCATTCCGCCAAGGCATTTTTTGAATTGGCGGTTGCGCGAACCTTTTGCCATTACCGGGACATTGACGCCATGAGACGGGCGGGCTTTGCTCTGGGTGGTTCCCTTGATAATGCTATCGTGGTGACCGACGAGGGTGTGATGAATCCGGCCGGTCTCAATGGCGGCGATGAATTTGTTCGCCATAAGTTACTGGATGCCATCGGGGATCTGTCGCTTTTGGGGGCTCCCTTGGCGGGGCGGATCACCTTGTACAAGACTGGACATGGCATGCACGCAAAGTTCATGCGCGAGTTGATGAAACGCCAGGATGAAATTCTGGAGTTGGTATCAGTGCCAGGCAATTATGCAGAAGCTGGGCCAGCGGCAGTCTTGGTTTGAGCCTGGCCGGTAAGCACTGCCAGCAGCACCGCCGCACCGCGGTACCAGCCCTTTTTTTGCAGGGCCTTCAAAACTTCAGATACATCAACGGTGATGAGGGCCGTGTCGAGTTTACCTTCGAGGCCCAGAAACCAGCTGACCTCTTCGATAAAACAGCTTTCGTTTTTGGCAAATAGCGCCAGCTTGGCCGCATACACGAGCAGCATGCTTTTGTTCGCATCGTGTTCAAAGATAGCTCTTGCTGCAGCAAGCGCCAGTGAGCGTCGGGGGGCACCTTCCACCGGATTCGACTCGCAGCCAGCACAGGCGATGGCACATTGCAGGATTACAATTTCAGCGCCGGGCCCGTTTACTACGGTGCAGGATTCAAGGGCCTGCCAGGCCTCATCGTGATTGCCAATGACAAAGGCAGCCTTCGCCAATTGAAACCAAATCGCGGGATCGTGCTCATTGATGGCAAGGGCAATGCGAAGTGTATTGATGGCCTGCTGGGGCTGCCCGTTTTCAAGGTAAGCCTGGCCCATCAATCCGTAGACGTGAAAGCCGTGGTCATCAATTTTTTCACACTCAGAAATGCACGCCTCAAAGTTGTTCATGTTGAAGGCGAGCCATGCGGCCGTAAATCGCAAGGCAGTCAGCCCAGTCAGATTGGTCAGACGCAGGATTGAGGCAAACGCCCTTTTTTCCTGCTCCCATTCAAAAGAGGCTGCGGCGATGGCCGAGATGATTTCCAGGGCGCTGTGGCCATTTTCGTTAAGAAGTTCTTCTGCATGGATGAAATCGTTGAGGGGGCTTCCGGAGACTTCGCAAAAAAGCGAGCTGGCCTTTACCCAAGTGTCGATCTGGGTTGGTCCAGACTGCTGGGTAATATTTTCGATGGCTGAAACTAAAATTTCAGATGGCGTCACCTAGATTAGATCCCCGGTAGTTTTTAAGGAGTATAGCACGAGCCCTAGCAAACCTGTTGTTGCTGCGGGCGTATTTTGTCAGATGCCTCGGAGGCCCCATAAGGTTCACAAAAGGTTCGCAAAAGACTCACAGATGTCCTTGGCCCTTTTCCGTCCAGTCTGCTTTTGTGGCCCGTCATTTGTTGTTGCTACTGCTGCTGTGTGCATGACGGGACATTAACGAGACATTAAGGGGACGCCTTGATGACGATCCTTGCTGGCATGGCCTTATGTTTTTCCGCTGGAATTTGCCTTGGCTCCTGTGGGCTTTGGGTTTTTCTTTTGGCGATGATTGCGGCCCTAGCCTGGCAAAATAACTCCAATCAGATATGGCCCAAGCCTTCGTCATCGTGGACGCCGTGGACGCCGTGGACGCCGTGGACGCCTTGGCTCCCTTGGGCTTTGGGGACGACCATGCTGTTGGCGGCGTCGTTCGTTTGGGGCGTGACGAATCACGGTGACTTCCGGCCTGGTGAAGAGGGGCGCCATCAAATCCTTGCCACCGGCACCCGGTTTTCTTGGCGTGGCGGAACAGTATTAATCGAATCGAGCTCTGTTGGCGCTGCAGGGGCCAGTCCTCCAAAGTTAATAACGCTGCAAAAAGTGGATGCCTCTTTGCGAGCAGGTCTGTGGATTGACGCGCAGCGCTGTACCCCTGGCAAGTGGCTGGCCCCCGGACGCTGTGTCTTTGCGGTGGATCCGGTCGCTATGCGCCCATCAGGAGTTGCTGCAAAAATCAGGATGGAAATTTTGGCAGCAAGAAAGCGCGCGATTCACTACCTAAATTTATTTGGGCCGTTTGCCGCAATTTGGCTGAAGGCCCTTTTGCTCGGAATTTCTAGCAACGAGCGCGGAGGCCTCCTGGATTCATTTCGCGGCATCGGGCTGCTGCATTTTCTTGTGGTCAGCGGCGCCCATGTGACGCTGGTGAACCGGGTGACATCCAAGCTTATTTTTTTCTTGATCAACCTGGCTCATGGCCTTTGCCCAAGGCTGCCGCCCCTTCGATCCCGGCCAAGCCTGTTAATTCTGATGGTTCCGCCGGTGGTCACGGTATGGTTTTGCTTGTTGGCAGGCCTTGATCCGCCCGTGCAACGCGCCCTATGCAGCCTCTTCGTTGTTCAGTTGGGCACCGTGGCCGGACTAAAAACCTCGCGGGGGGCAATGATTACTTCGACCTTTGTGCTCCAGGGGCTGATTTGGCCGGTTGGATTTGTTTCGCGCTCAAATTTTTTGAGTTGGATGGCGTGGCTAATCGTTCTTCTGGCCAAGCCCGCGGTGGCAGGCGGCGTGGTTTGGCAAACTGCCGTACAGGCCTGTGTCCGCCAAGTCGCCATGACGATGTCCCTGGCAGCAGTGATGGGTTTGACGGGATGCGCGGGCATCATGGCAAATCTTTTGTTTCTTCCCGTTTTGGAATGGTTGTTTTTTCTTTCACTTGCGGTTGTAGCAGGGGGCCCAGCATTGGCCGCGGCTGTGGGATTTGAGCCACTGATTCAAGGAGTCTGTCATTTGGCGTCTTGGATGTCTGGGCTAGCGGCCGGGGGCATCTTATGGCACCTCGATGAGGCGCTGACGCGCCCGTGGATTCGAGTGGGGATCATGACGATGGCCTGGTTTGGACTGTGCCGCTACGCGACCTCAACCCTCGTGTTTTCAAAAATATCGTCGCCGCCCTTGCCCGAAGTCACGGCGGAATGAGCTATTTGGGGGGCCTTGCTTTTCACGGCGCTCAAATAAAGGCTTGCCACGCTAATTGCGCCAGCAAATGCGGCAACAAAAAAGAAGGCCGGGTGCCATGCAGCACCAAGAAGAAACAGGCCCACGGCAGAGACCCCAGTGACGATTGCGTTAACACCGATTTTATCTTTGCGCGTGAGCGCCAGCTGTCCGTGCAGGACCCCGGAACTGTGCCCTTCGACAAGGACATGTTTCACAACCGGCTTGTAAAAGTGGCGCAGGGCAGTTTGCGGGCGGTAGTAGTAGGTCACATGCCAAAAAGGCAAATGAATCAGCTGAATTCCCGCGATTTCAACTTCCGTTCGGCAGTCGACCAGAAAATCGACGTACTGGCCTGAGATCTGATGATGATAGTGGTCGATATGCTGCGAGGCCCTTCTGATGGCCGCCTCCTCACCCACTTCGACGCCAGATATCGGCAGTCCGTTGGCAAATTTAAACTCAAAAGATTCTTTGGCATCGTAGGCCGAACGGTCGGACGCGGACTTTTCGATGTGGCCACGAGAAAAAGTCGAATCAAGGGGGAAACCATCCCAGGTGGGCCGGATTTTTTCTTTTGGCTCGTGCATCCGGGCGATGCCCCAGAGCTCGCAAATGTTGTGCCTGGCATTGACTGCCCAACGATAGGTCCGTCTGAACTTCCCGGATTCATTCAGGAAATCAGAGCCACTTCCGTGATCATGGATTTTGCTACGGCGTTGCGCCAGGCCTGACCACTCGGTATGGGCCTCAAGCGAGATAACCCAGAACGGGACGCTAACCCCCTCGACCGAAGCGATCACATATTCCTTGTCGACCATTTTTGGGTTGTGGTGCAGGCGTTTGAGCCATTCGATGACCATATCGCGCACGGCTTTCGGCGCCAGGGTGTTCGGAATGATGTAATGGTCTGGAAAGGGCTCTTTTTCGCCGGAGGTGACGTCGTGTTTGAACGTCTCCGAGCAAAACGGGCAGAGGAACAAGTAGTTCTTGAAGTCGTATTGGGCTGATGTTCCGCAAGTGGGACAGGCTAATTCATGCATGGACCGCAGTCCTCCTCGAAAAATTTTAACACGATTCAGTTGACACCGGGCTTTTCCGCCTTAAGTTGCATGAAAGATGTGGTAGCCGGATTGGGTTGTTGGGGGTATTTGGTTGCAAAAGGCTGCTGCGGCATCCCTTAAATAGTAAAAATTTCATAATGAAATGGGGTAGATATGGGAAAAGTTATTGGAATCGACTTGGGCACGACCAACTCAGTTGTGGCCATTATGGAACAGGGCCAGCCGAAAATCATCGCTAACGCCGAAGGGCAACGGACCACCCCGAGTGTGGTGGCGTTTTCAAAAGACGGTGATGTCTTGGTCGGGGCAGCAGCCCGCCGTCAGGCTGTGACCAATCCAGAGAGGACGATTTATTCCTCCAAGCGCTTTATTGGCTGCACCTATAGCGAACGTGAGGCTGAAGCCAAGCGCGTTCCCTACAAGGTGACGAAAGGCCGGGGCAATGTTGCTGTGTTCGAAATTGACGCCAAAGAGCACACGCCTCCGGAGATCGCCGCCAAGATTCTCGCCAAGTTGAAGCAAGCCGCCGAAGATTATCTCGGCGAGACGGTCACTGAAGCCGTCATCACCGTTCCGGCCTACTTTAATGACAGCCAGCGCCAGGCAACCAAGGACGCCGGCAAGATTGCCGGGCTTGACGTGAAACGCATTGTCGCCGAGCCGACGGCGGCAGCCCTCGCCTATGGCCTCGACAAGAAGGCTCACGAGAAGATTGCCGTGTTCGACTTTGGTGGCGGTACCTTCGACATTTCGATTCTGGAGGTTGGAGAGAATGTTGTCGAGGTTCTGGCAACTAACGGCGATACCCACCTCGGCGGTGACAACGTTGACGAAGTCCTGATCGATTTTTTGGTCAAGGAATTCAAGACGAGCACTGGTATCGATGTGTCGAAAGACCCGATGGCCATGCAGCGCCTCAAGGAAGCTGCTGAGAAAGCCAAGATTGAATTGTCGTCGGCCCAAGCGACGGACATCAACCTGCCCTTTTTGACCGCGGATCAATCTGGTCCAAAGCATTTGAACGTGGCTTTGAATCGCTCGAAATTTGAGCAGCTCATTGGCGACATTGTTGAGAAGACGCTCGGCCCGTGCCGTCAGGTTTTGAAGGACGCCGGTTTACAAGGTTCGCAAATCAATGAAGTTTTGTTGGTTGGTGGATCGACCCGGATTCCGCTTGTTCAACAAAAGGTCAAGGAATTTTTCGGCAAGGAACCAAACCGGACGGTAAATCCGGACGAAGTGGTGGCGATTGGCGCCGCAGTCCAGGCCGGTATTTTGGCTGGTGAGGTGAAGGATGTTCTTCTTCTCGACGTGACGCCGCTTTCTCTTGGCATTGAAACCCTTGGTGGGGTGATGACCAAGTTGATCGAGCGCAATACCACGATTCCAACGCGTCGCGCCCAGGTGTTCTCGACCGCAGCAGATAACCAGACCTCGGTAGAAATCAACGTTCTTCAGGGTGAGCGCGAGATGGCTCGTGATAACCGTCAGCTGTCGCGTTTTAGCCTGGTCGATCTTCCCATTTCTCCCCGCGGTGTACCGCAGATTGAAGTCGCCTTTGACATTGATGCCAACGGCATTGTGTCGGTTTCGGCTAAAGATCTTGGTACGGGCAAAGAGCAAAAGATCACCGTTCAGGCTTCGACCAAGTTGAGCGAAGACGAGATCAGCCGGATGGTGAAGGATGCCGAACTGCACAAGGAAGACGACAAGAAGAAGCGCGAGCAAATTCATTCGCGTAATGCCTTGGACTCGATGATCTTCCAAGCCGAGAAGATGATCCGTGAAAACGGCGAGAAGCTTCCGGCGGACCTCAAGGGTGAAGTCGAGACGGCGGTTGCCGCCGCCAAGACCAAGCTTGATGATGAAGACGCTGCGGTGATTGAAGCTGCGAAATCCGAGCTTGAATCTAAGATGCATAAACTTGCTGAGCAACTTTACAAGTCGGCTCAGACCAGTGGCGCTGAGGCCGGAAAACCTGAGGACGGTGCAGGCACTGGTAATGCTGGATCCAAGAAGTCGGATGCGAATGTGGTGGATGCCGAGTACGAAGACAACTCCGGTAATCCGTAGAGTTTCAGCGAAATCTAAATAGTTTCTGGCGCGAGAGCTCCGGCGGCTAAATATAAAAAATCCCCCGCATCAATTGATGCGGGGGATTTTTTAAAATCAGGTTTTTTTAAATCAGGATTTTTTGGCACTGATGAAGGGCGTCAGTAGCTCCATGGGAATCGGAAAGATGATAGTCGAGTTCTGCTTCGAAGAGATGTCCGCCATGGTTTGCAGGTAGCGAAGCTGGATCGATATGGAATTTTGCGACAACAAGTCGGCGGCATCCCGGAGTTTTCCGGCCGACTGAAGTTCCCCTTCGGCAGCGATGATCTTGGCGCGACGTTCCCGCTCTGACTCTGCTTCTCTAGCCATGGCCCGCTGCATTTCTTGAGGCAAGTCAATGTGTTTAACCTCGACTGAGGCAACTTTGATGCCCCAGGAATCCGTGTTCTGATCCAGAATTTTTTGAAGCTGGTCGTTTATTTTTTCGCGTTCAACCAATAATTCATCAAGGGTGTGCTGCCCGAGGATTGAGCGCAGATGCGTCTGGGCCAACTGGATCGTCGCATAGAGATAGTTTTCGATATTGATAATGGACTTATAGGGGTCGACGATTCGGAAATAAAGGACCGCATTGACCTTCAAGCTGACGTTGTCCCGACTGATGACATCCTGGGGTTCGATGTCCATGGTTACGGTCCGCGTTGAAACACGCACCATGCGATCAACCAAAGGAATTAAAAAAACCGGCCCCGGCCCCTTTGGGGTGGCTAGAGCGCGGCCAAGACGAAAAACGACGCCCCGTTCGTATTCTTGTAAAATTTTGATTGACGATGCTATTAATGCGACCGCAATGATGAAAAACAGAAAAGTTCCAGAAGCCACGAAAAGCCCTCCCCCAGTATCAATTAAGATTTTAGACGCTTTTTTTCACGAATAGTTTCAGTCCAACAGTGCGCAAAACATCGACTCGCTCACCGGCTCTGGCCGTTTGTCCGCCGGGCAATTCGGCGGCCCAAATTTCGCCGTTGACTCGAATTTGACCGGTTTCACCCGCAAAATCCTGGATGGCTTCGCCCTGCAACCCAATCATCCCATCTTGACCGCTTTTGATGCGCGAGCGGATGGTTTTGAGTGTGATCAGGCCGATGAATGCAAGACATCCGCCGATGGCAAGGGCGCCTGGCAAAATGGTCCATATGGAAATACCAAGTCCGCTGGCAGGATCGACAAGAAGAAATGATCCTAAGAAAAAGGCAATCAGCCCCCCGATTCCAAGGGACCCAAAACTCGGCACGAATAGTTCCGCAACCATCATGGCGATGCCGACCAAAAGTAAGGCCAATCCCCCAAAATTGATGGGCAAAACAGACATGGCCACCAGCGCCAAAATCATGCAGATCGCCCCGGCTACTCCTGGCAGGATCGATCCCGGATGGGTTAACTCAAATCCCAGGCCGATGATTCCGGCTAGAAACAATAGGTAAAATAAATTTGGATCGGACACCAGTTCCAGCAGCCGGTGGCGAATGCTTTTTTCAAAGCGGATGATCCGGGCGTCTTTAACTTGCAGGACAACAACTTTTCCTGAAGCCAACGTCACGGATCTGCCACTGACAGCAGCCAGCAGGCCATCTAGGGAGTCTGCCATCAGGTCGATGACCTTGTTGGCCAACGCTTCATCGGCGGTGATCGACTCAGAGGCCAGCACGAAGGAACGGGCAAATTCAACGTTGCGGCCTCTGGCCTTGGCAATGGACTCGGCCATGGCAAGGGTGTCATTCAACGCTTTTTGGGCAGCGATTTTCCCGTCGCCCTCGTCTTTGTTCAAGGGATTGCCGATGCCAATGGGATGTGCGGCTCCGATGTTGGTGGCTGGAGCCATGGCCGCGATGTGTGCCGCCATCGTGATAAACGCGCCGGCACTGGCTGCGCGAGCCCCTTTTGGCCCCACCCAGACAATCACAGGCAGGGGCGCATTGAGGATTTCGCGAATCATGACTCGAGTCGATTCCAGAAGACCGCCGGGCGTATCTAGGACGATGACGAGGGCCGAGGCTTGGTTTTCGGTCGCCAAATTGAGGGCAGAATGCAGGATGTCAGCACTGGCGGGGCTGATAATTCCAATTTCGGCGATCACCACTGTAGATGGCGTGATGGCTTGATTGCCAAGTTGGGCCAGGGCCAACCCCGGCGTGGTCGCGAGGGCCAGTAGGGCAAGAGGGGTTAGAAACCTTGTGAGGGAGAATAATTTGGAGGATGTGGAGATAAAAGAGTTCATAAAGATTTTACCTTTTACGGACGAGCTTTGACGTGGGATTGCAGACGCTGCCATAAATCACGCTTGGCCGTGGCCTCGCCTTCAAGCCGATCCAGGTCAGCGCCCTCCACAATAGAGTCAAGGCTCATGCCAATCGTCGTTGCCCAGTGGCGGCAGTCGTGGATGGCCTGATCACCAAAGGCGACCATAAGTTCAAGGGCGGTGTGATCGAGGGGCGTTGCGGCGGGACCACCGAGGCTTGATGCCTCTGCAACGCAGATTTCTTTGGCCGTGAAACCACAGGCGGCCGCGATCCGGTCCATGAGTTTTATTTTAGTGTCAGACAATTGCGGTTCGCTGTGGACGAGCAGGGCGCGTGCGCGGTTTGCCGTCGCCGGATAAGTTTGTCCCCGGTCTTGAAGCCAATCGAGGTATTTCAGGTATTGTTGTTCTGAATTCATGGTCCGGGTATAGCACTCCGGACAGTCAGGAGGCAATGCGGGTTGGTGGCTTAGCGGCCGCCGCTGCCGCGCGGCGCTTTTTAAGTGCCAGTTTTGCCTCGGCAATCTCTCTTGATACCGCATCGGCAGCGGCACCGAGCATGGTTGCCCTTAGCAAGATAAAGGCAGCCTTCGCGTGGTCATGAGTCTGCGTGAGGGCTTTGGCCTGGATCAGCAGAGCATGTTCACTCCAGGGCTCTGAGGCAAATGAACGCATGGCCGCAGCCTCGGCTTTGACTGGATTTTTCAGCTGCAAATGCAAGTCAGCCATGAGCCGGTAGATGTAACTCATGTTTTTGCTGTGCTTAATATTTTCTAGCGCGGCCAAGGCTTCACGTGGATGGTCATTTTTGATCTCGGCCATGGCCATGATCAGGCTGGCCTCATCGGCCTCGCCAGATTTGGTCAGTTCGCTGGCGACTGCGATGGCGTCCTCAAGTTTTTCCTGCATGAAATAAACCCGCGCAAGGAGGACGCTGGCATCTGTTTGCTTTGGGTTGCAGGCCCGTTCGTCCCTAAGCAGGAATTCAGCGCGCCGCAAATCCTTGACTCGTTCACAGGTGGAGACAATCGCCTCGAGCGCCTCGCGGGCATCTGGATAATAACGCCGCAGCCGTTTGAAGTAATAAAGACCCTTGTCGAGATTGCCATTTTTTATTTGGGCGTGGCCCATCGCCAGCAGTGCCCCACGCAAACGCTGATCAATCAAAAGCGCTTTGCGGAAGTACGCGATGGCCTCCTGGGGCCTGGCCTGTTCCAGCAGCAATTCCCCAATCTGAATCAGTCGATCTGGCTGCTTACCATTGAATTCAAGTTCGGCAGCCATCAAGGCCACGGCTTCTCCGACCCTTCCCTTTTTTAAACGTAAATCTGCCAGAAGGGCGCTGCCCCGGTAGTACCCCGGTTGCTCTGACAGCAGTGTTTCAAGGGTTTTCTCGGCATTGAGTATCTGCCCCATTTTCATCCAGGTAAATGCCTGCAGGTAACGCACCCTCAGGTTTTTGGCGTCTAATGCAGCAGCCTCGCCGAGTGGGACAAGGGCCTCTTTGAACTGCCCCGCCAACAACAATTTTTCGGTGGCCCGAATTTTTTGCAGCAGCGGGCCCGGAGAGGTGAATTCTTCCAAAAGCTTGATCACCTTTTTTTCAAGGGCGTCGGCCTGGAATGGTTTAAGGAGGTAATCATTGGCGCCGAGGTCAACGGCCTTGACGATGTCATCGCGGCCGGCTTCGCCGGTGACCACCAAAATCGGAATGTCGGAGGCAAGGTTTTGATGACGGATATTTTCCAGAACGCTTAGGCCGCTGGTCTGACCAAGATTGAGGTCACAAACTACCAGGGCTGGCCGGTGTGACTCAAATGCTATGCAGGCAGCGGCGGCCTCGGTCGCTTCAATGACTTCTTTGAAATCCATTTTTTGAATGACGCGGCGAATGGCTTTGCGGATCTGATCTTGGTCATCGACGACGAGAATAGAGAGTTCATGGGGGTCAAAATTATATTTTTTGTTCGACATGCATCCCCCCATCACATTAGGTTTTCGCCGATTTTCCCGGCGACTTACCCGTTCGCCCCCTTGATGAGAGCGCGGGCGCCACGGTCCGCAGGAGCCGCGGCCTGGGCTTGGCGCCACAACTGCCTGGCCTCGTCGGGCTTTCCCGACTTGTGCCGCGCGATACCTGCCCACAGCAAGGCTTGCGAGTGTGCGGGCGTCGCCTTCAGGATTTCGGTAAATTCCTGAAAGGCTTTATCTGGATGCCCGGTTCTAAGATATAACCTACCGAGATCTATGCGAATGTCCGGCATCTGTGGATAAATTAATAGCGCCTTGCGGTATTCCTGCAGGGCCTCTTGGGTCATTAAGGACTGTTCATAGGCACGCGCCGCAGTGACGTGGTGGTTGGCGATCCGGCCGAGGATAAGATCGGGAACACGGCGCCCTGGTTTGACCTGGGCGAAGGCTTGTTCAAAAACAGCGCGCGCTTCTTCGTATTGCCCTAGGTCGCACAGCAGCACGGAAAGGTTGAGCGCGGCCTCGGTAAAATCACTATTCACCTTGAGGGACTTTTTGAATTCGCGGATGGCATCGGGAAAACGTGACTGCTTGTGGTAGGTCACGCCTAGCAAATTATGAATATTGGCTAATGAGCCGTGGGTCGCAAGGGTCGATTTCAGCAGTTTTTCCGCAGCATCATAGCGGCCGACGTTGAGGTACAACGCGACTTTTTTGTGAACAGACACAAGCTCGGCACGAATTCCGCTCATGAATATCCCAAGCCTAAAGTGAACCCATGGGTCAAGCGACGGAGGTCGCTTCAAAACGTCTGGTCACCAAAACCTTGATCTGACCAGGGAAGGCGACATCGGTCTCAATCCGTTTAGCAATTTCCGTGGAAAGACTTTGCAGGTCAGCGTCCCTGACCCGTTTGTGATTCACTTCCACGTGCACTTCCCTGCCACCATTCATGATCGCTGATTTAGTGACTCCAGGGAAGCTTCTGATCACGTCATCAATGGCATTGAGGCGGATTTGGTACCCCTCCTCAAGGTTGACGCGCGCGCCAGGTCGTGCCCCAGATAGGGTGTCGGACGTTTTTAAAACAAAGGCCATTGGCGTTTCGATGATCAAGTCGTTGTGGTGCGACATCACGGTGTCGCAGATAATGCGACGCTCGCCGTAGCGGTCTGAGTAGTCACCGCTGATGACGGCGTGGCTGCCTTCAATGCGGTAGTCGAGAGCCTTTCCGATGTCATGCAAGAGCCCGCAGCGTTTGGCGTCGGACGGATCAACGCCAAGCTCCGAGGCCACGATGCCGGCCAGAACGGCGACTTCAAAAGTGTGGAGGTATTGGTTCTGGCGGTAACTCGTGCGCCAGTTCAGGTAGCCGACAAGTTTTTGGATTTCCGGGTGGATGTTGTCGAGGCGCAAGGCTACGACAGCTTGGCGGCCGAGTTTGATGGCCTGTTGCTCGATCGCTTCGCGGTGGCGCGCGTAACTTTCTCGGCTTTTACCCCAGGAGCTGCTGCCCTTGCTTAAAAGTTCTTGCAAGGCAAGGCGCGCGGCTTCGCGGTCAACGCCAGCTCCACCGGAAAGGCGCAGCAGCGGGAAGTAGTCAGGATTTTCGGGGCGGGACAACTCAATTTCAATGCCCGGTGCCAGCTCCTTCATATCCAAAAGGATCTGTGGATTGGCCTCAATTTCGTCGGCAAGCCGCAGCGTTTCGACTTCCACCGAATTCAGGGTTTTCGGCCAGGGGAATTCAGGGGCATAGCGCGCCATGGCGCGACCAATCACGCGTTGCCCTAACCTGCGTCCTGATGACGCAAGGTCGTCACTAACAATGCGCAAAACTTTTTGACACTCAAGCTGGCGGTTTTCGATGATCGAGCGTTTGATCGCAAGTTTTAGTTCGTTGGAATCCGTTCGCGACACCTGCTCAAGTCGTTGTTTGAGGGCAACGCCAGCGCCCTCGAGGTTTTCGACAAGGGCGTCATGAACAGCCCTCAGTGACTGGGCCTTTTGGTTCGCCGTTTCGACGTTTGCCTCCAGCTTGCCGATCTGTCCCTCGTCTGAGTCAAACGCCTTCTCGCGAGAATCAAGGTCGACCTCAGCATTTTCAAGGTCGTGTTTGCGTTCCTCGATGGCGTCAGCAAGATCGTCCCGGAGGATTAGCAAATTTGCCTCTCCGCGTTTTAGCAAATCCTCGCAAACCGTGTCAGCGTGATAGCGGGCTTCCTTGAGGACTTCATCTTTTTGGCTACGATTGCCGGCGGCGAGCCTGCCTGGTAGCAGGAGAAATCCGGCCCGAAAGATCATATAGCCAAGCAACACACTAACTGCGAGTGTGGCCAGAGCCGAAGTGAGGTCATATGGTTGATTCATTGTGGTCTTTCCTGACTCCAAGCGCCGCGGCGATTGTGTCTATGTTAATTCTCTCTATATATTACTTCGTAACCCGGATTGGCTGCCATTACCATTAAATGCACATGGGCGAATTTTTGGTGCCGACCTAAAATTCATGATCGGGGTTAAAATTGCAAATATCTACTTTTATTGAAGAAACTCTTAAATTGTGTCGTGCCGAGTTGTTGTCGCGATTTCGTGGGGACCTTGACGTCCGCGCCAAGGCCGACGCCAGTTTGGTGACGGAAGCCGACTTGGCCAGCGAAAAAGTTGCTCTGGGCCGGATCAAGGCAGCATTTCCCGATGATGTGATTTTGTCAGAGGAAACCCACACAAGCGCCCCCCGGCGCCCCAAAGGGGTTCACGTCTGGATCGTGGATCCTTTGGACGGGACCACCAACTTTGCCAACGGTTATCCGTATTTTTGTGTGTCGATTGCTCGCGGGGTATTTAGGGCCGACGGCACCGTGCAAGTTGTTGCCGGGGGTATCATCGACGGGGTGGGCGGAAAAATCTACTTGGCGGAGGCCGGTTGTGGCGCTTTTGTGGACGGCGTCAAAATGCAGGTCCGGGCGGACCGGACGTTGGCCAAGGCGTTTCTGGTAACCGGATTTTATTTTACGGCGCCAGAAAAACTGCTGCCCGAGGTGGAACGTTTTGCCCGGATTGCGCGGATTTGCCCGGCCATCAGGCGGGATGGCGCGGCAGCTCTGGATCTAGCATTCGTGGCGGAAGGTGTTTTTGACGCCTTTTGGGAAGTCGGCCTGCAGGTTTGGGATGTGGCCGCTGGGTCTCTGTTAGTGAGCGAGGCGGGCGGAACCGTTCAGAATTATAGTGGGACGGCTGGATTTTATAATCTTGAAGCGACCGGGATCGTGGCGGGCAACTCGGCAACAGTTGCCGCGATTGCAGGTTTTCTATAAGCCATGGAATAATCGTGAGAGTTGCCATTCAAGGTAGCTGGAGAACGAGTGCCATGAAAAAACAAGTGTCTTTAGGCCGCGCGAGTTTTACGGGTTTGGCCGCCATGTTTGTGGCGATCCCGATGATGGCTACTTTTGCAGCGCCAGCAGTGCAGGCTAAACCGTGGATTACTAGCGCAGACGGCGTGGAAGTCAATTGGGCCAACTTGACGGCCCGATTTGAAGGCGCCGCAACTTCCAGCCCATCATCGCGAGACGGCCTGAAAGGCCTTGAACGGACTGCCTGGCGCAATGGCTATGAAAAGGCCGTGCCAGTTCTGGACAGGATTTTGCGCGATCAATATGCCGCCTTGGGCATGCAGGGGCAGTGGCAAGAATCTGGCGATGAGGCCCTTGCGAATTCCCGCGACCAGGTCAAGAAATCTGTAAAGTCATTGAACGCAACTTTTTTCTCATCGGGGTCGATCGAAGTCTCCATGGAAGCCACCCTTCAAGCCGGCTTTGCCAACGCCTTGAAGCGAGCGGGGGCCGGCGGTGGGGCTGGGGGTCAAGCGGGGGCAACGGGCGGCCTGGTGCTAAATCTTCCTGCCTCGGCCGGCTCCTCCATTCAACCTTCCATTGCTTTTTGGGTGGTGGATTCGTCGGATAAAGTGCTTTTTGAGCCAGGCAAGGCCTCCGGAATAGCCCTCGCTAAGGGCTCAATGGGCCGTTGGTTTCGCGGGGCTGAAAGCCAAGAATTACCAGTTATTGTTGGTGAAAATCCAGAATCCATCAAGGTAACTGAGATCCGCAAGGGTAACCGCTTGGTCGTGGACCCAAGCCAGTTTGCAGCCTTGCGCGAGGACACCCTCAAGGCCTTGGCGGGCGGCAGGGTTGCCTTGGTCGTTCGTTAATAGTTTGGGCAGAGGCTGTTTTTTATTTGCGTGCTCTGTAAGTGCGTGTTAAATCCCTCCGTCCTTCAGCAAAGAAGCGGTAGGGGTTTTTTTTATGCCCAAAATGAAGACAAAAAAAGCAGCGGCGAAGCGTTTCAAGGTTCTTCCCTCAGGAAAGATCAAGCGCGGCAAAGCTAACAAGCGGCACATCCTGACTAAAAAGGATCGTGCACGTAAGAACAAGCTCCAGAAGTCAGGTTTCGTTCATCCATCGGATGTCGGGTTGGTGACTCGGTGTTTGCCAAACGGCTAATGAATTAGTGATTTAAAGCAGGTGTGTTGTCATGGCTCGTGTAAAAAGAGGTTTTAAAGCCCGCCGTCGCCGCAAGAAATTGCTGGCCCTCGCGACTGGGTTTCGTGGAACGAGAAAGAATTGCTACGGCACAGCGGTTCACGTTGTTCGTCGCGCTCTCAAGTTCAGCTACCGGGATCGTCGCGTTAAGAAGCGCGAATTCCGCAGCCTGTGGATCATCCGTATCAATGCTGCAGCTCGCGCTGCCGGATTGAAGTACTCGGAATTGATGCACGGCCTTCGTTTGAAGGGCATCGGCCTTGACCGCAGCGTGCTTGCGGACATGGCACTTCTTGACGAGCCAGCCTTTTTGGCCCTGGTCAACGAAGCTAAGTCGGCTCTGCCGGCTGCTGCTGCCCACTAAGGTTTTCTGAATTATGCAGAAGGCCCGCTCCTTGATCCCAAGGCGCGGGCTTTTTTTGTAGAGGATCACAATGGGGACGTGGTGGAATGGTAGACACGCTGGTCTTAGAAGCCAGTGCCTTTGGCGTGAGAGTTCAAGTCTCTCCGTCCCCACCACTTTCAGCTTTTATGTGCACTGAGATCCGAATCCGACAAGCCCCGACGGTGATCACATCCCGACCCGTGACGGGCTGCAGGCTGGTAATTTTTTTTCCGTTGATGAACGATCCGTTCATTGAACCCTGATCCTCAACAAAAACATCGCCCGTGTCGTTCACTTTCACCAACAAGTGTTTGCGGGAAATTTCCGGGTCTGCTTCAAAACGCCCAAAATGAGCCGCGCGCCCGATGAAGAACTGTTTTTGCCGTAGGGAGATATCTTCGCTGCGGCCGTCGCCATAGGTGACCTGAAGGATAATAAAATGACTCTGGGTTTGGCGAAGCTCCGATTCAATTAGACTGTCAACCATGCTGGATTTTGCCTCATCCGTAGGATTTACGGCAGCTTTATACTGGGTGGCAATGTGACGGGTGCGCCGCTCGTCTTCGATGGCAAATCGCATGGTGGTTTTGCCGATACGAATCTGGTCGTTATTTGCCAGTTTTGACTTCACAATCCTTTGCTCGTTGACGAAGGTGCCGTTGGTGCTGTTCATGTCGAAAATGTGATACTGCCCGCCGATATCTTGGATTTGGCAATGAGTGGAAGATACCTCGGCGTCGCTGATGATGACGTCACCCTTGTCGCGCCCAAAAATGGTGGCGTCCCTACGCAGCTTTATGGCCTCTGGTTGAAGGCCGTCGCGTGCAACATACAGGACCGCTCGGTTCTGGCGTGCCTGATCTGGCTTGTCTTTAGTCATGCTTTTTTTGTTCCCGCAGTTATCCTTGGATTTTATCGGCACAATTCAGGTAAAATTTTAATTGGCAGATTTGTGAAATTAGGAAATGTCAGGTCAATTGTACGCTGTTCTCGTGATTTGGGGCAGCCTGGGGGGGAGAGCAAACTCATGATGAATGAACCAAAATCTGTGTTTTCCGAAAAAGAAGTTGAGTTCTCTGAGCTGGTTCTGGGGTTTTCTTCGGCGGCCCTTCATTATCTCGGGGAGGGCACAGGAGGCATAGTGGCTGGCGGGGAAAAAAAATCTGAGTCAAAGACCACAAACTTGGCCCTTGCGAGGCAAAACATCGAGATCATCAGGATGCTGAAGACCAAAACGGCCGGGAACCTTTCCGTCGAGGAGAGCAAGTTGATTGAGGGCGTTCTTACAGACCTGATGATGAAGGTTCACTTTGCTGCTTCGCGCTGAATCGTCAGTTTTGTGCCGACCGTCAGCCCACTTTGGTCCTTTGCGTCCTTGGCCAGCGCCAGTATTTTAAAGATAGCGTAGGCTCCCTTGGAAACTTCAAGTTCCAGCAAACTGATGCCAGATCTTTTTTTGTCGAGCAATGCCAATTGGGTGTCTGACCCACGGATTGCGAGGGCTTGGATTTTTTCTCGCCCAAGGGTCGCCGCAGGTCCGCCGACGATCACGTATGAGCCCTTTTGCCCCAGTATAATTCCATCATACCCGAAGCATTGATAAATCCAGGTAAGGATCGAATCAGGGGATTTGTCCCCAGAGTAGGCCTTTACAGTCACAAGCTTTCTCAGGCGCTGGCCATCGTTGAAATAGAGCACGGGGGATTTACCGCCAATATTGGCGATAACGACATTGGCGCTGGTGGAGCCCGGCAGCGCGGCTGCCCGGGCTTTTGGTGACGTCAGTTTTTTTTCAGCAGCAGCGCTGTTAAGTTTTGATGACATCCGCGCACTTGGCCCATCGATAAAAATGAGTGTCGAAGATTTTTCCAGCAATACGGCATCGGCAATAAAGTTTTTTTCTTCGGCGTCACCGACGCCTCCCTCCAAAAGAAGCAGCCTTTGTGGCACGGTTTGAGCCGGCAAATCCGTGCCTTGAATTTCTGTAATCCAAGCATCAAGGCTGGGCGCCGGCTCCAGAGTCCGGGCCTGCAAACCCCCAGGAACCAGTAGACCCATAATTGCCAAATGAATTTTGATATTCGTCTTTATATTCGTCTTTATATTCATCTCTAGGCACTCCCTACCAATTGATGACAATCCCAAGCCCAGAATACGCAGAACGCAGCTGGATTCCAGAGACGGAGATTTCCCCGGCCTGCAGGTCTCCCGCCTTGAGATCTACGAGGGCCAAGTTTTCGTAGGATCCAAAGATGAGAATATTCAATACGTAGTCGATGCCAAATGTCTGAAAGGTCAATCCTGAATTCAAAAACAAATCAGCACCAAAGCGTTCTGCTGACACGGCACTGTTGCCCACAATGGGAAGGAACGTAATTGCGCGGTCGGTCGCGTACCATAGCCGCGCCGTATAGTTCTTGGAGGCCCGCTCGGCTGCGACTTCAAGCGAGAAACTCGGCTGATTGCGAACATTGAATTCCTGTGTTGAAATAACATCGCCGTTGTCTGCGGTGTCAATTGGCATCATTGATTTAAGGAAGTAACGGCCGAGTTTTGGCGTTAACTCCACACGGTTGATCAAAAGCGGAATTTTGAATGCAAAGGATTTCCCGAGAACGAGTCGCGACCATTCAAGGTCGAGGGTAGATCCGTTGGATTCCGCGGACGTTTTTGGAAATTTATCATAATAAAATTTCAGCCCATTCAGGGGCCCGGAGCGGACTTCTACAAGCAGGCCGTACATGGAGGCCCGTTCGAGCAAAAGATCTCCTGTCAGCAATTGTTTTCCATAGCGCAGTCCAAAATAGCCGGAGGCAGCTGTCTGAAACATCAAATCTGAAATGGAATCGTAGCCTTTCGAAAACAGATTTTTAAGGAGCCCTGACCTGGCGGCCGAAACCAAGCGTTGGTGAGCCTCAGTAATTGCAGCCGTTAGTTTATCTTTCTGTCCGCCGGCTCCATCGGCACTGTGAAACCAGATCCGGTCGGCATCGGCGCCGTAGCCAATTAATTTTTTATCCATCGAATACCGGGCAGTCGGCATGAAGCCGCTGCGCGCTGCGGCGCCTATGCCAGACGTTGATTTGATCTTTTCTATCTTGATCAGCTTGGCATCGCCGCAGTGGGCTGCGAAAAACCTACCGGAATCTTGGTCCCTTTGAAGCCGGTAAAAGGAGAGCCCCGGCAGCGGATCTAGTTGGTCAAATTTGCGGGTCTTGAATTTTTTCTGCGTGTACTCGGCAAGGCGCAGCTCGCCGGTTTTGAGTAACAGTGCGGCGCGGTTCAAGCGGCCCAAAAATGGTGTCGCATCAAGCACAGCATAAGCGATTAACGTGGTAAATTCTTGGTCGGATAGAAATTCAGAGCTCCACTCAGTCAGTGGAATCGAGACGATGGTCGCTGGAATTGCCGGAGCTTTCCCTGCTGCCGGCAGGGTCAGCACAAAATCAATGGTTTCGCTGGTCCCGCGAACTTCCACCTTCACTCTGAAAGTGTTAGCGGATCCACCAGCCACCGGGGCTTTTGGGGCCCCCACAACGGCAACCGTGCGATTCGCAATTTTGCATAGGCTTGAGGTCCCAGGACTGCTCTCCCACAAGGATCCGCCCTCATGAAATGCGTTTGCAAGGGTTGCGCAGGCTTTATCCCACGCGGCCTTTTTCTTGGGTTGGCCGGCAATTAGATTTTCGGAAATTGAAATATCAAAGCTGACAGAAACTATGGGCGTGATTTTGCGAGACGCAATGGGTGGCAGCGCTGGGTTTTCCTCCACGGCGGCGCCAAATGCAATGCCTGGTATAAGTTGTGTTAATGAAATGCAGAGAATCCATTGGGATCGGAGTCTAAGTTTGGAGAGAATAAATTTTAGAATTCTGGGCATTAACGTTACCTAAAACTATTAATTTTTACCTGCTTGGTGAAAAACGCACTCGAATTTCGCCGCACAAAAGAGGCAACCGAAGGGTGTTTTCTGACAAATTCAGCATTTACCTGAAACAGATTTTGATCTTGGAACACATAAATGCTCTTTCCGCTTTGCACTGACTCAGCAACCAGAACCTGAATTTGATCCACGGAATACTTTAAGGAGCTTACTAGAGCATCTTGTGGGCCAGTATAGACGAAATCCGCGTCCAAGAGTTCGCGGGCGCGGTCTGAAACGGCATTGGTCAGACCCTTGCCTCCAATTTGGGCAATGACTTCCTGGTTTTTGACAATGAATGTTCCGGCGGATCCCAATCGGACGTTGACGCTGAATCCACTGCGCTGCGCGGACCGCAGGGGCGCTAGAAAGGGACGCGCGAGACCAGCCTTGATGGTGGTGAGGACAATTGGGAATTTCTCCGGGTCATTTCCGGTTTTGCCGGCGATCCATGGCCCGACCACTGGTCGCTCCGTCAAGTCCTCGAGGCCAATGATTGTATTGGGGGCTTGGGCCAACCCACTGAGAGATCCGATGGAAAAACCTCCAACACCTGGAATTCGTTTCACGGCTTGTCCAGCACCCGCAATCAGGGCGACCTCGAATTCGTATACAACAGCGCCCTGAACAAATTGCGGTTTGCCCGATTCTGTCAAAGTTCCGATCGGAACTTTCCCACTATAGGTATTTGCCTGACCGGTTGGAGTCAGCGGGACTTGGGTGCCTTTGCCCTTTGGTCCCACCCGCAGTTCGAGCACTAAGTTGGTTGGGGCCGGACTCGCTTTGATGCTTACGACAACGGGCAACTGGGTGGCGGCGAGTCCATTGATGGGGTTGATTGTCCACAAGGTGGCGCCAGATTTGGGTGATACAAGAATTGCCGTCGCATCGATTTTTGGAACTGGTGCGGGTGTTGGAGTCGCCAATGGAGCCGGAGTCGGGGTTGCCACAGCAGCCAATGCTTGTTGAATTATTTTCGTGCTTTCAGCCGCCTCGACCTTGGTCAAGGTTGTTGTCACACCCGTTTTGATGTCCTTCTTGATAACCTCCGCTGCTCCCGCAGCGCCGAAGCTTTTGGTGGTGACAGACTCACCGGCACTGACGGTGATGGCTCCGTTACCTGTCAACAAGATGACCGGCTTGGAGTCTGCATTCGCCAATGAGACCTCGGTCTGCCCCGCGCGTGTGGCATCAATAAGGATTGTGGGACTCGACTTAGCGTCTTCCAGAGAAGAAATGGTGATTCTGGAATTGGCAAGGCAGTCAGCCGTGCGGCCGGAATGGAAGTTGATGGATGCCCGCGAGGATGGCCCTGTCACGATCTGGTCTCCGTCAGAAAGGGGCGCGCCCGTGGTTACGGGGCGAAATTCAGCGTCGCCCGACCTGACCTGGACGTTGCCTTCGACCTTTGAGAGCCAGCCAATCTTTGATTCGTCGTGGAAGCCATAAAGGTCAAAGCGCCGCACAGCGGCAATGGCCGCGAAATAGCTAAGAGCCACAGTGCCGATGGCAATGGCGATCCTGCTGGTAAAGCTCATTTGACCGTTCATAAAACTTGGTGCCCCCGAGGGTTTTCCGTCCATTGGGCCATCGGAACACCCCGCAATAACTTGAGATTCACCAAAGCCGATTAAAGCCCTGGTTGGTTTGACCGATGCCCAAATAAGTAGAATCAGGGGGGGGCGTCTATATATGGCAGAAAATACACAGGTGCCAATTTTCAAGTCACTGCGCGGGCGGTTTTCCCTTGTGATCACCTTGGTGGCAACTTTTGGTATTATTGTGATCTCTGTCCTTGTTAGCTCGCGATTTGAGGCCTTTCTGAACAACGGAATTCAGGATGAATTGACGGGAAACGCTGAAAAGTCCGCTGATGCGGTTGGCGCTACCGTCAAGACGCAGGTCGGCCAATTGACCACCTTTGCGGCGCCATTGCTCCTTCAAGACCCAGCGAAACAAAAAATCAGCTTTGCTGTATATTTGCAGGGCTTTCGCGAATTCCTTACCCTCTCGACCTACCGATTTGATCCGGCTAAAGGCGATTTTGCCGGCAGGGTTGCCAGCGACCTAGCCCCGTTTCAGGCGCAGGACGCTTTGTTTCAGGGCGGTGATTCGGCGGCCATGCATCGCAGTTTGATGGCGCTCGAACAGCGGGAAATCGAACGATTCGCTAAAGACAAATCAGCCGAGGCCACAGCCCAGCCGGTCTTTAAATTTGTGAGCCTTGCCAGGGAATCGCGCCTTCCCGTGTTTACGATTTTGATCAGATATCCCGCCGAAAAGAAGGGCAGCCAGGAATTTTCTCTCGTGGCCACTTCGATTTGGTTGACATCGTTGATGGTGGCCTTGCCAAAGACCTCAGCTGTTGAAACCAGTATCATTGACGATGCTGGCATCGTTGTTGGATCGACCGTTGTGCGTGACGTTTTGAATGCCCGGTCCTACGCGCAGTTGCCCGTGGTCGGGATGGCCCTTTCATCAATCCAGCCAAGCGGATTTTATCAACAGTTATCAGAACGCAGTTTTTCGTCCCGTTTGCCAGCGGCCATACAAGAGTTTATTCCGAAGTCTCAAACTTCGACATATCGGGGCAAACGCCAACTTGAGTGGGTGGGAGCCTTTGCCCGCGTTCAAAAACAGGGCATCGGAATGGACCGTCATTGGGTGATTGTTCAAAAACGTTCCGACGCCGTATTCGGGGTCCTAAAGAAATCACGTGACGATACGATCCTTGCAGCCATTTTTGTGGTGATTGGCGCGTTCTGGGTCGGTTTGATCCTGGCAACAGAAAGCACCGTCCAGTTGAATAATGTTTACAATGCCACGGGCAGGATTGCTGGGGGTGACTTTACCACGCGCATCATCATTAAATCTGACGATGAGATTGGGCGGATTGCGGGAGCAGTCAATCAAATGGCCGCCGACTTGAATGCTCAAGTTGACTTAAAGGCTGAAAAGGGTCGCCTTCAGGAGGAAGCCAACACGGCACGCACCGTCCAAGAAACATTTTTTCCGCCTGGTGCAATCGAAATAAAAAATCTCAGAATGGTTGGTAGTTATCAGCCTGCGACGGAGTGCGGGGGCGATCTCTGGGGCCACTTTACGGTGCGTCCGGGGGTTGAACTGGTTTACATCGCCGATGCCATGGGCCACGGCGCATCGGCGGCCATCATGACAGCGATGGCCTATACGGCCTGTAATTTAATTTCAGACATCATCAAGGACGCGGCAATTTTCAATGACTCGCCAGCCCAGCTTCTGACCAGGATGAACAACGTTATTTTTGGCGCCGTGAAGGGCAAGATCAGCATGACCTGTTATGCCGTGCTTTATGATTTCCAAAAGGGCGAAATGGTCTACTCCAATGCCGGACATAATTTTCCATTTGTGATTTTCCCCCCAGATTCTGGCGCGGCAAAGGCCGGGACACCACAGTCGCTGTCTCTTAGTGGCAACCCGCTGGGCGTTGATGATGCCAGTAAATTTGAGGACAAGCGCCGCCCGATTCGCGCGGGGGAACGTCTGGTTTTGTTTACCGATGGTTTGATCGAATGCCGATCTCCCGCAGGGCAGATGTGGGGGCGTAAGGCCCTGAGCGCCACAATGCAAGCTGGGGGGAATTTAGCCAGTGTCGAGGAGGTTCGAGACTCAATTGTTGGCAAAGCATTTGGATTTTTTGGCAATGTTCCCATTGCCGATGACGTCACCCTGGTGGTGGCAGAGGTAGATAAAAATTGGGTGGCTGGAATGGCAGCCATAACGCCTGCTTTGCCAGTGGTCGCGCCAGCAACCATGGAAGCTCCGAAATTTGTTCTGCCGGACTTGGATTTGGCGGTATAATGATGGACCTGTCAAAATACGAATTTTCAGCGCAAAAGGCCCTTCATCAAGGCCTCCAATACGCGCGTGGATTTGGTCATCCGCACTTTGAACCAGAACACGTCGCCCTTGCCGTTGTGCGCCATGGCAAGGTGGGACTGTCGAAGGAAGTGTCGGAGCGTTTAAAGGCTCACCTTGAAAGTCACCTGGCCAAAGTCCCAAGGATTTTCGGCGCACTCAAAATCGAATTTGGCAAACGGCTGTCGGCGGCCCTGGACCGCGCGGAATCGGCGGGCGGCGCCCATGCAGTTTCCGAGGCCGTTCTTTGGGATGCGATTTGCAAACAGTCGACAGCCATTCAAAATTTCTTCGCGGGTTATAAACAATTGCGCAGTGAGCCTCGGGATTTTGTTCCGCTGTCCTCGATTAAAAGTCACAGCGACAAGGCCGACAAATCGAGCGCCGAAAATACTGGTAGTTCCAACGTGGGCGGGAGTTCTGAAATTGGTAGCAAGCCAAAAAATGGGAAAGAAGAAAAGGCCGCGGCAGCGGCGTCTGATGAATTCAAGCTCAATTCATTTTTGAAGTCGTTCACTTCGGACCTCACGGAGTTGGCTCAAAAGGGCGATCTCGATCCAGTGATTGGCCGCGACGCCGAGGTGCGACGAGTTCTAGAAATTCTAGGGCGCAAAAAGAAGAACAACCCCCTTTTGTTGGGCGAGCCTGGGGTTGGCAAGTCTGCCGTCGCCGAAGCCGTCGCCCTGAAAATTGCGAGCGGCCAGGTCCCTGAAACCATGCGCGACAAGCGCGTGTTGTCCCTGGACCTCGGAGCCATGTTGGCCGGCGCGAAGTACCGCGGGGAATTTGAGGAGCGGATCAAGGGTTTGTTGCAGGCCCTGGATGAATATCGGGGGCAAATTATCTTATTCATCGATGAGATCCACATGCTCGTGGGTGCCGGCAATCCCCAGGGGTCTGCTGATGCGGCAAACCTTCTAAAGCCAGCGTTGGCGCGCGGGTTGATCCAATGTCTTGGGGCAACAACCTTTGATGAATATCGCAAGTACATTGAAAAGGATGCGGCCTTGGAACGGCGTTTTCAACCGTTGGTGGTGGAGGAGCCTGGGCGGGCGGCTGCGATTTCCATTTTGCGTGGGCTGAAGTCTCGCTACGAGATTCATCACGGCGTTCAAATTGACGACGAGGCTCTCGTTGCCGCCGTGGACCTATCGGTCCGTTATGTCCCGGACCGGCGTTTGCCCGACAAGGCGATTGATCTGGTCGACGAGGCGGCCAGTAGGTTGCGCCTGCAAATTGCCAGTGTGCCAGCTGTTTTGGATGGCGTGCGCGGGCGGATTGCTCAGCTTGAAATTGAGCGCAAGGCCATCGGCAATCCTGCCTCCAATCAGAAGGCTTTAGCGACCATTGACGCTGAACTTGGCAAGGCCCGCAAGGAACATGAACGCGTGGAGGCAATCTGGCGTAGCCATCAATCGTCTCTTGAATCGCTGCGGGAAGCCGAAGCCCGTAAAGAAGAACTTTCGGGATTGTACGAGGGCGCAAAATCCCGCGGGGAATTTGAGTTTGCGGCCCGCCTGCAGTATTTAGAAATTCCAAACAATGAAAAGCACCTGACAGAAGTACGCGGTAAGCTCCATACCCAACAGGGGCAGAACTCTTTTCTGCGTCAGGTGGTCGGTTCGCGGGAAATCGGCGAGGTCGTGGCGGCTTGGACGCGAATTCCGGTCGACAAGATTGTCGAGGAGGATTCGAATCGCTTGCTCAAGATGCGCAACCGCCTTGAAGCCAGAGTTTTTGGCCAGGATGCCGCCCTGGACACGGTCAGCCGTGCCGTGCGCAGATCGCGCACGGGCGTCAATGATCCAAAGCGCCCCCTTGGAGTTTTTCTTTTTTTGGGGCCAACGGGAGTCGGAAAGACGGAAACCGCCAAGGCCCTTGCCGCTGAAATGTTTGACGACGAATCCAAGATGATTCGGGTCGACATGTCGGAGATGATGGAACCCCACAATGTCGCGCGGTTAATTGGCGCACCTCCGGGGTACGTCGGATTTGGCGAGGGCGGAGACCTTGCCGAGGCGGTCCGCCAGAAGCCATATTCCGTAGTCCTTCTGGATGAAATTGAGAAAGCCCATCCGAAGGTGCTGGACATCATGCTGCAAGTCTTTGAAGACGGCAGGTTGACCGACGGGCGGGGCAAGGTGGTGGATTTTCGTAATACCTTGATCATCATGACTTCGAATCTAGAGACGGGCCTGATCCAAGTAAATCAGAGCCAAAATCAGGCGGGGAGCGACGACGGTGGCCTGCGTCGAGCACTTTCTGAGACCCTTCGACCTGAATTCGTTAACCGGATTGATGAAATCGTCCAATTTCGCAAGCTCGGCCCTCAGCAACTCGAATTGGTGCTGGGTCGCCAGTTGGTCGAGCTCAATGAACGGTTGGCCTTTCGCAATTTTCGGGTAGGCCTTGGACCGCATTTGCGAGACCACCTGCTGGCCATGGCGGCCGATCCCCGGTTTGGCGCCAGAACGATGAAGCGGGCGTTTCATAATAAGGTGGTGGACCCGGTTTCCGACCGGATCCTGATCATGCCTGGGGCATGCCGCGGCAGTTGGTTAGTTGATCATGACCCAGATGGACGGCCGGTTTGGCGCGAGGAATTTGATTCTTCCCGCTACTTGCCGCCAGCAAAGGAAGGCTGACCTGTGAGGATCTTGCTGGCTTCTTATTTTCCGGGCTTGACAAGGATGGGTCATAACAATAATTCTTCTGCGATCCGCATCCGAGTTGGGGCGTCGACAAGCGGTAAGTCACTGGATTTTGATTCCAGTATTCGTAGGTTCGAATCCTACCGCCCCAGCCACTCTTTTCGATGGTCGGCCTGATATGGATACCGGACTCATCGTCTTCTCTGGCAACGCCAATCGGCCCTTGGCCGAACAAATCTGTAATTCTCTTCAAATTGGTCTTGGCGAGGCATCGGTAACATCGTTTTCCGATGGTGAAACCCGCGTTGAAATTGAAAGCAATGTGCGCGGTCGCGATGTGTTTATTATTCAGTCGACCTGCGCTCCGGCAAATCACCACATCATGGAAGCCCTCATCATGGCAGATGCGTGCCGTCGTTCCTCGGCGCAGCGCATCACCCTGGTGGTTCCCTACTTCGGTTACGGCCGCCAGGAGCGCAAAAGCGCTCCTAGAACGCCCATCACCGCCAAGCTCGTGGCGGATCTTTTTGCGAGCGCGGGTTTTGACCGGATTTTGTCTCTGGAATTGCACACGGCGGCGATCCAAGGATTTTTTAATATTCCGGTGGACCACCTTTTTGCCAAGCCGATTTTCGCGAATTATCTTTCTAGCCGGCCGGATATTCTCGAGGACCTGATGGTCGTTTCACCCGATGCGGGTGGAGTTGAGCGCGCACGGGCATTGGCAAAGTATTTCAATTGCGGGCTTGCGATTATCGACAAGCGTCGGGATCGCCCGAATGAAAGCACGGTGATGAACGTCATCGGGGACGTCAAGGGACGCAATTGTTTGATCGTGGACGATATCTGCGACACTGGCGGGTCTTTGACCAAGGCGGCGGATACTTTGGCGGAGAATGGAGCCAAAGGGGTCTACGCCGTGATCAGTCACCCAGTACTTTCTGGGGCCGCGTTGGCCAAGATCGAGGCGTCGGCACTGAAAGAGTTTATTTGCACGGATTCGATTCCATTGAGCGAGACTGCAAAAAAATCAAGCAAAATCATGCAGTTATCTATCTCTGATTTGTTTGCAGAGGCCATCCGGCGGATTCATAATTCGGATTCCGTCAGCTCCCTTTTTGTTTAGATCCCAAGCAATTTGAATTCAGCGGACAAACGGCTTGAAAGCCTTGTCATATGTGGCTATAAGCCATGGTTCTGTTGGTCCTATAGATTTTAGGGTGAGTATTATCATGTCCGAAACGACCATGATCACAATCGAAGGAAAGCATCGCGAAGTAACCGGTAAGGGCGCTTGCCGCCGGATCCGTCGCGATGGAATGATTCCCGCAAACCTTTGCCATAAAGGCAAGGCGACAAAGCTGGAAATCAACCCGAAGTTTTTGTCCAGGGCTTGGAAGAACGAGAAAAAGTTCAACCTCAGCCTCGATGGAAAAATTCTTCCGGTTCTTATCACTGAACTTCAGCTTGATCACGTGAAGCGCCTTCCGCTGCATGTTGATTTGGCTCACATCTGATTCGATTGAATCAGATAGAACCTTTTTCCTGGTGAAGAATTTTGAAGCTCCTAGTGGGCCTCGGAAATCCGGGGAAAAAGTACGAAGTCAGCCGCCACAATGCTGGATTTATTGTGGTGGATGAGCTGGTCCGGCAGGCGGGTGCCGATTGGCGGGACGAGATGTCCCGGTTTGAAGCGCTGTCGGCTAAGACGGTCATTGGCGGAGAAGATTGCCTGGTCATCAAACCCCAGGCTTTCATGAATGTCAGTGGCAGGTCAGTGCAGAAGGCTGCGGCCTACTTCAAGATTCCAGTGACCGATATCGTAGTTTTATACGACGACATCGATGTTCCCGCTGGAAAAGTGAAGGTAAGGACGGCTGGTGGGCACGGTGGCCACAATGGTGTCCGTAGCATTATTGAATGCATGGGCTCCGCTGATTTCCCAAGGGTAAAGTTGGGGGTTGGTAAACCGCTGGAGGCAACGTTTCAGGTTGCCATGGCGGATTGGGTTCTGGCTCCACTGGGGGCTCAGGAACTTGAGAATATGAGAAGTGTGATGACCGCTGAGGCTCTTCTACGATTGAAAAATCTTTTTCAAGGCAGTAGAGCAGCAGGGTCCGGAAATTAACCTCCTTTGCTTGTGCCAATTCAACAAGAGCACAGGCTGAGAAACCGTAAAGGAGACGGAAAATGTTGAGAGAATATGAAATAACGTTCATCACCCGCTCGGACCTGCCCGAGAGTGACTTCCTCGGAGTTTTGGCCAAGTACGAAAAGTACATGACCGATGACGGTGGAGAAATCCTCAAGAAAGATCTTTGGGGATCCCGCAAGCTGACTTTCCCGATTAATAACCAGCACCGCGGCAACTACGCTGTTTACGACTTTGCTGGTCTTTCTGGCAATTTGACTGAAATGGAACGCTTGATGCGCATTGACGAAAACGTCTTGCGCTACCTGTCAGTCCTAGTCAACAAGCGGGTCGACGTTGCCAAGCGCAAGATCGAAATCACCAAGGAAGCTGCCGACGCAAAAGAGCGCGAAGCAGCAGCCCGTGAAGCAGCTGAAGATATGGGTCGCGATTAATTTGAACGACTGAATCAGGAACACAGATTCCGGAGTAGTGAATCATGAAAGTTATTTTGAGCCATGATGTTGACACCCTCGGTCGTGTTGGTGACATCGTCAATGTTCGTGACGGATACGCTCGCAATTTTCTGGTGCCGCGTGGACTGGGCATGCCAGCCAACGAAGGAAACCAGGCCGCCCTTGCTCATCACAAGCGCATTCTCGATAAAAAGCGCGCTGCACTTTTGGCTGAAGCCATGAAGGCTGCTGCGGCGATCGAAAAGACCTCGGTTACCGTGACCAAGCAGGTCGGCGAAGATGAAAAGATTTTTGGTTCCGTGACAACGGCGGAACTTGAACAACTTCTAGTGGCTGAAGGCATCAAGGTTTCCCGCAAAGAAATCACGATCCTTGATGACATCAAGAAGGTGGGCGTCTACGCTGCACAGGTGAAGTTGCACAGCGATGTAAGCGCCAAATTCAAGGTTTGGGTTGTTGCCGGCTAAGTCCGGTTCTGATGGGAATTGACAGGCGCTGGGTTGAGCATGACCTTCCCCCTCTTTTGTTGGGGCGGGTCGCCTTCCCGGCGTTTTTTTTTGATTATTGTTATTGGATTTCATGGAACGTTTTAGTCCCCAATCATCGATTGACGTCGTTGCCCCGCCCCACTCTGTTGAGGCGGAAAAGGCAGTTTTAGGCGCCGTATTGCGTGATCCACCCCTGCTTGGGATGATCACCGACAAAATTCGTGAGGATTATTTTTTCCTCGATTATCACCGCAGGATTTTCACGGTCATGATGGCACTCGATGCCAAGGGCGAGCCCTGCGACCTTGTAACCGTTGCCGATCGCATGCAACGCCTAGAACAAGATTCTCGGATCTCTGCCCCAGTCTATCTCGTTGATTTGATTCAACAGGCCCCAGTGGCTCAAAATATCGAACATCACGCTAAAATTGTTGCCGAATACTATTTTTTGAGAAAGATGATCCGCGTTTGCCAAGAGACCATCGGCAAGGCTGCCGCCGCCGAAGGCAACATCATGGGATTTGTCGAAGAAGTGGAGAAGTCCTTTCTTGAAATCACCAATGAGCAAGATCGCCAGGGGGGTGTTTCCACCCATATGGAGGTCTTGGAAAGTACGATCAACGAACTTGAACAAAAGATGCTGCGTGCAGGCGAGTTAAGCGGCGTGCCATCGGGATTCAACGAACTAGATGCCGTGACCGGTGGTTGGCAGAAGAGCGACCTAATCATTCTTGCAGCCCGTCCTGGCATGGGAAAAACAGCCTTTGCATTGAATTGCGCCATGAATTCAGTGAAGAGAGGCCATCCGACTCTGATTTTTACCCTTGAGATGGCAAAAAATCAGCTCATGACTCGCCTTATCTCCTCTGAGGCGCGGGTGGATTCCGCCAAGCTGCGTCGGGGCGATCCATTAACCGAAGATGAGCGCAACCGGCTGGTTCAAGGCTTTCGCTCGTTCAGCGGTTTGCCGGCCATCTTGGGGATCGATGAAACCGGTGGCATCAGCCTGGCCGAAGTTAGATCCAGGTGCCGACGTTTTAAGAAAGAACATGGCTTGGCCTTGATCATCGTCGATTACCTCCAGCTTATGACGGCTTCAGCCAACCGCCGCCCAGAAAGCCGGGAGCGGGAGATCGCGGAAATTTCCAGCGGTTTGAAAAATCTGGCCAAAGAACTTCAAGTCCCGGTTTTTGCTCTGGCGCAGCTCAATCGTGAAGCAGACAAGCGCATCGACAAGCGCCCAAAAATTAGCGATTTACGCGAATCTGGGTCAATCGAGATGGATGCCGACGTGATTTTGTTCGTTTATCGGGATGATTATTACGATCGCAATTCCGAAGATTCCGGCAAAGCGGAGATCATTTTCGGAAAGAACCGCCACGGCGGACTTGATACCGTGCCATTGGCCTACCAGCCCTCATTTGTCTCTTTTTACAACCTGCTCAAGGGATAATAAAAAACCCGCCGAATCTCGGGCGGGTTGGGTAACCAATGAAATCCTGGATCTGTCCTAGGGGGCGAATCCATGGATTTTCATTTTTTTGCGGAGCGTGTTGCGGTTGATGCCAAGAATCTTCGAGGCATGAACCTGGTTTCCGCCAGTCCGTTTCAAAATTTGGCCTAGAAGCGGTTTTTCAACCTTGGACATGATCAAATCGTAAAGGCCTTCTGGGTAAAATTTGCCCAGCTGATCCAAGAAGCGGCCAATTTTCACATCAACCAGATTTTCAAGTGAAAAGCTGTCGATTTTATCGAGCATGGTCGAATCGAATTCATTACGGGCTTCAACCTGAGGCAGAGCTCCGTTGACGCGTTTCGTGACGAGGTCTGTGTCGCGAATGGATTCCACTTTATAAATACTCCGTGTTTAGGAGTGAATTAACTAGCAGTAGGTTTTGTGTGCGTCAACGCTCTTAAGAATCGTTTTGAGAAAGAAAATTGTTGACTTGAAAAAAGCCTACCAGCCCATGCACTTTCTGCCCTCTTTAGAACCGGTTTAAACGAGCCTAGAATTAAGACATGAAAACATGGTCTTTGGTCGACTAGGGCCATTGAGGGTGGTATTTCCCATTGGAAATGTACCAACTGGTGGAGCCAGATAAAGTCATGATGAGTCAACAAGACGCTGAAAAATCCTCCGAGATCCATGATTCCGGCGATTCCAATGATGCCAACTCAAGCGAGAACGCTATGCAAGTTGAATTGGAAAAAAGCCGCGAAGAAGCTCGGGTTTTTCAAGACAAGTATTTGCGCCAGGCCGCTGACTTAGAGAATTACCGCCGGCGTTCTGAAAAAGAAAAATCGGACCTATTGAAGTTTGCCGCCGAGGGTTTGGTCAAGGATCTCGTGCCAGTTCTCGACAGTTTCAATCAGGCTATGGGATCCGGACAAGAAACCACAACAGACGCATCGGGCTTGTTGGAGGGCATGGGCATGGTGAAGCTCCAATTGCTGGCCGCTCTGCGTAAACACGGGCTCGAAGAAATTCCTGCCGTGGGATCAAAGTTCGACCCCAATGTGCATCAGGCAATTCAGAGGATTGAGGATCCAGATTGTGAGTCTGAAATCGTGGCACAGGAGTTTGCCAAGGGTTATCTGCTCAATGGCAGGCTGGTCCGGGCTGCGATGGTAAGTGTTACGACCAGAAGTGATAGTTGATTTGGCATCTGGCTTGACGCCCTCGAGCAAGTAAAGGTTCCCATTCTTCGGGAACCCGTCAGGCTCCCTGCCCGGCGATCTTGCTGTTGTGATTAGGGTTCCCCGCGAAATTTTCGCCAAAATACAAATGACGGTAGAGGTCGTTAATCGGGGTGGGACTAATGTTCCTTCGATTGCCTCCGATACTTCCCTAGAGACAGCAGAACGCATTTTTATGGCATACCTGTTTCCGAAGGAGATTCCGGATGACGGCTGTGGTTGTGACCCAAGGTAATGAAATGAGTGCGGAGATGCCCCTCCTCCCCTTGAAAGACATCGTTGTCTTTCCCCACATGATCGTACCGGTCTTCGTCAACGAAGATCTATGCATCAGCGCGGTGGAGACGGCCATGGCTGGGAGCAAGAAAATCTTCTTGTCGGCCTTCAAGGTCAGCGGTGAAGAAGGGACGGGCCTTGAAGCCTCCCTGGAGCCACCATTTGATGTGTATGCGACCGGAACGGTTTGTTCTGTCATGCGGACGCGTAAGCTTCCAGATGGCCGGATGAAGGTTCTCGTTCAGGGTTTATACAAGGCAAAGCTCGTTACCCTGGTCAAGAACGAGGGCCATCCCCTGGTTCAAACCCGGACTGTACTCGACGATGCTTGCGTCAATGGATCACCGGAAACGGAAGCCATGATTCGCGCCGTTCGAGAAAACCTTGAGAAGGTCGTTGGTCTGGGTAAGGTTCTTTCTCCCGATATCTTGATGGTGCTGGAAGATGTGAATGAGCCAGGTCGTCTGGCTGACCTGGTCGCAGCGAATCTGGGCCTAAAAGTTCACGAGTCCCAGTCTGTTCTTGCCCTAGCCAATCCGGTCGAGCGTTTACGCCGCGTCTACGGTTTCCTGTCTCGGGAAATCGAGGTGTACCAGATGCAGGTCAAGATTCAGTCCCAAGCAAAAGAAGAAATCGGCCGGATGCAGCGTGAACATTATCTGCGCGAGCAGATGCGCGTTATTCGCACCGAGCTCGGTGACAATGATGGCAAAGAAGAAATGGAAGCGCTTTGGAAGCGCGTTGAAGAACTCAAGTTGAGTGACGAAGCCAAGGAGGAGGTCACCCGCCAGTTGCGTCGCCTTGAGCGCATGCACCAAGATACCAGCGAGGCGGCTCTGACCCGCACTCACGTGGAAACCTTGCTGGCGCTGCCATGGGGCGTGAAATCCCAAGATATTCTCGAGCTGAAGAACGTCAAAAAAGTTTTGGATGAAGATCACTTTGGCTTAGATCAAGTCAAAGACCGAATTTTGGAATACCTTGCCGTCAAGAAGCTCAATCCTGAAGCTAAGAGCCCAATCATTTGTTTTGTTGGGCCGCCGGGAGTTGGCAAGACCAGCCTAGGACGATCCATTGCAAAGGCCGTCGGCCGGCAGTTTTCGCGCATCTCACTTGGTGGCGTGCGTGATGAAGCCGATATCCGCGGGCATCGCAAGACCTATGTCGGGGCATTTCCAGGCCGGGTCATATCGAGCATGAAATCCGCGAAGAGCATGAATCCGATCATTATGCTCGACGAAATTGACAAGCTTGGTGCGGACCACCGTGGTGACCCATCGTCGGCTTTGCTTGAGGTGCTTGATCCCGAACAAAACAAGGCTTTCGTCGACCATTATCTTGGCGTGGCTTTTGACTTGTCAGATGTGATGTTCATTGCCAATGCGAATACCCTTGATACCATTCCGGCGCCTTTGCGTGACCGCCTTGAGATCATCGAAGTCGCCGGCTATTCGGAAGAGGAAAAGGTCATCATCGCCAACCAGTTTCTGATTCCGAAACAGATCAAAGAATCGGGCCTGGCCGAAAGCGACGTGGTCTTTGGCAAGGCGGCGGTTTCAACGATCATCAACAGCTACACTCGCGAAAGTGGTCTGCGCGGCCTTGAAAAATTGATCGCATCGATCTGCCGCAAGATTGCCCGCCAGCAAGCCGAAGCCCTCGATTCAGCCGACAAGGAAGACGTCAAAAAGCCGATTTCTGTTCGATTGACACCAGCCTTGGTTCAGCGCCATCTCGGTGCCGAACGATTTGCTGGAGAATCTATCCACAGTGAAATCACTGTGGGCGTTGCGATGGGTCTGGCCTACACGCCTTACGGCGGAGAGGTTTTGGCCATCGAAACCAACTTGATTCCAACGGGCAAGGGGCGCCTCGTTCTGACGGGTCAGCTCGGGAACGTGATGAAGGAGTCGGCACAGACGGCATTTAGTTTTGTGCGGTCAAGAGCCGCGGAATTCGGATTTGATCCGGAGCTGCTCAACAAGAACGAAGTCCATGTGCATGTTCCGGCTGGCGGAGTTCCAAAGGACGGACCGAGTGCTGGGATCACCATTGCAACGTCGATTCTGTCGGCCCTCAAAGGGGTGGCGCCATCGCAACGGTCCGCCATGACCGGCGAGATCAGCCTTCACGGCAAGGTTCTTCCAATCGGTGGTTTGCGCGAAAAGATTCTGGCGGCATTGCGAGACGGAATTTCGTCGGTGTTAGTTCCGGAAAAAAACCGCAGTTCCTTTGAGGCCCTGCCGACGAATGTCAAGCGTCGCATCCGGGTTCGGTTTGTGAAAGAATATTCGGAGGTATTCGAAGAACTCTTCGGCAATTCCGGGAAGTTGGCTTTGGTTCCAGGCGCCGCCGAGAAGGTTGGCGAGGGGCAAGATTTAGCGAGCTGATTAACAGATGGAATGCCGGACTAGACGCCGAACTGAGTGTCGGGCGGGGGGAACCATGCGGGATAAAATAAAGTTAGCGTGCCGGCTGGTGCTTCAGGGCGCAATTTGGGTCTATGTCTTGTCGATCCAAGTCGGTGGGCAGACCCTTTTTCATCGGGCCCATGAAGTTCTCGTTAATAATCAGGTGGTTGCAGCGATAGAGTCCCAGATCACGCGGGGCTACCAGTCCGCCATTGATATGGCTGCATCGGGGGCTGGCCGGGTTTTTGCGAGGCGGGATCGGGGCTGATTCCCGCAAAATTTTGTGCTAACCCTGTGGATACCCACAGGAGCATGCACGTGTCAGTTTTAGACGTTCTCGTATGGCCAGCCAAAGTCCTTGAAACCAAGGCCGATCCGGTCACCACCTTTGATGCCGGATTAAAGCAATTCGTCGCCAACATGTTTGAAACCATGCACGATTCGGGCGGGATCGGACTTGCAGCCAATCAGGTCGGAGACCTTCGCCGAGTGATTGTCATTGAGATCCCATGGTCCGACAGCAAGTATTCGGAACAGGAAGAAAAACAGGAGCCCTGGCATGACAAGCGCTGGGTGCTTATCAATCCTGAGATCATCAAAAAGTCTGGGAAGATTCGCTGGCAAGAGGGCTGCCTCAGCTTTCCGGAAATTTTTGATTTTGTCGACCGTGCGGCCGAAGTTTGGATCAAGGCCTTTGACGAAAATGGCAAAGAGTATGAAGTCCACGCCAATGAACTTTTTTCCGTCTGCATCCAGCATGAAATTGATCATCTGGATGGAGTCGTATTTTTCCAACGCATGTCTCGCCTGAAAGCCGACATCATCAAAAAAAAGATGTTGCGCCGGGGACCGCTTAATAACGCATAAGGGAGCCCTCATGGGCCGTTCAACTGTTTTGGTTTCGCCCTCCATTCTTTCCGCTGATTTTTTGCACCTCGCCGACGAAATTCGTTCGGTCGAGGCGGCCGGCGCAGATTGGCATCATGTGGACGTCATGGACGGTCATTTTGTTCCCAATCTGACCTTCGGTTTGCCGGTGATCCGTCAAATCAAATCAGTGGCGACGAAGCCGTTGGACGTGCACATCATGGTCGACAATCCCGACCAGGTGGCGGCAAGTTACGTTGACTCCGGCTCTGATTGGCTGACCTTTCACATTGAGGCATCGAAAGATCCCGTGGCCCTGGCAAGGCTCATTCGCGCCAAAGGAGCCAAGGCAGGTATTTCCCTGCGCCCGGCAACGCCACTGGAAACCCTAGCGGCGGTCCTTCCGTATGTTGATTTGGTGTTGATCATGAGCGTCAACCCAGGTTTTGGCGGCCAAACATTCATGGCGGACGCGCCGGAGCGAATTGCGAAAATTGCGGCGATGGCAGAATCGGCCGGCGTTCGCAGCCAAATCAAAATCAGTGTCGATGGCGGAATCAATCCCGCGACGGCAGCCTTGGTGCGCGACCGTGGGGTCGACGTGCTCGTGGCGGGAACTTCCGTTTACGGTGCCAAGGATCGGCGGCAGGCGATTGCCGCACTAAAAAATCAGTAAATAATTTGTGACGATTTTTATGAAAGCCTTTCAATGAAGCATCCTCCATTTAAGCTTGGGTCCGATAATTTAACGGCGGAAATCCTGGTGGCCCTGGCCCGCCAAAAGAATCCGCCGATCTCTGTGGAACCTGACACCTGGCAGCGCCTTGATGATTTTCGCCGTGCGGTGGAGTCCTGCGCGGCTTCTGAAAATAAAATTTACGGGATCAACACGGGATTTGGTTTTCTTTCCGATGTCAAAATTCCCGCCGAAAAACTGTCGCAGTTACAAGTTAATTTGATTCGCTCCCACGCCTGCGCCGTCGGCAATGCCTGCAGCGCAGAGGTTGTTCGTGGGTTGTTGATTCTGCGGGCGCATACCTTTTTGATTGGCCACAGCGGCATCTCGCGGAGCGCGGTGGAGGTAGTGCTGGCCTTTTTGCGTCATGACATCCTGCCGATGATTCCGGAAAAGGGCAGCGTCGGCGCATCGGGCGATCTTGCGCCGTTGGCCCATCTGGCCATGGGTCTTATGGGCGAGGGCAGTGTCCATGTCGGGGGCCGCCTCATGCCAGCCGCCGAGGCCATGGAGGCGGCGGGGGTCAAGCCCTTCAAGCCGGCCGCTAAGGAAGGCCTGTCGTGCATCAACGGAACCCACTTCATGGCGACGTTAGGCGCATTTGCGTGTGTTGATGCTCTGAATCTTTTCCGCTCGGCCGACGTCGTGGCGGCGCTCAGTTTGGACGCCATCCGCGGCACACTTCGCGCGTTTGATCCACGCATTCACAGCGTGCGGCGCCAACCAGCGCAGGCTGCTGTGGCGGAGAATTTCCGGAAACTTTTTTCCGGTTACGACGCCATTATGGATTCCCATGCCAATTGCGGCAAAGTTCAAGATCCCTACAGTTTCCGTTGCATTCCTCAAGTGCATGGGGCCGGGCGTGGAGCGCTGGATCATGTCCGCACGGTGATCGAAGGCGATTTGAATTCCGTCACCGACAACCCGCTAGTGTTTTTGGCCGGGGCTGAAGGCGGCGCACCCGAGGTGATCAGTGGGGGAAATTTCCATGGCGAGCCCCTAGCCCTGGCCCTGGATTATTTGGCGATGGCCGTAGCAGAGTTTGGGAGTATTTCCGAGCGCCGCATTGAGAAATTGACCAATCCGACTCAAAGCGGATTGCCGCCGTTTGTCACAGCTGACAGCGGTTTAAATTCTGGTTTTATGATTCCCCATGTGGTGGCGGCCGCTCTGGTTTCTGAAAATAAAATTCTCTGCCACCCGGCATCGGTCGACAGCATTCCCACGTCTGCGGAGAAGGAAGATCACGTTAGCATGGGGCCTATCGCTGCCCGCAAGGCGCGTCAGGTCATCGACAATGCCATGCATGTGATTGCAATCGAAGCGTTGACGGCAACTCAAGGGATTGACTTGTTGGCGCCCTTGGAGCCATCTCCGGCCCTGCAAAAGGTCAGGGTCGAGATTCGGCGCCTGTCGTCAACAGTCGATGCGGATCGATCCATGCACCAAGATATCCTAAAGGTCACGGAGTGGCTTTTTCACGGCAAGGCTGTGACCGCCTGCGGCGTTGAGTTAGTATAACAAGATCATCAAACGGACGGGGTGCCACATGATCAAGGCAAATTTCAAAATGGCTTACACGGCTGCAGTCATGCTGCTGCTCAGTTCTGGTCTGGCTCTGGCAGCCAAGATGGAGCGCGTCGGCGGTAACTATAAACTCCAAGGTATTTCTCGCGAGTGCTCCGGGGGGGGGCAGGATCAGCCCAAGCCGTCATGTTTCCGCGTTGTTTTCGAGGCGGTCAACAAGACTGGACGTTTTGATGAACTCGTTTTGGAAAGCAGTCATGTCAATGCGGCCGTAAAAAAGGGTGAGCAACTTCGCATCTCGGCGGAGGTCGCTGTTGATCGTGGCCGGACTGCAGAGGTTTCTCAGGTCGTCATGTTTGACGTATCAGGAAAATCGCGCCCGCCCATGTGGATGATTTCTCGCAAGCATAAATCTGGTCCCGGACCAGCAGCGCGTTACCTTGAGATGCACGCTCCCCAGACAGACTTTTTGGTCCTCTGAAGATCATGCAGGATCAGCCATCAGCACAGGATGATGCTCCGGTTTTGCCGCCGGTGGTTCAACCCGTTGGGATTAACTATTGGCTGGGCACGATTTCTGGTCGCTTGATGCTGGTGAATACGATTGTTTTTTTGGTGATGAGCTGGCGCTCAGATTCCTTCTTTTTGCCGACGCGTGAAGTCCTCCTGGAGTTTGGGGCCAAAGATCCCGTCGGATTGGTCCGGGGCGAGCTCTGGCGGTTTCTAACGCCGATATTTGTGCACATTGGAGTGATTCATTTTTTCTTCAATTCCATGGGGCTGTATTACATCGGCTACCAACTTGAGCGTATTTTGGGACCGCGTTGGTTTTTGTTGGTCTATTTAGGCGCAGGTATTTTTGGAAATATCGCCAGTGCTGTCACCAGTGTGGCCATGAGCGCCGGGGCTTCGGGTGCTTTATTTGGTCTCCTTGGCAGCGGTTATGTTTTGGAGAATCTTGTTGGGCGGCGCATTGAAGAAGTTACCGGGCGACGCCCCCGCCGCCGAATTTACGCTGGAATGGTGGTCATCAACATCATCTTTGGCCTAATGATTCCTGGAATTGATAATGCGGCCCATTTGGGTGGATTAGTTACCGGCTGTTGTTTGACTTGGTCGATGTTGCATCTCAGGCCGAATCGCCTGACGACACGCAGCCGACCAGCAGCACTGGCAGTCATGACCGGTTTATTGCTGGCCGCAATCGGCGGGGCCACCGTGTCGGTCGATCAAAATCGACTGATTTCCCGGTTTGAAAAATCGGCGGAAATAGCCCGCTCGGCTCAAGAGGCCATTTACTTTCTCGAGCAAGCGCTGCGGGTCCTGCCGGGCGACAAGCACCTTCTGGCCGAAAGGGTGAAACTGGTTTTGATGTCCGCAAATCCCCACGACGCCATAGGGGACATCCGTGGACTTTTGAGCAACCCTGAAGGTGCCGATGAACTGCGTCGGCTTCAACGCGATTTCGAGCGCGATGGCCTCAGTCGACAAGCTAAGTTTCTCGATTTTTTCCTGCATGGGGGATCTGAGGCAGAGCCCATTTAGATTCTGATTATTTCTGCACGACTTTCATCGCCACATAAAATTTTTTGTCTCAGACAATTCAGGCAGCCAGGACAGAGGCTTTGCTGGACCACGACATCCGATAAAATTCCCTGAGACGCTTTTTTATCTTCGGATCCATCATGGCCGTGCCAAAGTCTGCTCCGATTCCAGCACCCGGCCCTGTGGCCATCAAGGGCAACAGTTCATCGCGCCAGGCACGGTCAAAAAAGCGAGTTGCTGCCTGATAGCGACTGCTCTCTTCGTCGCTGAGGCCGGTGCGTAGGGTAAACTTATTGACCAGAAAGTGCCTGAGCCCGCGCAGGATCACTCTGGCTCCCGTGGTTCCGATGAGATTTGGCAGGACAATCATTTTATCAATTTCAGCCTGCCACTCCAACTCAAGCCTGGTGGTGGGAAGGTCGAGAAGTGCTCGCTGTGAGACTAGGTGGAAATGGCTGACCTCTTCGATGACTACCAACAGCGCTGCAATTGTTTTTGATTTCAATTCTGCGTGAGTTCCTGCCTGTGCCAAGCCTTCAAATAAGACGGCGTGGTCGGCCGCCCCTTTGGAAAAGCCGAGGCCCAAATAAAGCTCGTCGTCTTGAGTAACAAACAGCGTGCCAGTTGGGTCTGCATTGGGATCGGCGGGATTATCTGGTGTCAAAGGGAGCAGGCAATCCCCTGCCCCCAGTTCAATCTCAAAGCCATAGTAGCTGGCTAGGATGGTTTCGATTCGTGAGATCAGCCCCTGAAATTTTTCTTGGGTGGCCATGGCGACCTCATTGGGCGATTTTGTTTGGAACTTCAACGGGGTCGATCCCCTGTTCCGTTAAAATTTTTCGCAGGCGTTGCGACTGGCTTTTGGTCCAGCGGTCATACACATTGAGGATATCGACCGCCCCGCGGGGGCGACCTTGTTCCGAAACGGCAGCAACCACATCGACAGCCTGAACGAAATTCATTGCGAGTGCCGCCATGGTTTCTCGAGTCGCCGATTCGCGGCGATTGGAGGCCATGTGCGCGGCGGCTTCGTTGTAACCCGTGCGTCCCAAGGTTATGTAGTAGCCGATGTCGAAGGCCTTGCGGTTGAAGTAATCTTGAAAAAATCCAGTGATGTACAGGCTAGTATCCCCAAGGGCGCGGTAAAGGCCGGGTTTCTGTTGAGGAGGAGCTTCGAAGGCATCCCGCAGCATGAAGGCCAAAGGCTTATCAAAAAAGACTGGTTCGTTTCCGCCTTCACCAGCGTTTGAGGAGTCTTTGGCGGGTGGTGTCAGTGCAATATACGAGCAGAGCAGATTGACAAGATAAAACTCCACATCATCAGGTAGGTTTACCTTCAGGGAGGCCTTTGCCAGACTCACCCGTTCTTGAAAGAATTCCTGCGGCGTGGCCGTTAAACGAATTTCTTGCACCATGGTCCCCTACCCATTTCTGGCCCGGTGTTGGCCACCTGGCCAATGTTATTATCGGACACTTTTGGGTTTCCTTGAAAGTCCAGCTTTCTTGGGGGGTTGTAGGGTGTTTTTTTGGTGCTAAAATTGGCCAAAAATTGCTCAAAGCCCGAAATTTTTCGCCAAAATGCCATGATCTTGCTAGTTTGGGCCAATGATGAATGAGACGCTAAAAAAATCCCTCGATATTTCTCCCCCAGTCGACACGTCCACGTCGGACCGTCTTGGCTTGGAAGAAATCGTTCATTTGGCCAATAAGGTCGGTCTTGAATATGCCAGCGCAAAAAAAGACGCAGACCGTTTGGATCTGTTGAAGCCAACAATCAGGGCTCGCATCATGATCCGCCTTGATGATGGCACCATGAACGAAACTCGCCTTCGCAGGTTGACGGAGACAGATTCTGAATACGTTGAATTTTTAGAGAAGATGTCTGACACCCGCGGCGAGGCGGATAAGCTTCGCGTTCGCTACGAGTCGTACAAAAATCTTTTTGAGGCAAAACGAAGCCTGCTCAGTTACCACAAGGCCGAGATGAAGTTGGTTTGATCAGAATTTAACAGATTTTAATTCCGCGCTTGGCGCAGTTTTCTTTTTGTTTGTTCTAATTCATTCAATAAATCTGGATCTGTCGCAGCAAGTTTTGCAAATATTTCAAAGTGCTTTCTTGATTGCGCCGCATTGGTGGATTCCAAAACTTCCGCCAAGAGAAAATGTGCTTCGGCCATTTCCGGACGAACGCGGATGGCACGTTCAAGAAAATCCGCAGATTTGTCCTTTTGTCCTTTTTGATTCAGGATTCGTCCCATGCCGTAAAGGGCACTAGCGGTGAGGGGAGCCTCGCGCAGGGCCACGGCGTAGGACTCATTTGCTTTTCCGGTATTTCCAGTTTCAAGTTGGATGTCTCCCTCAACACTTTTCAAAAATGGCAGAGATTCTTTATCGCAACTTTTGCTGGCCCCTTGCACGACGGCGAGGGCTTCGTCAAAGCGCCGGAGTTTGATCAAGACTCGGGCGGCGATCACGGAAGCCTGGGTGTCCTTTGGATCCGCTGCGAGTAGCTTTTGGCTGTTGGTTAAGGCTTCTGAGTAGTAGCGAATTTTATAAAAGCTCCAGGCCAGAGCCTTGAGGGCGCGCGGGTCATTGCTGCGCACGCGAAGCGACTGCTGATAGCGGTAGATCGCGTCGCCAAAGCGACCCTCGGCGCGGCAGGCCTCGCCAAGATAATAATTGGTATCAAAATCGGCCGGCAGCTTTTCTGCGGCAGACTCAAGACTCCTGATGGCATTGGGGTAATCTCCGGTCTTGACCAGCATGATGCCAAGGTTACGTTTGGCGGCGGCCTGGTCCGGTTCAATGGCGAGTGACCTGCGGTACTGGTCTATCGCTTCACGCAACAGCCCTTGCTTGGCGTACTCATTGCCGACGTTCAGGGCCTCTTTTCCCGAGGGAGTCTGGCAGGCAGTGATGATCGCCAAGGTCGCTAGCACGGACACGCGTAAAGCTAGAATAAAATTCATGATGAACCCCCATCCCAGTTGGCAGATCCAATGATTGTAGCAAAGTTTTGGCCGGGTCCGGTTGTGGGGGGGGGCTACTTAGAAGCTGTCTTTGATATAGCGCTCTTCGTAGAGGGACCAGCAACGGTCATCCCCCGAGTAGAAGGCCAAGACCACTTGGTTGTACTGATAGTCTTTGTACTTCGCCACTTTGTAGACGTAGTAGCGTAGCTTGGCGGACCCACTGCGCCCACTGACCATGCGTTCAGGGGTTGGCATGAAGTCGTCGAGGAAATAGCATTCGTTCGGTGTATTCTTTAGGTATGGCAAAGCCACAGGTTCTTCTGGTTTGACGGCGAGGCTGGTCTGACAGCCGGCAAGCAAAATTACTGAGGCTGCCATGGAGACTGGCCAGAGGGAGCGTAGCAATGTTTTCAATGTTTTTTTCATCACCGGGGGAATCGGCGCAATGACGAAAAAAATTAGAAATTACCGATGCGGTGGATTTTTGTTTTTGCTAATTTTTAGGGATTTCCAGGCAGGTTTCAGCACTTTGGCTGGGATCTCTGCAATGGTTTTTTTTCTGGTGTCCTGTTCGCATCCAGCAAAAAAAGCCAAGCCCCAGTGGGCGGAGCTCGATGCCAGCCAGGATTTGGAATGTGCACCATGGCCTCAAATTGACGGCGGCGGTGGAGATGACGGATTGGACGACATGCCCGTTATTTCCGATGTCGTGTTCCGCGGGGCAATTGTCGGTGAAGGCAAAAATCAAGCTGAAGTCTCAGGTGAGATCCTTGCCGCAGCCACTGGAGTGGATCGCCAGGGGCAGCCCGCCATGTTTGTTTCACCGGTTATGAGGGACAGTTCCACGGAACCAGTGATGACGTCGTATAAGGGGGCTGCGCCGCGCCTCGTGCGCGGCTCGTGTCCATTAGCACAACTACCCCAGGGGCTAAGGGCGGAGTGGGGCGTGGCTGGACCGGTTGATGGAGCAGACGGGTGCCTCATGGTCGTGCGGGATTCCGGCGATGTGCCGGCTTTGATTTTAGTGTCATCTGTTGGCACGGTGAAACCGGTGTCATTGGCCGGAATGGAAAAGGCTTTTGCCGGAGGACAGGCAGTCGCACCAGCGCAATTTTCTGACGGGACGGTTGTCCTGGTGGCAGAGCCAGAGGCCGGTCGATCGGACGAGCAGCTCATTCCTTGGATTAAAATTGGCGTTGATATCGGTACCAAAAATTTCCCTGAAAAAATCACTGAATCATGGGTGTTAAAGCTGAAAACCACTGCCCCCATCGAGAGTGTCCGGGCGCTGCCCACTCCTGGGGGAATCTATGTGGCCGCCGTCACGGGCGACAGCATGACTGGCGAGGGGAACATTGAGGCCTATTTTTATCGCTTCAATGTCCGAGATGCGGTTTGGGGTAAGGTGATCCGGCTGCCTCATATCCACTTGGGAGAGCCAGCCCTGCTGATAGACGGGGCCACTCCGTCCGCTGCGGTCACACTGATGGTCCCGAAATGGGTTGACCGTGAGAGCACGCTTGGGAGATACAGACTAAGCTCCGAAGGCCTTGTCCCCATGCCTAATCGAGGGATTTTTCCGTCCATTTCCGTGATTGTTGATGCGGTGGCCAATAAGTCCGGAGTTGCTATCATGGTTCGCAGTAGAGTCAAGGACCAGTGGCGCTACAAATTGTGTGAAGTGAAATGACAAACATCGACCAACAAACAGCATCAAGTTCCTTGGCGGCTTTTTCAGCGGACATCAAACTCGTCCACTCAATTTTTGCCATTCCCTTTGCCATCGTGGGTCTGCTTCTTTCCGGGGCTGGATGGCCGTCACCAATGCAGGCAGCGCTTCTTGTTTTGGCGATGGTGTCGGCACGGAGTTTCGCCATGGGTATGAACCGGTTTCTTGATGCCGATGTCGATGCCTTGAACCATCGGACCAAGATGCGGGCAATCCCAGCAGGGCGTTTGAGCCGCCGCCGCGGCTTGGCGATTAGCTTGGGTGCGGGCTTGATTTTTTTGGTCGCGGCATTTGCATTGTCCCCCATGTGCGGGGCCTTGGCCGCGCCGCTTATGGTGATCCTAGCCTATTATTCGCACATGAAACGCATCAGTTGGTTGACCCACTTTTACCTAGGGGCGTGCCTAGCTCTGGCTCCAGTTGCAGTCTCGATTGCTCTGACGGGAACCGTTCCCACGTCAACCGTCCTTGTTGGTGTGGCAGTCACTTTATGGGTGGCAGGATTCGACATTCTTTATTCACTTCAGGACAGAACCTTTGATGCCAGCCAGGGATTGCGCAGCATTCCGGCAAGGTTTGGTTCTGCCCGGTCTCTGATCATCAGCCGGATTTGTTTCGTCTTGATGGCGATTTTCTTGGCAGCTGCAGGGTGGATTTCAGGTGCCGGAGTGTTTTGGTATGCAGGACTGGCATTGGTTTCGGCGCTTCTTTTCTGGGAGCACTGGATCGTTCGCCACAATGCAGAGCATGTGGATGGACGCCTCATCGACAAAGCATTTTTTACGGCCAATTCTTTGGTAAGTGTCGTCTTCTGCGGCGGCGTCCTGCTGGATTTTGTGGTGCGCTCGTGACGTCCATATCACCATCGTCACCAACATTAATGTCGGGCCGACGGATCTTGATCGCAGTGACTGGGGCATCGGGCAGCATTTACGCTGAACGTCTGATTCAACAGTGTGTGGCGCGGTTTCCTCGGATTTATATTGTGGCCACGAATGCTGCGCGTCAGGTGATAGAGCACGAGCTACCGAAGGGTAGTTTGCTTCGTCAAATTCTTGCAGGCGAAACTCCCGAGAACCATCGTGATTGCATACGTTTAATGAAGAATGATGATCTTTTTTCCCCCGTGGCAAGTGGCTCATCCGCTCCAACAGATATGGTCGTTGTCCCATGCTCCATGGGCTCCCTGGCCCGCATTGCTCAAGGGCATTCGACGAATTTAGTGGAGCGGGCTGCCGATGTTGTTTTGAAACAACGCCAGCGATTGATTATGGTTCCGCGCGAAACCCCGCTCAATACCATTCACCTGCGAAACATGCTGACATTGAGTGAGATGGGTGTCGCAATTGTCCCCGCCATGCCGGCGTTTTATCAACATCCCAAGACAATTGACGACATGGTAGATTTTGTTGTCGGGCGTCTTCTGGAGCTTCTGGATATTGATCACGACCTTTACCGTCCGTGGAATTCCAGAATGCGTTAACGCACGGATTTTTAAGCCACCGTTGTTGCTTTGAAATTGGCGGTGCGCAACGCCCCCAGAATTCTTTCTTGTTGCTGCCGGCCAGTCGTCTCAAGGTCCACGTCAATCCGGACCTCATCGTAATAGGACATTCCGAACATTCGGTTATGTTCGACCTCAATCAGGTTGGCGCCTTGTGAGCTGAGAATATTCAAAAATTCCACAAGTTTCCCCGGGCGATCTTCAATCGTGCATGTCAGACGCATGAAACGCCCAGAACGCAGAAGCCCCTTGGTTGTAATTCGTTGCAATAGATTGGTGTCAATATTTCCGCCAGAGACGATGCAAACGACAGAAGGACTCGTACCAAGCGGAGTTCCCGGAGCCAAAAGATCCTGATGCGATAACTTGACCAAAGCTGCAGCCGTTACGGCACCGCAGCCTTCGGCCAGCAGGTGGTCGCGCTCCATGAGGGCCATCAGTGCATCGGCGATTTCATCTTCTGTGACCAATACGATTTGATCGACATACTTTTGGATCATACTGAATGTTAGGCTGCTGGGTTGTTTCACGGCAATGCCATCGGCGATTGTGCGAGAATTCGTTGAGGCGACAATTTTCCCGGCAGCGACACTTTTTGCAACGGACGGATAGGCCTCAGTCTGGACTCCGATAATCTTGACGTTCGGGAAGCGGGACTTGTAGGCACAGGCAATGCCGCTGATCAATCCGCCGCCGCCAATGGGAACGATAATTGTTGTGGCATCTTTAACCTGATCAAACAATTCAAGGGCCACGGTGCCTTGCCCCGCAATGACCATTGAATCATCAAATGCGTGAACGAAATGCCCGCCACTCTTGGCCTGAAAGGCCTTAGCTGCAGAAAAAGCCTCGTCGTAATTTTCCCCTGACAAAGTGACAGTTGCGCCGAGGTTTCGGGTCGGCTCAGCTTTCACCAGCGGTGTTCTTGCCGGCATGAAAATACTTGCCTGGATTCCGAGCCGCTTGCAGATGTGGGCGACGCCCTGGGCGTGGTTCCCTGCGCTGGCAGCGATAACCCCTTTTTCAAGGCTTGCAGGCGTTGCGGTCAAAAGGGCGTTAATGGCACCACGAATTTTGAACGAGCCAGAAAGGTTGAGGTTTTCAAGTTTCAGGTGGACTTTGCATTTAGACAAGTCTCCCAAAAAATAAGAGCGTTTTACGGGAGTTGCCCCAACGATCTCGCTGATTCTGGTGTGGGCCTCTTCGATTTCATGGATGCCAATCATGTTGCGCCTTGTCGTGGGCCCAGTGTGGGAATTTAAGGCCCTTCAGGATAAAATAAGAATCGTAGCCTTTCAATTTTATAGCGAGAGTTCAGGGGATCGCAATGGCTGTCGTATGGATCGTTGAAAATCCCGCACCAGGTCCTGCTCGAATTACGAGTTTGCTTTGTGGCTTTGTGGCCGTTCGTGCCTTTGCGTCCGTGCGGTCCTTGATGAGGGTGGCTTCTTGCGATCCGTTGATCCCTGGGACAAATCCCAGGCTGATTGTCGTTGATCGGAGACAACTGTCGACGGTCGCTGCGGAGGTCCAGGTTGCAGATGACATTCGCAAAGTCGTTGCCAGAAATGGCTGGAACGAAGTGCAAATCATCCCGGTGGAACCTGGAGATGATGTGGTTGAGCGTGTTAGGCTGGCTCTGACCATTGCTCCAAATCGCCCATCAGAATTTCGCACCCTTCAAATGGGTGACCTTCTTCTTAATTTGGACGCATGCAAGGCCAGTTGCCGGGCGTGCGGCCAGCACGAGACCTTGTCGCCGACAGAGGGGCGTATTTTACGGTTTTTACTCGCCCATCACGACCGTACCATCACCCGCCAGGAAGTCATTGGCAGCGTCTGGAATGGCGTTAAGATTGCGCCGAGAAACCTTGATGCTCACGTCTCGCGCCTGCGCAAACGCATTGCTTTTTGCGGCGTTAAAATCGAGTCGGCATACGGTGACGGCTACCGCATCTCCATTGGAAATGGTTGCGAGGCAGCCAGTGGCCGCATGGCTACCTCGCGTGGCGGTTCGACCGGCTTGGGTCGCGCGGCACCAAACCTATAAGCAACGATCGCGCCACTGGTAATTCGTGAAATCACTGGAAAATTTATCGGACCAGAGGTTTCGTGGAGCAAATTTTGGCCACCTTTGGCTGGCCTTGGAGTCCAATCGGAATGGAAAAACCTAAAAATGCTGTTTCTTCAAATATTCATTTGTTGTTTGTCGATGACGACCCATTTCTCAGGGACAAGGTGAAGCTTGATCTTGAGGGGGCCGAATCCTTTGATGGACGACTTTTTTCCGTGTTACTTGCGCCATCCTCATCTGAGGCATTGAGGCAAGTCGATGCCCATGTAAACTCCAGCAAAGGCTTGCTGATTGCCCTGGTTGATCTTTCTCTTGATGGCACGAAGACCTCTGGAATTGAATTGATACGTGAGATTCGCAGTCGCGAACCGAGTGCCTGCATCATCGCATTTTCAGATTTTGATGATCCTAAAACTGTGCGTGAGTGTTTGCAGTCCGGTGTCGACGATTTTATTTCAAAGCGAACAGAAGGATCTGAGCTGGTCCACCGGATCAACATGGCGGGAAATATCCTTCATCGAAACAAGGTGCCATCTGGACGTTCGCCGACAGCGGGCACGCCCGCGGGTTATTACCGAAGCAAGACCCTAGAGGAGATTTCCAGGCGCGCAGAGCGGATTGTTCCGTCGGCGATTTCTTCGGTTTTGGTTTACGGTGAATCAGGAACAGGCAAGGAAGTTGTGGCAGACGCCTTTGCAGAGATTATCGGCAAGGCTGCGCCATTTATGCGGGTCAACTGCGGTGCGATCGCGCCGACATTGCTGGAGAGTGAACTGTTCGGGCACGCGCGCGGGGCGTTTACGGGGGCCGTGGGCGAAAGACGTGGTTTATTTGAAGCTGCCTCCGGTGGCTGGGTATTCCTCGATGAGCTGGCGACCCTGACCCCCTCCGCGCAGGTCGCTTTGCTGCGGGTGCTGGAGAACCATGAGGTGGTGCGACTGGGGTCCACAAATGCAATTCGTGTGAATGTTCGGATCATCGGTGCCACGAACGAACGGCTGGATCAGCTGGTGGCAGCTGGGCGCTTTCGTAGAGATCTTTGGCAAAGGCTGCGTGAGGTCGAAATCGAACTCCCGCCCCTACGCGAGCGGCAAGGGGAAATTCCAGAGCTTGTGCGACATTTTTGCCAGGCCATGCCTGGTGGGCCTTATGAAGTGACAGCAACGGTGATGGACATTTTGGTTGCGGCGCACTGGTCAGACGGCAATGTTCGTGAGCTGCGCAATTGTTTGCGCGCGATGACTGAATTTGCCACACCCGATCGCCGGTTGACGCCTTTGGCGCTACCCAAGTGGCTATGGTCAGATGAGGCCACTAACCGGATCATCGATGAGGACAAGAATCTTGTCGCCGGCCAACCGGGATTTTCTTTAGACAAGTCGGCGCGCTCATTGCAAATTGAAATTCCTGAGACCGTAGCCAACCCATACCATTTTGAAGATATTTGCGATTTGGCTTTGGTGGCACTTGTTCGGAAGCTTTTCAAGGAGCGTGGAAAGATCTCCATGCGGTCACTTTCGCGATTGATTGGCATGTCGCGTGGGACGCTGGCTTTGAAATTGCGCGGGGCTGTGGATAAAAATCTCGTCGCTCTTGACGAGATTCAGAGCCTGTTTGCGCTTCAATCTAAAGAAGAATAATTGGGGTCAGCGAAGGATCTTTTCTTCCCAACCCTTACGCTTGAAGAACTTGCCGCGAAATTTTTTATGATTCGGATTTTCCACCAAAAATCCTCGTCCCCGCTCATCGTCGACCCAGTCGATGGTGGAGCCGCCAACATATTTGGCCGTCTCGGGATCAATGATCGTGACAATGCTGTCAAATGCCTCAGCCAGATCCAAATCTTGGCGCGCGTCAAAACTCACGCCGTATTCAAACCCATCACAGCCTTTACCGGACAGGTAAACCCGCAGATCAAATTTCGTCCACTCGGCGTTGCCGGCGCGCAGACTACAGGCCGCTTCGATGGCGCGGGGGGTCAATGTGATGAGTGGCCCATGGTTCATTTACAAACCCTTTTCACACCTTGATGGAGAACGGTGTGAAGTTCGTATCGTAGTCGTAAAAGTCTTCGTTCTCAGCACGTTTAATGGCAGCTACGACGCGGTAGGTCAAGGGAGTCGCAAGAACTTCCCATAGGACCTTGAGCGTGTAATTGGTTACGGCAACCGTGATCAGGGTCTCGTGGCTCCAGATGCCAATGAAGGCAAGCGGATAAAAGATTGTAGAATCAACGGCTTCCCCGAAAACTGTGGAACCAATCGTGCGAACCCAAAGAAACTTGCCCCTGGTCCAGATTTTTAGCTTTGCCAGAACAAATGAATTTGTGAATTCGCCAGCGAAATAGGCAATCATGGACGCTGCGACGATTCTAGGGGTGGATCCAAAAACCTGTTCAATGGCGGACTGGCCCGTGTAGTCAGCGGCAGGTGGCAAATGAATCACGGCCCAGCTCATAAAGGCGGCGAAGATCAAAGCGCCAAATCCGGTCCACACGACCCTTCGAGATCGCGCGTAGCCGTAGACTTCAGTCAAAATGTCGCCAAAGAGGTAGCTGATTGGAAAAAACAAATTGCCTCCCCCAAACGTAAAGCCACCAATGGTTACGACCTTGGACACACCGATCAGGTTGGAGCACAGTAAGACGGTGACAAAGATGGCCATGATCAGGTCATAATATTTGAAGGTGCGGCGGTTTTCCGACATGGCTATTGTCCTTAGTCTTTCCGAGGTAAAATCTTCAAGTTGCTCGACCGCCACTTTTGGCATGTAGGAATAAAGTTACCTTGATGCGCCTATTGCGACAATCGATTTGGTGGATCTGGTTGCTTGCCGTGCTGTGGCCGCCTGCTGCCGGCGCACAGGAATACAGCTGGCTGGCATACGGGGATTTTCGCGGACAGTTTGAACCGTGTGGCTGCGACCCGCGAACTGATCTGGGCGGCGTGCAGCGCCTTGCAGGCTTTGCCCTGCGCGAGAGGGCTTTGAACCCTGAGGTATTATTTTTTGATCTTGGTAACAACATTGCACCGCCCAAGGCCAACTCCAACTCCAACGCCGATGCCGCAACCCAAGGCATCAAGGACCGGTTTCTGTTGGAGGCATTGATACGGATTAACCCGGCCGTAGTCTTGCCGGGGCGTTATGAACTGCTGCGCAGTCGATGGATGGGCGATGCCTGGACCCGTTTAAAGGCAGCCGCAAATGCGGGCGGACCGCTTCCATACGTCCTTTCGAATCTCAAGGAGGGATTGGGTCCCCAGTGGTTGAAGGAATCTGCTAAGCCCTTTATTAAAATCAAGGGTGTTGCCGTTTTTGGTTTTACCTGGGATCCAGCCCTCGCCTCCTTTCTTTTGCCGGCGACATCGCCAGCTGGAATCAGACGCCTCAAAATTTTGGGTGGTAATCCGGAGTTGGCAGGTCTGTACAAGATACTTTTATTCAATGGCCCAGACCCTCAATTGAAGGCGCTGATCAAGTTGAGTTTGTTTGATGAAGTTATTTCAAGCAACCGCGCCAGCGATACGGCCAAACCGGATCAGCCTGATCGCGCGAATGAAGGCCGCTCGATTGTCAGGTTGACCATCCCGCGCGGGGCGATGGTTTTGCAATCCCAGCTTGGTGGCCAAGGTGTATTGCGTGGTGGCGCGGCCCGACGGTCAGAGGCAAAATCTCTGGAAGCGATCTTTTCAAAGGGTTCATCTCAGACCTCGCCATTGCCCTCATTCCCGCCTCCAGCCTTGGCATTGGCCCCGCTAAAAAACGTCAGCTGGCTGGAGCGTGATTCCTTAAATCCAGAAGTTTGGAGTGCATTTTTCTTTGCCTATGAATCCGCCCTGAAAGACAGCTTTGACGTTCGAGCAAAAATCCGGCTGGCCGATTTGGTCAACACACCCTTTGCTGGATCTCAGGCCTGCAAGGGCTGTCACGCAAAAGCCTACGACGTGTGGGCCGCCTCGAAGCATTCGAATGCCTTCAAGGATCTGATCGACAAGGGCAAGCAACATGACGCGGAATGCGTCGGCTGTCATGTTCTTGGTGGTTCAGAAAAAGGCGGATTTGTCTCACAAGAGGCATCTCCCCAGTTCATGAACGTGCAGTGCGAGAATTGCCATGGACCTCGCAAGGAGCACGCGACGAACCCGACAGCAAAGCCCAGATGGAAGCCTGCTGGAAATGATTTTGCAAAAATTTGTACTGGCTGTCATCATCCGCCTCACAGCCCAGAATTTGATTTCAAGGCCTACTGGGGGAAAATAATCCACGGTCACATGAAAGATTAATTTTCAGGCGGGCTACAATCGACGATGAGTGGCGAACAGTAGTAACTCGTCGTCAGGACTCCAGTGACAACCTCTCCCGGATAGCACGTGATGTTGTTGGTCAAACGCCTTGTCCCCATTCGTACTGTGCAGTTGCCCCGTTTGATGGAGTCCGTATTTTCTACAGAGTTATCACTGTTTTGAGCATGGCTGGCGATGCTGGTGAGCCCAAATGCGAGGCTCGCACCAAAACCAAAACCGGCCAGAAAAATCCCAAATATTTTTTTCTTAAAAATTTTCATGGTGTCTCCATTTCTTGAGGTCCGTAAACCCAAAAAGATTCATCTAAAATTCGCCATGCGGATTTTTTTGCCAGTGATATCAACTTCAAACCATATTTGTCAGGGTCGGGCACGCGCCAGTTGGAAACGAAAAGCGGACCGTCTTGTTTACCCCAATTTGAAAATTTTGGAATCGTCGACGCAATGACCTGGTCAATTGTAATGCTGCGTTCGAAGGCTTTGTAATGCACCGTGTTTGACTGCGCGTCCCAATATTCAAACGTGCCCTCGCGGTTGATTTCGGGATACCAGAATTTCCTCCTGCCCTCCAAGTACGGCAATATGGCGAGGCAATTGCGGGGAACCCAGCAGACCACGGGACGATTCTTCATAGATTCGCCATTGAGAATCTCCGCTGCTTCGTGGGCATCGGAAAAATTTCTCGTGGCCTCCAGCTGCCATACGTTGGCGACAACTGGCAAATTCCACGCGCAGATAAGCCACATGGCAATAGGGGCAAGCCAGCGCCGGCGGGTCCCTGGAAATCCGTCAGTGGGCTGCTGTGAATCTGTCATCCATACACAAGCACACAACCAGACCAGTAAAAGCCCGGAATGACGGGGTGCCCCGCTGTAATATTTGAAGACAAATATAGCGCCTATCATTCCCAGGCCGGCTGTGAAAAGGCCGGTGATTTTTTTTGGCTTTTTGCTGGCGGCCATAACCATGGCAATGGCCGCCAAAGAAAGGGTCAACGTCAGTGGCGTGGCGGGTTCAAACGGCAGCATGCTGTGGACAATGGCATCTTGCAGGTTGATTGGCGTGAAATGCTCAAAGAAATTTGCTGAGAATTGTCCCCGGCCTGTCGGCCAGAGGATTGCGATGGAGATTCCAGCCATGACGAGAAAATATATTTCGGACTTCAGCCATCGACTTTTAGATAATGAGGCCATCCCGCGCTGACAAAATAGGATGATCGCTAAGGCCAGAAAGTGAACTGTGCTGAAGCACATCAGAAAATTGGAAGACAGCAGTACTGCAGACCTCTTGCGACGTCCAGACTCGGAGGTCGCTGCGTAGAGAAACAGCCCAAAAATTCCCAACCCATAATTTCGTGCAATGACCGGAAACTCGTAGGAAAAAACCAGAGAGAAAAGTAGGGGGATGATGAAAAGCAAATCCAGTCCCGATTGGAAGATCAACAACCCCGTTGCCAGCCACACGGCCATAAGGTTCACGCCCTGCATCCATCGCCAGCTAAGGTCCGCTGCCGCAAGTGGTTTCAGCAGCAAGTACCAAAGGGGCGGGTGGCCGGCATCAGGCATGATTTTGAAAATGTCAGCAACCGATCCGTCCCGAGCCAGCAACCAGGAGTCAGCCTCGTCCCGCCAAAGTTCATGGTTCACCGTCAGCCAAAGCGTCAGCGTGACGTAAGCCCCAAAAAGAACCCAGCGCAGGGCATTATGGCGAAAGAAATTTTTCAACAACCTGCTCCGCAGCCGTGGATGGTGCCACCTTGCCCATTGCTATATCTGCCTCCGAACTTGCGATGAGAATGGCCATCGAAGGATCCCGCTTCACGGCAGCCAATAATTGCTCATGGACTTCCTCATGAAACCAATCGAGCATTTGCTGTTTACGGCGGGACTCAAATTTTCCCGATTTTTTGTGCGTGTTAAAAGCGCTACGGATATTTTCGAGGATCTCTTGGAGGCCTTCTCCCATGACGCTGGAGCAGGCAATGACGGGCGGCGCAGGTTGCCCGGAGGTCGCAAAATAGGACAGAGCGCTCATGAGGTCTGTTTGGGCTTTGCGAGCCGACGCCAATAGGTCACCGTCGGCCTTGGTGACGATGACAAAATCGGCTAGTTCGAGATTTCCGCGTTTGATTCCTTGCAGATCATCACCGCTGTTTGGCTGATGCAATAAAACAAAGAAGTCGACCATGGCCGCAACGGCACTTTCCGATTGGCCGACTCCGATGGTTTCCACGATAACGACATCATGTCCGGCGGCTTCGGCAAGAAAAATACTTTCACGCGTTTGCCGGGCAACACCGCCCGCGGCATCGCCACCCGGAGAGGGACGAATGAAGGCCATCTCGTGACGCGACAGTTCTTCCATCCTTGTTTTGTCGCCTAGGATACTGCCCCTACTGATGCGCGACGTTGGATCCACGGCGAGGACGGCAAGCTTGTGCTTGCCCTGCTGCAGGAATTTTTGACCGATGGCCTCGATGAACGTACTTTTGCCCACTCCAGGCGGCCCGCTGATTCCAATGCGCAGGGATTTTCCGGCGTGAGGCATGATGGCTGTCAGAAGAGCGCTTGCAGCTTTGTGATCGCGCTCGGCATGGCTTTCGATCAAGGTTATCGCACGCGCCAGGGCACGGCGATCGCCGGCTAGCAGGGGCGTCAATAATTCGGGTTCATTTTTTTTCGAGGGCACGGATGATCTCCGTTGCAGCGGCCGAAATTTGCGTGCCAGGGCCAAAGATTGCGGTGACGCCACACTTCCTCAAGAAATCATGATCGCCTTGGGGAATGATTCCGCCGATGATGACTTGGATATCAGCAGCCTTGAGTTTTTTAAGTTCTGCAAGCAACTGGGGTATCAGGGTTTTATGTCCTGCCGCCTGGGACGAGATCCCAACCACGTGAACGTCGTTCTCGACCGCTTGCCGGGCGACTTCTTCTGGAGTTTGGAAGAGGGGCCCTATATCGACATCGAACCCAAGATCGGCGAGTCCAGTGGCGATGACCTTTGCTCCCCGGTCGTGGCCATCCTGCCCCATTTTGGCGACAAGGATTCGCGGCTGGCGGCCCTCTTTTTTGGCGAAGGCGGCAACCAGATTACGCGCAGCATCGAATTGGGCGTTATTTTCCATGCCTCTAGAATACACGCTGCGCACCAATTGTGTACCTGGCTTGTGGCGCCCAAAGACGCTGGCGAGTGTTTCTGAAATTTCACCGACCGTAGCACGCACGCGCGTCGCCTTGACGCTTAACTCCAGGAGGTTTCCGTTTCCTTCGGCTCCCTTTTTCAGTTCAACTAGGGCCGCGGCAACCTCGTTGGAATCGCGCCGCGCCCGCACTTCTGCCAAGCGCTTCTTCTGTGATTTAAGGACGGCATCATTATCGATGTTCAAGACTTCGACCTTTTGGTCACCCGTGCTGTCACTGAAGTATTTATTCACACCGACAATGACATCTCGTCCGCTATCGATTCTGGCCTGTTTTCGGGCTGCCGATTCTTCGATCCGTAACTTTGGTATTCCGGCTTTTATTGCCGCAACCATGCCGCCGGCGTCTTCGATTTCTTTGACCAGTTCGCGCGCACGGGTCACCAAATCACCGGTCAGGCTCTCGATAAACCAACTGCCGCCCAAGGGATCAACAACGCGGGTGATGTCGGTTTCTTCCTGCAAAATGAGTTGCGTGTTGCGGGCAATGCGCGCTGAAAAGTCAGTGGGCAGCCCAATGGCCTCGTCGAGGGCATTGGTATGGAGCGATTGGGTTCCGCCCAGGACTCCAGCCATGGCCTCAATCGTGGTGCGAATGACATTGTTGTAGGGGTCTTGCTCGGTCAGCGAGTATCCAGATGTCTGGCAGTGGGTCCGCAGCATAGCCGACTGGGGATTTTGTGGATTAAATGGCACGATCATTTCGTGCCACAGGGTTCTTGCGGCCCGTAGTTTTCCAATTTCCATGAAAAAGTTCATGCCAATCGCAAAAAAGAAGGACAAACGGGGCGCAAACTCATCGATCGCCAGGCCACGCGCCAACGCAAGGCGCACGTACTCAAGGCCATCGGCCAGCGTGTAAGCCAGTTCCAGCGCTGAGTCGGCCCCGGCCTCTTGCATGTGGTAGCCGCTGATACTGATCGAATTGAATCGCGGCATATTCTTGGCCGCATATTCGATCACATCGGCAACGATGCGCATGGATGGTTCCGGTGGATAAATGAACGTGTTGCGGACCATGTACTCTTTTAGAATGTCATTTTGGATGGTTCCTGAAAGCTTCTCTGGCGGTACGCCTTGCTCTTCGGCTGCGACGATGTATCCAGACAAGATGGGAAGCACAGCGCCATTCATCGTCATCGAGACACTCATCTCATCCAACGGAATTCCATCGAAAAGAATTTTCATGTCTTCAACAGAATCAATGGCCACGCCGGCCTTGCCGACATCGCCCACCACGCGCGGATGGTCGGAGTCATATCCGCGGTGAGTCGCCAGATCAAATGCAACGCTCAGCCCCTTTTGGCCTGCGGCTAGATTGCGCCGGTAAAAAGCATTAGATTTCTCAGCGGTGGAAAAACCAGCGTATTGTCGAATGGTCCACGGACGGTGGGTGTACATCGTCGCACGGGGGCCGCGCGTATACGGAGGAAAACCTGGCATGCCGGGCCCAGGCTGCCCGGCAAGGTCGAGCGCCGTGTAGAGTGGCCGCGTCGTTATGCCCTCAGGAGTCGCTTGATCCAAAGACGTGACGGGCTTTCCCGAAAGTTCTTTAGCGGCGAGGGAGTTCCATTTTTGTTTGTCGTGATCGGTCATAGCGTCAATTTTCGTGTCAATTTTCCAGCCTTTTCCAGTTACCATTATTAACGTAGCATGGGTCCCTGTTTGAGGGCGAAGGGAACCAGCTTGTCATCAATTCTTCATTCTTTTTTTTCTGATCCGTTATGGCGTGGGCTTTCCCTTGGCGAAGGCCTTCGTCTTGTTGAATGGACCGTCACATTTTTCGCTGCGCTCAGCATTCTCAGTCGAAAACGTGATCCGGTGGCCTGCCTTGGCTGGCTTCTGGCCGTTGTCGCTTTTCCTTTTGTCGGCTCCGCGCTTTATGTTCTTGGGGGTGTGAGCCCTTATGAGGCGCTGGCTCGCCGACGCCGGGTGTCGTCGCGCTTGGTCCGTTCGGAGGAACCCCCGGAAGTCCGAGCCTTTGCCCGCGCGGCTGCATTGGAAGAACTCGCGTCCAGCGACTGTCAAGGATTTGAGAACACGACGGCATGGTCGGCTTGGGCTGCAGGCCACGGTTTTTTCCCTAAGACCCGCGTTGATTTTTTGGAGAACTCGACTTCGGTCTACGCCGAATTCGAACAAGCGATTGTCCAAGCCGAACGTTACATCCTCGTTCAGTTTTACCAAATCGTCCCAGACGCTGTTGGCCGTCATTTCTATGGCCTGTTGGCGGAAAAGGCTCGTCAGGGGGTTGCTGTCCATGTGCTCTACGATGCCATGGGTTCTTACCGGATCAGCGTCAAGCATTTGAAGATGGCCCGTGCAGCCGGCATCCGTATTCATAGTTTTATGGGTTTTCACCCGCTGAAAAGACGCCTTCAAATCAACTGGCGCAACCACAGAAAGCTCCTAATTGCAGATGGCAAGGTTGCTTTCGTCGGTGGTTTGAACTTGGGCGAGGTGTATCTGGAGGGGCAAGATCCCGACAATCCTGTATGGCGCGATGTTCACTTTAAGCTTCAAGGGGAGGTGGCCGAGCATTTGGAGAAGGTGTTTCGCGGCGACTGGCATTTCGCCACGGGCGAGGCGTTGGATCTGACTAAAGCTCCAATGGCCATGCATTCGCAGGCAACTGGCGAGTTTTCTGCCCTCTGCATGTCTGTGGCATCAGGGCCGGCTGATAGCCGAGCGGCATTTCATACGAGCTTGCTCAGCGTTTTGTATGAGGCGAAGCGCCGGATTTGGTTTTCGACCGCTTATTTCGTTCCCGACAAAACTTTGCTTCAGGCCTTGCGCCAGGCCGTGGCTCGCGGGGTCGACGTTCAACTTGTGATCCCGCGCCGCTCGAATCACCCGATGACGGATTTTTGCACAACCTCCTATTATCAGGAGCTTTTGGAGATTGGCCTGACCGTCCACCACTTTCATCCCGGGATGCTTCACGCCAAACTGCTTGTCGCAGACGATGACTTGATTCTGACGGGGTCGTCGAATCAGGACTGCCGCAGTTTCTTCCTCAATTTTGAATTGGATCTCCTGATGCGGGACCGGGGTCTGACGAGCCGGATCGATGCGTACTTCACTGATTTATTTGCTAAATCTTATATTTTGACCCGTGAAAAGGTTGATCAGGAGTTCCGCTCCTTCATGTTCCTAAGGCGAATCAGCCGATTATGCTCGCCGCTCATGTGAGCCATTAATCTGTATTTTTGTTGTGAATCGTTCTTGAGGTTCATTTTGAGATCGATTATCAATAGCCTGAAGTCCCGAAGCCTCTTTCCTCTGGATTTTTGTCGTGTAAAAAATTCTCTGAAAGGTATGCCCATCATGGGTTTAAAACCGATCTCTTGCCTTCGATTGAATGCTTTCGTGTCTGTTATTTACTCGGCTATTTTTTCCGTGGCCGTATTTGTCCCGGCGGTCCTTAGTTCGCAAGATGCGCGGGCTGAAGCTAAATCTAGCTTTGGCGCTGGTTATGACCCGGGGCGTAACGCCCAAAGGCCTCAAACCGTTGCTGCGGCGAGTATGCGCCAACTCCTGAGCCTCGTGGAATATATCGGCAGCGACTATGCCGGGGCTGTGACCGGCAAAGCGGGATCCCCTAGCAAAGTCATCAACCAGCTTGAATATGAAGAAGTTTCCCAATTCACCCAAGCATCTCTTGAGGCCTTTGCAGCCGTGGCCAAGGCCCGCCCCAAGACTGTGGGCCTTGCCACCATCGAACAGGAACTCTTGGATCTGAAGGCCGCTGTCGCAGCCAAAAAAAGTCCGTCCCAAGTCCAATCGCTAGCCAGATCAGCCCGCGAGCATTTGATCGATGCATTTAAACTGACTTTGGCACCGGCCCAAGCTCCGCTGCGGGCCTTGGCCACGGCGGCTTTTGAAACTAACTGCGCGGCCTGCCACGGCGCAACGGGGCACGGCGATGGAATTCTTTCCGCGAAGTTGGAACCCCGCCCCCGCAATTTTGCCGACCTGGACTTTGCCCAGGGCAATTCGCCGTTTAAGTCCTTTAATGTTTTGCATACGGGTGTCGCAGGTACGCCGATGCCTTCATTCGCCGAGCGCCTGAATGGCAATGAAATATGGAGCCTCGCCTTTTGGATCAGTGGCATCCCCCACGATCAAAAAGCATCTTTGGCCGCCCTACCCCAGGCCGTGCGCGATGAACTTAAATCTAAAATCAGCCTCGAGTTGCTTTCTCGTGCGTCCGACCATGAACTTGCAGCCTGGATTAATTCCAATATCCAAGCCCTTTCAAAATCCAAGACAACGGTTGCCAATGTCGTGGCGGCCCTTCGAGTTGACGCGCCATTCGACGGTGGCTTTGTCCGCAAGTCCGCGGACCTAGCTGCGGCAGGGACAACATCTCCGGGCGGCGATTCCGGCGCTAATTCAGGGCCGCAGGCCGCAGCGCTTCAAAACACAATCAACGCCGTGAATGAAGCGGTGGGTTTGGCCAATCAGGCTCAATTTGATCTGGCCAAGTCAAAGCTTCTGGATGCTTATCTGGTTGGTTTTGAGCCTGTTGAGAAGTCCTTGCGCCTCGTTGATCCAGCCGCCGTGATTGCCGTGGAGCAACAGTTCATTGCGGCGCGCGCGACCCTCAGCCCCCTCACGGCGCCGCCGATCCGCCAAGCTGCCATGGACGGTTTGATGGCAACACTTTTCCGTGCCCAAAAAATTCAGACAGCCCAGGCGGCACAAGGGCAGATTGCTGCCAGTGGCGCAGGTGGTACAGACGGCACAAATTCTTCTGGTGATTTTGTCCTGCGTATTTCCCAGCAGAAGTTGGCTGATTTTTTTGCTTCTTTCCTGATTATTTTTCGCGAAGGTTTCGAGGCCTTTTTGATCATCGCCGCCCTTCTGGCCGCCCTTGGCAATATGGGCATGGCCAGCTCCCGCAAGTGGATCCACGCCGGGTGGGGATCAGCGGTCGTTTTGGGGATTGCGACTTTCTTTGTCTTCAATCACCTCATTCACTTGTCGGGGATGGGCCGAGAGCTGGTGGAAGCCATTGCCACCGGGCTGGCCGCAGCGGTTCTTTTCTACGTTGGCTTCTGGCTGCTTTCCCAGGCCGAACGCAGCCAATGGGACAAATTCATCCGTGGTGGCGCCCGCGATGCCGTGAGCTCCGGTAAGGTCTGGACACTGGCAGGGTTGGCCTTCATTGCGGTCTACCGCGAGGCGGCCGAGACGGTCCTCTTCTACAATGCCCTTTCCCATAGTGCGTCGTCAGGTGGCGCCGTGGTCGGCGGCTTTGTCATGGGGACGGCTTGCCTGGGTGGAATTTGTTTTGCAATTCACTATTTTGGGTTGCGCATGCCGCTGCGCAAATTTTTCCTGAGCACGAGTTTTCTTATGGTTGGATTGTCGGTGGTTTTGGCTGGTAAGGCGGTTGTGGAGCTGGTTGAAGCTGGTATTTTGCAGCCAGTTCGCCTGGCCCACATGCCGACTGTGGATTTGCTGGGGATTTACCCCTACGTCCAGACGTTGATGGCTCAGGTCTTCTTATTGGCTATTGCCGGCGGCTTCTGGGCCTGGAAGAAGCGGGCGTCCGCAAAATTGATCTCGTTGGCCTTGTCCACCGTTGAGCGGTCTGGTAACTAACGATTTCCCTTCATTGGGTCCCGTAGTGAAACGGATATCATACCGCCCTCCGAAGGCGTAGTTGCTGGTTCGATTCCAGCCGGGACCACCATAAAAGTTAAGTCGTTGAATCCCGATTTTTAAAAAAAATTGGGGTTTTTTCTTTTCGGCCCGCCTCAGAATAATGGGGCTGGGAATGAGCAACGAAATTACTTTTTCGAAACGCTCAAGCTGCGGCCATGGCTCGGAGTGTTTTCAGCCGAATAACCAAAGGCCCGTTCTGGCGCGTTGTGACCGTCGGGTGGAAATACCACATAGAAAAAGCTACGGCCGGTGGGCCCCCCCTCGATCTTAGTTCCAATCAAACGATCCGATGTGCACGCCGTGGCAGCGCCTGCCGTGACACTGCAACTTTCGACGGCGGCGATGGTTTCTGGCGCGCTGAAAATGGCAAGCGTACCGCCTTGGACCAAATCAGAAGGACGACTCTCTTCAGAAACCTGGTCATAGTCCAGCAGCGCCATCTTGATGTCAGAATCCCGCGACGCGGCGGCCAGTTTTGCGGCGTAGTCCGCATCGGCACCCGCAATCCCGGCATGATGGGCCAAAAAGGCCAAGATTAGCCGCGACATCCGCACGGCCAAATTGGGGCTGGTGGCATTGGCGACCGTGTCGTCTGCCGTGTGGAGCTTATGGTTGTAGGAGACAGGATTTTCAAAAGGAAAAACCGTGGGAAACCCGGCCCGGTACCAACTACGGTGGTCAGAGGTGCCGCTGACGCTCTGACCGAGATCAGAAAAATTGCCGCCAAGGTATGTCGTCAGCAGGTCCTTTGTCGATCGGCGTAAAATGGCATTCGTATCGTCGTGAAACAGGTGAATGGTTTCGCCGGAGTTGCCTGCAGGGTCGGAGGCATAGGAAGCCATGTCGATTTGGAGCATGGCGGCAACTTTTTTGCCGGCGGCGGCGTAGTTGGTTGCAATTTGTCCGCTGCCGATCAGTCCGATTTCTTCTGCGCCATAAGCATGCCACTCGACTCGGCGCTTAAAGCGAATGTTGTTGGCCGCCAATACGCGTAAGGTTTCTGCGAGGATACCCACGCCCGAGGCGTTGTCGTCGGCTCCGGGCGCGTTGCTCTGATCTGCGTGGTTGATGCTGTCCAGGTGAGAGCCGATGACGACCATGGTGGCATCATCGGTGGTTCCGGAAAGTGCCGACACCACCGATGGCTGATTCGCAGCGATTCCCGAATGGCTGACCTGTGCGGTGGCAATCGCGCCAGAGGGCCAGCTCGATCCTGCATAGGCCGCCTGGTAAATCGTCTGCACCTGATTAGAGGCCGCCGGGCCAGAGGCACCAGAATAGTAGCGGCTGCCAAGGCCCTGAAGGGTGGTCATGGTCGCCGTGATGTTGGCGGCGGCAGCCTGAGGCAGCAGGGCCTCTGTGGCGGCCAATTTTATGGTTTCGTCGAATATTGGAGCCGCGACAGTGGTGACCGTCGTTTGCGTGAGGTCCAAACCACAGTCGCTCAGCCCCGGGCCGCTAATGACTTCAATTCCAGCGCAGCCGCCCAAATGACTGCTGTGGGTTTTCGCCGCCAAAGCTTGGAGTTCTTCTTCGGATTCTATGAGCAAAATGGTTGCAGCCGAATCCTTTCCCCGAAGTGATGCCCCCCGATCAGACTTCACGCGGACCAGATAGGGTGCTTCGCTTGACACCAAGCCTGCGCAGTGTTGAACGACATTTAATTCAAATTTATTCGCGCTTTTATTTGCAGCTATATTTCCAGATAAATTTGCAGCCGCCGTTTTCGTGCGGGCCAGACTTAGATTGGACACAGCCCAACGCGAACCCTCCCAGTCCGACGTACCATCCCAACCCGCCGGGATCAGTGTAGATATGGTGGTTTCGCCGCGTCCGCCCCCAGACCTGCCGCAATTGACGGCTACGGCAGTGGCCGTAAGGGCAACGATAAACAAGCCCCAGGGAAAAATTTTAGAAAATGTTTTGATCACAATAGCTCCCCGTTAAAAGACCGGCACGCCCTCGCAGTCTTTTGGCGGATTGAGTTTTAAAAGCCGGGCAAAGGTCGGAACGGCCTGAATCAGCGACACGACATTGGTTCTATGGATTTCAGCTTTGACGCCGGGACCACTAAACATCAAGGCAGTATGCATGGCGGGGCTCGCAGGATTTTGCCCATGCATGCCCGGAACTTTAGCGGGCAAGAACGTGTTTTTGTCGAGAGGATTATTGTTGAACCAAATGCCATCTTCGGAACGAAAGGCCCAGACGGCGTCACCATATTGCCAGACATCTGATTTATTATTTTTGTTGTTGGCATTGATATTTGCTCGTTCTGCCACCATTTCAATCACAGGCTTGTCGCGCCACTGAAGTTTTGCCAGCGCGTCGCGCACGGCTTCGCCAGATTTTTTGATGGCCGTGGCGTCTGAGGAATCGTTTTTTTGATACAAGAAAAGCATGGCGTCCGATGCAAAGACGTCAAAAAGTTCTTCCGTTCCCGCGGGAAGTACGGGAGCCACGTTAAGGTTGGTCGTGGTCGCAGTCATTCCATGGTCGCCCATCAGGGCCACATGATCATTGGTCCGGGCCGTTGCCAAGACCTTCGCCAAATTGTTGTCAATCAAATGAAAGGCCGCGCGGTAGGCAGCCGTCACGGGATCATCGGAGTTCAGATTATCTGAATTGGGCAATTTGTTTTGAAAACCGTGTCCCGTTGAATCAATGAGCGGTTGATAGAAAAGCACTATGTCGGGATTGAATTCAGGGATCGCCCGACTGGCGACATCGGCCAGAAAACTATCAAGAAGTCCTTGCACAGCGACGGTTTCTGTCGGCGAAAGGGCGAGGTCGAGTCCCTTGATGTTGACATCCGGCCAGACCAAGCCAGCATCGTCCAAGCTGCGGCGAAATGTTTCTGGATGGGCGTCATTGTAGGAAGCCCTCGAAACTGCATAAGTATTCGCCTGACCGGAGACTAGGTGGATCACGATTCGGCGCAAACGCTCTCCGTCGTGGATTAGGAGGTTAGCCGGCGCGTGAGCCTCCGCCGCACCGGGCAGATTGATCTGATGCGCTTCCCCGCGAAAGTCTTCGTATTTGACGATGGATCCTGATTTTGTTGCCAAAAAGTGCAGCGACAAGTTCAGGGATTTTTCGGGGTTGATCACAACGTCGAGGTCAACTGGTTTGACGTCTCCGCGCGCCACGGTGACAATGGCCGGCTTTCCCATGCGCGATTCATCCGGATAGGAAATTCCCAGATCGGCTGTCCTTGCCGGTGTGGTTCCGTCCATGCCGACGTAGGCGAAGGATGCCACCTTGCGGCCCTGGCGGCGGGCGGCCTCCCAAAAAGTTTCGCTTTGTAACGACTCTTTGAAGCCGCTGACTTTTTTGTGATTACGCAGAAAGTGATTTCCCATAATGCCGTGACGCGCTGGGGTTGAACACGTGGCAATTCCCGCGTGGCTTGCAGCCGTGATGGAAATGACGGGCGGCGTTGCATGGGTGTAAACAGCGCCGTTATTCCACAGCGCAGCAAAACCTTTGGGGTTGGCCTCGCTGCGGCCGACGTATGATTCGAGAAGTTTAGGTTGCAGGCCGTCGATTGAAATGAAGTAGCCGCGCGGGGTTGCGGATTTGTTGGTGGCTTTGGCATGAGCGCCGAACGCCGGCAGCAAGCAAATGGCAGTAATGATCAGGCTGGTATGCAAAAACGTTTTGACTCTACGCATAAAAACCCTGTCAGGTGAAGGGATAAGACAATCGCTGAACAAGACCCGCCCAGATGAAGGGCGTCAAAGTGGAAACGGCTTCCGGTATCGTACCGTGAAACCTGCCCCGCGCGCAGCGGAAAGAATCCGTTCAAAATCATGACTGATTGTTGAACCGGCTTTTTGCGTGACCTCATCTTCGGTCGGCAGGTCAAAGTCGTTGGCCCCGAATTTGAGTCCTTCAAGGGCCGCCTCATTCTGAGTCAAAACCGAGGTCCGGATGTGTTCAATGTTGTCCAGAAAGATGCGGCATATCGCCAACCAGCGCAGGTATTCGTGTGAACTGATTTCGTGGCCGCCAAGCTCGTTGTTCCACGGTTTGTAGGTCCAGCACAGAAAACTCGGCAGCTTGCGCGGTGCGGAGTCCTGAAACGTGCGCAGGGCCTCTAGGTGATTCAGCCTCTCGTCCAGCGACTCATCAAACCCTATGACTTGTGTGGCTGTGGAGCCCAGGCCGGCCGCCAAAATGGCGTTTTGAGCCTTGAAGTAGTCGGCAACCTTGAATTTGCCTGGGCTGTGCCGCATGCGAAAGGCGTCGTCCAGAATTTCAGCTCCACCGCCAGTCACCCAGCGCGTTCCGGCAGCTTTCAGGATGGAGGCCCCTTCATCGTAAGAGAGTTTGCTCAGTTTGCAGGAGAACATGAACTCGGCCACGGTCATCTCAAAAAATTCAAGGTCGGCGCCATAGCGTGACCTGACGCGGGAAAAAAGCTCGGCATAGTCGGTTAGTTGAAGTTTTGGATGGAAGCCGCCATTGAAGGCAACGAGAGTCCCGCCGAAAGTCCGTAGGGCATCAATCCGCTCACAAACTTGATCGAAGTTCAAAAGGTAGGTGCCCGCCTGGTGGGGCAACCGGTAAAACGAACAGTAGTCGCATTTGGCAACGCAGACGTTCGTGTAATTGACTATGGCCATGATCAGGTAGGTGGCGGTGTCGTCGGCGTGAAAGCGTCTTTTGGCCTTTGTGGCGAGTTCCGCCAAGGCCTGGTCGGGTGCTTCTTTGAATAACCAGGCGGCTTCCGAACGTGTGATCCGGGTGCCATTATTGACCTTGCTGGCAATGTCTTTCAAGTGCTGATCCACAATTTTCCGCCCCGTTGAGTCCATATTATGATTTGCAGTCGGATGCTTTTTAGAACTTTTTTTAGGTAATTGTCGATCCAAAGGGACTTGCTATTTGCCGTCAATGCCAATAGACACGCGGCGACGGAGGTACGATGGATATCTTACAATGGTTGAAATTAGATCACGAAGTAATGCTCCGGTCGGTGGAAAAACTCGGGGAAGATACCTCGGGTACTCGTGGAGATGCCCTAAAAGGCCCCATCGGGACCCTGGTGTCAGAGCTGGCCTTTGACCTGCTTGGGCATTTAAAGGCCGAAGAAGAATACCTTTTGCCGGAACTGCAGGACCGCTTCCCCGGTTCTGATCTGATCGCGGGTTTGTGCACTGCGAATCAGAAAACAATGCGTAAGCACATAAAATCGCTGATAAAAGCGTCGTCCGAAAAAGATGGCCAGGCGCTGGAAGTGGCGCTGGCTGATCTGCGCAAGGCGGTTGACCAGCATTTGGAAGTCCAAGAATCAATGTTGATGCCCAAGCTTCGCCAGCACGTGGCGACGAGCGAACGCGAGGATCTCGGACAGCTGGTCGAAGAGATGATGTCAGACCTTAAAAGTGAAGGTCTTGATATCGCCAGAGAATTGAGATCAAGCGTGGCTCGGGCTAAGCCTGAAGCCGGCAACCACGCTCGGGCTTGACGGTCTCCAGCATATTGAGTTATTAGGCTTGGTTCCAATGTTAAAGAACGTTCATATAGGTTTTCTGACGCCATGAAAAACAATCTGATCACACAATTCGAAAAACGCGTTTGGAGCGGTGTCAAGAAATTGGCCGCCTTCCGCGCTGGCGACACGGTTCGCGTGCACTACAAAATCCAAGAAGGCGCGGACAAGACCAAGTTCCGCATTCAGCTTTTCGAGGGTGTCGTGATTCGTTTCCGTAACGGTACGGCCGACGGATCCTTTACGGTTCGCAAAATCAGCGCCGGCGGCATTGGTGTTGAACGTGTTTTCCCGACCTATAGCCCTTATGTCGACAAAGTTGATGTTGTGGCTCATGGTATCGTTCGCCGCGCACGCCTTTACTACCTGCGCGAACTCGCAGGCAAGGCTGCCCGCATTCGCACCAAGTATGTTTCGAAGAAGCTCGAAGCCGTTGCCGCAACTACGGTTCAGGCAGACTAAACGCACCATCTCAGGTGCCCACCGCCGGATACCAGGTGACCTGGAGTTCGGTCGAGTGCTGAGACAGCTTTCGATGACCTTGTAATGAATGACCCCCCGGAGATTTTCCGGGGGGGTTTTTTTTATCCGCTAAATTCCGCGGTGTCACGATCGCCAAATCAATTCTGATTTTTGGCGCATCGACTCTGAGGTGCCGCATGGCTGCCCCAAGTCCTTTTTTCAAGGCTCTTATTTTGTGATGGGGCAGAAGTTCTTCCACCGAGGTCATGTCGTTGGAAAAAATACTCCGGAATTTAACTTCTACGGCAACCAGGGAAGACCCCTTGGTGGCGAGAATATCGATCTCAGTTCCGATCCAGCGGTAGTTGCGTGCGATGATGCGCCAGCCCTGATGGATCATGAGGGCGGCGACGTGTTCTTCAGCTTGGGCGGCCAGAAGTTTGCGCTGCGCAGAGCGATTTAACCGGTTCAAATCCGCGCCGATGCCATTCAGTGACGCCGTGGGTTTTGAGGTTGTCGATGTGTTGTTTTGTGCCATATCCCACATGATTTTCAAAACCGTAGACAGGCAGGCTTCCGCCCAACTCACGCATGAACTTGTCTCGCGACTCTTTTGCTAGAATCGATGCTGCTGCAATCGCGTAACACCAGTGATCGCCCTTGACGACCGCTTGCTGCGGGGTTTTTCGGCCCGCAATGACAGGTTCCGGAATTGTTTGGTTGCCGTCCACCATCACGAGATCAAATTTGGCTTCGAGGCGATTCAGAGACCGGCGCATGGCAACAAACGTTGCCCCAAGAATCCCCAATTTTTCAATTTCCAAAACACTGCCACTGGCAATAGCCCAACTCCTGGCTATGCCATGAATCACTGGCACGACCAGTCCACGTTGACGCGGACTGAGCGTTTTCGAATCGCGGATGAGTTGCAAAGATTTGTCGGGCAGGGAAAAAAGCCGGTCATAATCTAAAATGACCGCAGCTGTGACCACTGGACCAGCAATGCAACCGCGTCCGACCTCGTCAATTCCAACAGGGTATTGTCCGCGGGCCAATACGGCCCGCTCGGGGTCGCCACGTTCCATTCTTAATCCAGTAGCTTTAAAAAGGGCGTGGGATCAAAGGACTTTTTTGATCATGTCGATGAGTTTGCCTTTTGGCACTGCACCAACAATCGAATCCACCATCTGCCCGTCTTTGAACAGCGCCATGAACGGAATGGAGCGCACCCCAAACTGTGCTGGTATGTGGGCATTTTCATCGACATTCATTTTGGCGATAATGACCTTGCCCTTGTACTCCTCGGCAATGGCGTCGAGAACCGGGCCAATGGCCACGCAGGGACCACACCAAGGTGCCCAAAAGTCTACAAGCACAGGCTGTGTGGACTTGGTTACAGAGGATTCAAAGTTGTCGTCATTGATTTCGATGGTGTGCTGTCCCATGGTGTAGACTCCCGAAAAATACAGTGTCGCAATTAATAATTGACCAGAATCAGAATCGTGGCTCGAAGGCACTCCTTTGTCAATCAGCTTGACCTTGGACGCATAAATTTTGTAGTTTCTTTGGCTGGCGGTTCCCCGGCATGCTTATAAGGCATGCGACTCATGAGTTTTGTTACGTTTCCAGTATCTGCGCAGGTTTCTCCTGGCGTTGAGATAGCCACGCTATTCAACTCATCCGATCAAACTTTGCGGACCGCAGCCAAGGCTTTCCAGCGGATTTGCGAAACCCCCCCCAATGAGGGCCGTATCCTATTGGTCCAGTCCATCCCTGGTGGTGGGGCTGTAGAGGTGGCTCGTCATTTGGCACTCGTCGCGTGTCGCGCCATAAGACGTCCTCTGGTGGGCCTTTCGGCGCAATGTTCCGGTTCCGAGACGGCAAATCAGGTCGTCTTGGGTCAATTCGACTCGGCTGTTCTTACCAAGCCGCGTGCCCCAGATTCTTTATTTATACTGTTCTCCCATTCACGCGAGGCGCTGGATCTGCCCCTAGGATCAGAAGTTGCCTTGCTCAAAATTCCGCCCCTTGCCTCCCGCCCGGATGATGCCCTTGCGGCAGCAATATACTTGGGCGCAACCCTTTTGCCCCCCGGAACTGTTTTTTCGAAAGATGCCTTGGAATTGATCCGCGATTTTTTCTGGCCGGGCGATCTTGCGCATATGCGCATCACCTTGGGCTTGGCTGGACAAATCGCTTTTGAGGGTGATGTACAAGTAATTGATGGCACCGCAATCATTCGAGTGTTGCAGCGCAAGGAGCGCAACCTTGTCGACCTTTGTCGGCTGGATCATTCTGGTTGGAGTTTTTCGCTCACGGCCCGGGATCTACTGCATTTGGCAGCTTTCAGGGGTTTTGCCCGCGTGCGCCAAGCATTGGAACTGCTTCTCATTGAAGGGGCCGTGGCCTCGGGTGGTGGAAATTCTGCGGCAGCCGCAAAATTTCTTGGCCTCCCCTACACCACTCTGGTCAGCCGACAAAAAGTTTTGAAGGCGGCACTTCAGCGATCAATTCATTGAGCGGCTTTTTCATCTATTCATTGATGACGCGCGAGCGGTTTTCGCTAGTGCTGGAACGGCCCTCACCCTTGGGTCCCCGTTTGAGTTGGTCTGAAAGTTCATTGAGGTCACTGGCCAGTTCAGTGAAGGCATCACCATCTCGAAGCGTCACTTTTTGATCATATTGCCCATTAATCATTGCGCGGACTTGCCGACGAAATGCCACAGTCGGTCCAACCAGTCGGTGCGTGGTCACAATGGCCACGCCAACTGAGACAGCGACTTGCGCCAAAAGGATGCCCAAGGCCGACAGGCGAACCCCTTCGAACATTTGATAGGCACGATTGATGGTTTCATCGTCCATGGATCCAATATCAGCAAATGACTCTGAGAAGTGTCGCAGGGTGTAATAAAACACCAGCGCAATCCCAAGGCTGAACAGCGCGGCCGAAAAAGCGGACCACGTGGCTATTCGTAATTGGATGACAGGCATCAGCAGAAAATTTTTGATCTTCCGTTGGCTCTTCGATCCGGTTGCTGTGGACTGGTTTTGATTGGGCATGTTGTGCTCCTTATAAGGTCTCGTTCGGCGGCCACCTTAGAAGGTTGAGCAAAAATAGATAACTATCTGAATTTATTTACGAATTAATTCGATATATAAACCCCTATGGGCCACCCCGGCGGCCAAAATAGTCCCACCCGCACTTTCCAGTGCGGCGCGGACCTTGGTGTGGATCTGAGGTGGCGCTAAAACCGCCATGACCCCGCCGCCGCCGGCTCCGCACACCCGCGCCAGCCTTGCCCCGGCGGCCAGGGCAGCGTCGCCTTGGTCCCTAGTTTCTGGCGTATGGATATTGGGCCATAATTGACAACGAATGGCCCATTCGTGCACCGATGCATGGACCATAGCCTGGTAATCGCCGGCGCGGACGGCATCGGCGCACTGGCGTGCCAGAGCCCCAATTTCGGATAATTTTTTGAGAAGGGTTTTGTCGCCGTCAAAAACGCGTTTGAATATTTCCCAGTTGTTGATGGCGGATTGACGACTTTTTCCCGAAAAACAAAGAATCAGTTCTTCTTCCAATTTACGGGTGACTTGGGCCGCTAGGCTGGAATCTGCGGGGTCGTGGGTTTCAATGGTGACGCCGCCAGCCGGGAATTCGATGATATTCAAGCCTCCGCGCACGGCCCCCCAGTAGTCCTGAATTCCGGTTGGAGCGTGAATCAACTTGGCCTCCAGGTCGGAGGCCGTTTGCACGAGTCGGTATTCATCGAGGTCGGCATCTCCCAAGGCATTGTCTTCGACGGCGCGTCCACTCACCAGGGCTTGAGCCCTCAGCAAGGCCCCGCCCAAGGCCACGGCCAAGCACGATGACCCCCCGAGGCCTGCTCCGGCCGGAGATTTTGCTTCGGTGCGGATTTGCAGCGCCGGTAGTTCCCTGGACCACCAGGCTTTCAGAAAGAGGCCGAGCAATGGCAGCTTTTCCGTCACCGTGCATTCGTCAAAGGTTCCAGTGACTTTGATGCCTTGGTCGACACTGTGCAGGGTGAATCGGCCGTCTTGGGAAGGCTGGATATCAACCTGGGCCGGTAAAGTGACTGCGCAGTTGACCGTCGCTTTTTCGTCAAGGAGCTGATGGATCGGCCAAAGGTCGATAGTGCCCCCGGCAAGGTCGATCCGCGTTGGGGCGGAGGCGCGGATATGAAAATTGCGGTCCGCCTTGGTGCCATTAGTGGAGTTTGTGGCGGGCGTGAAGTTTGTTGGAGGTATGGAGTTTATGGGTGTCATGGGAATTTTCCACGGGTTGGTCTGGTTATAAGATAGAATAAACCTGCCCTACCCAAGAAGGAAGACCATGCGCACAAGAAGGTCGAGAGCCTGCATCCTTAATCTTGATCCGAAGTTCGTCAACCTGCCTAAGCTAAAGCTCGAAATAGAGCTGAAAGCCATGGTGGACATCGAATTGGTCGAGGTCAAAGGGCTCGATGATCCTACCTTTTTGCCCTGCGACCTCTTGATTGTGGAGGCCCAAGGGGTATCTATTGGTGATTTCCAGCAATGGCTGAAAGCCTTTCAGGCCCGTTTGGTTACCCAGGCTGATATTTGGGTGCCATCTTTGATCGTGGCGGACCTTCCGGCTAACGAGGCCAGACTTTTGATGGAACACGCCGTGAAGTCCAACTGGTATTTTGACGTGGTGCGCCCTGAACATCTGGATTCGTTGCCTGTTCGCGTAGCGAATTTGCTGCGCATTCACGACCACTTGCATGAACTCAGGCGTTATTCACAAACCCTGGACCGGTTACAAGATCGAGTCAATATGCTGGAACACGAAGTCAATGCCTTGCGCGCCGGCGGGTGATCGCGGTACACGAGAATCACTTCATAAATCAGGATCAAGCCATGAGTTTCATGGATCTCGGCAACGCGAGGCCACAAGAATTAGTCAGTCAGTACCTGCTGGAGCTTAGGGGTAAGGGCACAATGCTGTGCTATTCCGACCATGAAGTTCTGGAGGTATGGATCGCTGCCGCAGCCAGTTTGGATGACCTGCTGGTTGTCCTGTCAGAATTGGCGCCGCCCTACCTCGAAAAAATTCCCGCTCCAAGGTCCATGGCCGGCCTTAAGAATCGGGTTCTGAATCGCCTTGCCCAGATGCGTTAGCCTCAGAAGGCTCGCCCAACTCTTGTTCGGGATCGACAGACGGTCCTGGGATTTTGTAATTGTCGGTCGCCCAATTGGCTTTATCGAAGTTGCGACAACGCTCGCTGCAAAACGGCCGAAATGGATTTGACTCGTCAAAAAGGCATGCAGCCTTGCACTGGGTGCACTTCCAATTCCGAGTTTTGGATTTTTGTTTTTCAGACATGGAAGTGTGTTTACTCCTGATCGGGGAGTGACCGCAAGCGCTCGGGCCAAAGGCGACGGGGTAATTCGTCGCAGCGCCCTGTCATCAGGAGTTTTGCTAGGCAGTGGCCGGAATAAAATCCGAGGGTCAGCCCTTGCCCCATAAACCCCGTGGCAACCAGAATGCGCCCTTCACCAAACATCGGCCCAACGATGGGAAGTTCATCGCAGGGATGGCAGTCAAGGCCGGCGTCTTCGGAGATGGGAGCATGATTGCCAGGGCCGCCTTGCCATTGTGAAAATAATTTTTGGGCTTGGGCCGTGATGTATTGCGAAATCTTCGGTTCGACCTTGGCTTCCGTGGCTTCAAAGCCAGCCCACTTTCGCAAAATGCGCCCACCACCAAGGAGTAATTTGCCTCCTGGTTGGGTGGCGCCCCATTCGTGATTGTGAAAGGCCGACCAGGCAACGCCTGGGGTATTCCATCGACAATCTGAATGCCTAGGGTCGAGAGGCCCACGGGTGGTTAACCACTGATCTGCGGAGGACACTAGAGCGGGTTTCAGGGCAGGAATCAAGTCACCAATGGCCAGGTGACAGGCTGCAATCACGGCAGCCGATTTCGTCGTTTGAAGTTTAACGTCCCTGACGCTGCGCGCACCACTAGAATGCTTGCCGGGGGATGTTTTGGCACGGATTTTTACGGTCAAATTTGAGGCGGTGTATCCGGAGATGCTTTCGACCGTGCCCTCAAGCAACGTGATGGCCGAATGGGCCTGAACGGCTTCCAGCAATCGTCTATGAAACGCTTGGGCATCGATCCATCCGCCGCGTTCGCCGTCGTCTTGAACGGCTAAAATTCTGGCTCCAAGGGAGGCGCCCCACGGGGATGAGGTAAGCTCCAGTCCGGACATCAGTTTGGCGGGAATTCCGACGCCATTCATGGCGGCGACGGCGATGGTGGCTTCCTGGAGTTCCTCTGGAGCGGCAATAAGGCGCAGCCGCCTGCCGGTAGCAAAGGGAACGCCGTGATGGGCGGCCCAAGAGCGAGTCAGGTCGAATGCCTGGTCACCAAATTGCCACAGCACCCTGGCGAAATCAGTTTGGTGCGCGGCGGCAACCCGGGTGAAGTTGTCGCGCTGGCCCCCGCTGATCATGCCCGGTGCGGTTGCGCTGGATGGCGTAGTTGATCCAGAAACCACTAGGATTTCCGGCGCCCCCATTTCAGCCAGATGAAGGGCTGCGGACAGGCCGGTTATCCCGCCACCGGCAACTACGACGGGAATCTGATTTGACATTGCCACTCCCCGTTCAATCTGACTTAATATTGCCATCCTTCGGAGCAAGTGCAAGTGGCGAGATCCATGCCAAAATTTTCAGTGAAACTCAAAGCGGCGGTCTTGGTGGTCTCTGGCTGGCCATTTGGCATGCCGGGCGATAGCCAGCAGGGCATTATTCCATCCCCCGAGGACGCTGCCTTTGGGCGCCTGGCCTGTCCTTCCTTGACCAGACTCAACTTGCAACAACAGAAATCAGAACCGCTGCTACTGCGCAGTGTTGAATTAGAATCGCCAAAACAATGGAAATTGACGCTGAAATCGGATCTGCACTGGTGGAGCGGCAAGGCGGTTTCAAGTTCAGATCTGGAAACTTTTTTACGCGAGCAGATCTGTCCGACAGTGGCCTCGGCGCTCGGCAAAGAAGTTCCTTGTCCGACATTTGATGTTGCGTCCTCCGACCCTATTCAGGGCGCCAACAAGGGGCAGCCTTTGGTGGTCAAGGTGACGTGGCACGCCCAACCTGAGTTTGGCCCGTATATTTTAAACAACACGGCATTCTTTCGCCGCACTGGAAATCAAGCGATCGAGTGTGCCGGTTTATATCGGTACCGCAGCGTTGGTTTAGGCGAGGCCGAATTTATCCCCGCTCCTGGGTATCCGCAAAAGCGGCAGACTCTGCGCATTTATGAACCTCGCAATGCCAACAAGAATTTGCGGCCGCAGGTCGCGTTTACTTTTGCATCGGGCATGCAGCCAAAACAGACCTGTTCCCGCGAGGCACTGCTTCCGACTGTGGTCGGCATCCTTTGGAGCGACTCTGGTGAGGGCGTGCTGGCCACGTCCCCACAAGTGCGCAAGGCCTTGACGCAGATTCTGCCGCGCGGGGAGTTGCTGCGTGCTGGTGCCCGGGGCCTCGGCGAACTTGTGACCTCATTTATTCCGCGCCAGCATCCAGGCTATAACCACGCCCTCAGGATTCGCCCTTATAATGTGGAGGAGGCTTCTGCGGCTTTGGAAAAAATTGGTTGGCAACGTGCCATGGCCGAGGCTTCGCGAATTGATCGGAAAACCTCCAAACCCGTGGTCCTGCGTTTTTTGGTTCAGGACATGGATGCCGAAGGAGGCGACCTTTTGCAGAAGGTTATTGGCGACAGCTTTGCCTTGCTCGGCATTCAGACGGAGTTTATTTCCGGAGCAACGGTAGAATCTAATAAGCCCAACGAACCAAATGAACCCAAGCCAATCGATGGAATCATCGGGTCATTCGCCACAGAATGGCCGGCCGTCAGCGTCTTCCAAGCGGACTATCCGAACCGCCTATTCCAGCAATTCACCAAGTCCAATTTTTACCGCCATCCTGATAACCAGCGTTTGGCGCGGATTTACGCCCAATCTTTGACGACAGCTACGCCTGACTTTGCGTCACTTCAGAGTTTTCATGAAAAGTTGTACGACGCCGAGGTTTTTTCCCCGATATTCCAAATGGGCACTTGCCTTGACCGTTCAGCAACCGCTCCCGCAAAACTTGATTTTACCGATCCCGACTGGTTCAGGCTCCTTGTGCTATAGCGACACTTGGGCTAGATAGTCGCTGGCGCGAAACTCCGTTTCGTACCAGCGAAATCTAATTAGATCCGCCAGAAGTCGGGTGCAACCGTGATTGTTTTAAAAAGCGACCAAGAAATTGATGCCATGAAGGCCAGCTGCCGCCTAGCAGCCCAATGCCTTGTCATGATCGAACAGCATGTGAAGCCCGGGGTTACCACCCTTGAGCTGAACGACATCTGTCACGAGTTTATTGCCAGCCACGGCGCAATCGCTGCCCCCCTGAATTACAAGGGTTTTCCAAAGTCGATCTGCACCTCAGTCAATGAGGTTGTTTGCCACGGTATTCCCAATGCCCGCCAGAAACTGAAAGACGGCGATATCATCAACGTCGATGTGACGACCATCTTGGATGGCTACCACGGCGACACGTCGAGAACTTATTTGGTTGGCCATGGTCACAAACCCTTGGCGCTCAAGTTGGTGAAGTGCGCTGAGGAGTCCATGTACCGCGGAATTTCTGCCGTTCAGGCCGGTGGACGCATTGGGGACATCGGCGCAGCCATCATGGAGTACTGCGAGCGGGAAGGGTTCAGCGTCGTTCGGGAATTCGTTGGCCACGGGATTGGTAAGGGATTTCACGAAGATCCGCAGGTTCCGCACGTTGGATTACGCGGCAAGGGGGCTCGCCTTGAGCCAGGTATGACTTTTACGATTGAGCCCATGATCAACGAAGGGCATTGGAAGACTAAAATCCTGAGCGATGGTTGGACAGCGGTTACGATTGACCGGAAATGGTCGGCGCAGTTCGAACATACGATTGCCATTCGCAGTGATGGCAGCGTGGAAATTCTAACAGTCGTGGATTAAGATTCGGGGTTGGCCAAAAGTTCCATATAAAGCTCAAGTTCGTCGGCAAATATCGTGTTTGGATTGGCCATCCGGGCTTTAAGTCCGGAAATTCGGAAATTGAGATCTCCGCGAAGCCCTTGAATCTCTGAATCTGCCGCACCGAGCGCAGACGCCGTTTTAGCCAGATTTCCCAACATGTGCTCCAGGTTGCCGAGCCTGATTTCCCTCAGTTCGTTGATGGCGGCTACGGTGTCCGGGTGGAAATCTTCTTGAAAAACGAGTTCTGTAGCATTCATTCCGGGCATTGGTGGCCCTCCTCTGTCAATCTATTAGCAATCCACCGGCCAATCAGCCGCGGGCATGTGGCAATAATTTAATCAATAAATACGGAGTTATATGAGGGTCGTCAGGCAACCAATGGGCGTCTTCAATGGTTCCAAGTGATGCGCCTGTCGAGAAGTTGGCCAGTCCGAGGTCATTTTAGTGTATGAAGAGCAGGTTCTTTATCCTCGCTTAACCTTGAACGACTAGGCTTGCGCCAGAGACAAAGCTTTGAAATAAGCCAACCCGGTAACCGGAGGGCGTCACATGCTGTCACAGAGAATTATTCAGACTATCCCCGCGCTTC
>CANFEB010000005.1 GCA_947445775.1 Oligoflexales bacterium | reverse complement strand
TTTGCAATCACCGTTACACTCCAAACAAAATTAAATAGAAATTATTAATTCATAAAGTCTAAACTAAACTTCATCAAAAACGAAGGTTTGCACCGTCCGGAATTTTGACAGGCTCCGAGCCCCCAGTCCAAAGATCAGCCCCAGACGAGTCTATGGAGATCTTGTTCACCCGGGCAAGCCCTTCTCGGATGCAGCCTCCCCACCAAACCATTGTAGTAGACGTATTGGTTGGGATGGTTGCGAATCTGGAAGGCCAGCGGGGGAATGAAACCAGATAGAATAGCCAGACTGAAAACGACGCGCTGACGCCCGTACCCAGCAAAGCTTTTTATGACGAGATACAGCGCCGAAGAAGCAATGACCACCATTGTATAGATCATTGGAAGACCCATAAAACCAAGGCACGTATAAGCCGCAAAAAAATCCTAGGCGAATCACCGCCAAGCCTTTGCAGAAATTGCCCTGAGGCCCCCACGCGTCGCATCGAAAAAGCCAGGCCCGCGCAGGCCGCCAGAAAACCAATTGTTAGAATCGGTGGCGTTTGAATTAAAAAATGCCAGGGAACGTAAAACCACGGGAGACCATCACTTGGCAGCCATTTACCGGCGAATTGAACCATGATGGTGACGTTGAAATTCGAAAAGACAGTCAGTGCTTGTTTAATCCTGGGCACTGGATCCTGCAGAGCCCACGGCCAAAACATCAAGGCGACTGAAAATGCCAGAACGCTGCAACCGCTCAAAATGACAAACATCGTCAATGCCTTGCGAGTCGGAGTCTTCGCGTTGTTCTGGTCGCGAAGAAACAAAAAAATCAGCAGAAGTCCAAATTCGAACAATAGAATCACGCCACCAACCCGAACGCTTAAGGCCAGGCCAATGGCCGCCGAGATTTTAAAAAAGGACTGCCAGCTGTAGTAGGGAAAACGCACATGATAATTCTGGAAAAAACACAGAGCCATCGCGAGCGCCGTCACAATGCCTGCAACCGGCCCAAGTGCTACCCGGCTGATCTGTGCTGTAAAGGCAATGCAAATCCAAGCAAAAATCCGCCGTACATAAACAAGTTGCGGTAGGATTCGGAAGAATGATCGCTCCCTCCAGAAATCAAGTAGGCAACAACCCTCCGGCCATATTCGAACTGCGCCCACTCGTCGAAGGTGACACAGAAATCACCGGACAACACCATCATCAGCACAAGCAGTCCAACAAGGATCAGCCAGTAGTACCGGTCAGGATTATTGCCAAAAATTTTCGGAGGCCGGATATTCACGGTCCCACGCCTTTTACCCGCGCGGCATGACGCCGTTCACTGAGATAAAGACCGATGGCCGTCATGATTGCTGTGATCGATACGACTCCGCCAAACTGCGCATCGTCGACTGGAAACCGAACTTGGATCGCGCGTCCGGCCACAGAGGCGCGTTCGAACTCCAGACCCGTCTGGCCCAGACTAGGTTCCGGCTCAAACTTTGCCTCGATGACTAGCGGCAGGTTCAAAACAAGGTTTCGGTCCAAATCTGCAGGAACTTTGAGTTGAAATGACGTTGACGTGACATTTTCTAGCCTGACAAGGGGCGGAGTGGTCGCCGGGCGCAGGATATCAGAAGTCTGCCTTTGAAATTGAGGCCTCACTGGAAAAAACTGTTCGTAACACCCATCAATAATAGCCCCACGGCGGATCATGAGGTCCTGTGCCGATATGATCCCGGGCATGATCAAGACCCTATTGGATAGAAACAAACTCTCCTGGCGGGCCATGTCTGAAAATGAGGCTTCAAGTTTAAGGCGGGCAATCATGGCGCGATCAGGAATGGCATAAATTCCGTGGACCATCACCGCAGCCTGCGCCAGCGATGGACCAGCGATCAGAACGATCATAGCCGCCCGGAATGCGGCGCGACGCGGCGCAAAAATTTCCATGAACAACGCACAACAGATGGTCGCGCCAAACAAAAAGAGCACCTGAAATCTTGGGAAAATACGAAAAGAGTGCAGAAAACGCTCAAACAAACCATCGACCTTCATCGCACGGATGACATCCAACCAAAAACCATTACCGAGGGTTAAAAGAAATCCCGTTGTCATGAGCACCAATCCAGTGATCATAAAGCGCCGTTGAATCAGCCCGCGACTTCGCCCCTTCACAACAACGTAAAGTGCAGCGAGTGCCAGCACAAGAAGAACTGGACTGATGAACGCAGCGTATTCCCACCAACCAAATATTCGTTCAGGAAAGCGGTAATCTTGCCACATCCGCCCGGGCTCAGAAACAAAGGTGAGCAAAGTCTTGAGCATCAGGGCCGGCCTGTAGCGTTCTTCAAACATGCCTTGCCGCTGGCGGGAAAGAGACTGAAACAAGACGGGCATGAATTTGTAGGAAGCAGTGAGTACGCCCAAAATACCTGAAACAAAAAGGCCGCCGGCAAAACTCGCGCTCGCACGGACAGCGCCCGGCGCGCGCGACTGCGGCCAAATCAAAACTGCTGCCAAAATCAAGACTGCCGGCAAAGCATAAACCAGAGTCTGAATCGCCGGAGCTGAAAACAGCAGAAACACAACTATTACCAGCCAGGGATTCACCAGGCGCGAGCGCCCAGTCGACATTTGCTGCTGCCATTCTTTCGTCATCACCCAGCACAGCAACGGCACCAGATGAAAAAAGCAAAACGTCGCATGCCCTTGATTGAAGTGTGCGCCGAAATATCCCGAAAAAGTAAATGCCGTCGCACAGGTCCAAGCAATCCAGGGTCTTGCTCCCGCCATCTCAAGGAGCTTAGCCGTGGACCAAGTCCCGACCGCAGTCAGCAGGGCCCATATGACCATGATCGCCGCGGCAGGGGGCATCAAATAATAAAACAAGGAAGGCCATGTAAACGCATAGCTCTGGGGGTTCTGAAGTTCGAATTGGCCACCGCAAAGATACAGATTCCAGAACGGAACCGTGCCATGGTCAAATAAATACTTTTGCAAAACTCGCCCGGGCGAGATCATGTGATCCCAATCCCACAGCCAGGTCAAATGATCCCAGGACTCAGCGGTTGTCCAGACGTTTTGTAGGGCCTCTGGAGGTATTCCCTCCGGCAGATCCGGCAACTGCACTTCCTTTGACAGCATTGACTATATCTTCCTTGGTGAACTCCGCCTGGGCGAGAAACCTTCCGGCTTTCCCCCCACCATCAAAGATATAGGCTCCCGCCGGATGAGCATAGCCCCCACCCTGACCCTTCAATTTAAAGTAGCGAAAATCCAGATCAGCCAGCAGGGCCTCAAACTCTTTGAAATCCTTGCCTGGCTTCGGCACGGCATAAATCCAATCCTTGGGCAATTTCTGGCGGGACACCAACTTTTTGAACCCCGCACGAGTATCCGCTGGATCAAAGCTCACGACGGCAACTTGCGCGCCAGAGGTTGCAAGGGACGGCAGCGCCTCTGCCCAAGACACCTGAAACTCCTTCAGGATCGTTGGGCAGGTGACTGGACAACTGGTGAAGACTGGAATCAGCACAATCGGCTTGCCCGAATCGGGGCGCAGCGTAAAGGGCTTGCCGTCTACATTGACAAGTTGGGTCGTGCGGATGGAGCGTCCCAAGAATTTTGCAGGCTCTGGATACGCATCAGCAAATAACTCAGAAGCTGCTAGCAGACCGGAGAGGCCTGCGGCAATAAAAAAACCGGACAATCGCATCTGGCGCATGATCAAAAACCCCAATTTTCCAAGGTTGCAAAAACACTGCAAAAAAACAGACGGCTAAATGTGGCCGCCCGTTTGAGTTAGCAAGATTTCCCCCCAGCGACAAGCCTCCTGATCGTGACACGCTTAGATGGTTAGACGTCCGATCCCATGGGGAGTTCCCTCACGAAAGCCAGCCGCGCTGATCTCGATGAATTGAGCCTTGCGTTGCAGACTCTTGATGTCGGCCGCACCGCAATAGGTCAAACCGGAACGCAAGCCGCCCACAACATCTTGAATCACATCGCGGACCGATCCACGACAAGGAATCTCAATGGATACGCCCTCGGCCGTCTTCCACCCTTTCATGCCACCCATGAAATCATCTTGAGCCTCGCGGGATGCCATGCCCCGGAACTGTTTGAACTTCTGCGTCTGTCCATTTGGCAGGGAGCGCTCCAGAGTTTCGCCCGGTGTTTCCGCGGTGCCGGCAAGCATGCCACCGAGCATGACGAAGTCAGCCCCTGCTGCAAACGCCTTCACAGCATCGCCAGGTGTCCGGATACCGCCGTCAGCCATCAGGGCGCGATCGACCTTGCGGCATTCCATGATTGCCGTCAATTGCGGCACTCCGTAACCGGTCTTGATGCGCGTCGTGCAAACCGATCCAGGCCCGATCCCGATTTTGATCACGTCGGCCCCTGCCGCTGCTAGGTAATCGGCTCCGGCATAGGTTGCGACATTACCGGCGATCACCAAAATATTATCCTTGAACGAATCACGTAGAGCGCGAATCGTCCGGTTCACTTCCTTGGAATGGCCGTGGGCGACGTCCACACATACGATGCCAGCACCAGCTGCGATCAGGGCTTCGGCACGCCCCAGGCCGTCATCGCCGACTCCGATGGAAAAACCGGTATTTCTGGGATTAGTGCAGGCCTTGAATTGGGCCACGTTTTCTTCGATCGACATAAAGCGGTGGAGGATCGCCATCCCACCAAGGCTGGTGATTGCGTCCGCCATGATTTGCCCGGTGACCGTGTCCATGTTTGCGCTGGCAACGGGAATTTCAAAATTGCGGTCTTTGAGGGTCACTGAAATGCTTACGTCTTGCCGTGATTTGATTCCGTTGTATCCGGGAACCAGAAGAACATCGTCAAAGGTCAAACCGCGCATGATCGAGACCATAAATCCCCCCATAAAAACCGGCCTTAAAATCGGCGTTAGAAAATCTAGTCAAACGCATAAGATCTATTAGTATGAAAGACAATTTTAATAAAGAAAGATCTATTCTTTGATAAAGGGGCGCGCTTCATCCGGGACCTGTTCGTAGGAAAACATTCCCTGGGAGCGATACAGCTGGGACATAATGACGTTGTTAAACACGCGTTGAAAATCGGCTTTCGTGATTTGAAAAGTCCCAACATCCTGAATTTTAACCTGAAATTGCTCTGACGGGCGCAGCGGGTCGATCCTATGACGATAAAAGACCAGGCGTTCCGAGGCCCAGTTGGCGACAACACGCCCAGGAATCACTTTGACTGGAATCGACGTCGACTTGCGCGACGTCCGCGGCGGGCTGCGGGTTGAATCTACCTTTGTCCGGGCCGGGGCCGAGGCCGAGGCCATTGACCTGCCATGGCTTCCAAATTCATTTTTTTGAGCGTCGATTCGGGCGTTGCGGTCGACTTCTAGACGGCGCTGCTCCACCTCATCAGCCAGATGGGCATGCCAACTGGAGACCTGTTCATCGGTAAAAAAGCGAGAAACCTCACCAATCGCAACTTCAACCGGCTCCAAATCGAAAAGCTCTTCCATCACAATCAAAACATCCCCACCTGGGTTGATCACCCGGACTTTCCCCGGGGACGAGGACGCTTCCAGGCAAATAAACAACTTTTGCGTCTTCCGGTTACGAAGACCCTCAACGAATTCGCCAGTTTGTGGTTTCATAGAGTATCTGCCTGACTTGGAGAATAAAAATGCTGTTGATCGCGTCAAAAACTAAATGGGTCGTAAGTTCCGTCGTTGTCCTAGGCCTTGCGCTTGCCAGCGCAATTGCGCTGCCCTTTCTTATCGACCTGGAAAAGTTCAAACCCCAGATTCAAGCTGCCGTTAGCAGCACAGTGAATGCGGACCTCGACTTCAAGTCCATCCGCCTTCATGGGATTCCCAAACTTGGGGTCACCATCAAAAATGCTGAAATCCGCAACACCGATTCTACTTTCAGTGGGACCACACTCTTTAAGACAGACGAGGTGTTTCTCGCTACTGAATTCTGGCCCCTGTTGCAGGGAAAGTTGGTTGGCGAACTCCGGATCGTCAATCCGGCCGTAGAAATCCGGCTCCTCAATGGGTCCAACAACCTGGCCAGCCTGGCCAAAGCCCCGGCACCAGGCATTCCCCCGGCGACGGCGACGCCCCCGGCCGGTCCGGAAGCCCAGGGAACGCAGACTTCGCAGCCCTTGGCCCTCGACAGCACAGGCATCGCCCACATCCGCGAGCGGGTCCTAATCAAGTCGGTCCTCCTAACGGGTGCCGCGGTCAGCATCACGGCCAATGGCAAGCCTCTTGCTCGGGTCTCTGATCTGGACTTTGCCATTCGCAATATCGGCTTGGATCGCGACATCGACATTGCCTTGACCACTCGCTTGAAGGCGAAAGAAGGCGGCGCTGTCGTTGGCGGGGCCATCACGGCAAAACTGATGGCCCGGATTGAAACGGGACCAGAATCACTTTTCAAGCGCCTTGCATTCAATGGCAATCTCGACCTTAAGGAACTCGCCCTGAATTTTCAAAATGCGCTGGTAAAAAAACCAGGCCAGAATATCGCGTTGCGGATTCGCGGCGCGGCATCGCCAACGAGCCTCCAAGTTGATGAGCTGGGCTTTGACATCCTCAACATCGCCGGCAGCGGCAAATTGGCTGTCAGCGATTTCAGGACCCTAAAGACAATGTTCTCCATGGACATCGAAAGTCCTGATATTTCGAGTCTAGGGGCAATGCTGCCGCAGCATGAAAAGATGCTGCAAAAAGCTTCGCTTTCGGTTCATGCAAAAGTTGATGGCCCCGTGGCCGACCTGGCAGCGCTTCATGCTGACCTGATTGTCGAGAGCAAGTTGGCCGGTTCCGATTTTAATCTGGCGGTGAATGCGACATCCGTTATGCCGGCAAGGGCCCAGATCAAGTTCACCAGCAAACAAATAGATTTGTCAGCTCTATTAAAGCCGTTTTTGCCACCCGCGCAAGCTGGCGGCTCCACCACAGGCGCCGCCACTGCTGGGGCCGCCGAATCTGCCACGCCGGGATCCCCAGCCGCTCCCGGAGGAGCTTCCGGTACCGAAAAGGATTTCGCGTTATCTTCAGAGTTAAAGGAAACCTTGAAGCCCCACGAAGTTTCTGTGGACGTCGCCATGAATGCAATCGTTTGGGAGAAGCTCACGATCAGCAACCTTGCAATGAAGGCATCACTGAAGGAACTTCAGTTGGCCCTGCAAAAATTTTCGCTCCAGGCTCTTGGCGGCAGCGTCAATGCTGACGGCAAATTAAACCTCTCTGCCGCACCGCTGGAATTTCAAGGAACGTTCAACCTTGACAGTGTGTCGGCCGGCGATGCGCTCGATGTCATTGCTCCTGCGCAAAGGGAAGCCCTGACTGGAAAATTGAGTTTGGCAATGACGGCGAGCGCACGCGGCACAACGCGCCAAACCATCTCCAAAACACTTAGTGGCAAGGGTTCCTACAACATTAGCGATTTGCGGGTGCGCGGAGGCGAATTGCGCCCACTGGTGGCCGATGCTTTCGCAGGATTCATGTCGGGTTTGACGTCGGGCAAGGCCGCAGAAAAAGCCATTAAAAACATCGACAAATTTTTCAACTCACCCCTCGGCAAACGCATTCCTGAGGACAAGCGCCCCAAGATTGATGACCTCAAAAAAAGAATTGACGGCGTTAAACTCGTCAAGATCCCAACCAAGTACGCCGGAGAAAAAAAGGTCGCTTCCAGCAAGGGGCAGTTTGAAGTGAACGACGGAAAAATCAGGATCACTTCGGATACAGCGAGTGACCTTGGTCAATTCAAGCTTGATGCGATCACCACACTAGAGGGCGACCTCTCGGGAAATCTGGATGTCGCACTTTCAGAAACAGAAAAAAACGGATTACTCAAACAGAGCGAATATGCGGCTATGCTGCTCGACAAAAACAAGGCCCTGCCGCTTTCCTTCAAGTTGGGGGGCAATGTGCTTAAGCCCCGGCTGGCAATGGATACATCTGGGTTGACGCGCAACTTCGAGGACAATGCTGCCGCCAGACTTGAGATGGAGGCCAAAAAGGCGCTGGAAGATTCCACGCGTCAAGCGATCAAATCAGCGTTGCCATCCCTGGGCATCGATGAAAAGAAAGCCGACGAGATCACCACAAAGGCGCAGGAAGGCGCCAAAAAATTGGAAGCCCAAGCGAAGGATAAATTGAAGGGATTCTTTAAGAAAAAGTAGGTTTCACGCTCATATAGACCGTTAACGAAGGGGCCGCGCCGGCGTCATGAATCAGTTTTCGAACCATGCCTTGCCAAGCAGCTTGGCCGTGCCAGCATAGGCCTCGCGTGTCTTGGGGAAGACCGTCGAATGAACGAGGTTTGCAGTCATAGTCTTACTTGTAGGTGGGGTGAATCGTGCGTTGGAACAAAATGATTGCATTGGTCGTGTGTGTCTTGTGCCTCAGTGCTTGTCGCAAGCGCACGACGTCCTCTGGGCTACGCGCTTACGCCCCCGTACCAGATAGCAGCGACGCGGCATGGACTTTACTGGCGCCGCTCGCTGACCGCGAATACCTGCGGGCTTTCATGCCTGGATGGGGGGGGGACAATGGCCCATCGATGCCAGGGAACGCCAACTCTCGGGAAGCGCAACGCCTCTATCTGAATGCAACTTGGCGTCAAACAACCGCGAACCTATTGGAGTTCTATCGGGCCGACGCTGAAGATCGCACCGAGATTCATGTCGAAGGCTTCGCCGCTAAAGGTGCCCAGGGCCCCGATGGCAGCATCGGTCCGTCTCTGCGGGTGATTAAGCGCCTCCGCACTCAACTGGGTGCCGATAACTACCGCGACACATACGTCATCGAAGTTCACCCCGTCGCCGATGACGGCTCTATCATGATGCCGGCTGAGATTCGCACGCACTACAATGCGTTTGTCGGTGCGCGTCATGTTCGCGACAGCTTCGTTCTGCACATTTTTGACCGCTTTTATCCGGTATACAGGCCCGGTGGAGACGTCGCTCGCTTGGTGCGCCGCTGGAATGGAGGGACCTACCGCGATGAAGTTGGCGATACACCGATAGGCTGCGCCGATTGTCATTTGACGTTGATCACGACGATCAAGGCGAAGGAGTTTTTACAACGCGGCTTCCCTGGAGAGAGTCAAGAGGTCCGCGACCGGCGTCTCAACGACGAGGCTGCCGTTCAGGATTTCATGTTCACCATGCCTCTGGATCGTCATTTCGCCCATGACGAATATCAAGAACACTTTCATAAGCCGGCAATGCGGGCACCCATAGCGGATCGACGGTCCTATCATATACCGGGGATGGTCGAGGTCTTGGCGCGGCAGCTTGAAGCGGCGAGCTACGATATTCTCGAACCTGATCCCGAACTGCGAGCCGAGGAAGTCGCCTCGACGTCGGCTGATATTTCCTATGCAAAAGAAGGCAAGACTTATGCAGATCGTGTCCAGCTCCTCATGCGCGACCTGTGGAGCGGCGGCACGCCGAATCTGCCGGCACAAATCCCGGCGCGCGGTGCAGCCCAGAGCCTGTAATTCATCAGCGATATCGTCCCGTCTGAATTAATCAGCGACTTCGTCCCGTACCCCCTAAGCTCTTCCTATCCAAATCATTGGGTTAGGGATCGAAGGGAGGCCTTAATGACAGCGGGAGGTATCTTTATGAACCCTAGGTGTAAGAACCGGAATCGGTGGGTCTCAGGCGTCTGCAAGATTATCGCCTTGGGCTCGTCAGCCGCTCTTCAGGCGCCGCAGAAGCAGTCTCCGCCCTAGCTTCCCCGGGGAATGGCGATCAAAGTCCAACAAAAAAATCCCCATCTCGTCCAGCAATTCCAGCGGCGATCATACCGAAGATAATTTGACCTTGCGGTGTCGTCGCCACAATCAAGCCGCTGCCGAACAGGAACTCGGCACAGGTTTCATGGCACAGGCGCGCAAGCGCGCAGCTGGGGCGGCCAGCCTGCCCATTTAAACAGGTGGTGATGGCACAAAAAAAGTGCTGACCAAGGGGGCCGAGAAACTTCCCCTAAAGAATTCCAGCGTTTGGTCGAAACCACAAAGAGGACGATATTGCTGATCAGTTGAAGAGACGAAGTCGCTGATTAATGTCAGTTTTCGAACCATGCCTTGCCAAGCAGCTTGGCCATGCCAGCGTAGGCCTCGCGTGTCTTGGGGAAGACCGTCGAATTAACGAGGGACTCGTGAGTTTCAACACTGCAATACCAAGTATCAGTGAATTCGGCAGAGACAAAATTTTGAAAGCCTACGTTCGCAGAAAGCGATGCGGCAGGAGCACTGAAATCCTGTTCATATTTGGCAATGACATCCGCTTTGCCGGCTTTCTCAAGGTCCGCAATGACCGCAGCTGCAATGGCCTTGCGAGCGCTGGAAAATTCTGCGACGAAAGCGATCAGGTCTTCACCCTTGGTGCCAAGATCCTTGCCCTGAGTTGATCCTGCCGCAGCGATTGCCGGTCCAAATACCCGGTCCATATACCATTCCGCAAAGGCATAAAACGAGGTGACGATCATTGAATTGTGGACGTCCTGAAGTGTTGCTCCCATCAAAATGCGTGGCTCTTGCGTCTCGCCAGGCGCTGGAACTGGAGCCACCCAACATGCCTTCAGCGCGTCCAGGCGATCGCCCTTCATAAACCCCTGCTCCGCCGTAGACATCCCCGCTGCCGGCATTCCCTTAAAGGAAATCAAGCAATCTTTGGCTGGTTGTTCGCTGATTCGAAATGATTGATTCAGATCCGGATACTGCATCTGAAGAAACGGCGGCAGGGCAACATAGGAACGGACAACCGCTTCTGACACATTGCTGTTTGCCATGCTGCCAGGCCCACAGGCGACGTTAGAACGCAGAGACTGATCGCCAGTGGCCACCGCGTCTATCGATTTTTTGTTTGATTGATCGGTGCTTGTCATTTTGCAACCGACGAGACTTGCTGCGCCCAACAAACTAGCAACCAGAATGACAGATGTATGCTTCATGTTTAGTAGCCCCGGATGTTGTTGGGTCCGTTATTGTATCCAGAATTGTTGTTCGGCTGATAGGCATTCTGGTTATAATAGGCATTGCCGTTGTACATGTTGCTAGTGCCGCCAGCGTACGGGGATTGATTCAAGCCTTGGATGGCCCCATTAACAGAACCGCCCAGAACTCCCGCCGCATTATTATTTTGTCCGAAAAGAGCCTGGAGTCCGCCCAACACAGCGGCAATGCCAATTCTCATCCCAAGGTTGTCCATGGAGTTATTGGGCGTCATGTTATTGGGCGTACCAGGAATCTGCGCATACGGACCATTTGGATTGTAGGCATTGTTCGAAACTGAAACCGTCGCCGTCAGCGTGGTGTCGTATTGAGTCGGCTGCGAGGAATTGTTGCAGACGGAATTGCCCGTGGCATTCCCTGACCCGGTCGAAAGCACCTGGCAGGCTGTCATGTCGCGGACCACGACCGTCGCTGTTGAACCCGCCTGCAATTCAGCAGCTGTCAATTGGCCGCTAACGGCAATTGAATCAGACCCACTGAGCATCCCTGTACTCTGACGTACGGTCAGCCGCGGCATTTGTGGATTGAAATCCATTCGCAGGGCTGCATAGGAACGGCCAGGATACATCGTCGAGCGGCCGCTAATCTGCCAGTTCACCGCCTGATTGATCTCGGCCGTCAGGCGCGGAGTCGACACGCCGTTCACATACAACTGGGGACGCCCCGGATCGCACTTGGCCCTCACACATTGCACCATGTCGCCCACGGCCCCGTTGCCAAAATTGTTCACGGCATCGTCTTTTTTCTTCTGAGGAGATTTGCTGCAGGCAGAAGTCCCCAGCATCAATGCCAAAAATATGATTTTTGGTGATTTCATCATGCGGCTCATGTGCGAGAACCTCCGGATGCTGGTTAATTGCTGTACGACTATTGTAACCTCGACAGTGGCCCAAAGCCAACTACAGCGGGAACAGAAGCCTGGGTTTCCGCCCTTGCAAGTTGAATAACCATCCCCGTAAGCCCCGCCATCTCTGTCCTGGCTGCCATCTCAGTTATTCCCGTCAGGCCGGCCAACCAGCCTAAGCGCCACCGGGCCTGATCCACATCGCCAGCATGGATGGTAGAAAAACAAGATGGGTGCCCGCTGGTAACGGCGCTGCAAAATGCACTCGCCTCAAGCCCCCTGATCTCGCCGATCACAATCCCATCAGGCCGAAGCCTCAAGGCCTCTTCAAATAGCCAGTTGGCGGTGACGGCCCCCGCGCCCGCCAAATTAGGTGGCCGCACAACCATATTCAGAAAATTGGTAGATAGACTTCCAAGTTCTTCGACAGTTTCAATAATAACCATGCGCCGCGATGAAAAAAATTGCCGGAGTATCGCTGCAACAAACGAAGATTTTCCTGATCCAGTCGGACCAGAAACCAGCAGAGATCCTCCCCGTTGCAGGTGCTCCAGCAGGGCTACTCGCAGAACATCTGGGATGGCGAAGTCATCGAGGGTCAAACTTGCAAATCTATTTCTTCTAACCGTAAACACCGGCCCATTGCGAACCAGCGGTGGAAACAGGGCATGCCAACGCGCGGCACGCTCCGGAACATTACCGCCGGCAGAAGGAAACATCGGATCGAGCCTTGAATTGCAGGCCGTGGCTAAATCCTGCAGCCAATCCAGAACCGCCAGGCTAGATCCAAAAAATGAATCAAGGCACGGAATCAGGTTTTGCCGAAGGGTGGGCTCGCCCCGAAATGATCCGGAAGCGGCAACGTCCGCACCATTAAAGAAAACTTCGTCAAGGGCGGGACTTGCATCGAAAACGTCAAAGATGGTTGCGAACAATCGGTCACCAGCATGCACAACGGGTTCTCCCCCGCCCGCATCAGGCTTCTGGAGATTCTGGAGCTTCCACCGCGTTCTTACACGAAGGGCAAACGTAACGGTTGCCATCGCGCTTGGTGGATTTCAGCGTCATGATCGGAAAGGAGCAACCTTCACACTTGACTGCCACCGGCTTGTCCCAAACCGCGTAGCTGCAAGACGGATAGTTGATGCATCCCCAGAACATCTTGCCAATGCGGGTCTTACGGCCAACAAGGCCACCGCTGCAACTTTCCTGAGGGCAATCCACTTCCGGGGGCGGACTCTTCACCGTTGGGCACGTCGGGTAATCGATGCAGGCGATGTAATCACCGAAACGGCCCGTCTTAGCGATCATATCTTTGCCGCACTTTGAGCACTTATCGCCAGTGACTTTTGGCTGGATCAGCTGAATTTTTCCGTCACTGAGGCGAGTGAACTCACTGGTGCCCCGACACTTGGGATAACCGGAGCAGCCTAGGAATTCGCCGCGGGACGACCACTTGATGTGCATGATCCCGGTTTCACAGCGATTGCATTTGATATCCGTTGGCTCAGATTGTCCCTTAACGTTGCGCATCCCCGTTTCGGCCGTTTTCAACTTGGCAGAAAATTTCTCGTAAAAATCGGCAAGCAAACGCCGCCACTCGACTCCGCCCTCTTCGACCTTGTCGAGCCCGTCTTCCATGCTGGCCGTAAACTGAACGCTGACGATGTCGGGAAATGCCTCGACAAGCAGCTCGTTGACCTTTTCGCCAAGTATCGTCGGCTCGTAGGTCCGGTTATCAATTTTGCGGACATATCCACGGTCCACAATGGTCGACAAAATGGTTGCATAGGTCGAAGGCCGACCAATTGCCTGTTCGTCGAGTTCCTTGACCATGGATGATTCATTAAAACGTGGCGGCGGCTGAGTGAAGTGCTGCTCAGTGACCACGTCCAGCAGTTTTATGGGCTTGCCTTCTTGGAGAGGTGGCAAAATACCGCCCTGGGCCATTTCTTCTTCATCCTCGCCAGAGTCAACGGCATCCTTACGTTTAGCGGTTTCATCGCGGCCTTCTTCGTAGACCTCAAGAAACCCCTTAAAGAGGATCCGGCTGCCGCTCGCGCGCAGCAACAACTTTTCCGCATCGGCAGAAAACTCGACACTCATTTGATCAAATATTGCGGGTTTCATCTGGCTGGCCACGAAGCGGTTCCAGATTAAGCGATATAGTCCCAATTGTTCCTTAGACAGGTGACTGACTAGGGTTTCCGGCGGATATTCCAGCATGGTCGGACGGATGGCCTCATGGGCATCTTGGGCCGACTTCTTGGTTTTGTAGATGATTGGACTATCGGGCAAAAACTCCGGGCCATATCGCTTGCTGATGTGCTCGCGGACGTTCGTCAGCGCTTCATCGGAAACCCGGGTTGAATCGGTACGCATGTAGGTGATCAAACCAACGGGGCCATCACCACCGATCTCGACACCCTCATATAGGCTTTGCGCCACAGACATCGTCCGTTTCACATTAAAACCAACCTTACGGAATGCTTCCTGCTGCAATTTAGATGTGGTGAACGGCGGGACTGGATTGCGTTTACGCTCCTTGCGTTGCACCGACTTGACCACGACCGGGGCAGACTTGAGGCGCTTTTTAATAACCTCAGCATCTTCGCCATTGCGAATCTCAAAATCTTTGCCGATCTTACGGCCATCCACAGCAGCAAGGCGCGCTACAATCTGCGGCGGCGAATCAGCGTCAAGTTTGGACTCGATGCTCCAGTATTCTTCCGGATTAAATTTGCGAACTTCCTGCTCACGCTCACAAATCAAGCGCACAGCGACACTCTGCACGCGTCCGGCCGACAATCCGCGCTTCACTTTTTTCCAGAGAATAGGACTAATCTGGTAACCGACTAAACGGTCGAGGATGCGGCGTGCTTGCTGCGATTCAAATTTCTTCAAATCAAGATCAAGAGGACTGGAAAGGGCGTCTTGCACCCCCTTTTTCGTGATCTCGTGGATTAATACCCGCCGGATTTTGTCCTTTGGCTTCTTCAATTCACTGGCGATGTGCCAGGCAATGGCTTCCCCTTCGCGGTCCGGGTCAGGCGCGAGGTATACGGTGTCAGCAAGTTGCGCTGCAGAGGTGATGTCTTTGAGAATCTTTTCTTTGCCGGGAATCGTTACGTACTGGGGCTCAAACCCCTTGTCCACGTCAACGCCCAGAGAACTCGCGGGCAAATCCTTGACGTGCCCCTTGGAAGCCAGAACTTCGTAATCCTTGCCGAGGTATTTTTTAAGTGCTTTGACCTTGGTGGGAGACTCAACAACAACCAGAAATTTTGCCACAAGGAGATCCCAGAAAATGGCGATTGGCTTTGATTTTTTGTGAAAAAAAGCGAAATCGCCCATTTATTATAAATGAACGCACCTTCGGATCAGTAACAGCTTGCTACCAGAAGCAGCAAGCTACAATGAAATTTTTTAAATAAAAACAAGTACTTACAGTCAATAAATCTACGAATAAAATTCCGGAAGTTGATCCTTCAGGATTTGCTCGGCGCGGCTTGCGTCACCAGAAACAGTCGCATCGGCCATCAAGTCTGCAATGAAAGAACGAACTTCATTGTCTTCCCAATCACGCGTATCGAGGGCGCGAATTCCCTCAAGCACCCTTTCGGCAAGATCGGTATTCATCACTTCGCGCTGACGGGCACGACCAATTTCATTCCAAAGGCGATCGGAAACAAACATACGCTCCATCGGATGGGCCACACGAATGCCCTCCGGTCGCGGAGCCAACATCACCAGAGCTTCGAGAACATTACCGGACCGCTCAGCATGATCAATCCAGTCAAACGCCTTAATGATGGCTTCTTCCTCAAAGCCAGAAGACAGCAAAGCCCGGCGCATCACACCCTCGTCGGCTTGATGGAGGCCATCACGAACGACTAAAGAGGCTATTTCACGCACTGCATCCCACCAGGACTTCGGCATGGACACCCCCAAAAAGTGATTTAATCAGGTCTGGAGAAAGTCTATCACAGCGAATTTGAAAACAAAGCACTTCAAAATCATCAACTCATCAAGGCCGCTGCCAATTCAAGCGCAGCATCCACTGGGCGCCCCAAAACCAGTGCCCCATCAGTGACCAGAGCCTCATTGCCAGCCGCCCTGACATCGGAATAGGGCGGCCGGACAACCCAGACCTCCCGACCCTGGTCGCCCGCAAATCGGGCTGTCACCATGGCTCCAGACCTTTCTGCGGCTTGGACGATGATCGTCCCAAGGGACAATCCAGATATAATCCGATTACGGGCCAAAAAATCATGGGGACGGCATCCAGCGCCGATGAACCGCTCTGACACAAGACACCCACCACTGGCAACAATGTCCTCAAAGAGGCGGATGTTGTGACGGGGATAAGGCATACCGAGTCCGCCGGCGAAAACCGCCAAGGCAGGCACTCGGTCAAATTGCGTCGTCAGCATTCCGGTGTGCACGGCTGCATCGCACCCATAAGCCCCACCGCTGACCACCGGGATATCAGCGGCCGTTGCCAGCCGGCCGAATTCAGAAGCCCAGTCGATTGCCCAATTCGCAGCAAACCTTGATCCGACGACAGCCACCGATGGGCGGCAAAGCAAGGTCGCATCACCCGTCACGGTCAGACCGAGGGGAGGATCGACAATCTGACGCAGCAACGCAGGATAGCCTTCGTCCCAGATCGCCAAATAGGTCGCCGAGGCTTGGCGGACCTCACAAAAAAATTCGTAACAAAGGCGGGCAAGCCCATCGAGGTCCGACCTGATTTTTGGCGGAAAAATTTCTGGCATGGCAGGCACCAAAGTACTGACCACCTCCCTCCAGAAATTTTGACTGGCTGACAATGGCTCGGACAATTGCCCTGATTGCAGATCTAAATCTAAGTGTTCCCCGCCCCAAAGGCCAAAAATGTCAGGGCTCAAAGATGCTGCAAATACTGTTGGATCTGGCGGCCGGATCCAACGATTCAAGTGCTGGGAGGCGACATGAAGTATGGCGGTTGTGAAATTCAGAATCTGGATGCTCACTGGGAAACCTCCGTGATGGTTCACGGGGGTTTTAGTTGATTCCAGGCCATGTCATCAAAGGGACTTGCGTATCGTCGAGTCCCATAGGCTAACGACCCCACGTGCAGACACAACATAGGCGGTTGCGATGGACCCGCGAATATCAAGAATCCGGATCGTCCCGCGGTGGATTTTTTCTGGCTTAAATAAAGTCCCCGATCGGGCATTTACAAATTCTGGTTGATTATAGACGTCGAGAAAATCGCCCTCCTGCACAGATCCCCGGACCGCAAGCTTCAAAAAGACAAAATTGCCTTCGCTGCCAAAAACTTGGATGCTGCGGTCAAACCCGATGACCTTGCTCGGAACTTCTTTGGACGGGGCGCTGATACCTGGGATAAATTGCTTTCGAGTTGCAACAAAAGGAACGACCATATCGTCTCGTTCCGGCGGCAGGACGGAGTCCATCAACACACCGCGGTATAGCCCCGACTCCGTTGCTCGTACGACCCGCACGTGGCCAACAAAATCATAACGATGACCAAGGAATTTGCCACCGCCATCGTCCGTGGTATCGGAAACCTCGCCCGATGGCCTGATTATCGTATAAATATTTCCCGGAGTGAATGCCCCTGTCTCTTCGAGCAAAATCTCACCAGAATCGTCGACCAGCATTTGCCCATCACCGCCCGAGAACACATATCCGTCTGGGTCTGCCTCGTTTTCAACAATAAAAGCAGGTAAATCAAGTACAACATCACTGCGCCGGTAAATCTTGCCGCTGACGAGGACTTCGCGGGCAATGTCATCAGGAATCGGAATGTCCTTGGCATCAACCAGATCAAAGGTATCCACCTCGGCAATTTTTTGCTGCATCGGTGAATCCAAAACAAGATCCTCTGGCGCAACCGGGCCCCGGTCCACCGGAAGTTCTTCGTCCTCAGTTGAGACAAGCAAATACGGCGGAATTTCTGGATCGCCCGGATAAAACCGGATCTTCATACCCGGGAAAACGAAATGTGGATTTTTTATTTCAGGATTTAACGCCCATAGTTTTGGCCAATAGCCCGCTTCACCAATCAATTGATCGCAAATATCAAAAAGCGTATCGCCACGTTGAACCACATAATCTTCAGGAGCCTCACCCGCCGCCATCACTCGGCGCGTCCCGGCAACTGGAGGCGCACCAGCGAACCGATTGGTTACAAGCGTGCTTGCCGCTACCGGGCCGCTGGTGACGACCTGAAAGCCACAAACCAGCCAGCAACTAACCAGCGAGCAACAAGCCAGCAAGCCACGGAAACGGAAACGGAAAAAAATCATAGCGTCTTCGACATCCTTTCAATCTCTGCCTTTGCCATTTCGGCAACATCTTCCAAGGGGTGTTCGGATATAACTCCGCGCAAACGCTTGACGGCGGTTTCCTTGAGTCCCAACGCTGATTCAACCCGAGCGAGTTCCAGCTTAGCGCGCGGCGCCCAAGGACTTTGCGGATTAGCGGCAATAAATTCCGTGAAAAGTTGTCTGGAAGTCTGCATTTCCTTCAACCCAGTCCAGCTTCTGGCAATCCAAAATTGGTGAACACCCGAAGTCAGCGCGGGATCAAACTTTTTGCCAACTTCAGAAAAACCGACAATCGCCTTGCCAAAACGCCCCGCCCTAAAATCTTCATGGGCAGCGGCAAAGGCCTTGTTGAATTCATCGCGATCGGCGACCGCAATGCTGGGTTCTTTGGAATCCTTTGCTGCCGGTTGATCCGCTGCGCCGTCAGCTTCTTCGTCGGCCTCATCATGATTCTGAACATTGGCGGCTGCCTGGACTTCCGGCTTCTTGACTGGGGCTTTGCTGCTTGCTTTTGAGGGAGCACCGTGCGCGCCAGCCTTGGACCCCTTTGCGCCATGCGTCTGCAACTCATCCGGGACAATGCCCAAGGTCAATCCGCGTTCAATAATCTGAAGGCGCTCTTGCTGACGGGAAAACTTTTCCTCCAGTTCCTCTGCCCTGGCAAGGAGCCGCGTCACTTTCAATTGCAGATCTGCCAATTCGTCGGGATCAACGGCGGCCACAGGAGGCGTACGCAACGGGGCTACCGCAGCCGGGATACGCGCCGTGGACGCCTTGACAGCCGGAACGACAAGCTCATTTTCGCCTTTTTTTTCATGGTCATTTTCATCATTACCCATCAGAGATCTGATTGTGGCACACCCAGCCATGCTTCCGCACAGAGCCATAATCCATGCGCCGCGCCAGACTCTTGCCGTCATTGTTATTGAGGTCATCATCAAATAATCCCCCTAAACCGCACCAGCCGTTGAAAAATCGCGGACTGCCTGGTGCAGAATTGTTGTAACCACCTGATCGGGCGCGACGAATTCGCAGCCAATCTTGAAAACGCGCGTGTACTTGTTGCCCGGATTGCTGTGGGTCCAATCGGAAATACGTTTCGTCCAGCGAATCACACAGTGGACCTTAATCGGGGATTGGGATGGCAAATGCAGCCTGGCCTCCGGATCAGCATATCCCCGCTCAAGTTGCCCGACTGGCCCAGGCACAAGCATCTGCGCGCTGATACCACTCATGCTCAAGTCACCAATGCGGATCCATCCAGACATCGACTCAAATCCAAAAATACATGGTGGCGCAACTGGGTCTGTGGGCTTCGGTTGCCAACCAGAAAATGAAATGAAGGCAGCTTGATTTGGCGGGACAAAATGTCGTGCATTCTTTCGCCGTTCGATGCTCACCATTTCAGTTGGAAGTGTCAAAAATATTGAATCTCCAAAAAACTTTACAACGAATCCAGAAAACACCACCTTTGCATTCATCATCACGAGCTCAACAATGCATTGCGATGCCAGCGTCATATGCAACATTCCCTTGGACGACAGGCCAGTAATTTCGATGGCCCTAGCGGATCCAAGGGAAACCATCTCTGAGAGAGTCCCCCTGACGGCGATCGTGTCAGTTTCATTCAGGCGCAGCATGGCGCCTATCTTTGCAATGCAGCCTTTTCCCAACAAACGCTCAATGCGCTCGGGATCAGAGATTCTAGAAATGTTCTCCGGGGAGGCCATCGTCACCGCCGGTCGTATTGGTCTACTTCCAATTTAGCGTAACCCGCATGGGCTTTGAAACTGTCGCGCTTTTGTGGCAACGTCATGGGATGATAAAAAAATTGAATTTTCCCGTATCTTTCGGACAGGTTGCATCCAACTTGAGCTTTCTACTTTTTATTGCCTGCTCCGCCCCGGCCATGGCTGCCCCGGTGACGGGGGAAGTTGGTCAAACCAACATGGAAAATCCATTTGAGCAAGCATATTGGGGCGTTGAACTTACATCCAATACTCCCGTCGGAAAAACCACCGAACGTTTGGAAAGCGGCGGCAGCGGCTACATACAGCCCATGATTGCCTATCGCTACCGCCTGTCCACAGGCTGGATGCTTGGAGTCAACGGCGGCTTCAAGGGATTTAAAAGGGCGAGTGCAGAATCAAATGATTCAGGGGACTCCAAAGTTAATTCCAAGGATTTGGCCGTGCTTGCTTTTGGTTATGAATCACTAAAGGGTTGGCGGCTCTACCACCCACTCTATTTTTTTGCCGGCGGAAAATTCCAGTATCTACTGCCAGCAGCCAAGGCCGCTTTACCAATTCACCGCAACGATGAATTTCGCAGCGAATTTGGCTGCGCTGTTTCTGTAATGCTTGCGTTCAAGCCTGCAGGGCCATGGCTCATGACTGCGCGCATCGACCGTTGGCGCGGACTTACCACCACACAACTCCAAGGCTATGAAACGGCCATCGGATTACTGGTCAGCCTCTAAAGGCTAAATCCAGAGGTGCAACTGGCAAGGCGAATCGATGCCTCCCAACCACTGCGAATTGATGGCCACAGCTGAGTGAATCCCATGGCTTTCTCGTAGGGGGGCGCCTGCACCGATGTGTCGTGTGCGCGCCCTGCCGAATAGACAATGGCTGATTTCGGAACGAGTATTCGATCCGCCTGCGAGGCCAATACGCCATCTGACGACAGGCGGAAAATTTCATTGACCGGATTGGCCGTCTGACATTTCATGGCCACGTCACACAGGCCTTCTGACGAATCTTTCAACCCAAGATTTTCCATAAATTCTGCAAAACTTCGGGCCTCAACATCTGCCGGGATGTATCCGCCAATGATCACTCGCTTCGGACAAATGCCTTGGATTTTGAGCCAGTCTCGAACGCGTTCACCAATAAACGAAAACCAAATTGGATCGCGCTCAATTTTTTGCGGCATTTGAAGGTTGAACACGGCAGCCATTTGACCGCCAAGTTCCACGGCAGAAGCCTGCAAAAAACCATCCGGTCCAACGTGCCAAAGAGAAGGCGATTCCCCAGCTTGACGCTGTTTCATTCCCGCCACGGATGAAGCCGCAACAACCATGGATTCGGTTTCGCTGGTGTCCTCATATTCCGCGACGGGCTCGCTGCGCCAGTTAAACTCAGCGAAAGATCCAGCAGCAAGGATAGCCTGATCCCATTCGATTTCGCCGTGGGCTTTTTGCATCGCCTGCTGAAATAAAACCACGTCTGCGCGGTGGGCCCGAAAGTACTGGTCAATCAATTCGAGGCGATCCCGCCGGAAAACCCAGTCGCCGTTCCAAGAAGAATTCAGCCCGACGGCGGGAGTTTTTTGATTGAACAGACTATAGGTGTGCACGGCCAACGTCCGGTCATCATAGCCGGCGGTTAGCAGCCGGGACACACAAGCACCAGTACCGCCCCCAACAAACAAGGCTACCGCCACTAAAATAATGGCAATCCGCCCCTGTCTGCGCCGGACACGATTCAGCAACCGATGTACCTCGATATGACCAGACGCTGAATCTCGCTTGTGCCCTCACCAATACGCAACAGTGCCGCGTCCCGGTAAAAGCGTTCGATTGGATATTCCTTCATCAGACCGTAGCCACCGAAGATTTGCTGGCCTTCGCGGGCTGCAAATTCAGCCACCTCAGAGCAGTAGAGTTTTGCCATGGCCGCAATCTTCGCAAATGGCTTGTTGTTCTGGCGCAACCAACAGGCCTTGTAGAGAAGACCCTCTGCAGCCTCGATCCGGGTCGCCATCTCCGCCAACTTGAAGGCAATGGCTTGATGTTTGGCGATCGCCTGCCCAAAAGTCTTGCGTTCATTTGCATACTTGATCGTCATGGCCAAGGCGCCCTTTGCCAAACCAAGCCCCATGGCTCCGATGGAAAGTCGGCCCCCATCAAGAGTTTCCATCATGATTTTGAAACCCTCACCCTGCTTGCCTAGCAAAGCATCCTGAGGGGCGCGCACATTGTCGAAATAAAGTTCTCCCGTATTCGACGCTCGCCACATCATTTTACCCTTCATCGCCCGGCGCGTAAGCCCAGTGGCGTCGGCGGGCACGATAAAGCAACTAAGTTCAGCACGCCCGTCTGGTCGGCGTCCAGTCACAGCTTGCACGGTCAGGCCAACGGTCATTTCTGAAGCACTATTTGTGATCCAGATTTTGCTGCCGTTGATGACCCATTCCTTAGACTTTTCATCGAAAACTGCAGTGGTCTTACTATTCTGTGCATCGCTGCCGGCTTCGGGCTCGGTAAGCCCAAAACCCCAAAGCGAGGAACCATCGCACAAGGACGGCAGGTACTTACGTTTTTGTTCTTCGGTGCCGAAGTAATAAATCGGTCCCGCGCCAAGGCTATTGTGTGCAGCAATGGTCGCCGCCTGGGATCCGTCAACGCGGGCCAGTTCTTCAACAGCGATGATGTAAGAAAGATAGTCCATTCCTTGGCCGGCGTACTGTTGCGAGACAACTGTGCCAAAAAGTCCGAGCGCGCCCATCTTTCGGGTGAGGTCGGTTGAAAATGACTCAGTCTCGTCCAGTTCGCGAGCCAGCGGCGCGATTTCAGTTTCGGCGAATTTGCGGACTGTCTGACGAAGGAGGACTAGTTCTTCGGATTCTTCGAATGAGTAGGACATCGTGCATACCTGATTTTGAATTTATGGTTACTGATTCATGGTTCCTCTACAGCGAGGTCCCTCGTTCGCCCCTGCCTGCCGGTCGTTCCCAATAGGAGGCCCAGATATGACTTATACCGCCACCCGGAGATTTTTCCAGACTCAACTGCCGCCATGACCATACAGTTCGGCTCATCCACGTGCCGGCACTCACGAAATGCGCACTTACCCAGAAACGGGCGCATTTCCACAAAACAATGGGTCAGATTGATCGGGGAATCCTCCCGGATCAAAAAACTCCGTATCCCAGGGGTGTCAATGACGTAGCCGCCCCCCCCCAACTTCAGAAAACTGGCGTAGGAGGTCGTATGACGGCCCTTATAGAGAATCTCCTCATCGGGCTCCACGGCCTGTACCAATTCGGGCTTGAAAAGATTGATGATGGAGGACTTGCCGACACCGGAATGCCCTGAAAAGGCTGTGATTTTTCCCTTCAAAACGGCCGCCAACTCTTTAGTAACGGAGTCTCGCGTGGCGCCCTTTGCATTAGCCTGCATACAATAAACTTCGTATCCCAGCGACTGGTAGACTCCAATCCTTTCGGCGCATTTGGCCCGAAACCCGCTGTCTTCTTCGAGAAGATCACGCTTGTTCAAAACGATGATGGGCCTGATCTCCTCACTTTCGGCGAGGACTAAGTAACGATCGATGAGCCCCCACTTGACCTGGGGCATGAGGAAACTCGCCACAATGGCCAATTGGTCCACGTTGCTGCACAAGACATGCTCGCGCTCTGGGGTCATGGGGTCGCGCCGGGCCAGGCGGGTTCGACGCGGGGCCAGAGCCTCGACCATGCACTGGGGCAATTCCGAAGTCGACGCAAGTTCATCCTCGAGGGCTGGGCGACACAAGACCCGGTCACCCACGCAAACAAAATTTCTTTGCTCCCGGCGAGCCGTCAAATGTTTTCGCGCGATGGTTGCCAGCCAGACATCATTGGTTTTGATCGTGCCTAAATCGGCCTCCAGCGAGACAAATGCGTATCTCTTGTGAACTTCGACCACACGGGCTGCAAAGTAACCGCCGCTGTCGTTGATTTCCCACTGACTCTCCGGCACCTCGAACTTCGTGGTTAGGTCGCTAGCCCGCGACTTGCCCTTTTCGCGCTTGCGAATTTTTGAATACTTTTCGAAAGAATCAGATTTGTCATCCTCGTCCCAAAATCGATGCGGCGGCTTGGACATGGATGAAACCTCCTCAGACCGGACTGCGCCCGATGCTGTGTGACATGTCTGTACCAAGCAACAGACGCGGCAATTGAGCCATCTGCTTCACTCCGGACAAGGCTACAATTTGCTGAACAACTTCAGTCGAAGCTGCTCCGTTTTCGGGGCTAAAAATTTCATCTTGTGCGTCCTGGATTTCAACCAGGCCGCGCCTGACCAGCGTGTCCACAAAGGACCGCAATTGCGGTGAATCAAAAGCACCAGAAGCATCAGAGCCGCGCATGGCATCCAACCGGTGGCCCGTTGCGGCAAATGCTGATTCAAATTCCCGACGTTTGACCGCACGCAGTGGTCCACCAGCCCCAAGCATCGCAAAACCGATACCGACGCGGTCGAGAGATCCCGCGCAAACCCTGGCGAGGGATTGCAGCCACATAAAACGGTTTGATGACAAACCCGGACGACACACAATTTCATCACCATCCAAATGGCTCTTGTTCCGTTGTCCCGGGACCTCGATAAATCCCGCCAGAATCATCGCCTGAAGAACTCGGGCAGCCTGCTCCGGGATGACCGCATCCTCCATCGCGAGAAAGTATTCATTGCGTAAAAATGGCACCGCGTCGCACACCGCGGCAATAACTTCACTGACGGTCAATTGATCGCAATGCTGAAAAAGGCGCGCGATTACCGCTGGAATCAAAAACAGATGGCAGGTCATATTGCTGTAATACGTCAGAGCCTTGCACCCTTCTTCGTCCGTATAAATCACGTCGCCGCCCGGCAAGGGCAGCCTGCGGCAGGCCTCAACCCGCTCTGCGGCAGCGATAGCAGACTTACCAATGGCTGGTGCGCCGTTCAATTCAGGGACAAAAACATCCGGGCTATAGGGGGCAAGGCGTTGAAGCTGCAACAACCCATCTAGAAGCTCACACAACTGATCCTCTGCAAGCGCCCGATTCGGCACCGATAGCAAAGCGGTCGCTACCAGAGAAACAGGCCCCAGCACAGCAGCCGCGTTGATGCGGCACATGATTTCCTGAGCTATTTCTTGGGTCATGGGATTAGTCCAGGAAGGACGCGAATCGGATTGGGCCACTTCAGCCTTCCATCCGGGCCTCTTTTGGGTCAGGTATTCCCCCAACTCCAAGGGCTGCCCGCAGGAAACATACGCCGAGCCAAATGTCTTGCGCAGATCCCCCACGGATCCCAGCAACTGGCCAATGGATTCGCTTCGTTTCTTGGCGCCACGGGATTCCTTGATGTAGGTGTTGGCTTCCCAAACACGGTCGTATCCCAGAAAAATTGGAATCAATGCGATCGGCCGGTCTGAATTTCGTAAGTAGCTTTGAACGGCCATGGAAAGAAAACCCGTTTTCGGCGGCAGCAATTTGCCCGTGCGGCTGCGCCCCCCTTCGGGAAAAAATTTTATCGGAAAGCCGCTGGTCACAAGGTAATAGACATATTCACTGAACACTGCGGCATACAATTTATTACCACTAAAGGTCCGGCGAATGTAAAAGGCGCCGATCTTACGCAACACACCCCCGACGGGCCAAAAATTCAGGTTGATCCCGGCCGCCGTGTGCGGGACGACGTATCCTTCAGAATAGAGAGATTGCCCCAGTAAAAGGTAATCGATGTGACTGCGGTGACTCGGCATGTAGATGATTTCATGGTTGGCACCGATCCGGTGAACCCGGTCGATCCCGCGAATGACGAGTCCCGTGAACATTTTTTGCCACAAATATTTGAGCGTGATTTCAGTCGCTCTGACGAACGGGTAGGACGGACTTGCCGCGATCTCAAAGGCAAATTCGCGTGCTTCTTGTTCGACCTTGTGCAGTTTTTTTCCAGATTTTCGCGCTTCATCTTCGATCAGACTGCGAACCGCCTTGGTCCGGACAAGAGTTTCAATAACCCGGGGCTTGTTGGCAAGGCTCGGACCGACCGATAGAAACCTCTGGGTTTTGAAGTAAACGCGCATAACCCGTGAAAGCTTGCGCGCGACCTGGTCGGCGGATTCACTATTACGGACCTGAGTTTGCAAATCGATCGGACGCCCAAACTGCACCAGAACATTGCGGCCCTGAACGATTACAATAAACAGTTTCTGAATAACCCCGGCATGCTCGTCGTCGAAAAAGAGCAATTGCAGCAAACTTTGTTCGCTCTTGCCCGGGTTCCTTCCCCAAAACACCGAAACCGGAACCAACTGCACATTGAATTCAGGATTGGTACGGGCATGTTCCACCATCCTTGTCAGGGGACGGAGGATCTCCCTGCGGCTCTCGCGGTCGGCCTGGAACAGGTTCAGACTGCTCAGGAACATGTGGGCTGCCCCACCTCGCGCCGGGACGTAATTCCGTAATGTCGCTGCAGGAAATCTTGGGCGCGGCAGGCCAAGCTGCCGGCACCGCCCGTCAATCACCATGAGGTCAGACAGTGATCCAGTTGGCGTGACAAAACATACGGGTTTGGAGGGATCAATTCCGGCATCAACGATCGGATCCTTGGGCAAAGTTTTAGCCTTCACCCACCAGTCAATCGGCAAGCGAAGCCACCAGAAAATGCGCATTAATTGTATTGCAATCAACAGGGGCACGAGATGGATCCACCGAGTTGTTCAACCGACCGGGTTCAGTTCCATGTTATCAATCAATCGAAGTTCCCCCAACCGTGCCGCAACAAGAATCACAGCAGCCCCCGAAATGGACTCTTTGACCGGGGCAAGGGAAGCCTGTTCACAAATCGCCAGGTATTCAACCTTGATCGTTGGTTGCGCGGCAAATTCCTTGGACGCTAGATCCAACAGCACTTGTACCTTCAGTTCGCCAGAGCGGAATTTTTCCAGCGCGGCCTTGAGCCCCCTGGAAATCGCCACCGCTGCGGGGCGCTCCCCGTCCTGCAAGTACCGGTTCCGGCTGCTCATGGCCAGACCATCCGGCTCGCGGACCGTTTCACCGCCCAGAATTTTAACGGGAACATTCAGGTCGTCGACCATTTTTTCAATAAGGCGCCACTGTTGATAATCCTTTTTACCGAACAATGCGACGTCGGGGCGGACAAGATTCAGCAATTTGAGGACCACGGTGAGCACCCCACGAAAATGGCCCGGCCGGCTCGCGCCGCACAAGTCATTTTCCAGAACCTCGTTGCGCACCCAGGTCTGAAAATTATCAGGATAAATCGTAACGAGATTTGGCAGGAACACCGCGTCGCAGCCAGCTTCTGCAAGTCTGGCGGCATCTTCGGTCAACGTCCGTGGGTAGCGATTAAAGTCTTCGCCGGGTCCAAATTGGGAGGGGTTTACAAAGATACTGGCAATGACAGCGTCCGCGTTTTGGCGGGCCTGTTTAACGAGGGAAATGTGGCCTTCATGAAGGGCGCCCATGGTCGGGACAAACGCCAGCTTTTTGCCAGCAGAGAAAAGCGACAACCGGAAGGCATCAAGGGCCGGGATCTCAACGAACGTCTGTAAAATCATGGCGGGAGCAATCACTTTCAAAAAACGTTTGAGATGCTTGTGGTATGGAGACCCTGTCAATTGCCCTCTTGGCAATCGGGCCAATCATTGGCCGGCGCTCATCCAGGGGCGAACCCCTTGTCCATCTCCGTGCAGGTCAATCCGACCTGTTCCAGCTTCGCATCACATGCAAGCCACCAAAGACTTGCTCCATTTGATTCGGCAAAATTCTTTGAAGCTTTAGGAGCATCGCACGATTGTTCCGGGGCAGACTATCCCTGCGCACGAAACTCGGGAACAATCAGAGTTTTTTTGCAGTTTCTCCAACCGCGTTATTTGCCGCAGATTCAGGAGTTCCGGACTGGAAAATCAATCTACGAATCCGTCCCTTGGCTCCCAGGGAACCAAGGCTTCTGCCATTAAACGCAAGGTCCACGGCAGCCGCATCGTATACCGTCAAGTCGGCGCGGTCGGCAAAGGCAAATCGGTAGGCATCTGGTTTTAACTGCCGGATGGATGGCTGCTTGCCATCAGCGATCAACTTGATTTTCACCGGCTCGATCACCACCAATTCCAAGACATGCTCAAAGTTGGCCTTTTCGCTGCGCAACTCCATCGTTGGTTCTTCAATGGCCGGCTTCGGGGCGTTCGCGACATTCGGGGCGTTCGATGGCTTGGCTACTGGCTGCATGGCAGGCACGGCAGCAGCGGGCACGGCAGCAGCAGGCACGGCAGCAGCAGGCACGGCAACAGCCGCCAAAACTTCTTGGGTCTGCTGAGTTTTCGGCGCCTGCCCTGCGACCTGTTTCTGTCCCCCCTTGACCCCCGCAATGACTATCGCCACGACGAGAACCAAAACCGGAACGGAGAGCAGTAAAACAGCGGACTTGCCGCCACTGATCTTTAAATTTCCTACAGGACTATTTCTAATTAAGTTTCCGATGTCAAAAGCCATTTTGCGTCGGGCCGGCATGCGTTGCGCAATCACACCTTTCGCAGCGCCGCCTTTAAAAGTGTATTCCGATTCTGTCGTCGCCCAGCATTTGGCATAGAGCTTCGACATTTCCTGGCTGTCCAGATCCAGAACCCGGGCGATGCTGCAAACGAATCCCCGACCGAACACGGCCCCAGGAAGCTTTTCGAACTCACCGGCTTCAAGGGCTATCACAAAACCCCGGCCAATCTTGGTGATCTGAGCCACAGCGTCATGGCTCATGCCGGATTTTTCACGGGCCTGTTTGAGTAGATTGCCTAGTTGTAGCCGAACAGCTTTAATATCCGGCTGGGTCGCCGAAGCCTTGGCGGAAATCGTCTGGTCGCTCATCGCCTGTTCCGTGTTATGATCACGCCCAAGATCTTTGATCGCCCGTGACCAAGGCCCCTGTTCGTGTGTGGCTATTTATAATGAATGCCACCCCACAGGACCATCGGCAAGGCAATATCTCAGCTCCGGAGGATCCGGATATGGAAGGAAACCTTCAGGTGCCGAAAACAAACGCCGATAAACAAAATAAGTATCTGTATATATTAACTTTAATAGCATTCTGCGGCCTGTCCGCATGCCAGTCGTTGAACCGTGACCGCGACCCCAACGAGGGCGTCAACCTTCTCGAAACCAAAAAACAGATCGTAACCAACTCCTTGGACAGCGGCCAATCCACCCAGGCCCTTAGAGAGGTTAAAACCCTTCTGAGGGAATATCCCGCAGATCCAGATGTCATCAACCTTCATGGGTTGGTCCAACTGTCACTGCGCAACACCACCAAGGCTAGGGAAGCCCTGGAAACGGCGCGCCACATGCGGCCCGACAATTTGACTTTTACCCTTAACCTCAGCTCTGCCTACATTCAGGGGCGCCAGTATGCCAAGGCCACAACTCTTCTCAAGGAGGCTGCGGCTTCCGAGCCGGCCAAGACCTACCGCTACCGGGAACGGATATTTCACAACCTCGGCCTTATCGCGGAATTGTCGAATGATTCAATTCGATCAGAGCGCTGGTACGCGAAGGCTCTGGAAGAAAACCCGACCAACTTCATGACCCTGCTGAAAATGGCGCGCATTTACGAAACAACCCACCGCAACCTTCTGGCCATCGATAAGCTGGAAACGGCAACGGCGGTGTGTCCGAAGTGCCCTGAGCCGGTCGAATCCATGGTCCGCATCCTCGTGAAACAGCAAAAAACCAAAGCAGCGAAGGCGGCAGTAGAATCATTTGAAAAGAACGAATCGCTGACATTGGATGACACCCGGCGTATCGTCGAAATGAAACGAATGATCGCCAAATCCCCTGGACCGGTGAGGAGCTAAGGCCCTAGATGAAGAAAACCCTGATGATCGTGTCCCTGCTATTAGCCCAGCAGGTGATTGCCGCACCGTCCGCCCCGGAAATCGCCTCCGACGCCAAGTACAAGTCCCTTGAATCCCTGGCGCGCGGCCTTCACTATCTTGAAACGATGTATGTCGATGAAAGCAAAGTGAAGGAACCAGCGCTCGTGCGCAATGCCCTCAAAGGCATGGTGGATCAACTGGATCCGCACACCACGCTGATGCTACCAAAGGCTTACGAGCAACTCACTATCGACACTCAGGGAAAATTCGGCGGCGTCGGTGTCATCGTTTCTCAGGAAAAAGGAAAATTGATCGTTGTGTCACCGATCGAGGATACTCCCGCAGCGCGTGGCGGCATCAAATCCGGCGACGAAATCATTGAAATCGATGGCCATGTGGTGACCAACCTTAAAAATGATGATGCCGTCGACCGCATGCGCGGAGAGCCTGGATCAAAACTAAAACTGAAGGTCCGCCGCCAGAATGTCACGGAACCACTCATCCTCGAACTGATCCGGGAAATCATCCAGGTAAAATCAGTCCGCGGACAAAATCTAGCTCCGAAATTTGAGTACGTGCGGATCGCCAGTTTTCAAGAAGGCACTAGCGACGAACTTGCCGCCATACTGAAAGCCGCCTCTACGCGTGGCGGAATCTCTGGTCTGATTTTGGATTTACGCGATAATCCAGGCGGCCTTTTAGACCAGGCCGTGCAAGTGACTGACTTATTCATTGAATCGGGATTGATCGTGTCCACACTTGGACGGGACAAGGACCGTGTCGAGCGCGAGTTCGCCCGCAAGCGCAACACCTTCTCAAACTTTCCTGTGGTCGTTCTGGTAAACGGTGGATCAGCGAGTGCCTCGGAAATCGTTGCCGGTGCCCTGCAAGATCACGAGCGGGCCCTGATCATGGGCACGACAACCTTTGGCAAAGGCTCGGTTCAGACGATATTGCCGTTGCCGGACGGTTCAGCAATAAAACTCACGATCGCCCGCTATTACACGCCAAAAGACCGCTCCATCCAAGCCAAGGGAATCACTCCGGATATTGTCGTGGCAGCAAAAGCCGGGGAAGAAGTTCCGGTCAAGGGCAAGAACGAGCGACCAGATTCGGCGCGCAAAGAATCAGACCTCGAACGGCACATTGAAAGTCACGATTTAAGCGATCTCGCAAAAACCCAGAGTCTGACGCAGTGGATCGACCAGTGGCCAGAGCCACTGAGATCGGACTACCAGTTGGCGACAGCTTTCAGTTACCTGCACAGCTACGCCAAATTGAATACGGATAATAAAAAAGAAGATCCGAAAAAAAATACTCAGAATGAAAAAGCGACGACGAAGTAATCGCCAACCATTCCGGTGATCACGCTGCGATTATTTGATGCGCAAAACTTAAGATAGTTTTGCATCGGTCTAGCTTCTTTAAAAAACTTCAACACCTGCTTGCAATCGCCACACGCAACCATTTGATTGTGGCGAGCGTGCAACGTGGTTGACTGAACGCAGCAAGAATTCAAGACGGGTCCAAATGCCACGTCGCAATACGGAGTTGTTGTGGTGAATTTTGTAGCCGAAGTCATCTGTGAATCATAGTTGCCAGCGTCCCTCGCTGCAAGCAGACGATCCAAATTCCAAACTCTAAATTCTAGATTCAAAATTCATCCACAGCGGATTGCTTAACGCGGCAATCGAACAAGCTAGCGAAGCACTTGATGAATTCCTGTTTCACCCTGTGGATATCCGGTGCTGTGCCCAATATTTGGGCAAGACTAGTTGTGTCCCGGCCAGCAATGCCGCAGGGAACGATCAATCCAAATATAGCAAGGTCATTGTTCACGTTCAGGGCAATTCCGTGCATAGTTGCCCGCAACTTGATGCGAGTTCCAACGGCGCATATTTTAGAGTTGCCAACCCAGACCCCTGGGTGAACGGGGTCGCGGCCGGAAGCCACCCCAAAGAATGACAACGTTTCCATCACGACGGATTCGAGTTTATGAACATAGGCGCGTGCGCCCAGCCCGAAGACCGGCAAGGGAATTACTGGATAAACAACGAGCTGTCCGGGGTTGTGCGCAGTGGCTTCGCCGCCGCGATCTGAACGAACGATGGCGACGCCCATTTCGGAGAGCCAAGTTTCTCCAGCCAACAAAAACTTTTCACTGGCATTTTTTCCGAGGGTGATCACCGGCGGATGCTCGACCAGCATCAGAAACCCTTCCGCGTCGCCAGCAACACATCTGGCGTGGAGGCGTTGTTGCAATTCCCATGCAACTCCATATTCCATGATGCCCGCATCGATAACGCTGACTGATCTGGCCGATTTCACTTCTGCCAAGCTCCGATGAATGGAGCTGGGTCCCCCGCTCCTGCCCGAACCACAATCGGGACACTTTCCGTGCAATCAATAATCGTGGTTTCAACGCCCGGTACCTCTTCCCCTAGATCCAGGATTAAATCAAGGCCATGCCCGAAGGCCTCCATGACCTCGTAGCCAAATCGGGGCAAATGGATCTGCTCGTGGCTATTCAGCGGAACCAGAATCCCTGGCACCGTTGCCGCTGCTAGCACGCGGCCGTAGTGGACCATCAAGCCGCGGATAAGTTCTGCCGCCGGAATGCGGATGCCGACCTCTTTGCGGTTATCGTGGATCAATCGTGGCAGGCTGCGGTTTCGTTCCAAAATTACTGTATATGGGCCCGGCATTGTTTTTTTCAAATAGGGATAAACATGATTGTCGATATTGACGACTTCAGCCGCTGCAGAGATCGAGCTGCACATGAGGCTAAACGGTCTGTCCCTGGGATGCCCCGGCTTCAGTTTCCGGATTCGCTCCAACGCCTTGGGGCTATCGGCATCACAGACAAAGCTCCAGCTAGTTTCTGTTGGCAGGGCAAGAACTCCGTCCGAAGAAAGAATTCGACAGGCTTCCTCGATGTCACGTTCGCGGAGTGGGGCAATAAATGTATAAACGTGCCGTGCCGCCATGACGATAATTTCCCCCCTTGACCTAACGGCTGCGCTGACTCTGAAGAAGGGTCAAAAACTCCGAACGCGTCGACATGTTCTGGAACGCCCCCAACATGGAACTCGTCATTGTATACGAATTCTGTTTTTCGACGCCACGCATCATCATGCAGAAATGATATGCCTCAATGACAACCCCTACTCCGGCCGGCGCCAGATGCTCCTGTAGGGCATAGGAAATCTGGCTAGTCAGCCTTTCTTGAACCTGCAGACGCCTGGCGAAAGCATCCACGATCCTGGGAATTTTCGACAACCCAATCACCTTGCCGTTGGGGATATAGCCGACGTGACACCGCCCAAAAAAAGGCAGGATGTGATGTTCGCATAAACTGTACAATTCAATATCCCGCACAATCACCATGTCGCTGTACGATTCGTGAAAGATCGCATTGTTTATGAGACCACGAACATCTTTCTGGTATCCTGAAGTCAGAAATTCCATGCTGCGCAACCATCGCTCGGGAGTCTTCTGCAGCCCCTCCCGCTCCGGATCCTCACCGAGGGTAAGCAACAGTGATTTAATTCCGCTTAAAAACTCATCTTTCTTAGATGCACTCATACAAAATTCCCCTCAGCTTCGACTTGTTATACTGTTTGGCATCGGTACTACTGGCGAAACTTTGAGGGGTTTTTGCAAAAATCGTCTCGATTCAGGGTATTTCAAATTAAAAAAACCAAGAAGAACAAAGTCTTATGAAAACGAAAAGTTTGGTCTACATCACAGTGCCCGACAGGGACACGGCGCTCAAGCTGGCCCACAGCGTGGTCAGAGCCGGCTTGGCCGCGTGCGCTAACGTGATTCCCGGAATGACTTCGGTCTACGAGTGGCAGGGTGCTCTCCGGGAGGAAAATGAGGTTGTTCTCGTGTTCAAGACCACCGAGGAAATGATTTCGGACTTAACCGCTTTTGTCGCGGCCCGTCATCCCAGCGATAATCCATGTGTTTTGGCTTTGCCCGTCAGTGGAGGAAGCCAAAAATTTCTCGAATGGATTGAAAGCGAAGTAAAGGACCGCCGGGGTTGATTCGCGCATCAATTTCCGTCGCCATCCATGGAGGGTTTGCCCTCAACGCCGATCTTGTCATAGAAAAGCTCGTCGATCGTCTTTTTGATCAAAATCCAGAGCAGTTCCTTGTCCGAACAACTGGCGAAAAAACCGAGCGGAATCTGAAATCCGCCTTTGTCCTTGCGACCACCACCGTAATAGCTGCCGTCTTGATCCTGCCCAAAAACGTCTTTCAACCATTTATCCGGATCCAAGGTGTGTGACTTGGTTCGCAGCGATCCGTCGATGTATTCGTTGCCAACGACCCCATAGACAATGACCGTCTCAATGCCTTCTCGGTGGAGCAGATAGTCGGCGCATTGACCGATCCCGTCACGGTCCTCATCCCTGACAAAACCGACACCGGAAAACATAAATGTTGCACGGATGTCTTTTCGCTGCAGGGCAATCTGGGTTAAATCCATGGTTTTTGCCGGGATCGACTGACGCGAGATCAGGGCCAACAAATCCTTATCGACGAATTTTGCCAGGAACTCACTCGCCCGGTAATCAATCATCGTTGCATTAACGAAATTGTCGGTATCGGAGCGGATCCCGTGCATCAAGGCGGTCGCGATCTTGGTCACTTCTGGCGATGGGCCAGCAAAGCTATGGGGGCTTTCCAACAGGTATTCCCCGAAGATCGCAGAAGTCGAACCTGAATTCTCGCGAATATCGACAAATTTCCCCTGAATATTACCGAGGGGTTTATGGTGATCCACAAATACCAGCAACTGGCAGGATGGCGGAAGTTTGATTGGTAGTTCCGCTGTTTGGGAATCCGTGATTGCGTAATAATCGAACTTTGAGCAGTCGAATCCTTCATGCCATTCGTCAAGTTCAATATCGAGTTTCTTTACCAGAGCGCGGTTTTCATGGTGAGAGATCTCCTCAAAATGAATGATCCGCGATTCGATACCGTGATGCCGGGCCAACCATTGCAAAGCAAGCGATGACCCGATGTTGTCCGGGTCCGGATAGCCCCGGATGCAAATCAAAAGTTTCGAGCCGGAAACAGATTCAAGCAAATGCTCCAGATCCGCTGAAGCCGTCGCGGATTCGACGCGCACAGACGCTCCGCGCCCTGCAGGAGCGAGAACAGCTTCAGGTACTGCACCTTCGTGGCGCGATTGCAATGAGGCCGCCTTGACCGTTGCCTTAGCCATGAATTTATCGCCTTGCTTGTTCTTCAATGGATGCGCTCCCTGATCCGCAAAATGAACCACTAAGGTTCTTCATAGGGAATCGGCAGTAATCCATCAACTTCTTAAATTGGGGGCCGCGTGAATCCCCTCCTAGGCCCGAGCTGACTTTTTGAACACCCGAGTTTGACAGTCAAAAAGCAGGTTGATTTGATTTTCAACAAATTATCCGTCTGGATTCCTAAGCCATGCTCTGGGACAATCTTGGGTAGCGTTTGTTAATAAATTCCTGATTTTGCCTTTAAGGGGTTCCGCCATGGGCCGTCTGCTTCTTTTGTGGATCTGCGCAGTCATAGCCGGGGGCGAATTTTTGAACAGCGGGATGGTCTTGGCAGCTGAAATTAAAGAAGGTTTCGTGCCACCTGTAGCCCGATTGGACGGCGACAACGGCGGCAAACTTGACGGTAATCCCTGGGACTTCCAGGACGGACTCGGTAAAATACACCTGATTTTTTATGTTGATCCCGATGAACGGGCCGACGGCGAAGCGCTGGAGGAGGCTTTAGACGCCGAACACTTCCCGGCTGACCAAGTGACTTCGTCGGCGCTCGTAAATATGAAGGCCACTGCTTTGCCAAATTTCATGATCGGGATCACCCTTGCGGCAAAGCAAAAAAAGTTCCCCACCACAACTTACGCCAAGGACTTCACCAAACATCTGGTTCGGGAATGGGGCTTGAAGGACAATGCCTACAATTTGATCATTCTTAATCAAAAAGGCGAGCTCATCTATATAAAAACGGGAAAACCTTCCCCCCAGGATCTTACGGCCATCGTTGAATTGATTCGAAAGAATTTTGTGATTGCGGCGAAAAAAGCGGCGAGATAAACGAGTAATCAGAGGGCGGCCAAGGAGGCCGCCCTTCTGTTTTTCAGCGGGAAACCTGATTTTTCCCGCCAAACAACTTCCCAAAAAACTTCCCCAAAACTTTAAACACGCTCAGCATCACAGAAAAAGACAGCGTGATGCACCCTGCAATGAAAGACCAAAAAGCCGCCACCGGCAACGCCAGCAGGCCAATCATTATGGCCACAGGATCGCGGCCGGTGATGTCATTGCGACGCCACGGAGCAAAGGCCGACTCCCGGTCGATCTTATCTTCCTGGATTTTTGACTCTTTGCGTTTGCTGCGCAACACATCGTCGGTAACAATTACTATGGACACGAAACCTCCTCGGATGACCTCGACTTGAACCCAAGTCCATATTAAGATTCCTCTGAAACATTCAGTCAAGAAGCGAACGAACATGAATCAAGATTTATTGACAGGTCTGGTTCTCGGGCTGGTCCAAGGCCTCACCGAGTTGCTGCCCGTATCAAGCTCGGCCCATCTTATCGTCGTTTCTGAGCTTATGTCAGGAAAACCTCTGCCCTTAGCCCTGAATGTTGCCCTGCACATTGGCACGGTCATGGCCGTTTTGGTCTATTTTTTCCAGGATTGGCTGGCCATGGGGCGCTCTCTGGTGCGCCGGGCTTTTTCAGGCACGAAGTCTTTCGGGTCGGACGTGCTGCTGCCGGCACTGATATTGGGCTCCATACCGGCCGGAATCATCGGCCTGAAGTTTCATCGGATCATCGAGGAAAAACTGCACCACCCCCAAATCGTCATCATTCCACTGGCCCTTGTTGGGGTGCTCCTCTGGTGGTCGGACAAGACCCGCCCATCAACTCGCAACCTTGAGCAATTGACCATCAAAGACGGCATCCTCATCGGCACGGCGCAAGCCATGGCATTGATCCCCGGCGTCTCGCGCAGCGGTTCGACCATTATTGCCGCGCGCTTTCTCGGCTTTACCCGTCCCGACGCCGCGAGGTTTTCGTTTCTGCTCGGAACCCCGGCCATGTTTGGGGCTGCCCTACTAGAATCGCGCGAAATCCTGCAACACCTAACAAACCCGGCATTCTACGCTGGGACTCTGATGTCCTTTGCTTCCGGTTTCCTGGCAATCCAAGTGCTCATGAAACTGGTCAGAAACTACGGATTCTTCTGGTTCATGGTCTACCGGGCGGTGTTGGCCGGCGTGATCGGTTTTTTTGTTTTTTTCCCTTAAACCGCTTAAGAACATTTGCTACGCCCTCAGTATCCGCTCTAGTTCTGAGACCATATAAAACGGAACGGACAAGACGCCATCGATGAACGACAGCGGGCGTTGCGAGATACGAACTCCGATCCGCGATTTCTTATCCAGCATGAATTGCCGCAGGGACCGCAGCCTCAGATCCGCGAGCCTCGCCCATCCAATAAAAAAGCTGGGGTGTGCGTTCAGGATCCAAGGAAGCAAGCAGTTCCTGCCCGACAAATTGCTCGGCCAGTGAGCCCTCATTAATAAACAGAGATTTTTAAATATCTTGCGAAAAAAGGTCCAAGCCCAAGGCACTCATCATGAGCCCAATATCCAAATACTGAGCCTTAAAGACGCCTTCTCGGTCCTCAGCCCCTAACGGTATTCCATTTGCTCCGCTCGCTCGAATGAGCGGGACCAGCCCTGCGCGTTCCAAATCCAATAGAGGCAACTTAAAATCTCGGGCCGTTGTTTCCGGATCCACATGGGAATACTTAAATTTTTTCCCGACGAGTCTTGGCACTGCGTTCATCAGTTGTTGCAGCTTGTGGTGATCATAACGACGGCCATATTTAGAAAAATCGGCAACAAATCCTATTGCGAGCCTGTTTTGAACACTCCCGGCACATGGTGTTTCCACTGTTGCTGCAGTGACCATTTGCACGAGCTTAAATTCGCCTGATGCCCCTAAAAACTCTTTGAACGACAAAGGTTGCAAATTTGCGACCGCTTCAAGCTGCGCGCAAATCGTCTTCGCATCCGGACTACTAAAACAGCCAAGAAACTCTGGGTTAGTTTCAAGATTAACTTCCACCAAATTGGCAAAGTGATCTCGACCGAACTCACGAATGCTGTGAGTTTTGCCAACCTGCCGCGCCCCCCTTAACACCAAGGGGGTTCGAATTGGGCTGACCCTCCAGAGGCTCAAGCAAGTATATTAATCGGCAAAATACCAGGACCAAAACGCCAAATATCAAGCCATCTTGGGATTGAAGTATTTTGAGACGGCCGGGATCGGATTACCCGCCATAATATCTGCCAACAATTTTGCGCTGCCGTGGGCCCACGAGAAACCGTGACCAGTAAATCCTGCGCAGGTGAATATTCGAGGACTCGTCGTCGGGCCAATGAATGGAAAGCCCGTTTTCGAAGCTGCCATTATGCCGGCCCATGAATATTCCCACTCGATCGCCTCATTGATGGCGTAGTGCTGGTGAACGAAGTCCTTCAGCCCCTGCACCACATTCTCGTTCGGATCGATGTCATACGTCCCCACTTCACCGCCAGGGGTGTTGTTGCGCCAGCCACCGATCATAAGGCGGTTGTCATCGGTCACAAGGGCATATTCATAACCATGATCAAAGCTGTGGGGATGCCTGACCTTGAAATCGTGCCGCAATGGTTTTGAAGTGATGATCTGCCCCCGGAACGGCTCCACCAGGCGACGCTCGGCAAAATATCGAGACAGCAACGGATTGTAGGCGTTGGCGGCAACCACAACAGCGTCATAGCGCAGTCTGCCCCAAGGCTCGGTCACCACCACGACATGGTCGCCCTCTTCCTCGACCGCAGTGACTTTGACATTGCTGTGATAGGCAAGGCCGTTATCCAGACAATTTTGCAAAACTCCGTTACGAAACTTCATCGGATGCGCTTGGGCAGATCCAGCTTCGAATCTTGCGCCGTGAACATTTTTGAAACCAAGCTGGCGCAATTTCGCCGCGTCCACATAATGGTTTTCAAAACCCATACTGCCAAGAAGCTCGATCGACTCCTTGATTTCCTTGTCCTCAGTCTCATCAATGGCCATCACCAAATATCCAGACTGCTTGTAGTCGGCGTCAAGATTCAGCCGCTTGATCGTGTCGCGGACCTCGTGACAGATCCCGATCGAAAACTCCCAGATTTCTCGCGCAGCCTCACGACCGTGCAACGCCACCATGGCCTGCATCGATTCAACGGTGCCGTAGAGAATATGGCCGCAATTGCGAAATGTGGCGGCGTGGGGCAGGGCAAAATCAATCATGGACAGATCGTCGAATCCAGCCTCGCGCAACCAATATGCGGAACTCACACCCGCCAACCCGGAACCGATGACAAGGACTCCGCCGCCGTCACGCGGGCGCGTCAATTGGCCTTCTATGGCCGGGACTTCCATCCAATAGGACGGGGTAAAAACTTCAGGCTTAAAATCCATAAACGGATCCCTTCAAGCGGTGCCGGCCGGCAAATGATTGTGCACGGGACAAACATCAGGGCTGGTAGGCGATCCGGTAAATCACTCCAGCCATGTCATCTGATACCAGCACCGCACCATCCGGAGCCACCTGAATATCCACGGGGCGGCCCCAACGGTCGCCCTCTGGGGTCAACCAGCCCGAGGCAAAATCCTCGTAGGAAGTCGCCCGGTTTCCCTCCAAGCGCACCAAGCTGACCCGGTATCCGATCCGCGTTGAACGGTTCCATGATCCATGCTCTGCAATCAAAATCTGGTTGCGGAATTCTTGAGGATAACTCTTGCCCGTGTAAAAGCGCATGCCCAACGCCGCGGCATGGGGCAGCAGATTCTGAACGGGTGGGACTGCGTCGGCGCAGGCACCAAGCCTGGCGTATTCAGGATCGGGGTCTGCTATGGTGCCGGCGTGACAAAAGGGATGGCCGAAATTCAACCCTGACTGGGGTGCACGGTTTAATTCGTCGGGAGGAATATCATCCGACCCCTGAGTGTTGATCACGAGGTTGTCGCGTCCATTATCTGTGAACCACAGATCACCCGTTTGCGGGTGCCAGTCAAATCCCACACTGTTGCGGACACCCTTGGCAAATATTTCCTTGCGGGCCATGTCGTTACTAAGGCGGTAAATCAGCCCAAACTGGTCCGGATCGGTGGTCATGTTGCCATCTGCCCCAACAGGAACGTAAAGGCGCCCGTCGGGACCGAAGCCAATGAACTTCCAACCGTGATGCATCTCTTCGGGAAATCGCACCACTTCAACAGCTGGTTTCGGGTTCTGAGAAAAATTTGAAGCTATGCCCTCAAAGCGGACGATCCGGTCAATGAGCCCGACATAAAGTTTGCCGTCGCGAAACGCCACCCCGTTTGGAACGGCCAAGCTGTCTTGGGGATCTGAAACCTCAAAATCACGAATAACTGTGACGGATTCACCGGATCCGTTGCCGTCAAGATCTTGAACCGCATAGACCTTTTTATGGCGCCCCCCGAGGCCGCCGCTGCCGACATAAACAGTGCCGTCATCACCAAGTGTCATGGAGCGTGCTCCGGGAACCTTGGCCCAAACACTGATTTTGAATCCCGGTTGAAGTTTAATCCGGTCCAGGGGCAGGTCAGGGGCAAGGTCACCTCTGGACACCGCCGTTACTGCCGCCAGCATCTTTTGGCGATCATTCGGGGCATTGCTGAGATCTGCCTGCTCACTTGAACCAGGAGGCGGCATCATGTGGTCCTGCGCCGCAGTGTTCCAATCCAGGCGTGAAGCAATTTCTTTGGCATCACGGTGGATGTTTTTCCATGCCGCGTCGCCATCAACCTGCCCATCCTTTGAGCCATAAGCAGCGTGGCATCCCGAACAATAGCGAGCAAATGCCGTCATGGTCACCGCATCCGGACGCGGAGAGGCTGCCACACGTAAGTTGTTCTCTACACGAAAACGAGTTTTGCAGCCTGACAGGGCTGGGCCTGCAAAAATCAGCAGGACCATAAATTTTATGAATCTCACAGAGTGACTTAAGTTAAACACCTTCATTCCCCAGCTTCAAAGTCATTGCCGTCAACGATGTGCGCATTGGATCCTGTCTGTTGAGTCAACCAATGAGCCGCGTTCGTTGCCGCCACGAAATCCTTGCCTGCATTTGCTCTGCGATCACGCACCAAGAAATAGACCCAGCCATCTGAACGCCACGAAGGATAGAGCGCATACATCCCCGCCGGCATATTGGTCACCTGCATGGAGTTGCCAGTCAGCATGTCGTAGAGAAGCACGTCGGAAGATCCCCCGGTAAGGTCTGCGCCCTCAGCGCCAGTGTAGCGGTGGGTGGCCAGAATACGATCATCCAAGGAAATTTGGACTTTCCCGCCGCGAAAGGCCGGCAACCGTGAGGCTGGATCGATATTGCAAATTTCGCCGACCACTTTCTGGCTGACGGTGTATCCGGCCTTTTTGGAATTGTCGGATTGGACGTTAAGCGAATGAATGCGGTAGCCGTGCTGCTCTGAGGATCCCTGACCGTAGCGACCCACGACCAGGCGGGTTGAGGGAGAAACCACCCAATCCCCCTCGTTCGTGAAGGTCATGGTGTCGGCCAACCCAGAAGCCGCGCCGTCAAAGACAAATAGATTCAGGTTATTTTTGCCCTGTTTAACCAGTGGATCCGCGTTGAATACGAGACGCCCACCAGCCGCGGAATTGCCGCCATTGTCATTTTCCCAGCCTCCTTGCGCGACCAAATAAGGTCCACCCTCAGGGTCAGCCCCGATGCTCTGATACAGGTGGATATGACTGCCGTCTTTTTCGGTGGGCCCAAGGCAGACCGGTGGCAGCGGAATGATTTTATTCAAATTCAGCAAAGCACTCATGCGACAAAATGCTGCTTGGGCGTGATCGCCATTGGCGCCCTGAAACAGAAACCATTCGTTGTCAGGAGTGAATGCAGGGTCGTACTTGGCACGCACAAGGATTCGTCGGTTGGCAACCGCGAGATCATCAACAAAAGCCTCGTAGCCTTCGCCCTTTGGGTCAAGATCCTCGGAGCTGCCGTTGCCAACAAAACGGCCATCTGCAGAAACACGCGTCCAATAATAAGTATGCGCCGGCACATCGCGCAGGCTTACAATCCGAAACGGAACCTCGCCGTCGGCCACCGTCTGAGGCGCGCCAATATCAACCGGCTTCCCGAACGACTTGAAGCAATCGCTCGCCGAATTATGCGCCCCGTTGCGGGGATCAGGGCATGCAAACATCGGCAGCTGGTTCTCCAGATTTTTACGTGACCACCAGTTGGCGAACGGATTCGCCGATTTTTCTGTCATGTGAGAAATCAGAGTTCTCGAAATGCGATCCGATTTGCAATATTTTGCCGTCATGTCTGCATCGAATAATTTGTCGATAGCGGCCTCAGCCTCGCCCGACACAAACCATTCGATATCGGCCCAGAGCTTGGCCTCGTCTTTGGAAAAATTCATTTGCTCCCTGGTTGCGCTTTCTGGATTAGGCATTACGAGGGTTTTCAAATAACTGATGTCGTCATCTGAGCGCTTCGCGGCGCGCAACAGCGACTCAAAATCACGGGTTTTATAAAATGCCCTGTGAAGTCCAGCGCCTTGCGGATAGGCCTCAAAACACTCCGCGAGTTTTTCGGCGTTGGCCTGATCAGGCGGCATCAGAGGTCCAGATTTCAGACCGTTTTTGACCAAGCAGTCGTTGACCACCCGGCTGTCCCTTTGCCACCGGGAAATGATTGTTTTCGACACCGAACCATGGCAACTCGCGCCAGCGCAGCTGGTTCTCAACGAGGCCAAGACCGGATGGATCCGAATTGCCTTTTCACTGGCAACTTGAGATCTAGTTTTGCAGGCGGGCAGCGCGCAGACGCCAGAAATTATGAGCAGGGTGCTGGCAAGCAATTTTCTAGGCATTTTCTAGATAATCCTTTTGTTTGTGCTTGGGGTGTTATGATTGTAGCCCAGTTTCTGAATTCTCCGGAATTCCGATAAAGTAACCCGAACTTGAAATGCGATGAACTGTGAGGTGATTTTTGGGGCCGAAAAAAACTTTGATGATTGTGATTTATCTGGCATTCACGGATTTTTTTACGCTAATCCCAATCGCCTCTGCTGGTCTTTCGCCAGCAAAATGGATCGGCATTAGCCTCCTCCTGCCGGGGCAGACTTCAGTCGGATTTGCCGAGACCAAGATCCGCGCCAAGGCACTTGAGGCCATGGCGGAGGTCGATCGTCGCGAGTACCTTGAAGACCACGAAATATCTGTGGTGACAGGTCCCGGTGGCAGGCTTCACCTGGTTGACGGTCACCATCTCAGCTTCGCACTTTTGGATTTGGAATCCCGCAACATCATGGAGGCCAAGGCTCCCGCGGTGATGCTTGCCGATTTTTCGGCCTTACCGGAGGGCGAATTCTGGCGCAGCATGGAGGCGCGCCAGTGGGTTTATCTGCGGGACAGTGATGGTCGCAACATACAGCCGTCTGATCTGCCAAAAACCCTTAAAAAAATGACGGATGATCGACTGCGCAGCCTTGCCTGGCTGCTCCGGGAAGAGGACTGCTTCGACGAAATCAGCCTACCCTTTCAGGAATTTACTTGGGGAAACTACCTGCGTAAATCGGTGTCGATGCCGGACAATCGCCCCGCCTCACTGCGGGCTGGCTTGCTGGCCGCCAAAGAGTTGGCACACAGGGCTGCCGCAAAAAATCTTCCTGGCTTTAAATTGAGCCACAAACAAACGCCTCACGGGGAAATAAGCAAAAAAAACAGCCAAAGGATCCAGTCCCTAGAACTGAAAACCCTGCAATAAAAACAGCCATAAATCGTTGAATTAAACATGAGAGGGAAAACGCCGGAAGTGGCGGAGAGAGTGGGATTCGAACCCACGAGAGCTGTTACACCCTACACGCTTTCCAGGCGTGCGCCTTCAACCACTCGGCCATCTCTCCAAAGATCACAGGGCCCGAACCATATCAAAACCACGAGAACAGGCAACGGCAATTGACGCCTCTTGACGGGATTCAAGGATACTGGTTTATTTATAACAACGATTTGCCACTTTTGTCACAAACCCGGTGTTCGGGTGCGTTCTGTCGAGTGGTTCATAAATGTATCAAGGAGAGATCTAATGAAAAATGTAATTCTCGCTGCTGCTCTGATCGGTCTGTCTGCTCCGGCATTCGCAAACGATGCTGCTGCTCCGGCTGCTGCTCCGGCTGCTGTCGAAGCTGCTGCTCCGGCCGCTGATCACACAGAAGTAAAGAAAGCAAAAAAAGCTGCTAAAAAAGCAAAAAAAGCAGCTAAAAAAGAAGCTGCTGCTCCGGCAGCTGCTTACGACGCTGCTCCAGCAGCTGCGCCGGCTGAAGGCGCTGCTCACGGTGCCGCCCACAAGTAAGTCGACTTCCGGTAACACCGGTAAAATCGCCTTGGCCACAAGCCAGGGCGATTTTTTTTTGGGCCGCCTATATCTATGATTCGTAGCGCACGTCGATATTTCTCTGCTATTCTCTTGAGCCTGATCGGTCGTTAAGGCCCTTGTTCACAGTTGCTGGTCGTTACTCTAAGCCGAATCGAGGAGCTGTCCCCAATGAATCAGATGCGTTTCCGATTGATCTTTGTGAGTGTCTTGACGGTGCTTGGCCTATTGGCGGGCATTCCATCCATCGTTTATTTCTCGTTGCCGCCTGAGGTGCGTAACGACCCTGCGGCCGTGAAGGCAAAACTGCCTAAATGGCTCCCCGCAGCCTACGTCAACCTGGGACTCGACCTGCAGGGCGGAGTCCAACTGGTGCTTGGCGTCGACACCACTGAGGCGGTCGAAAACAAGCTTGGGCGGATCGGCACGGAGCTTCCCGATTGGGTCAAAGAAAAGAGCATGACCATCCAGACCAGCTATGTGGTCAAAGGTCAGGCCAAACTCCACGTCGAAATGGCCAGTGGCACCGACATGGAGAAGTTCAAAAAAGCCTTCACGGAGGCCTTTCGGGGCCTAAAGCAAGAAGGCAGCATCTCCGGCAACACGATTGAATTTGCATTTATTGAAGACCGGATCAAAGACATCAAGGCGGCGGCCATTGACCAGGCCGAGCGCGTGGTGCGCTCGCGCGTCGATAAATGGGGCGTGGCTGAACCGATCATCAGCCGCCGCGCCGATAATTCCGTTCTTGTGCAGCTTCCTGGCTTCAAAGACCCTGCAAAAGCCAAAGAATTTTTGGGGCGCACAGCCCAACTGAAATTCAAAATCGTGGATGACGATTTCACCGGATTCAATGAAATCGCTGCAAAACTCCCCGAGAACATCCAAGCCGAGCGCGACATGACTGGGTTCGCCCTCGTTTCCGAGGATCGCAACGCCATCCTCGCTTTGGCCAAACCGCTGATCCCCGTTGATCGGGAGCTTTTGTTCACCGAAGAAACTCTCGTCGGCGGCAAGACTCGCTACCGTTCCTATGTGGTAAAAGCCGCAACGGAATTGACTGGCGAAGATGTGCTCGATGCCTTCGTTACCGTTGACAACTCCCAGCTCGACCAGCGCCCGGTTGTTTCCATGCAATTCACCGGCATCGGCGGAAAACGTTTCGAAAGTATTACTGGCGCCAACGTCAAGCGCCGCATGGCCATTGTCTTGGATGACGTCGTGCAATCCGCTCCGGTCATCCAGCAGAAAATCTCCGGCGGCAGCGCTCAAATCACGCTCGGTTCCGGAACGGGCTATGACAAGATCATCGAGGAAGCCAATCAGCTGTCCCTGATTTTGAAGTCGGGCGCCTTGCCGGCGACCATTAAAGTCCTCGAAGAACGCCAAGTCGGTGCGAGCCTCGGCCCGGAGCTGGCAAATCAGGGCATTCGTTCAACAGCAGTTGGCCTGTTGTTTGTTTTTGCTTTCATCCTTCTTTACTACCGCCGCCCGGGGTTTATCGCGACCCTCGCCCTAACGCTCAACGGCGTCTTCCTGCTCGCATTGATGGCCATGTTCAACTTTTCCCTGTCACTGCCGGGAATCGCAGGCTTCATTCTAACTCTGGGCATGGCCGTTGATGCCAACGTCCTTATCAATGAACGCATTCGCCAGGAACTCCGCGAAGGCAAAACCGGACGCAAGGCCCTTGAACTTGGCTTTCAGCGTGTCTTCTGGACGATTGTCGACTCCAATGCCACGTCCTTGATTGCCGCAACAGTACTGCTCCAAACCAATTCATCCGGCCCGATTCGGGGATTTGCGATCACCCTGCTCCTCGGTCTGCTGGTCTCTCTTTTCACTTCGCTTTATTGTTCGCGTCTGATGTTTGATTGGGTCGTTTCACGCTGCAAGTCAGAACGGGAGATCCGCTCTTGGCTTGGCGGGTCCAGCGAGCAGAAAGTGCACAAGCCCCTCAATTTCAATTTTCTTGGTAAGGCTCCCATGGCCATTGCCCTGCCGCTTGTTTTGGTCGTGGCATCCCTTGGCACCCTTTCCACCAAAGGAATGAACTGGGCCGTTGATTTTGCCGGGGGAACAGAAGTCGAGGTCAAATTCGCTCAGACCGTCACCTCCGCTCAGTTAGTAGACGCAGCCCGCAAAGCCGGGATCGACGACGTCACGGTCCAGGCACTTAGCGGCGGAAAGCAGCAATACTTGCTGCGTTTTGATCGCGACGAGAAAAAGTCCACGGGTGCCCAAGCCAGCGCCATGTCATCCGAACAAACCATCAACATCGATTCCCGCACTGATAGATTCAGGGCCAATTTGATGGCTGATTTGAGCAGTGCCAACCCGGAAATCCTGCGTGTCGACTACGTCGGCCCACAGGTGGGCAAGGAGCTCCGCACCCAGGGCGCCGCATCGCTCTTGTACGCCCTGATCGGGATCGTTCTCTACATTATGCTGCGTTTTGATATCCGCTTCGCCCCTGGAACCGTGGTCAAGATGGTGGTCGACATCCTGCTGGTTCTCGGCTTCTACGTCTTAGCTCAGCGCTCATTCGACTTGACGTCGATTGCGGCGCTGTTGACCGTTGCCGGCTATACCGTTAACGACACGGTCGTCATTTACGACCGGATTCGTGAAAACCTTGAGTTGCATCCCCGGCGGCCCCTGCGCGAAAACGTGAATAATGCCGTCAATGAGACGTTGGGGCGGTCCATCAACACGTCGGTTTGTACGCTGCTGTCTTTGTTGGGAATTATATTCTTTGCAACGGGCAGCATCTGGAACTTCGCCGTAGCGATGGCGGTTGGGGTTGTCGCCGCAACCTGGTCTTCGACGTTTCTGGCGACCATGTGCGTGGTTTGGTTTGAGGGCTGGAAGAAGTCTAAAGACTTGCCCGCCAAGGCCGTTTTGTAGTAGCTGAGTTACGGGGGTCCAAACTGATAGCTAGGTCCCAGGTGGTGGTGATCCGAGAACCCCGCCAGGACCGGAAGGTAGCAACGGTACCGGTTTTATCCAGGTATCTGGTGTATCTAGCTATCACTTTGGACCCCCGTTTTTTTGAGGTTTTTTCGTGACTCAGCCACTTGCCCGAAAATATCGCCCCCAAACTTTTAATCAATTGGTCGGACAAGACACGACAGCCCAGGCACTGGCCAACGCCATCCGTATGGGTAGGACTCCGCAAGCGGTCATATTTTCCGGGGTCCGCGGGGTGGGTAAGACCACCACAGCTCGCCTCTACGCCAAGGCTCTAAACTGCGAGTCAGGTCCGACGCCTTCACCATGTGGAGAATGCGAAAGCTGCCATGCCATCTCCGCCGGCAATCATGAAGATGTCCTGGAAATTGACGGAGCATCGAACACGAGCGTTGATGACGTCCGGTTGTTGCGCGATTCCATCGGTTATGTCCCACAACGCTCGAAATATAAAATTTATCTAATCGACGAAGTTCACATGCTGTCGCAGAGCGCCTTCAATGCGCTCCTCAAGACGCTGGAAGAACCTCCGGCGCACGTGGTTTTCTTGTTCGCCACGACGGAATTGCAGAAAATCCCCCAGACGATTTTGTCGCGCTGCCAGGTTTTCTTGCTGCAGAAAATGACCTCAGCAACCGTGGTGTCTCGCCTTGAAGAAATCCTGCGCCTTGAGGGGATTCCTCACGAGCCTGGATCTTTGCGGCCAATTGCACGTGAAGCCCGCGGGTCCATGCGGGATGCGCTAACCCTCCTTGACCAGGCCATCGCCATCAGCAATGGCAAGCTGACCGCTGCATTGTGCGAAGGCATCACGGCCCAGGCACCCAGGGAACTGATCACAACCCTGCTTCGCGCATTGGTCGCCAAAGACTCCAAACTTTTGGTGGCAACCATCGACCAGATTGAGCAAACCGGCACTGATTTAATGAGCGTCGTTGAAGATTTAGCCCAACTCACGCGCCACACTTTTGTCATCCGTGACTTGGGATGCGACGCCTTGGACCTCGCGCAGCTTGATCTGGATGCGGGCGAACTTCAGGAACTGGAAAAGATCGGCAAGTCTGCCGCCAATTTTGATTTAAACCGAATTTTCAGGACTCTCGTTCGCTGCCGGCAAGATCTTGACGGCAGCCCGCTGGACCGTTGCATTCTTGAAAACTACGCTTTTGAGTGGTGCCTGGACCCGGGGCTGCCGGATCTCCAACAACTCCGCCAAACGGCCCAACTCGTCCAAACCACCCAAGTCCCTGCACAGCCAATGGCCGCACCCGTTGCTCAATCACCCGCCGCTCAAGTGCTCGTTGCTTCAGCGCCGGTTGCATCGGAGACAGCCAAAAAAATCAAAGTCTTTCCGGCGACATGGCATGATCTAGTCGCTATCTGGCGCCATCACCGTCCCCTCCAAGCCGGCAAACTTGAAGATGCTCATCCTCATGTTTACAGTCCAGAATTGATTTCTCTGACCGTGCTGGAATCGTCTTTTGCCCGCTGCCTGCTAAACCCGGACGAGCAAGCCAGACTGAAGCAGTCATTCTCAGACCTTTTTGGCTTTCAGGGTCGAATCGTCATTGAAAAAGCCCAGCCCCAGACAAATTTCACAGCCATTGCCGATACCACCGCTGCGGCATCCCCACCGGAGTCCCTGGCCCAAAAAAGCGAACGTGAAACGCTACAACGCCACGACGCCTTGCGTCAGGCTGCCGTAAACCATCAGACAACCCGTGATGTTCTGGAAGTTTTCGGCGGAAAAGTGGAAAATGTTCGTATCAAGAACATTGACTGACTTTCCAGACGTGGGGCGGGTGTATGGCCTTTACCAACTTTGAAACCCGCGAAATCCACTGCAAGGTGATCTATTTCGGACCCCAGTCGGCCGGAAAAACCTTAAATCTAAAGTCGGTCTATACCAGCACAGCAGGTGAAATGAAGGCCGGAATGGTCGATATGTCCGGCAATGCCGGGCCGACTCCGTTTTTTGATTTTCTGCCGGTAAGCCTGGGCAAGGTCAAAGACTTCCATGTGAAGCTGCACCTTTATACGATGCCGGTGCACACCCTTTACGAAACCCTTCAGCATACCTTGATGAAAGGGCTTGATGCCTTTGTCTTCGTCGCCGATTCGCGGATTGAAGCCATGGCAGACAACATTGAATCCATGACTCATGTGCGCCGCCTTCTCGCTGATCACGGCTACAGCATCAGCGAAACCCCACGAGTCATTCAATATAACAAACGCGACATGGACGACATCATGCCCGTTGATGTCCTCCGCGAAGAACTAAATTCAGGTGGCTTCCCGGATCACGAGGCCATTGCGACCCGCTCCGTCGGCACCCTTGAGACGTTACAGTCGGTCGCCCGACAGATCATCAAAACCTTGTCCATCTGAAACCAGGAGGATCGCGAATGTTAGTGAACTGCAAAACGGATCGTGCGCTGATCCTGGTGCCATTGGATGGCGGCAACGGACTGTGGATGTTTCCATCTGATCCTGGGCCATGGGCCGGCCTGCATTTGCAGGTGCAGCCGCTCATGCCGATCCTGCCACAAATTGCGGATATGATCAGGAGTCGCCTCGGATTCGCCTTGGAGCCGGCGGGCTATCAAGTCTGTCCAGATTTTGAGGATATTGTGATGCTGGAATCGAAAATTCCGGCGACTCTTTACGTTGTTCAATCCGAAAACCTTAAACCCACCGGCATCATTCCTGCCGACCCAAGCCGGCCCTTGCGTCTGGCCACCCTGCCGGAATGGCTTGGCCGCTTGCCTCAGGAACGCCAGCGACTATCTTGGCTGCGTGCTTGGCAGATTTATCAAGGAATCTTGGTTCAAAATATAAAAGCGGTTGAAGCGGTTGAAGCGCTAGAAGCCCTCAAGGCACTAGCTCAACGCGAACAACAACCTTGATATCGTTGTCTACAGGATCGTCGCTCCCTGGAGTCGACTGACTGCGCAAGAAAACCCGAACTTGCTGGTTCAGGTACAAATCTGGATTTTGATCAAGTGGTGGGCAGCCGTCCGAACAAGCGTAGGCGTTTAATTTACCTTCGCTGTCTTCGACTAGAATTTGCGGGTAATCGCCCAATTGAATTTGGCGAAACACTCCCTTTTCAAAACCGTCGATCAAAAACTCGTCACCTGACTCACCCTGCTGGGTTCGTCCCTGAGTGAATTGCACCAAGAGATAGCGCCCCACATACAACGTCGCCAATCCGGCTACCAAAGCTGCGGCAATCCAGACCAACCGCGACTTCTGTTTCTGGTCGTCGGGCAATTCAACTGACAAATCCGATGATGGTTCCATCGCTTCCTCCGAGCCCAAAACGGTAACACAACCAGAACCCTTGACCAAACTGTTGACAGTCAGACTCAAGTATAACCAGTCAACACCCTGTAATCAATCAATAATATCAATGCACTTCGCGGCCTCATCCTTGCATCAATAGCAGCGAACGTGATGGGGTTTCCGAACATGTCCCGTAAAAACAGCTTCCAAAAGTCAAAATCAAAACCAGATTTTGCTGCTCTCCTTAAAATGTTGGTGTTGCTGCTACTGGCGCTCGGTAGCAACGTTGCCAAGGCAGCTAAGGTTGCCCAGGTTGAAAGCTGCAATGCCTCTGGCAAGCAGTGCATTGTTTCTTCGCCAGAATTAATCACGGGCGACCGCGTTGGATTTTTTTCCAGTGATGATCGTCTGGTTGCCTACGGGCGCGTCCAAAAGATGGCGGGCAAACGCCGCATCGTTGGCATCGACAAGGCCTACTCGAGCGTTAGTGGCGGCGAACGGGTGGCATTGCTTAGCAACGTCACCGACCCAACGTCGATTGAAGAACTTTATACCATTCAACGCAATCAAGGCCGTCGCCTGATCGACGCAACCGTGGCGTCCGCGAGTTTCTCTATCGGACCAGGGGCTGCGGGCATTGAAGCCACAGGGGCTTGGATAACTCGGAGTTGGCAGGATCTTGAACTGACAGGGCGCGCCATGTTTACCACAGTCGCGGGTGAAGTATCCGTGGCCTATGTTGAACGTGATTACCTGGGACACGAAACCCGAGGCGTTGATGTCCAATCCTTCGATGCTAACATTTACAGCGGCCTCGCCGGCCTAGGTTACACACTGTATAGCGCCCACCGGGTTTCATTTCGTGGCGAGATCGATGCGGGACTGGCTTATGTTGCCGGTGTTGTTGGCGAGAGTGATATGAGCGAATCTTCTGGGTTCCCAACGAAAATAACCAACGGATTTGGACTTGTGACGCGCGGCACAGCGACGGCCATGGTGAATCTGGCGAATTGGCATGTGGGCGTGAGCCTTGGCCAGACCAATATCCAAGAAGCCTCTGCGGCAACATTTGGACTCAGCGTTTCAAAATCACTCGATTGATTCAGCCTGAACCCATGCGCCCTTTCGGTAACACTTATCCATTGCGCTTAACGCCCCCTCAGTTTTTTGCTACAATTGTCACGATATCCTCATAATCCTGAAGATAAATCATCACAGTCCTGTGGAAACCGTTAACCATTTAGAATAACAAGATATTTGTTCGCAGTTGCGTCCCTATTTTGCGAAAGAGTGTAATTCATCGGCGATATCGTCCCGTCTGAATTAATCAGCGACTTCGTCCCGTACCCCCTAAGCTCTTCCTACCCAAATCAATTGGTTAGGGATCGAAGGGGGGCCTTAATGGGCGCGGGAATCAACCCCAGGAATTATCAGAGGCCGGCCGCCAATCGCATCGACGACGGCAAACGTAATCAAATGCTGAAACTGGCTCGCGAGGTCTATCGAGACTTCAATCTGGGGCATGGCCATGATTTATACGGATGACAGCGGCTGGGCCGGCGGCGGCGAAGAACGCCGGAATTTTTCTCAATTCGTGCGTGCCTGCGAAGAGCCATGAAGCTCTAAGAATTCGCGTTATCACCACCGACTCGGCTGAGTCAAAGGGGCGAATTGAACGGGATCACGTCGAGGCGCGAGATGAAACATCGTTGCTAACTGTCACTGCCAATATTGACTGCCATGGCGGAGATCTTTTTGACGGCATGACCAACACGAAAAATTACTCGTATAAAAACTGATGCTATGTTTTTCCTAAGAAACAAAACAACTGCACACCCGCGAGCGAAGTATAACCTTGGAGTCCCTGTCGCTCATTGGGGAACTTGAACGGCGCAAAAGATGCTGGAATCTGGCGAGACGCAGGTATCTCACTTGGCCTTAATCGCGCCGAAAATTCTCCTTCCTCAGAGAAGGAAGCCTCTGGCGAAGTAGAGACCGAGGCAGAAGCAGTCTCCGGCCTCGCTTCCCCGGGGAATGGGGATCAAAGTCCAACAAAAAAATCCCCATCTCGTCCAGCAATTCCGGCGGCGACCCGTCATGCAGTATGGCTGCGTGACCGCGGTCAATGCACGTGGAAGCATCCCGGCGGCAGCCGCTGCCAAACAAGAACTTGGCACCGGTTTCATGGCGCAGGCGCGCAAGCGTGCAGCTGGGGCGGCCAGCCTGGCCATTTAAACAGGTGGTGATGGCACAAAAAAAGTGCTGACCAAGGGAGCCGAGAAATATCACCTAAAGAATTCCAGCGTTTGGTCGAATCCTCAAATGGGACGATATTGCTGATTAGTTAAGGGGACGAAGTCGCTGATAAATGTCACGAAAAAATGGCGAGTTACGTCCCCTTCTGGGCTTAGTCACATAAGCCACATTCATAACCAGTTGTAATCACTGAGTATATTTTTGGCAATATGAAGCTCAGTCACATAGCATGTCAGCAAACCAATGCCTCATGCAGGGCATTGACCACAGCCGTTGCTTCGCCATCACTAACCCCGATCGTCAAAACCTGGTTACGGATATCCCAGAATAAAACACGGCCGACCGACTGGGCAGCCGCCAGCGCCTGATTGACCTTTTCCGGACCCTGTAAAAAACCATTGCCGATCACCGCAACCGCGGATGTCCCCGCCAAGTTCACGTGGACCGACTTCGGCTGCGCACCCATGCGGCCATCAGCGAAAGCGGCCCTCAGTGCCGTCGCAGAATTTTCTGAAATCATAAAACGCAGCATCTCTCCGATCCGTTGATTGATCCCGGGGGCCTCACCCTGGTGCCAAAGGAACTCCAGAATACCCGCGTGAATTTTACTGGCCCGATCTTCTGCGCCATCACCAGCAACTTCGACTTCGAACATGCACATGTGGTGTTTGCAAGTGATTGTATGGACCATCGCCTGCTCAATTCCATTTTTATCGATCGACATGGCGATATCCGTTTCCGTTGTAGGTTTGACGATGGTTCCGCGCAAATCGGTTTTGAAACTAGAACGAATCTCGACGCTAAGTCCGAACCGGGAAGCAACATGCGCGGCGCGGGCGTGCAAGACTTCAGCGCCGGCCCAGGCCATTTCCGTCATGGCATACCAGGGCAAGGAATCAATTTTGCGTGCGCCCGGCACAATCCTGGGGTCTGCCGTGAAAACCCCCTCCACATCCTTGTACAGTTCGCAGCGCACAGCTCCGAGGACGGACGCTAGCGCCACGGCACTCAAATCGGATCCACCGCGTCCAAGGGTGGTCACTTCCTTGGTCTTGGGGCTGACTCCCTGAAAGCCGGCAACGATCACAATGGAATCGTCCGCCAAGCCACGGCGAATCCGGTCACCGAGAATTTTTTCAATGCGGGCATTGCCATGATTTTCGTCGGTAAGGATACCGCTTTGAGATCCGGTCAGAGAAACGGATTTCAAGCCTCGCTCATACAGCGCGATGCTGAGCAATGCCATGCTCACGCGCTCGCCTGACGTGAGCAGCATATCAACCTCACGGCGCGGGGGATCCGCGCTCAGGGTCCGGGCCATGGCGATCAACTCGTCCGTCTTCTCGCCCATGGCACTGACCACAACGACGACATTCACGCCCTGAGCGCGCGTCGCAGCGACATGATCGGCAACAAGCTTAATCCGGTCCAAAGACCCGACCGAGGTGCCGCCATATTTTTGCACAACGAATTCCATAGGCAATATCATATCCTCAATTATAGCCAAGATATCCCTTCCCCGGCGACCGTCAATTCACGTAAAACGGATGGATGATTCAAAATCCGATCCAAACACTGACGGCAAGACCTTTAGACACAACAAAAGCCATCACCCGCTCGCAAACTGCGCGTTCTGTTTTTGGCTTGGAAAAACTCCGTGACTTTCAGCTCCAGGTGCTTGATGCCATAGATTCCAGCCAAGACTGCCTGGCGGTCTCCCCCACGGGGAGTGGCAAAACCCTTTGTTTTGCCTTGCCGGCAGCCTCTGAAATGCTGCTACCTCCCTCTGCCCGCCGCCTCGTGCTGGTGGTATCGCCCTTGATTGCATTGATGCGTGACCAGGCAACGCGCCTGCAGAGCCGGGGCCTGGAATGCGCGCTGTTTGACCGCACCCAGTCCCAGGAAGACCGGACCGCGCAATGGCAAAATATCGACTCCGGCAAGGCTGCCCTGCTGTTCATATCCCCCGAGCGGCTTGCCAACGCCAATTTCCGGGACCGTCTGGCCGCGAGCCGTGATGTTTTCCTGGTGGCAGTGGACGAAGCCCACTGCTCCAGCCAGTGGGGCTTCAACTTCCGGCCCGAGTACCGCAACATTGGATTATTTCTACAGTCCTTCCCTGCTGCCATACGCATGGCCCTGACCGCGACGGCTTCGCCAGGAATCAGGTCCGACATGATCACTAATTTGGGGCTACGCAATCCGCAGATGTTCATCGCCGATTTTGCCCGCGAAAATATCTCGCTCAATGTGATCCAGCCCGGCACATTCAAAGATCAATCAAAAATTGTGATCGAACTCGCAGTGGATTCAATTTTGGAAAAATCCGGAGCCACGATCATCTATGCGGCCACACGAAAGTCGGCCGAAACCATTCACGCAGATATCTCCCGAAAAAAAATTCGTGCGGCGCTGTACCACGGTGGCCTCGACAGTGCGCTACGGTCCCGGGAGCAGGATGATTTTCTCAGTGGAAAAATTCCGTGCATGGTGGCCACCAGCGCCTTTGGCATGGGCATTGACAAGCACGACATCCGGACGGTGATTCATGCGGGCCTGCCGCAAAATCTTGAGCAGTATTTGCAGGAAACAGGGCGAGCGGGCCGCGATGGACGTCCGGCGGTTGCGACCTTGGTTTATCACCCACGGGACTACCATACCCTGCGCTTCATGGTTGAAATGCAATTCCCGGAAACAGTGTTAGCCAGGGCTGTTGTGGAAACCTGCATCCGGGAATGCGATCAGGCAGCTGCCTCTGGCCGTGACCGGGATGCGATGATTGCTGCTTTTCTTCGCGGACATCCTAAGGCCAAACAACGCGACGTGGAGTTTGCAATCGAATATGGCTGCCGTGAAAACCTTTTTAAAAGCATGACAAGTTCGTCCTCCAATCGGCATGACGACGCTTTTGGAATGAACAATACGCTCTTCACCGGCGCTGTTCCGGTGGACTTGGATTCCTTTTGGAGGAGGTACGAATTCCGGCGCAACGAATCATTTTTCAAACTAGAAAAAATGCGCCTTTATGCCCAGAGCGCTGCGCGATCCAAGTCTGCGGGAAAGCGCATTCTCGATTCATATTTCAAGGAAACTCTCGCGGATAACGCCAAACCTCGGAAGAAAGCCTCCGGCCATGCACCGTCAGCAAAACATTAAGATTACGATCCTTGGCTGCGGAAGTTCGCCGGGATGTCCGGTGATTGCTTGCTCCTGTGCCGTTTGCACTTCGAATGACCCAAAAAATCAGCGGACTCGATCTTCAATCATGCTCACTTTTCCTGAGGGCCAGCATGTTATTTTCGACACGGCGACAGAATTTCGCCTGCAGATGATCCGCGAGGGCGTGCGCAACATCGAACACGTCATCTACACCCACACGCACTCCGATCATTGCCACGGATTTGATGACTTGCGGGCCTTTTTCTTCCAAAGCGACGTTCCCATTTTCATTCACGCCGCCCGCCAACATCTGGACGATTTGCAAACCCGCTTTTCCTATGCTTTCCAGAACACGGCCTATCACGGAACCAAACCAAAGGTGATCCTTCACGAAATCATACCCGGATTGGCTTTTAACATTTTCGGAGTTGACGTTGAGATGGCGTCTGCTCACCATGGCGACGCGACCACCAGCGTTTTCAAGGTCGGGCCATTTGTTTACGCAACGGATTTCAAAAGCCTGCCAGAAGAATTGCTGGAAAGGTGGAAGGGCCAAGTCCATACAATCGTCGCCAGCGGTCTGAAGATGGAATCCCACCCGACCCATAGCAGCATCCCAGAGACTGTGGCCATTATCGAAAAAATTAAAGCAAAACAGGGGGTTATAACGCATCTTGGCCATGAAATTGATTATCACGCAATAAGCGAGTCATTACCCACAAATATCCAGCTGGCATTTGATGGCCTTAGCGTCGTATGCCCTCTGGTGCTATAGTTCGCCAATCGGACCAGTCATAAAGGACTAAAAATGCTGATCGGTATTCCCAAGGAAATTAAGAACCGCGAAAATCGTGTTGCTGTTGTTCCAGGTGGTGTTGAAGCCCTTGTTGCTAGCGGTCACAAAGTCATCATCGAAAAAGGTGCAGGAATTGGCGCAGGCATTCCTGACTCGCGCTACGTTGCTGCGGGAGCCACCATCATAAACTCGGCGAAGCAGGTTTGGGATGATGCCGAGATGATCATGAAGGTGAAGGAGCCGATCCCGGAAGAATATTCCCGGATGCGTGCCGGCCAAATTTTGTACACCTACCTACATCTTGCCGCAGTTCCTGAACTTGCCAAAGCATTGCTCGACCGTAAAGTTACTGCGATTGCCTATGAAACCATCGAACTCGCCAATGGATCCCTACCACTGCTCACACCCATGAGTGAAGTTGCCGGACGCATGGCCGTGCAAGTCGGCGCCCAGTGTTTGCAAAAACATAATGGCGGCAAAGGCGTTTTACTTGGTGGGGTTCCGGGTGTAGCCCGCGGTCGCGTGGCCATCATTGGCGGCGGGGTTGTCGGCATTAACTCGGCCAAGATGGCCATTGGCCTTGGCGCGCAAGTCACCATCTTGGATGTAAATCCAGCGCGGTTGGCTTACTTGGACGATATTTTTGGAAACAACATCCAGACATTGATGTCGAATCCGGAAAACATTTCCAAAGCAGTCCGTGAGGCAGACCTATTGGTCGGGGCGGTGCTTATCACCGGCGCCAAGGCTCCGTGCCTGGTCAGCCGCGAAATAGTCCGCACCATGGAGCCGGATTCTGTCGTCGTGGATGTTGCCATCGACCAAGGCGGTTGCGTCGAGACCATCCGTGCCACCACGCACGATGACCCTGTCTTCATTGAAGAAGGCATTCTTCACTACGGCGTCACCAACATTCCCGGTGATGTGCCAAAGACTTCGACCTACGCACTGACCAACGTCACCATCAAGTACGCCCTGGAGCTCGTCAACAAAGGATTGGCCCGTGCCCTTGATGAATCAGAGGCATTGCGTAAGGGGCTCAACAGCTTTAATGGCAAGTTGACCCACAAGGCCGTTGCCGATGCCCTCAATATTCCCCATGCAACGTACTGACCCACGATTTTTTTTGACCGGCCCAAATGCCCCAAGCGCAGACTTTATAGTTGCACTTGGGGCAGCCCTTTTGGTTGCGCTTGGGGCAGCCCTTTTACAGGGCTGCCAAACAACTGCACCCCGCAACAATGCCGCGCAACTCTGGACCATGGAAACCTCTGAAGCACTTCAGCGGGCCTGCAACAACAACACCTACGGTGCAAGCCGCGAAGAAGTTACCGACGCCAACGCGATTTTATCGAAATGCATCGCGGATCCTGTCACCTCGACCCGCTGGCATCAACTCGTTGAAAACCGGATTGTTCAAAACTGGCCCGATGATTTCGCCGCCGGCGGTGCCAAAAACGTTTTGTGCCTCGAAAGCCTGACCAACGCCTTGGTTGTCCATTACAGTGAACGAATGACCCACTGGTGTTCCTCATCAGACGATGCCTCTGGGGTGAGAAAAAAGATTGCAGATGCCGTCTCAGAAATGATGGCGCCCGACTGCACTGATTTAGTTCGAATGACCGAGTCTGGTTGTTTCATTCGCGAGACTTGCCCACCAGGTGGCAGCGGTTATCAGGCCAAAAAGCGCGTCGCGACACCCGTTTGTCATGAAGGCGTCCAACGCATTCATAAGGTCAAGGATCCAAAAAATATTAACTTGGCGTGGAATGACCCGTTCGTCATTGATCTAACGCGCAGCCAGTCTGCGGCTAGGACTACCTTTGGGATGCCGAATTGCCATGGCACAGCCCAGGCGGCCGCCGGCGAACTTCTTTCTGATTTGAAACTGGAATCCGTCACGTTTGCACGCCTTGCCGATGAGCCGCGCTGCGGCAAGGAGGCCGCAGAATTTCTGGCCGCCAATCGGGAAAAACCCTTGGCCAAAGTCGATCTTCAGCCGGGCGGAATCATCATCAATATGAAGCATGAGGACTGCACGGCCACCGAGTGCGGCAAGGTCAAACTCTGGATTGACACCTGCACGCCAGAAGATCCGAACGCGAACCGACCATTTGATTCTGGAGTTTTTATTGACGGAATGTGCGTGGCTTGCTGGGGAAAAATGCTGGAAGCCCACGGTTTGAAGTCAGAACCAAATGGAGCTGTCCGCTCGGGCTGCATTCTGACTGCCGCCGATCACAGCGTTTTCATGGTTCAGCGTTCAGCGGGCTGGTGCTTCACCTACGAAGCGACTTCGCCTTTCGGCCCGCCCCAGCTTCGCGCCAGTCCATGCCTGGATCTGGAGCAGAGGTTCGAAAACCGCTATTGCCCGCTATTGTAAAAACGGATCGAGCCCCTGACGAGTTTTGATCTCAAGCCCACCCGGTTGGCCGGCCGGCTTCGTGAAAGCAGGCTTATTTGAATCGCGCCCAAATGTTGTGCTGCGCACGGGCAAACAGGCATTCCCTGGCTGCAAACAAGCGATCCCGCGCTGGTAACCCATATTGATTTCTTCCTGGTAACGACGCGACAGTCCCGCACCTGACAGGCCAGCCGGCCGCTCGAGAAGCCTCGACTTCTGCGCATCCGTTGGAAAAGTCTCGAGGTCATTCCACCAGCGCGACCGCTCCTGAAGATTGTTCAGGTTGATATCGTACCAGCTGTACATGACCGCAACCTCGGCATTGCTATATTCCCAGCGGCCGGTGCCAATAGCACGCGCTTCTGGAAACAAACGCTTTACGTCCTGGACTACGCCCGGCATGGAAAATCCACCGTTATAAACACGACGGGTCTTCGCAACGCCCGGGGCATCAAAACGAACGAGCTTGGCGTCCACAGGATCTTGGACTGGAATAAAGTACGTCGGCTCGGCAATGCTGGCCAAAATAGCCATCTTCATATCGTCGCCATTTTCGATCAAGCGGACGTCGCAAAGGCGTTCTTCCTGGGTCATATTTTCCGTCAAGTAACGGAACATGACGGGATCAGCAAAGTAGGTGCAAATCTTACCGACTTTTTGTGAATCGAAAGTCAGGGAACTTTTTCGCTGCGAGTAGGAAAAATCGGTGATGTCAAAAGAACGCGAACTTCTCCCATCGGTGAAAAGCCAGCGACGGTTATCGTTAATATCTTGGTTTGATGCCAAAATCACGGTTGGTAGCTTCGGAACACACGCGCCATCTAAGGCAATCTGATCCACCAGGGGCATGATCAAGTCCATCGGCTGGCCAAATTCCTTGCCATCGCTGATGGCCCCAAGAATCTCCCTAAACTTTTCGCCAACATTTTCCTTTACAAGTGATTCGGGAAATCCACTGTTGATGCCCTGAGCGCCTTGGATGGACTCGGCCGTGATCCCCCGGCAGCTGAACCAGGCGGCAAGCAATGCCCCGCTGCTGTTTCCGGTCACCACAACATCGCCGGCCGCCATGCCCTGGGCATTAGCTTCGCCGCGCAGAATCGGCATGCGTTCGTAGGCTGCCTTGACCACGCCAATATCCCAGGTCACAGCCGTGCCTTTGCCCTGAAAGGTCAGCACAACTTTTGGATTGATGGCATCTCTACGATCATTGAGAATTTGCATGGCCATGCCACGAGATGTGGTGATGGTGCGCATGACTTGATTTGGCAAAAACGGTAGCAGCGATTCAGCATCGGGCCCTGTTTCCACTGGGGAGTTGGCAGCGGTCTTGCCACAGGCAGCCAAAGTCCCGGCGATGCCGATGGTGGCGATGGTGGCGATGATGGTGGCGCTTGCCGCACTCTGCTTTTTATTCGTTCGGATCAACATAAAAGTTCAACCTCAATTTGCGAAAAAAGTGCGAACGTCGGCAAAATAAGCCGTAAAATTCTTCTCACCCGTGATGTCGTAATACATCACGTTGCTCTGGTCTGGATGGTGCAGCATCTGCATGCCATGGCCGGCTTCGTGATAGAAAAGCTTTCGGATGTCGTTCTTGTCTGCGTCCTTGATTGAATTTATTTTCAATTTGACGAACTCTTCGTCCAGCTCAAGCCTCATGGAATAGCTTGTTGTTCTGATGGCTTCTGGCTGAGGCACATACCGGCGACGTTCTTCTGTTTCGGAAAGCCACTGCCCCCAACCGACTTTGCCATCGCGCAGGTTTAACCCTTTGCTCAGGTAGATCGGACTGTTGGCATCGCCTTCGATCGAAGAATAATGAAGGGCTTCAATGCCTGCTTCGGTATTATATTGGTGGACCAATGCGCGAAAACTATCGTGCATGGCGCTGTCCGCATCCACGCAAGTCAGAATAAAATTTTTCACGCTTTTGTCTTGGACTGGCATCCCGCACGCAGTAACGAAAAATGCCAAACACGCAGTCCGAAAAATGGAACGGGAACTATTCACAGGCAACCCCACAACAACGGCAACAGAAAACACAGCAACAACATCGACTAGCCCGAATCACGCCCACTATCATGGGGGGCCTAGTGGATAGGCCGGTCCCCAACGATAGGCATACATTATAATATCATTTTAATGGTGTCAATGGTTTTTAATAGAATCTATATAATCGATAAAATAGCGCAGAGAGAAAGAGAGAAAGAGAGAGAGAGAGAGAGGTCAGTAGGCGTTCTTGTTAAGGAACCCCCTGAAAACAGTGAGAAAAATGATTCTAAGGTCCAACCAGACCGACCAATGCTGGATATAGAAAAGGTCACATTCGATGCGCTTTTCCAAACTGGTGTCGCCCCGCCAACCATTGACTTGCGCCCAACCGGTGATCCCCGCCTTGACCTTGTGACGCAGCATATAGCCGGGAATCTTCATTCTAAATTCACCAACAAATACAGGACGTTCTGGGCGAGGACCCACCAGACTCATCTCCCCACGCAGGACGTTCAAAAACTGCGGAAGCTCATCCAAACTACTGCTACGGAGCAAACTCCCCAGCCAGGTGGCCCGGTTGTCAGCGGGCTTGGCCCAGACCGCACCAGATTTTTTTTCGGCATCCACGGGCATGGAACGAAACTTCAGGATCCAGAAGCTGTTGCCATCAAGGCCCATGCGTTCTTGACGGTAAAGAACTGGCCCCGGTGAGCTCAATCGCACTAAAACCGCGATCAACCCCATAACCGGCCCAAACAGAACCAGTCCCACAACAGCGCCGCAAATATCCACGCCGCGCTTGATCAAGCGACCCATCCCTGCCAGTGGCGATTCGTTGATGCTGATCACGGGCTGTCCGTCGACTAGGGCAATGCCAGATGCAAACCGGGTGAAGCGGCTCATATCAGGAATGATCCGGATGTCGGGAACCTGGTCGGCTATCCCGGCCAATTGATCTTCGATGACCCCAAGCATGCGATAGGGCAGAGCCACCACCATGGCATGGACCTCAAGCCTTGCAACCAGCTCCAGCCAATCGTCGGGAGCACCGACGACCACACCGGCGCTGGAGTCTTCCAAGATCACAGTTCCCACACACCGCGACTGGAGCAAATCCATTTCTCCGGTTGCCGCCAGCACTTGGCTGGCAAGAGCCTTGGTTGCAACAACCAAAACGTTGCGAGTTGGGCTTTTGCGGCGGTACCACCGAAACAACTTCCGGGTAAACGAACGCCCGGCAATGAGCAACAGCGGCTGAAGACCCGCAAACACCATCATAACAATCCGGGAGTAACGATACTCTTCGTAAAAATATGTGAACGCCACCAAGGCAAGCGTGGCCAATCCGCAAGAAGGAATGATGTCCAAGGCCTCAACAAATGCCGAGCGCCGGCCTTGGGAGCGGCGGTAAAAGCCACTAGCAAAAAAGACCACCGCCCAGATCACCACGATGAAGGGAACAAGTTTCAGGTACAACCCGAATGGCGGAATGCCTTTAGGTGTCTCGAAAATTGCAAACCGGGCCTGATACGCAGCCAGCCAAGCCATGACGACAGCAGCCATGTCGATACTGAGCCTGACAATGCGGACTAGTTGTTTTTGTTTTTGGTTCATGGCTGGTTTCGCAGCAGGCGGTCAATTTCCTGCTTCATCGCATTTTGGAAAGCGGCGGTCGAAAACCTGCGGGCCTGAGTTTCCAAAGCCTGGGGATCCAACGCAAAATTTTCTTCAAAGCTTTTGATCGCATTCACAAGGTCGTCGACTTCCGGGCGGTCGAAAAATAAACCGCTGCGGCCCTCCTCGACAAAATCAAGGGCACCACCTGCCCGCTGCGCAATCACTGGTGCACCGGCCGCCATGGCTTCAACACCTGTGATACCGAAATCCTCGACGCCAGGAAACAAGAGAGCCCGGGCACCGCCCATGAGGGCCTCCCAGGTCGCGTCATTGGGTCGGTGAACCAACTCCACGGCAGACCCGCCGCGACGCTTCAGCGCCGACCACTCGGGGCCATCTCCGGCAATCACCAGTTTTCTACCAAGTTTCTTGCAGGCATCAACTGCTAGATCAAAACGTTTGTAGGAAACCGCAGCACCCGCAACGAGATAATAATCTCCGGTCCGGCACGGGCTAAGATTTGTCGCCGTCTGCCTGGCCTTCGCCACGTTCAAAAATCGGTCGGTATCCACCGGCGGATAAACAACCACTGCATCACGCCCATAAAAACGGCGGACGCGTTGTTGAACGAACCTGGAATTCGCCACGAACTGATCCACACGCTTAGCCGACACGACATCCCACTGACGCAGATCTGCCGACAGACGATTGATCAATGTTCGCAACAGCGGAATCCGTGGCAAGCGGTCGAGGTATTCGTTGCGTTGATCCCAGACATAACGCATGGGGGAATGGATATAGCAGAGGTGGCTTGCCAGCGGCCCCGGCAGAGCCCCCTTCGCGACACAGGAAGATGTGCTGATCAACAAATCAAAATCAAACAGTGGCAGAGCTTCAATGGCAGCGGGCAAAAATGGCAACAATGCTTTGCGAATCGGTCGCAAGCGATTCAGTCCGGCAGGAAAAAAAATTTTGCGGCGTTGAATAGACTCCGGCATTTTTTCGGCGTCATAGAACAGCGTGAACACCGGCGCCTCGGGAAACAGCGGCAACAGGGCCTCAAGCACCTTTTCGCCGCCGCGGCAAGTCACCAGCCAGTCATGTACAAATGCAACTTTCACCATCAATCCTCGATTTCGCTTGTCATATCACGAAGTATCCCCCCTATTCCAGCCCATGGATGAATTCCGTCAAACCCTTGGGGCTGAAGATTTTGCCGGGGGAAGTTTGCACGAGGCAGGCAAATTTTGTTATTCTATATTTACGCGAACAATAGTGGGTTTTGAGAGTCTCGCCTTCCCCTGGGGGAGTTCAGACATCTGACACGAAAAGGTCTGCTGGGTCTAATGAGATCCTGCAGGAATGGGTCGTCACGCTCTTTCGGAGGCAGTTTCACTGTATGAATACCCCTGAGATTCGCCGCTCTGAAGAAGATTCCTCCCGTGCCCAGTCAATGCTCTTTCGGGGCAAGGGACGGTCGGGACTTCAGTACGGGGATTGGCAGCAGCTTTTCCCGGAAATCATTGGTCGCAGCACGACCATGCTCAAGTCGCTGGAAACGGTGGCCAAGATCGCCCATTCCGAAAGCGCGGTCCTTATTTCGGGTGAGTCCGGCACTGGTAAGGAATTGATTGCGTCCGCCATTCACCGGCTTTCCAGCCGTTCAGCTCGGCCCTTTGTTGCGATCAACTGCTCGGCGATTCCCGAGAACCTTCTCGAATCAGAACTTTTTGGACACGAAAAAGGCGCCTTTACCGGTGCCGACCGCCGGCGCATGGGGCGCTTTGACGCTGCCTCGGGTGGAACGCTGTTCCTAGACGAAATTGGCGACATGCCCCTGGCCCTGCAAGCCAAGCTGCTCCGGGTACTTCAAGAGAAAAAATTTACGCCACTAGGTGGCAACGAGACCCGCGACGCCGACGTCAGGATTGTCGCAGCAACCAACTTGGACTTGGAAAGAGCCGTCAAGGGCGGGACTTTCCGCCTGGACCTCTTTTACCGACTGAATGTCCTTCCGGTTATCCTGCCGTCCCTACGTGAACGGGCAGAAGATATTCCGGAACTGCTGGAACACTTCCTTGATCTGGCCAACCGGATGCACGGATATGATGCCCCGTCGACACTAGGGCCGGAATCGATGCACGCTTTGTGCAGCTTCGGCTGGCCTGGCAATGTTCGCCAGCTGCAAAATATGATTGAGCGACTTGTGGTTCTGAAAGGCGGCGGCGAAATCACCCGGGAAGACTTGCCCGCGGAGTTCACCCATGCGGCGCCTGCCTGCGTCATTCCAACGGTGGTGGCCAATGCCGCTGTGCCACTGGCAGTTCGACCGGCGGAGGCGCCAAAGACGGTTATTCCAAGCAACTTCGGAGAACTGCCGCGCGAGGGGCTCGACATGCTCCGCTACATCGAGGATCTCGAAAACTCGTTGATCCTCCAGGCTTTGGAGCGTACCGGCCAAAACAAAAATCAGGCTGCCAAACTGTTGGGACTGAATAGGACAACTCTGGTTGAGCGCATAAAAAAGCGGGGACTTGCCCCGCTCAATGAACCAGCTCGAGAATTATAACCAGAGGCAATGATCACCTAGCGGTCAAATGGTCATGACTTCTTTTTCCTTGGCTGCCAGCCGATCATCAATTTGCTTGATGTACTGGTCTGTCAGCTTCTGGACTTCCGCCTGAAGTTTGCGACTGTCGTCTTCGCTGACCCCTTTGTCCTTTTCCAACTTCTTGATCTCTTCATTCACTTCCCGGCGGCTAGTGCGGATTCCGACCCGGGACTCTTCTGCAAGTTTTTTAAGGTTTTTGGCGATGTCCTTGCGGCGTTCCTCGTTTAAAGGAGGGAAAGGCAGACGCACGACATTGCCATCATTGGTGGGCTGCACGCCAATATCGGCTATTTGAATCGCTTTTTCGATTTCTTGGATCAGCCGCTTTTCAAAGGGGGAGATCACGATGGTACGGGCATCTGGGGTCGTCAACGTAGCGACCTGGCTCAAAGGAGTCGGAGTTCCATAATAATCCATGCGGATCGGATCGAGGATGGTGATTGAAGCGCGGCCCGTACGGACTAGCTTAAGGTCGTTTTCAAAACTCTTGATCCGCTTATCCATGGACTGTTTGCATGAATTGATCACATCAGCTGACATTGTCTTGTCTCCTTTGGCAGCGGGCGCCATTAATTGCGTGCGCATTAACGCACGACGGTCCCCATTTTTACACCAGCAACGGCCCGCTTCACACATCCGGGCTCGCCCAATTTAAATACCAGAATCGGCATGTTGGCTTCCATGCACATGGTGATCGCTGTGGCATCCATGACGTCCAATTTTTTCTGGATCACGTCGAGATAAGTCAAGGTGTCAAATTTCTTGGCGTCGGGATTTTTCGCCGGATCGCTGTCGTAAATCCCATCCACTTTGGTGGCCTTCATGATGATTTCAGCCCCGATTTCTCGGGCCCGCAGACTGGCTGCTGTGTCGGTCGTAAATAGCGGGTTTCCCGTGCCACCGGCAAATATGACCACCCGGCCGTTTTCAAGATGCTTGATAGCGCGGCGACGGATGTATGGTTCAGCAAGCTCGGTCATGGTGATGGCCGTCAAGACTCGGGTCTCAAGTTGGAATTTATTTTCCAAGATCGCCTGCAGCGCCAGGGCATTGATCACCGTGGCAAGCATCCCCATGTAATCGCCAGATGCCCGGTCCATTCCCCACTTTGAGGCAATGCTCCCCCGGAAAATATTGCCGCCACCGACGACAATAGCAACCTCGACCCCCATCTGCCTGACATCATTGATTTCACGGGCAACAGCCTCAATGGCGTCGCCATCAATTCCAAACCCTTGCTTGCCGCCGAGCATCTCGCCCGAAATCTTAAGCATGATTCGTTTGAATTCCGGTTTCACTTCCGTAAATCCTCCAATAAAAAAAGGCAGATTCCCTGTCGAGAGAATCCGCCCTTTTAAAGAATCAGGCAACCTATTGTTTTAGTTGGGCAGCAACTTCTGCGGCGAAATCTGATTCCTTCTTCTCGATGCCTTCACCGAGTTGAAAACGGACAAACTTCACCAATTTCGAACCAGCGCCTTCTTTTTGGATCAGGGCGGCGATGCTCTGGTCAGGGTCTTTCACAAACGGCTGCTCAACAAGGCAGACTTCCTTGAAGAACTTTTTCATTTGCCCTTCGAGGATCTTTTCAATCATCGCTTCAGGCTTCTTTTCTTCGACCAACTTTTTGCGGGCAAGAATACGCTCCTGCTCAAGTTCGCCGGCATCGACCTCGGAGCTGTTCAAGTAGCGAGGCGCTGCCGCAGCGACATGCATCGCAACGTCTTTGCCCAGTGTGAACAGAGCATCGTTCTTGGCAACGCCGTCCAACGCCACCAGCGTACCGATTTTGCCGCCCATGTGGGTGTACCCGGCAATCATGCCGTTGGGAACTTTCACGACCGCGCACCGACGCACGTTCATGTTTTCACCGATCTTGGCAATCATTTCAGTCAATGCGTCCTTGACCAAGGCGCCGGAAACCATCTTGGACGCCAGCAAGGCCTCTGCCGTGTTCAAGTTGTTCTTGAGGGCAATCAGGGCACATTCTTGAGCAAACTTGCGGAAATCGTCATTCTTGCTGACAAAATCCGTTTCGCAGTTGAGCTCAAGGACAACGCCGGCGTTGTGACCTTCATTCACGAGAACTTCAACGATACCTTCAGCCGCCACGCGATCGGCCTTCTTAGCAGCGCGGGACATGCCGCGCTCACGAAGCCAAAGAATCGATTTTTCCAAATCGCCAGCATTTTCTTCGAGTGCTTTTTTGCACTCCATCATGCCGACGCCGGTCTTTTCGCGCAGTTCTTTGACTTGGGTTGCTGTAATGCTCATCGGAATAACTTCCCGTATTGAATCAATTCAGTTGAAAACTGCTATTTCTTAGTTTCTTTTTGACGGCTTGCGTTTTTCAACGGCGACGGCGTTGCCGTGGTCATCGAAAAACTTGCCTTCGTTCACGCCATCACCCTTGTCAGCGACTTCCGACTTGTCTTTCGACTTCAGCTTGCCCGCCAAACAGGCTTCGGCGGCCGTCGCGATAAAGACCTTCAAAGAGCTGATGCTGTCGTCATTGCCCGGAATGACGAAATCAATAAAATCCGGATCAGCGTTGGTGTCGGCAATGGCAACCACTGGAATTCCCAAACGACGGGCTTCCAGGAGGGCAATCGTTTCCTTGTGGGCATCAACGATGAAAATCGCGCGCGGCATGCCCGGCATATCTTTGATGCCGCCGATGTTGCGTTCGAGTTTCTCGCGCTCATTTTGGAGTCCCAAAACTTCTTTTTTGGGCAGTTTATCAAAGGTGCCGTCTTGCGCCATTTTCTCGATGCGCTTCAAGCGGTGGATGCTCTGGCGAATGGTGGCGAAATTGGTCAGCGTGCCGCCGAGCCAACGGTGATTAACGAAATACATTCCTGCGCGGCGCGATTCTGTGGCGACGAGGTCGCGCGCCATGCGCTTGGTGCCAACAAACAGGACGTGGCCGCCCCGGGCTGTGGTTTTTTCGAGAAAGTCGCAAGCGCCCTGGAACAGCTTGACGGTCTTCTGGAGGTCGATGATGTGGATCCCGTTGCGCTCGCCGAAGATGTACGGCTTCATTTTTGGGTTCCAGCGACGCGCCTGGTGGCCGTAGTGGACCCCTGCTTCAAGCAATTCTTTCATGTTCACGGTAACTGACATTTCACATTCCTTTTTCGAAGGTTTGTCCTCGACCGCCGCAACACCCCGCCCCAACCCAGATCGGGTGAGCACGAGACACCTTCGAAGCAACGGTCCGCGTATCGGGCACTGGCACCACGCCAACACCCTTTAAAAGCCGCTGGAATCTACTTGGGCAGAGGGCGATTGACAAGCGGGAAAGCTATTTTTTGTTCTTTAATTCAGCCAGTTTTGCGAAGGGCGAAACCGGCTCGTCTGCGACATCGTCACCCCCGCTGGAAAATACCCGGGGGGTCGCCAGGTCAGACTTGCAGTAACGGCAATGCCCCGTCTCTGGATCTGGCTGGCAGGTCTGAAGGGGAATGGAGGTTTGGACGAGGTCGTTAAGAAGCTCTTCGACGTCAATTTTGCCGTCAACGAGATAGTTGTCGTCGAGGTTTTCTGAGGTCAGGGTAACTTCCCGGGGCTTGAAGATCACATCAACATCCTGGCTGACATCCATGGGGATCGTCAGGTCGCAGCGGCTGCAGGGAACAAGTGGCTCATATTTGATATGGCCACGAACCACCACGTACCCGAAGGAATCTAGATTAAATGACAGCTCCCCACGCAATTGCCGTGGCTTGCCGTCAACCCCTGGCGCACAGGTGTCGTTGGCCTCCAGAGCAAAGGACGAGTGGATGGGCTCAAGCCACGGTTCGTCACCGCGAATGAGGACGGTTGCTGTTTTTTTGAGTTCCTTGACCGATACTTTCATAGGCGGCATAACCTAGCCCAAAGGAATTCCAATGTCACCTTCAGTAAAAAAATGGACGATTTTCCGGCGCGGCGAAGCGCTGGGCACATTTACTGCTGCCGAGGTCCGCGAGCAATTGCGCAAGGGCGTTCTTTCCACCAACGATTTTGCAGCCAGCGACGGCTCACCGATTCAACAGGAAATCATTGAAATTGATGCTATTTTCGGAAATCCAGACGGCCGGGACGAGCTGCTCAAAGACGGCCCGCGAAGGTCGCGATGGGCCCGCAAGGCTGAAGAAATCAAACTGCGGAGCGCGCCGGTAACCCGCCCTCGTCCGGGGCGCCTTGATCGGGTCCATCATGGGCATGGCAATACTCATGGTCATGCTCATGGAAACCGGCACCGCCAGGGCCAAAGCCCCCCAGGGGGCAGACTGCGCCAGACTCCCGGAACAGATCGCCGCACGGCTCCCATGGACCCTTGGCTCATGGCAGGAGTCATCTTAATGGCGACAATGGCAGCAGGGGTTCTGGCCTGGCTGTTTACGCGGCGTGGGTAAGCGAGGCTTTTAAGGTAAATAGGCTCTAGTTAGGCTCTAGTTAGGCTCGGGTTACGCCCGTTTCCGAGTTTTATGGCCGCCCCCGGAACTTAAGCGTTGACCTGACATGATGTTGAGATTAAAAGACGACCCCTAAGTTTCGGTTTCACGTTTATGTAGTTAAGGGAAGTTGTCCCATGCCAACACCAAAGTTTCGTACATCAAGTTCCAAGCGCAACATGCGCCGCTCACACCACCATCTGACCCCAGCTGGGATGTCGGTGTGCACCAATTGCGGCCAAGTGAAGAAGCCACACTCTGTGTGCGAGGCCTGCGGCCACCACAAGGGCAAGGCTGTATTGCCGGCGAAGCAATCCGCCAGCAACTCTGAATTCAGCGCTGAATCCTGATCCGACCAACTATGTCGAATCGTAACGCCGCTACCACTCTGGCAATGTTCCCCGGACAGGGGTCACAGTATGTTGGAATGGGGCGGCATTTGCTTTCTGAATTCCCGACCTCCCGTCTGGCATTCGAAGAGGCGGAAGACGCTGCCGGCATCAACATCCGCAAACTTTGCCTCGATGGCCCCGAAGAAGATCTCAAACTCACAGCAAATACCCAACCCTGCATCCTGACCGTTAGCATTGCCATTTGGCGCGTGCTGGAATCGGAAGCCGGCCTCACGGCCGACACGTTCGCAGGGCACAGTTTGGGTGAATATTCTGCCTTGGTTGCCTCTGGAAAACTTACCCTTGGCCGGGCAGCCTTTTTGGTTCGCCGGCGCGGAGAAGCCATGCAGGCCGCTGTTCCCCGCAACACCGGCGCCATGGCTGCCGTTATGGGTGTGGCCCCGGAATTGCTCCTGGCCAAAGCCGTCAAAGCCTCGCGTCCAGGATCTATCGTGGAAGTTGTGAACTTCAACAGCCCCCAGCAGTTGGTCATCGCCGGTCACAAGGACGCTGTTGAAACTTTTGTCAAATCACTTGAAGCCGATAAAGCCCGCTGCGTGATGTTACCCGTGAGTGCACCCTTTCATTCATCATTGATGACGAAGGCCAAGGACGCCATGGCACCGCTGCTGCGGGAGACGCTGGTTCGCATTTCATCAGGAAAAATCATCGCGAACCGCACTGGCAAAATTGAAAGTCCCTACCAGATCGAGCACTTGATCGAGCAAATCGACCATAGCGTGATGTGGAGTCAAACCCTGGAAACAGCGGTTGCCGCTGGTTGTACGGATTTTATCGAAGTCGGACCTGGCAAGGTGCTCGTTGGGCTGGCCAAACGCCAAGTCCCAAAGGATGCCCGCCTCACCCATTCCGATGATACCCGGGCTGCAATCACGGCGCTTAAATAGTCTCTAGCACTTTCGCGCCAGCGACTATTTTACTTTCTCATTGAAGGTGCTCGCCCAAGCCGGGCTGAATTTCGCCTTGGAATACACGACCCCGATTCGCATCTCTTTTAAAATTTCTTGCGCAATCCTCTGCACATCGCCCGCCGTGACACCCTCCAGATCACGAGGCATCTCGTAAAGGCGGTCGGTTGTCCCGTAATAGTTAAAGGTCGAAAGCAGTGCCCCCGCAACACCGCCGTGGGTTTCTTGCGTCAAAAAATATGAAGTGCTGAAAACAACCTTGAACCGGTCAATCTCGGCCTGGGAAAAACGCTTGGTTTTCATCCGTTGAATGACCGTTGCGATCGCCTCCATTGTTTCTTGGGGTTTTGAGGTCGACACCGAAATCGCGCCAATCCCAGACCGGTACTGGATTTGCGCAGCGCCCACACCGTAGGAAAGGGACTTTCTGGTGCGCACTTCATCCCAAAGTTCTTCATTTAAAATTTCGAATGTAAGCCGCGACGCCACCGAGTCTTTGCCTGCGGCTCCCACCGCCGGAAACTTGAGTTTGATATAGGCCGTTGGAATGTCGCGGTCTTCGAATGCAAAGGACTTCGCCGCCTCAAAGGCCGGCGCATCGACCTTCAGCGGTTCTTGCTTCTTACCGCCCCACCCACCAAAAGCCTTCGTGATGTCCGCCAAGATTTTATCATCGGCCAGGTCGGACACAACGACAATCACCGGCGGCGAACCAGCCATCAGCGATTTATGATAAGCGCCGACATCATCGCTCCCAAGGCCCGCGAGTTCGCCCAGGGCTTCGTCACGGACAAGGCGGTATGGATGCCCTGGCGGATAGTAAATTCGGTTCACCACGTCGTTGGACCACGACCCCGGATCCTCAGACATCCCCTTGAAGGAAGCCTCCATCCGCGCCTTCTGGAGTTTAACGTCGGTGGCGTCAAAAATCGGATGATTGACCACTGCGGCAAAGGCGGCAAATGCCTGCCCCCAATAACTCGTAAGCGTGGTCATCGAGCAATGTGAAAACTCGACTCCACCACCGCAGCCGATTCCAATTGAATATCGCTCGGTCAAAGCGCTGAGTTTCTTTTTTGGATAACCCTTCGCAGCCCGTGCCATGGAGGACATGGCCCAGTCGTTGAGGACCTTGCGGCCAGGGGGTTGATTTGCCGAGCCAACGCCGAAGCCGACACTGATGCTGGAAATACCTGAATCCGGAATCCGCCGCAAAATCACGATGACGCCGGACTCCAAAACCAAAGTCCGCGTTGCCTTTTTTTGGGCTTCGACCGTCTCAGGCGTAACAATCGTGGCAGCGGAAGCACTGGATCCGACCATGAAACTGACCAACAGCCCGGCGGCAATATTAAATTTCATTTTACGCCCTCTGAATTGTCATTGAGGCCAACCTTCGCCGCAGATTTCGGAGACAAGAAAATAGAACTGATCAAAGGTTTTTTAACCAGCCAATGCGCGACAAAGCCTTGAACATCGCTCAATCGCACTGCCTGCAAGCGCGCAACATAATCCTTGTAGTAATCAAGCCCGGTAACAGCCCACCAAAAGGCCAGAGACTTCGTGTGTTCAGAAATCTTATTCAGATCAAACCTGCGCTCGATTTCAAACCCTCGTTTTGCATCCTTAAATTGCTCTGCCGAAAAATAGCCGGGCCGACGCCATTCGGAGATCTCCGCCAACAATAAATCCTTGGCTTGTTGAGCTTTCTCCGGCGTGGTTGAGGCATTGACCGAAAATTCCCCGGCATCAGCTTGGGTAAAGTAGCCAGCCCCCGCGGAAAAGGTCAGGCCCGAGTCGATGAATTTTTTATAAAAGCGGCCATTTTTGTGGCCAAGCATGCGCCCCAAGAGGTCCGCCGGATATGTTTCCTCACGATTGACGACCGCACGGGGCCCATCAAACGTAATGCTGATATCCGCATTTTCAACATCCGGCCTGGTCATCACATAGTTCGTCGACCGGGTAAATCCCGGCAAGATTGGCCGTTTGACCGCGCGCCATTGCGGCGAATTTTTCCAGGTGCCAAAGTGTTTGTCCACCATAGCGGGGAGTTTCTGCGGATCAAAATTCCCGCCGACAAGGAGGGCGCAATTGCCGGGCGTAAAGACCTCGTCTTTGATGCGCAAAAGCTGTTCGCGTGTTGCGGTTTCGATCACCTTGCGAATACCCAGTGGATTCCTGCGGTATTCTTCGCTGCCGTGGGTCAGGCGACGAGTCAGATTGTAGCGGTCAAACGAGGGCGATGACGCGTCACGGTCATATTCATCAAGGACAACACGGCGCTCCTTTTCTAATTCAGTTTGCTCAAGGAGCGGAGTCGCAATGGCGTCCGCCATGAACTGAAGCCCCTCATCGAGAAAGGCCGAGGGCAAGGTAAAATAATAGCGAACAACCTCGGTCGAGGTGTCGCCGTTAAAGATGATCCCTAGCTCCCGCACCCTAGTCATAAAGGCTTCCTGATTGGGAAGTCTCTTGTTGCCCTTGAAAAACATGTGTTCCCATAAATGGGTCAGCCCGTTGATGTCCTTGGTTTCGGTCATCGAGCCCGCCTTAGCAACAAGCACAATAGTTGCCAGGGGAACTTTGGGGGATGGAACCATCACCAATTCCAGGCCATTCGGTTGCTTGGTCACAGAAAAAGAAACATCCGCCGTGGGCGCCAGAGCAATCGCGCGCGCATTCGATGCCAGGGCCGCTGAACTGCAAAGGCCAGCAATGCCCACGAGGGTCAACGTCATCCGCTTAAGTTTCATCATATCCTCATCACCTCATAGCCGTCTTGGCCATCTTGGCCATTGAAATTTTTTGAATCACAGCGTGTCAGCAATGATTTCAGAAATGTCTTTCACCGAAACTTCGTCTGCCTTGCCGTGCGCCTTGACCCCGTCTGTGATCATCGTCATGCAAAATGGACAGGCCACGGCCACCGTCTTGGCGCCTGTGGCAATGGCTTCCTCAGCGCGGTTGTTGTTAATGCGCGTGCCAATATTTTCTTCCATCCACATTCGCCCACCGCCGGCACCACAGCAAAATCCTTGTTTGCGGCTGCGATCCATCTCGATAAGTTTCACATTCGGGACAGCCTCGAGCACCTGGCGCGGGCTTTCGTAAACATCATTGTGGCGCCCCAGATAGCACGAATCGTGGTAGGTAATCTCCTGAGGCGCCTGAATTTCAGCGTCCGCAGGAATGGCCGATGGTTTGACCTTGCCTGATTTCACCAGATCCGTAATGAGCTCCGAATGATGCACGACTTCGGCCTTGAATCCGAAATCTGGATATTCATTCTTGATTGTGTTGAAACAGTGCGGGCAACCCGTGACTATTTTTTTTACTTTGTACTTTTTCATCGTGCCAACGTTTTCTTCGATCGCCGCTTGAGCTAGGTATTCATTACCAAGGCGCCGGGCGGTGTCGCCGTTGCATTTTTCTTCGGTGCCCAAAATCGAAAAACTGACGCCGGCATTTTGCATGATTTTCACAATCGAGCGCGAAACCTTTTTGTAGCGTTCGTCGTAAGATCCAGCGCAACCAACCCAGAACAAGTATTCAACGTCGTTCTTTTCAGCCATCGTCGAAACGCCGAGCCCCTGGGCCCAATCAGCGCGCGTTGAGGGGTTCATTGCCCAGGGCGATGCGTTGTTTTCAAGGTTTTTAAAAGTATTGGCGAGTTCTGGTGGGAACTGGCCTTCGGTCAAAGTCATGTAGCGGCGCATGTCCACAATCGCTGGAATGTGTTCAATGTAAAGCGGGCAGGCCTCCATGCAAGCCCCGCACGTCGTGCAACTCCACAGCTCATCGCGCGCAACAATCCCGTCGATGAGGGGACGTTGCTTGTCTTCTGGCAGGGTGGCGGCTTCAGTCACCGCGGCTTTTAGGTGCTTCATGATCAAGCGCGGGTCCAGGGGCTTGCCCGTGCTCGTGGCGGGACACACTTCCGTGCAACGCCCGCATTCAACGCAGGTATAGCCGTCGAGGAGTTGCTTCCAGGTAAAATCCTGGGCCTTGCCAGCCCCGAATGATTCGGCGTCATCCTTGAATTCCATCGGGCGCAGGCGTCCGCGGGCTTTCAAGGAGCGAAACAACATGTTGGGCCAAACCCAGATGAAATGCTGGTGCTTGGAATAGGGAATGAAGGACGTAAACGCCAGCAGAACTGCTACATGCAACCACCAGAAAGCTGGCGCCAAGGCCGCCCATGATTCAGGAGTCGCCACACCGAACACAGCACCCGTTGTGCCGCCCGTGTAGATCAAAGAAGTGGTCACCAAACCAAGGATGAAACTCAAAACAATGAGGGCATCGACCTTGGAACCCTTGTTAAGCCCAGCCAAACGCGGCGGCATAAAGAATAGACGGCGCGCGATGGCCCAGACAACGGCAATGGCCACGGCGAAGTTGGCGATGTCTTGGGCCAGCAGATAAAAACGGTAAATATCCCCATCACCCAAAATCCACTGATAGGTAAAGGCTGGATAAATTCCATGCGCCAGAGTTTCAACGGTCTCGATGGTGACCGTGATAAAACCCCAAAAAATAAGGGCGTGCATGAATCCTGGAACGAAATCCCGGAACATGCGCGGCTGTATAAAACCACCAACCACGACACCAAAAAGACGCTTTGCCAAGTTGTCCGTGCGGGTTTCTTCAGGGGCCGCGCCAATATGGAACCAGCGCCATAGCTTCATTACGTTGAAGCCAAAAAAACCAAAGACACCCAAAGTAACAACAGCAAAAAGGCCGTTCATGATGGACATAGTTACAAACCTTTCACAAGCCTTTCACAAACCCCAGACCCCGAGCGCAATCAAACACATGATTCGACCTGTCAATTTTATAGGGGTCTTCAAGATCTGTCGAGGGATGAAGGCGAGTGTTTGCGCAGGCCGCGCAAACTGCGCCTGGCTTCCACCAGCATCATGTGGGTTTCATACTGGACCCGCTCAGCCACGGCGTCGCCATGGATGGCTGCGTATTCTTCCATAAAACTTAGATAGGCTGGGTCACACAAGGCTTGACGCAGAGCCACTGCCGCCGGAGCGCGGACGACGGACTCACGCCGAAAATGGCCCTCGACGGCCTTGAGGCGCGCGGGCAGCAATTTTTCCAGGCGTCGCGAAACCTGACGGGCATTCATCGTCGCTTGGGCGAAACGCTGAATCGCGTGGATCAATTTTTCATGAGGCATTTGGATGTCCAAAGGCTTCCTCTTTATTCAATTACGCTCAATCTCAATCTCAATCTCATTTTCACGAAAATCTGGGCTAACGGACGATCTCGCGGGTATACCGGTCAAGGAGCAGCTTGTCATCTTCATCCGCCCGGGACCGGGACACCTCGTCCAAGATGTCCTCGCGGTACTTGCGGTCGACCTCATACTCACGTTTGATCTCGACATCGCCCCCCGTGATCGACTGGCCGTAGTAGTTGTCGCCGTTGACCCGGCGCCTGCGGCCGCGATCCTGCCCCGAATCACGGGCTTTCTGAGCAGCCTGCTCAGCCTGACGCAGCAACCGGCCGGCCATGTCAGAACTACTTTCAGCAGCCGGAAAGCGTCCCCCATTGCCGCTGGCCACCGTCTGTTCCATTTGTACCACGGCGGCCTTCAACCGGACCTCGGCCCCTGGGGCAAAGGCGCGCATCTTGCCCTCCAATCCTTTGGTGCCCTTCAAATTGCCATTTTGCGTCGACCGCAAACCAGGCCAGGTCGCCTCAATCTCGCTGGCCGATCTTGCCTGGGCCCGGTCTAGGCCCGCAGAGATTTCGCCCTGGCGGCGCTGAAGGTCCCGCAATTCATTTTCTGTCGATGCCAGCCCCTGCTGGCGTTCGGCCTCGCGGCGCTTGCGGGCTTCATCTTCCTTTTGCTCAAGCTCTTCAATCCAAGCGCGGTATTTTGCAACGCCCCGCGCAATACGCCCCAATGCACCCTGGGCCCGGGCATCTCGGCTGGCAGGCGGCTCGGCGTCAAGAGCCTGCTGGACCTCACGAACCAGGGCGTGAAATGGTTTTTGATCACGAACGGACGGCCACTGGGAAGGGACTAGATTTCCGCCGCCAAGCCGCGCAACCCGGGCCACCCAAAACTTATGGCGCTCATCGAGAAACTGGTGGAGGCGCGGCAACATGCGCAGGGCCGACGATTCACGCCCCGGTCCAGTAACTTGCAGCACGCGCGATAGGGTGCGCATGGCCACAAAAAAATCGCGATCACGTTCGCGCTGATCAATGGACTCGTGGGCGAACAGGAAATCGCCAAGGTCGGCAGAAACTTCGATCATGGACCAGCTGTCCGTCGCATTGACCTGGGCATTGAACGCCGCTAGATCATTGCGATCTAGGGCATCAAAATAAGGTGATTCGGCTGATTGCTTCAGGGCTTGCGCGGCTAGACGCTGCGCCTCGGCCTTGAACTCCTGATTGCCAGACTTGGCGACTTTTGCCGACTGCGCCCCATCATCCACCAATGACTTGAGTTCCCGTAGTGTCGCGAGCGTGCGGCGGTAACGACCGTAAGAACTGAGGACTGGAATTCGCAGCGGTTCACTTGCGCCCGTCAATGGCTGGGGCACCGCACGGTCCGTGGCCACGGCGATCAAAATAACTTCAGCCTCATCAGAATCAACGTAAGGCTCCAGCGTCACACTGTAGTCGGCGTCGATCGTGCGGCGATCGTCCGACAAGACGTTGAGAACATTTTCCACCGACTCCTGTTTACCGCTGCGGATCAGCAACTTCACCGAGGCCACGGGAGCCTCGGCCTTGACGGCGATTTTTAATTGCAGGGGTTTGTCGTCGTACCAAGCACCGCCAAATTCGGAGGCGGCCCCAGGAAATCCCGGAGCCGACAGCGAAACCTTGGGCACGGGCAAGGTAAGCACCTTGATATTGGCCAGGCGAACAGATCGGCTGGCGTTATTCAGGTAAACTTCGGTCGAACGGGAAACCGTCAAGGTGATGCTGAATTTTCCTTCATCAGGAGAGGGCGTCATGACAAAGTTCTGCGCCGACTCGCGCAATTCGATGACCGGTGCTCCAGCGGCCATGACAGAAATTTCAATGAGGTTGCCCTCAAGCAAATCCAGATCCGGCGTACGGTGCCGGTAGACGGCGATAACCCGTGGCGTTGCCGAGTCGGCAGGACTTGCGGCGTCGCCCTTCAGAATCGTGATTTCTGCCCGCGGTCGCCAAATTGAAAGGGCCGAAGCCATTTGCCTGAACGCCCTGGCGGGGTCTGGTGCCGCACCTGCAAGGACCGCCAAGGCCAGCACCCCAGGCAACAGCAAGCGTTGACGGCGGATTCGCATCCATGCAGCAAAATCTGCTGACAGGCGCTTGCCCAGGACTTTATCGGCTTGGTTAGCAGTGATCAACGGCGTCAAATTGGCGCTGTCCGGTTGAATCGCCGGGACCAACATTTCGCGCAGCAGCACCCAACGAGAGACCAGCAGGCGTTTGCTAGCGGCCGGATCGAATAAAAACGATTCCGCAATCCGCCCGGTCAAGGCGAATAAAAAGGCAATCGTGAATGCATAAGTTAAATTGTTCCACTCTTCGCCGGGATACCAAAACGATCCAAGCGCAAAAACTACGAGGACGAGGACAGCAGCCTCTGTGGCGGCGTGCATCAATCTAAGGCGGGCTTTGATTTGCTGAAACGTAGCCGCTTCGTTACGGTCGGATTTAAAACCCTTTGAGGCAAACGGAATCGGGAACTTCATTTCCGCAGCCACTCACACATGATGTGCACTGGCAGGCTACCAGAAAAAACGCCCGCACCAGCCGACACCAGAACCACCTCGCAACTGGTCCCGGCACCTGACAACGACATGACATCCTTGAGCCAAAGCTCCTCGCTGACGGCACTGGACACTAGAATTCGACAACGCACGGGAAGCTTGGCCAATTGCCCGGGGATCTCGGCGACAGCCTCCACCAGTTCATGGGCAGCCACTGGCGCCATGGATCTGGCATTTTGCGCCCGGATAATTCTTTTTGCGGAAAGAAGCCGAGACGGCAGTTTCACGTCAGGTATGACCTCGGCCAAAAATCTAGTGGCACCAAGGCGCAACCGGGACACTGCGGTGGCCTCGGGATGGGGCGGATCAACCAGGATCAAGCCGCTTACCAGTTTTGGATACTTTAACGCCAGACGGATGGCGATGACCGCAGACAATCCATTGGCCAAAAGCACCGGGGCCTCGCCGGCCTCATGATGTTTCACGAGGGCGATGACTTGCAAGAGATCGCGCTGCAAAACGCGCATCGACTTTGCACCGATGGCACCGCTGCGGCGCATGTCAAACCCGTAGGCTGATCCGCCGCTGGTGGCCAGCAGTTCCAGCGCGCCGCGGTAAAGGGCAGAGGTCTCCCCGAGGTCATGCAAACAGACCACCGGCACCTGAAGAGCGTTGTCACACTTCCAACCGCTGATTTGCAGCACAGTCCCCGCGTGATCGACGGGGCAGGCGTGGGAATAGAGCGAAATGTCTGGGGCATTGATCATGACAAAAGCCTACCACATTCGCCCGAATCGATGTGGAAATCGAAGGATTGCCGGTCGCCCTGGACCTCAAAGCATTGCCAGCCGGGGTCCATACCATTACGGTATAATGAGGCTTGCACGTTGGTTCTCCTGAGCGCCAACTCGTTTGAATCCGAATGATTGGGGAAGTCACATGACTTGGACACCGCGCCTGTGCATGATTTTGTCTCTGCCAGCAGTCTTGACGGCTGCCCTGGCCTGCACCAGCGCGAGGGCAAAAGCCAAGCCATCAAAGGCTGACAAACCGGCGGAGACGGCGGCGGATATTGCGGCCACAAAAAAGGCCGCCACTCCGAACATGACTGCGCCTGAAGCCGCAAAATTGGTCGATGAAAATAAGGCCTACCTTGTTGATGTTCGTGAGCGGGATGAAATTATTGACGAGGGCATGGCAAAGCCCGCCAAATGGTTGGCCATGGAAGAAATCCAGGTGCGGGGCAATCGCTATGAAGATGCGATCCGGACTTGGCCCAAAGAAATGCCACTGATTTTCTATTGCGCTTCCGGCAAACGCGCCCAGATTGCCGCCGGACACTTCAAGGAACTTGGCTACACCACTTCGGTCATGGGCCGATTCAAGGATTGGACCGCTACTGATCTGCCAACTCGCCGGAAACCGTGATGGCTGCGATGCCCGCAGCCGGCTCCAAAAGGCTCTCCAGGGCGGCACCAGTATCGAGCAGGCCGTATCCGTATTTTTCACTGAATCCACGCGCATCGTAGCCCGCACCGGGGCCGCCCACTTTCTGTGCCGTTTCCGTCAAGGCAGCCTTGATTGCATCGGGTCCTAGAGATGGCACGAAACTACGGAGTATTGCCGCCGCCGCTGCCACTTGCGGAGCTGCCGCAGAGGTTCCCCAAAAAGAATTAGTGAAATCAGGATCAGGCAAATTTCCCGGGTCGCCACCAGAATTATAACCTGCCTGGCCCATGCGATCGGTGGTCATGATCCCGGGGTTTACCGTGTCCTCTGGGCCACCACTCGAAGGTGCGAGCAGCTCCAAACAGGGCCCAAAACCGCTGTCCGGGACTTTAATTCCTGATCTGGTCACGGAACTGACTGCGATGACATCTTCAAGGGCTGAAATATCTGGGTTTGTTGCGCGGCAATCGTTGGTGTTGCTGTTGCTCATAGCAAAGACGACGACCGAGTCTCGGGCGACTTCGGCGATGGCATCGAGCACAACATCGGTGACGGGAGGATTCAGGCGGTAGCCCCAACTATTCGACATGACTCGCGCCCCACGGGCATGAGCATAACGAAATGCGGCAGCCTGATTAACGACGGAATTATCAATCACAACCGGAAGGATGCGACACCAAGGACAGGCCCCGGCCACACCCCGTCCATTACCGCGCGCTCCGATGACCCCTGCTGTTGCCGTGCCGTGTTTGGGGGCGGCGCCGTAAATGAGGTTGGCGGAATTGGTGGCGAAATTCCAGCCGGCAACATCATCAATCAAGCCATTGGCGTCGTCGTCTTTTTTATTGCCGGGGATTTCTCGGTCATTATGCAGCCATGCGCCAGCCAAGTCGTGGTGGTCAGCCTCAAAACCAAGGTCGAGCACGGCAACCACGGTATCCTGCGGAATCGCTTGACGGGATTCGGCGGCTCGCCATGCATTCAAAGTTCCATTTGAATCCATGTGCCATTGCTGGGGGAGCAATGGCTCCTGCCATGGCGCAAAACTGCCGCGCCCTTCAATTTGATAGGCAATATCGGGATGAGCAAACCGTGCGAGGCCGCTTTCCATCAAATCATTGCCCGCACGCAACGCGGCAACGGGATGGTTAAATGATGCAAGGACCGCATTGCCTAAAAAAGCCCGTTCCGTAAAACCAGTAAACCCAGACTGGGCCGCAATCGCCGCACGAAAAACGGTGGCCGTCACACTGCCAGCCGAGGCCGCGACGAGGATTCGAGAAACGGTCGCCGGCGCGAGGTTTTCACCGACCGTCGCAGCAAGGATTTCTGGACTTCCGGTGAGGGCCTCGCCATTAGGTTCTGAGGATGTCCCCAAGAAGGCGACGGGGACTCGGCGTCCAGCCGCATAAAAAAAGTAGTCCGCGTTGAGATTTTGGGCGGAGGCCGTGTGGGGAAGAAAGAAGACGCCAGTCAGAAAGGTCATAATCCAAACGATCAAAAAGAAAACGGCGGCGCTGCGATGGAGTTTCTTTCGGCGCTTCAATCCGGACCAGAGCATGAGGGGCATCATGATGGCGGCTGGAATGGAGAAGCCAAGATGGATTTTCAAGCGGCTATAGAGGTGTGCGTCGGCCTTTATGTAATCGTAAATCTCGGGATTGATCAGGCGGATCACCACCTCAAACACAATCAATGTTGTGACGGTGAGGGCAAAAAAGGCCATGTTGATCCGGCCATGGAGGCGGTATTTTTTGCGCCATGCGGCCCATATGGCACAGGCCAGCAAAACCGTGACCAGGGAAACCGCCGACTTAAGCCCCAAAATAACGTTGGGTCCTGTCAATATTTCCACAACATCTCTCTCCATGGCTAAACATCTCAGCAACGTACATCGAAAAAACTTAACATCTCCTCATGGGACGGCTGACATGGTAACCTCATGTCTACTTAATACTGAAGCCCAAGGAGCAAAAAAAATGATGCCCATGATTTTTCTCAAGTTTGCGACCGTTGCACTTGCCCTTTCTGCCACCTCGATAGCGAACGCCGCAGGAAAAAATGCTGAAGGAAAAAATGTTGAAGTAAAAAAAGCTGAGGTCGCCGCCCACGGGGAGGTCAGCCTCGATGAACTCAAACAATTGATCGAGACAAAAACAGTGTTTTTGATCGACGCCAACAGCGGAAAATCCTACGAAAAGGGCCACCTGCCGGGCGCAGTGAGCTTCACCAAAAACGAAAAGGACTTCGCGAGCCTACTGCCGAAAGACAAGAATGCCGTGCTCGTCGCTTACTGCGGTGGGCCGATGTGTTCTGCCTGGGAAGATGCGGCTGAGGCAGCCACCAAGGCCGGCTACACCAACGTCAAGCACTTCAAGGGCGGCCTAAAGGGCTGGAAATCTGCAGGACTTTCCCTTGAGATGGCGTCTGCAAAGAAGTAGTCATAGAACTAGAGATAGCTGGAGCCTCGTGGCTCCAGGCTTCTTTTGGGGGTGTATTTGGTTTCGACAGGCGTGACTGCCGAGTCAAAGAGCATGTCCGGGGTGGGACCGTAACCCGGTTATTAAAAACGGGCCAACGCTTAATCGGCAACGATTACGCACTCGCAGCCTAAATAGGCCGCCGTTGAACCCTCGATCGCTGGTGTCGAGGGGGAAACGTTATAACGCCAGCTTGGTGCACGGCACTTCCGCCTGGAGTGCTTGGCATGACGACAATCAGGCTGCGGCCATGAAAGCCTGCTCGCGGGCGCTCAAGGCAAGAGGACAAATCGCGTAGCTAAACATGTAGCGCTTTTTCCGTCACACGTTTGGACGAGGGTTCGACTCCCTCCACCTCCACCACTCGATCTTCCGCTCTGTTCCGAGATGTTCCATTTAACCCTGTAATTCTCGACAAATCAGTAGAACTCCGGTCCAGACAAGGCCGGTCAGTTCCGGGGTAACTGTGGGGTAGATCCGGGGGTAACAAGCGGCTCTACGAAATCCGGGGAACTTCATTCGTTGGCCTCAATCTCGGCGATCAGTTTCACCACTTTTTCAAAAGCAGTTTTAAAACTCATTGCATTGGGAATGGAGTCCACGGCACTGACCCAGCCTCGTTCAAGGCGATCCGTTTAAAATTTTTTTATTTCTGTATAGAAAGATTTTTTAGAACTTCACCAATTCCCGCTCTGTATGAATGGCGGATTCCACCGTACTCGCCTTGGGTAGCGAGGTCGATCTGACTTTCATAGCGGAGCCAAACACCGTCATTCAAATCGGATTCGGCCTGTCGTTTTACTCGCTCAATCATAAATACGGTTTCAATGTTTCGCGTCTCTACCCCGATCTTTTTTCCGAGGTCGATAATTTTTTGTCTTACGGATGTGCCTTTGGCTTTTGTAGTCATTGTATTGATCCGATGATGGCTTCAAAGTATTTGGTAAGATAGGAGTCAAGGCCGAGTTCCTCGGCCGTCATTCCAATTTTTTTGAGTGTTGTTTGTTTTTGTTGGATAGCCGTTTCCCACCACAATGCCTTTATCAAGCGGGACTTGTGTTCTAATCAGGCGGTAAGAGCGGCCACTGGTAATTTTATGGGGAGACACAAGCACCCATGTTTGTTTTGGAATCTGCTCGCAAAGGTTATAATAAAAAAGTGCGGACAGTCCGCCAATAACCACGTCAGGGCCAAGTTTTGCACAGGCAATTTGAAAATCATATTCGCGGTTCATTGGCCTGAGCAAGAGTAAAGATGCCTAGATTTTTGAGTTTGGTTTCTTGGATTTTATTCACGCAAATAAGATCGGGTGAAATTTAACATTTTTCAATAGAAATGTGAATTATCACAAAAAATGTGGCCCCCTCTGTCAGGGATGAAGTCTTGCATCTTCACGCGATGGCTAAAAATAGAACGAGACAAAAGTCCCCAGTGCCTTTGCCAACGAATGGCTTTACTGAACCACGCAAAGAACTTGAAGCTTTAATAAAGCATGGTCTGAATTTTCATGATCATGCAAGGTCGACTCAACCCGACAGAGGGGACAATGGGTGAGGCCAAAATTAATTGGGGTGCTGTGGGAGTTTGGTTTGGACTGCGACCTCACGAAATCGATCAACTCAGCTCCAAGGACTCATACTCGATAAATCAGAAACCGGATGGTAGGACCGTGTTGTGGGTTTGTCAGACAACGGTGATTTCGCCTAGAATCTCGACTGTTTGTGGCGATAGAATTATAAAGCAAAATTTATTTTATGACTAAAAAACCACTAAAACCTTCGGATACAAAACCAAGCGGCGAAGTCGTTTTGTTTCAAAGTGAGGATGGGCAAGCCAAGATCCAAGTTCGGGTCGATGGAGAAACGGTTTGGCTTTCGCAAAGGCTTATAAGCGATCCTTATCAGATTTCCGTTAAGACCGTAAATGAACACCTCATGAATATCTATTCGGAGCGGGAAATCGCCTCCGAGACAACTATCCGGAAATCCGGATAGTTCAAATGGAAGGCGCACGTCAGGTTGAGCGTCTTGTAGATCATTATAATCTCGATGCCATCTTGGCTGTCGGTTATCGCGTTAGGTCCAACCGAGGAACCCAGTTCCGGCAGTGGGCCACCAATCAACTGCGAGAGCTACTTGTTAAAGGATTCGTACTCGACGATGCCAGACTTAAAGAGGGGCGGTCCCCCCCTCTGTCAGGGAAGTTGCCGTGGGTGAGCCGTTTGGCCAAGGCGGGTAAATGATGACAATCATGGAAATGATGACGGGGTTATCACGGCATATCGAGCTCATGGCAGAATAGATGAAATGGCATCACTTTGATGTTGCCAATTTCAAACGCAGCCTCTCCGCGATGAACCTGGTAGAATTTCGGAATCGCCGTGCGTTCGGCAAAATAATGAACGGACCTGCCTATCGCTTTTTCACCGCTTTTGCATTCAACGGCAAATATCGGCTTTTTGTTTTTTAGCACGACAAAATCGACTTCCCGGCGGTCAATATCTCGCAGGTACCTTAGCTCCATGGTGTCACCCTCGGAGTCTTCGAGCCAATGGCAGTATTTTAACAACTGCGAGGCGACCATATTTTCCCAGCGTATGCCAGGGTCTTCAATTGTCGACCAGTCCCAAAGGTAAAGTTTTTGTTCTTTCTTTACAGCTCTAATTTTTTTAGACCCAAAGGGTGGAATTCGGTAGGCGAAATACATCGACTCCAAAACAGCAAGCCAGCGCTTCAGTGTTTTATGATCCACCTGAACATCTTCACTCAGACTCTGGACGGAAAGCGGGCTGCCGACTCGGTCTGGGAGCAATTCCGCAAGGGTCTCCATGCCTGAAATATTTTGGATCAGACTGATATCACGCACATCCTCACGAATAATCCTTCGCAAACGCTCCTTTTGCCAAAGTTTCAGTTCACGGGCATTTTCGGAAAAAAGCGGTTCAGGAAATCCACCGAATTTGAGCAACCTTTCAACGTCAGCAGCCGGATCCTTACCCGCGAGTTCTGGTAATGAAAAAGGATGGAGGCGCACATAGCGGTATCGACCAAATAACGAGTCTCCACCTTTTTGATAGAGATCAAGCCTTGCGGAGCCGGTCACAATTATTTTTCTGCGGCCTTTTTCGACATCAATGACGCCTTTGATCCAGCGTTTCCAGAGTTTAAATTTGTGGAGTTCGTCAAAGACAATCACTGGCTGATCGATCGGAAGTTTGGATTTCCGGATTTTTTCTGCCGAGGGCTCATAATCCCAATTGAGGTAGCCGCCATGCCGGGCATTAGCCTTGGGATTAATCAACGACAAGGCCAGGGTTGTTTTTCCGACCTGCCTGGGGCCACCAATAAAGACAGCCCTCTTTTTGAGGGATTCAATTATAAAATCTGTGACATAGCGCATCCTGACCCCGTTTTTCATTGCACATGGAACTATATCAATCATACGAGTAAATCAGACGTCTGTCCAGTTTACTCGCGAGTAAACCGGACACCTGTCCAGTTTACTCATCGCATCTTTCGCGCCGGGCAGCATCAGAAACTCCGAATTCTCAAAAACACTCGCAAAGGCTCTGGGTGGCGGTATTGCCATGCTGCGCTCAGGGTTCAGAGATGTGACGAGGACGTCCTTCTTCGCCCGGTTCAAGCCTTTTAGCTGACGCTCGCGTTGGCGTGCTGCATCCATGTCCGGATGTGTCTCAGATCGCACCAGATTGGCATTATATCCATCAAGAGCTCAAGAAACGCTCGGTAACAAGGGCACGTTCGTAGGTTTTTTTTTAAATTTTTACGACTTTTTGAACACACCATTGGCCTACGCCATTTTCTGGATTCGCTTTCCTCTTCTCGGCAGTTTAAGCGGCAGAAGGCAGGTGAGGTATGAAGTTGGCCCATTATCTGGCACTCTCGACACTAGTACCCACAATTGTGGTGATGATGGTTTTTGGGGGGCTGCCATGACGAAATATTTCTACGTCCTTTCGTTTGGGCTCTTAGGAGTGTGTTCGCGGTTTTTTCTGAACGAACTTGCCCTTCGCTTTCTTGATCGACCCTTTCCGACCGTAACCTTTGGAATCAATATCCTTGGCTCTTTTCTTATTGGACTTGTCTACACGCTGGGAATCGAGCGAACGATACTTTCCCCTGAAATCCGGTTGGGACTCATGACGGGGCTTCTCGGAGGTTTTACGACCTTCTCAGCTTTTTCCCTTGAGGTCTTCCAGCTCATTGAAGAAGCGCGCTATCTCCACGCCGCTCTTTATTTCGGTCTTAGTCCAGTCTTAGGGGTCGCTGCCTGCATTGCTGGAATCTATAGTACGCGACTATTTTTGGCGGGCGTATCGTGAGCCTCAACGAGCAAGCTCCTGAAGGCATAGGGACGGCTTCCAGGCAACGCCCACTAAATGATCCCCCCGCCCAACAGAACAGCAATGATGACCAGCATCACCGCAACCAAGTTCTGAACCAGCTTGAACGTTGCTTTCTTCAGCAATTTGTTTCCCAAGTATGCGCCAACAAACGCGGCCAAGGTTGCGATTCCAAGTATTGAAACATTGTCGTTTACGGTGGATTTGGACAACTGTGAACTGTAGACCGAAAGTCGAGTCACATCCACCAAACAAGCTGTGACAACACCAGTTCCAATGAAACTCTCTTTGGAAATTCCTGTGCGAATTAAAAAGGCACTTCTCAGCGCACCCTGGTGTCCTGATAGTCCACCAAAGAACCCACTCAGAAGGCCGCCCAACGGAAGAAATTTCTGATCCACGGTCCAGGCACTCAGCTTCGGCACAATTTCAAAAAGAGAAAATACAATCATCAAGACAGCGATTGCCAACTTCACGGGTTCAACTTTGTATTCATGTCCGTTCAGGGCGTAGGAAAAAAGAGGATCAATACCACTCAATTTCACCAAAATATAGGAACCCAAGAACGCCGCTGGAATCGTTGGAAGGGAGAACCGCAACAAGATGTTCTTGTTCGCATGTTTTCCGACAAGACTGAGTTTGAAGAGGTTGTTCAGGAAGTGAACAATGGCGGTCAGGCCAACGGCGATTTGAACAGGGAAAAATAGTGCAAAAGCTGGAAGCAAAACAGTGCCAAGACCGAATCCAGAAAAGAACGTCAGACCTGAGCCAAGAAAAGCCACAAGGGCAATCAAAACAATGTCCATCACCAAACCTTTTTCTTCGGCGGCTTCACACAGGCGCCAGCTTCCCTGACAGAGGGGGTTCGCTCTTTGGGCTTTTCAGATTTTTTTTAGCTCGCTCATTTAAAAAACTTCTCCAACCGAGCTATGTTTTTTATGACCGTATCAAATGCGATCTTAAATTCTGGTGCATTTGCTACAGTTGACACCGAGTTGGCCCAGCCTTGCTCAAGACGGTGGGTGTTGATTTTTTTAATCTCTGCCGAAATTTTTTCTGGCAGTTCCGTCTCCCTGAATTCAAAGCATCGCTTGATTGCGGTTCCTAAAGTTTCGGCCTCGGCCTTAGGTAAAAACACCGCCAAATCGTGGACATCTTTCGAGCGGGAGTTCGCATCACCATGGCTGAGGAGGGCATGAAGTTTTTCAGCGATAATGGTTTCAACGGGATACACCGACCAACTGATGTCTTCATTCTGAGGAAAGAATGAAGGTGTTTCGACCTTTTGTGGTCCCGGAGTAATGGGATCGCCAACACCTAAATCAAAATGAATGACTGGGGCTCGTCTGATGTCGGGTAGGATTTCACCAATCCCTGCTCGGTAAATCTGACGGACTCCCCCGTATTCACCTTGGGTCATCAGTCTATCCTGTTTTTCAAATCGAAACCAAACACTGTCGCCAGCATCGGACTCGGCATTTTGTCTTATAAGTTCCAAGGTAGGATCAAGATTTTCTTTCACCAGAAGAGCATCCAGATCAATAGTGTATCGAGGAGATCCGTACACCTTAAGGGCAACAAAGCCGCCCTTAAAAACCAAATTTGACTTCAAATTTTTATTGGCGACCAAGCGGGCCACCAACCTTTCAATTAAAAAAACAATTTCTATGTTGCGATAAGGCACATCGAGTTTGTGGGCGAGGTTGCTTAATTTTTTGCGGATAGAGTCGCTTTTGGCTTTTGTCGTCATGTGCTGATTACCTCGAAATATCTCGTCAGCACCGAATCAAGCTCAAGCTCTTTTGCTGCCCTCCCAAGTTTACCCTCTGTTGTTTGTCCGGTTGCGAGTGCGGCCCGTGCTGCTTGAACTGCCGTTCGTTCTCCAATTTTTTTAGCCATCTTGAGGCCCTCAAGTACGGCTCGCTCAACAGTGACAATGCGATAACCACTTCCGCTGATGATTCCTCGATCTAATTTTATTTTTGTGCGAATCAATCGGTAAAGCCGTGTGTGGGTGATTTGAGTCGGAGGTACTAACACCCAAACTTGGCCGGGAACTTGTTCGATCAAGTTGTAGTGAAAGAGGGCCGTAAGCCCACCTATAGCGGATTGAGGACCGAACTTCGCGCAGGCGACTTGGTAGTCGATATCTCTCCCAAGCTCGCCCTCGGAATGCAGATACATTCCCCGGCCAACACGAATGATTCTTTCTTCTTCCACCAATCGGGAAAGGCTCTGATGGCTGAGGCCCATCGCCTCGGCCTGTGAGCGAGTGAAGACACCGAGTTTTTTTAGCTTTGAGTCCGGCTGTTTATTCATGAACTTAGTTTGTGGCCGAATGTAACATTTTTCAATAGAAATGTTATATTCGGCCAAACTCCGTAAAATCGTTCCGGCCACAATTGGGACTCCGCACCAATCGAAAGCTTCTGGGGCCGCCGCCCTTTCAGTCTATGCCCAACTTGGCGCGAAGTTCCTGAATATCTGGTTGAAATAAATTCGTGACGACATCATCAGCATGCCCCGATCTATGTTCGTAGGTATTGAGCAAAGCAAAAAGTAGTTCGCGCCCCTCTTTAGTCTTTGCCGCCTGTTTGGGAGTCCAGCCGTTGAGCGCGGGGATTTTATCGTCAAACCACTTAGCCCAGTGCGCGTCAGCCGCCTTTTTGACGGCCTGCAGAGCTTCTGGCGGCAATTGCTCCGGGGGAATTCCCGATGGACCCGGGCCGCCTTGGCTCGGACCGCGTCCCATGTTTCCCTCGACAGATTCGATTACCTTAATCACAAATTTTGTCTTTGACCCAAGCGCGGTTTCTATCTTCATCTTCACGGTCTCGGCGCGTTCATTTGAATTCACTTCCACCCTCATCTTTTTGCCGACGATTCGCACTGATCCCAACAAAGTGGCTGAGGCTGGTTCCTTGCCCTCAAATTTTTGCTTCTTGAACCAGGGAATTTCAACTTCATAAAGTTCGCCATTTTTGAGTTTCGCAACTGAACGCAGCGCATCTTCGCTCGTAAAGCCAGCGGCAAGATAATTGAGGGCGGAGAACGCCTCCTCGGGCGACGAGATTTCAAAGTGCAGTGTTTGCTGAGCATGAAATCAAACTTCGATACCTGGGCGTCAGTTAGTTTCTTTGTCTTGAGCCTCTTGTGCAGAATCTGCCTGACTTTGATGACAGCCTGGACTGACATTGGCGGCAACATGTATGGAGACAGTCCAAGCGCCTGACGGCATCCATTGACTTCGAAAAACGTACCGAAAATGACGCTGCCACACTTGGCCCCCTGCGATCCGGTGCGTTCGAAAACCTCACACTCAATCACAGCGATTGGCTGCGTCCAGTATCTCTAGCTCTTCCTTTGAAAGTCGCGCCCGCTGTGTGCCAAGAAACGACTCCGTAACTGTCTTGCCGCTCATTGACAGGTCGCAGTTCGTCTCGGCGGGGTCTATTTCCCAGCAAAACAAAAAATAGGGGCCCCAAATTTGAGTGATAGGATTTTCTGGGTTGTTGGCATCAGAATCTTGCCCACAATGAAACTTATCCCAGGATTCCTTAAATGAGCTCGGACCAAAAACTTCAGCGGCATGACGAAAAAGGCGGGCAACCAACTTACTTTCAATGTCGCGGTACCTGCGATAACTGAAATCATCGGCCTGGGCTGAATGGGCGCTCAGCAAGCAACATTTCTTATACTTTTTTCCGCTGCCACATGGGCAAGGGTCATTTCTTCCGACAGTCAATGTTTAGTTCTCATATCCGAGATGCGAGATGGCATAGAGCGCTCGGGTCAGGCGAGCGCGGTATTCACCGCCAAGATCTTCGCCAATATCGTTAAAGTAGTCGGGCGTCCCGCGCGCCGTTTCCATTATCGCCAAATACTGGCCAGTCCGTAGATATTTGGCCAGCTCCAAAATAAACGTCGGCACAATGATCTCGCCCGCCGGATGGGAATTCATGATCTTGAAAAGCTCGCCGAGGTAATTGCCCTCGCCCAAACGGTTGAGCCCCACGGTCGCCTTGATCATGGGATCCATCAGACCACCCTCCAGACCTCGCCACGCTCCCCGTGCGACGCCCTCGGATGCCTCTTGAAAAAATTCGAGGCTACTGCGCCCACTCCGGTAGCGAAGCAAGATCGTCTGGCCAATGGCGGCGAGGTCTTCCTCCAGCCCCCCTGGGCTTTGACTTAAACGAGCACTTAACCCAAGCATGAAGTCAGGCCGGATCACCACCTTTAGCGCTGAAGAAAAACGCTTGGCGTGCCCCTGGCCCCCCTGGCCCTCATGGCCCATCAATCTGCGCCCCGCCAAGAGCCGCTTGTAATCGCCGCCAAGGATCACCATGTAGGCCTGGCGGACCTCCGAAAGTTCATTGGGTGAAAGGTCGCTCTGGCCAATGTTCCACTCAAAAATCAAATCACGCAGGGTGTGGCGCCTCCAATTGGCGTTGCACTCAAAGAATGCTCCGGCAGAAAGGCTTTGATGCTGGCGAAAATAGGACAACCATGAATTTCGGCGGTGCTCCGACACGAAAATTTGCGCCGTCGCGCTGCCCCCAGGCAGGCCGTCATCAATTGCCAGACGATTGGAGGTGAGGGAGCGTGATTCTTGAAAACGCAGGGCCCGCAGCCCCAGACGCCCCGCCGATGAATCGCCCTGATAGAAATTGGAGCCCTTAAACACCCGGGCAACGCGCCTCTCATCGGCGGGACGGCCTTGATCGGCGAGATTCAAATACTCGGCAGGAGTTAAATCCACAAAAACATTGTCAGCATTAACCTCGCTGCGAAACAGGCTTGTCGCCCCTAGGCTGGCCTTAAAACCGGACTTAAAACTTACGGTCTTGTCCATAATTGCGTCGTAAGCAATCCGGGCAGACGAGTCATCCAGATTGAAGACGTAATCAAAAGCATATTTTTGGCCTTCGAGGACGCGGTTTCTGGCCCACGCAAAAAAATCGAGGCCAAAAAATCGCTCGGCCTGACGGTCGTAATTAATGAGTCGCCCGGGGCTGTAGCCGAACATGTCGAGGCGGGCCCCGATGTTTGCATGCATCTCAAAGCCGCGCTGGGTTGACGGCGCGATCTTGACGCGCACAAAGCCACCCTCCTGGCGGTAAATATTGATTCGGAATTCGCCGTTCCAAAAAAATCCAGTTCCCGCCGATACGGCAAATGGTTTGCGATCATTCAGTGCCTCAAGCCCCAGCACAATTCCCATATTTGTTGGAATCGAAACAAAATCGCCCGCCATCATGGCACGGGCCGTTTGCGCCTTGGTCGGCAGACCAAGAATCGAAACGGGCTTGGCTAAAGTCGCCTGCTTCAGGTCAGTAAAAGCACGACCGTAAATAATCTCCTTGCCGGCGACGAGGCGAATGGATAGCGGCATCGTGCCCACACCAAGCGCGTCTTGAATCAGGGCTCCGGGGCCAATGTCGGTCCGAAGTTTCCAGCGCTCTTGGCGCAAAAAATAACCATCGTCCTGCTCGTCAATGGATATCTGAAAGTCGCCGCCAATCTTGGCGAAATCCATGAAGTCCAAAGAAAACAAGTCGAAGCCCCCCTTCAGGCTTTGGTTCTTGAACTGATCCAGAGCATAGGGCAGCCAACTGGCGGGCGTGAAGGGCTCAAATGGCGAGGCCGGATTTGGAGTGGCCGTCGCATCCAACAACAGGGCCGGGGGTTGGGGCGGGCGGACTCGGCAAGATCCACATGCCAAGCTTAGGGGGGCAATGAGCGCCAGCGTTCGAAAAAGTGTGGGATTGCGCTTGGCCATACGGGGGACGCTCATGGTGGCAATGGCTATTATTTTGATGACATATTCGTAACGCCATATACTTACTGACATGTTCTGGGATATTTTCGATGATATCACGCAAAATGCGTTCCACCCTAAAATGGCGGGTAGTCATGAGCAAACATAACAGGACAGGTTCAGCCACAGGCATTATCCCCCTTCGGGCGTTGATGCTAGTCTGTGGAGTTTTTGCCTCGGAAGGAAACCTCGCGATCGCAGCCGAGGAAAGTTTCGTTTACAGAGTTTTGGATTTACCCGTGGTCCAGGGCGTCGAATGCGATGAGTATGCGATGAATCTTGGCGCCCGGCTTACTGAGTACGCACGTCGCAATAAAAGTTCGAAAACACCTGACGCCTCTGAAATCCAGGTGCTAGATGCCCGCTGCTTCACTGACGCCGTGACCAGTGACGCCCCTTCTTGGAACGTTGAGATCACCTATGCGAGCGCTGAAAAACTAGCCCTAGTGTCCACCATGGACACCGAAGCTGGACTGTTTTCCGTTCCTCAATTTGACAACCTCAAATCCTGCGAGGCTGCCCTTGAACTGGAAATGGTCGTATTTGAACGTCAAACCGGACTGAGGCCCTTCATTGGATATTGCCGCGTCCAGGCATATACGTATTCGTCGGAAGTCACGGCAACCCCCGTTATAAATGGTTTCGGCGAGTCTGCTGCCCGCCCCTACAACACTGGGACTGAGTTGTTTGGTCGGCTTTTGGGGCACAGCTGGACGAGTTTCAAAGCCCTCATCACCGAGCGGTTTACCCGCCTTGGGGCTGAAGTGGCCACCATGACGCTGTCATCTCATATGGTCTATAGCGATCTGCAAATCCGCTACTACGGCCAAGAATCTATTCGGATGACGAACTATACCATCGCTAAAAGCGCGACCCCAGAGCAATGCGAAAGCGAGCGAGCGATAGTCGACACCGCACTTGATCAGTCTGGTGTCTTTACTTTTGGAACTTTTTGCTCCACGGGGACGATCGGCAATGAATTTGAAATCATGACGATCACCAACAGTGACCGCACCCTGCGCCTGGCTAGCCCTTCAACGCGCTACGCGGATTTTGCAGCTTGCACCGCCGCCAAACCAGCGGTCGAGGATCAATACCGGAATCGCTTCAAGCGAAATGTCATCACTGCCGTTTGCGGGTTTGATAGCGACGCCAAGGCTTATCACATTAATGTTCTCGAAAAATCAGGAGCATCGTCATGAAAAATTTTTTCGTATCCCTGTTCGCTGGCGCCATTGGCGCAGGCCTTTTCGCCACATTTATAGCGCCGTCATTCGCTTCGCCGTCATCTGCGCCGATTGACGCCAATCAAATTCACGACGCCATCCAAACCGGTCAATGCCAGGCCGAGGCCGGTTCTCCGCGAATGACAGGCGGGGGTCGTTGTTTCAACGGTGAAGTCATGACGGGCACTTGGGACAACTATATCTACTGCGCTGACATCCGAGTCACTTGCAACTAATGGGCGAGTCAACCGCCGCTCTATGGCTAGTTTCTGGGGCTTTCGCGCCAGAAACTATCTAGTCCGTAAAGACACGTAACGTATCAATATTAAACGATTATTATCGATACCAAACCAGCACTTTTTCCTTTTCGGGCCTCGAGGGTGTGGAAAATCCTCTTGGCTGAAGGATCAATTCATTCCTGACTTAAATATTGATCTCTTAAAATCGGTACAGTTTTTGGAGCTATCTGCTCGTCCAGAGATCTTGTCAGAAAAGGTGGCTGCCCTGTCAAATGGCGGTGTTCTACAATTTTAGACATCATTTCAGCAATCGCTGGAAAAAAAGTGACGATTCCACCACTGACGAAACGACAAGCAAGCTGGCGGCTTCGGGAGCGTTGATGCTGGAGTACGCAGCGTCATCCCTTAGCAGCACGCAAAAGACCCCGACTGCGGCATACATCGTTGCGAGCAAAGGCCAACTCAAGAGCGCACTTCGTTTGGACGCCGAGATCCAAAGCACCATCACACCGAATTGCTCCGACAAGGGTTCTCCGTGGAATACGGCAACTGGAGCTCGCATGGAGCCCAGTGACAGCGGTGTCAAATATGCCGAAGCCGTTTTGTATTGCCAGACCAATAATGAAGAATCCCCAGATACCCTCGCAGGTTCGATCCGCCAGGCAAAGAGCCTGATGTGCGATCTCGAAAAAGGAATCGGGACCATTGAATACACAGCCGACGGAAAAGTTTACAGCAGCGTTGCCATCACCCCGACCACAGTATGTGGCTGGAGTGCCGGGCAGATCAGTGACATTGGTTCGAGCAATGTTGCGACTCTGACTGCGACTTCTTATGCCTCTGGTGATTGGCAGAAGAGCATTCACCTCGAAGTTGCCGCCTTTGGCATCGACATCAAGCTCTACATCACTGCAACTGCCGACAAGGCCGCCATCAAGTTTATTGAGGTATGGGATCCAGACGCGCGCGGCGACGGAACAAGTGCTGGTGTGAGCGCAGGCGCGAAAGGCACGCGTGGTAACGTGATTTCGATCGACCGCGCTAATGGGGGTATCCGCGCAGAATACGCCGACACTTACTGGGGTCGCCGCTCACGCATTTACGCCAAGGGGTCTTTTGATGCGGCGGTCAAAGGGACCTCTGCCGATGGTTTCAAATACAATTCTGACACGCTGCAACAATCTGGCGCGACCTTGAGCACCACCGCGACCTTTGCCAATGCAAAGAATTCCTGCCAGCCGACGACGGGCTGCACGGGCAATGCTGGAATCACGTTCAGCGCTGTTGCAGAAGACCTGAAGTTTCTTTCGGCTGGTGACTTGACTTTCACGGAATTCAGCAAGGCCGCGTCCCTCTAGTCTGCCTTCATGTTATAGAAATAAATTAATTTTTTAAAAGGCCTCGGCAAGGCTCAAATAATAGCTGGGGTTAGGGGTCTCATGACCCCAAGTAAAGTCCAGCCGAAGGTTGACTTTCTGAACGTCAGATAATCGGTAGCGTGCACCAATTCCCCCGGCAGGTTTAAATTCTTTGGTGCGCATACCATCCCAAGATTTGGAGATATTACCAACGGCCGCGTAGCCGACGGCGCCCCATTTTCCACGCAAAGGAATGCGCAGCTCGCTCTGAAATGCAAGAAGGTTGCGGTCGCGGAAACGGCCAAGAAAATAGCCGCGCAGGACATCGCGACCACCGAGTTGAGCCAACGATTGAAATGGTGGAGATCCGTTGCTGGATGTAATCACGGTCTGAAATCCAAGGCGAAGGGGATTGTCAACCGTTGTCAAAGGCACGAACCATCTGCCGTCCAAAGTCGTGGTATTAAATTCATGTGTGCTGCCGAAGGCCTTGCGGTAGAGGATGGTTCCCCCTTCTACGAAATATCCTTTGGTAGGATCTTGGTAGTCATCCCTCGTGTCCAGTCTGATCGTTAAGCCTGCTCCCCCCAATCTGACGGGATCAATGCCGTTGATTTGATTTTCATTTTGATCAGTCCGCCGAGCAAGAAAACCAGCGGGTGCCAGATGATCGATCCTTTCGTCTGATAGCAGTGCATACGCGCCAAAGTAGAAATTTGATGAATATTCGTGTAGGTATTTTACTTGCGCGCTCCATGCGTGACTAATGTACTTTTCTTCGTCAACGACACGGGTGTTACTGCCGATACCAAAGAAGGAATCCGGATATTCTTGGGCGACAACTGAAGCGCTAAAGAGATCGCGTTCCCCGTTGAGATACTTTTCCAGAGATCCACGCACGACGAACTGTTTCTTTTCGGTGTAAATAGCCCCAACCCGCAGTGCGTTGGCTTTGGAACCCCGTGATCCTGAGATCGGTCTGCCCAAGACAAAGAGGCCAGCCCCAGCACCAAAACCCGTTTCTGGAGTTGTGAAGATGCCCGGAAGAACGAGCACCTCTGGGTTCAGGTCGGGATCGGAAAATCCACGGGACGCCAGAAATAAAAAAGTAGCAATGCAACCGAATGCGGTGATGATCCAGCGTTGTGATTTTGAATGAGCATTAATCAATGTTCCACTTCCACTTCCACTGCCACTTCCACTTAGAATTTTCAATTCGAGAAGACCACTGCCATTGGTCCCAAAGAATCTTATTCGTGTTGGACCTAGTTTAGCCAGATCGGTTCTGGGGGGGATAGCCTGGGCATAACCTTGGCATAAAATAGTATTTAGAAAACCTGTGCTACCATTGAAGGTGAGATCTCCAACATCACCGAATCACCATGGGTGCACGCAATGATTAAGCGGCCTTTGACCACTTGTCTGTCGTCTTTGTGCGTCTTTTTATTAATTTCAGCCTGTGGACGGAGCGATGACCTCGTTGCGCCGCATTCGGGCAATGATCAACCACAAAATGCTGGCGACGGCGATCACTGGTATCCCATTGACTCCAAAACCCCCGGCCACCTGTGTACCAAAAGTGACCCTGACTTTGATGAGCAGCGTTACCCGGAACAAATACCGCACTGTGCCCGCAAGGTCAGCCATGCCACCCGCGTGAAGGTTTCGCAGCCCTACGGCGTTTCAGAGGACGAGCTTGATGCCTACCAAGTGGATCACCTGCTGCCCTTGGGCCTTGGCGGCAGCAATTCGGAAAAAAACCTCTGGCCGGTTCCCTACGCCCAAGCCCGAAAAAAAGCCGAGTTCGAATTCGAAACATTTAACCAATTAAAAGACGGCAAAATCACCCAGCGTGAGGCCATCAGCCGGATCCGGGTGTGGGTCCGCGATAATTTATTCGCCAATCCAACGTAATTAGTTTCGACCAATAAACCTAAACCGGTACACCGGAACACCCAAAGCAATAAAGGCTGCTCCGATGGCACAGGCATAGGGATCCGACTGAATCGCTTGGGCCATGAGCCACAGAGCCATAACGACAAAGCACACTGGAATCAGCGGATAAAGTCTGATTTTGTAGCCCGTGAAATCGCCGCGGTCCAGACGCCGCAACTTGAATAGCCCGGCAGCCGCCAAGGCATAAAAAATCCAAGACGAGAAAACCACGTAATCCGTTAACTGGTCAAAACTCCCCGTGGCGGCCAATAAACTGGCGATCGCCCCTTGAACCAAAAGGGCGGTGATTGGCACCTGGCTTTGGGAATGAACCCGAGAAAACCAGCGGGGAAAAAGCCCGTCACGCGCCATGGCGTAAGGCACCCGGGCACTCGTCAGGATCGACCCATTCATCGCCCCAAGGGCCGACATCACAAAGGCAAACGACACGATGGCAATTCCTCGGTCGCCCAGAAATCCATGGACTGCCTTGGTCGCCGCCGGCAAGGCGTCCGGATACCGCGAACTATTGGCCGTGGCGATTTCCTGGAATGAAGCGCCATAAAACCAGGCCAAATTAGCCGCGATATACATAACGGTGACGATGGCGAGGCCAATGAAAAGCGCGCGCGGAACATTGCGCTGTCCGTCGCGGATTTCGCCGGCAGCCATTGGCATGCTGTTCCAGCCATCAAAAGCCCACAACGCCGCCAAGACCGCCGCCCCGAAACCGCCGGAAGACACTTGTGTCCAGGAAAAATTGTGATTCGCAAATAAATGCGCCCAGTTTTCTTGGGGCGCTTTGAAAAAAACAATTCCGGCAAGTCCGGCAATCAAGGCGACTTTCAACACAGTCAACCAGGCCTGAATAGAACCGCCAAGATGAACCTTAAAGCAATTGACGATGGTGAAAATCCAAACAAGCGATAGGGCAATGACGGCCCTGCCCCCGAGTGCCTGGACGTCCAGAAATCCAGCCGAAAATGTTGCCGCACCGACGGCATAGGCCGCAATGCCAGCAGGCGAGCCGATCCAAAACCGCGTCCAGCCGTAAAGAAAGGCGACCACTTCTGGCCAAGCCTTGCGCAGGAAAACATATTCACCGCCGGCGTGGGGAAAACGCGATCCGAGCTCTGCGTAACACAGCGCCCCCATCAGGGAAAGAACCGCGGCCACGACCCAGGCCAAAAGCACGGCGGTGACACTGCCGGCCAGTTGCGCCATCACGGCGGCTTTAAGAAAAATCCCGGTTCCAATAATGGTACCCACGACCAGCGACACGGCCTCACGGAGTCCAAGTCCAGGCAGAAGATTGTTGGCATTTTTAGAGGAGCCGATATCCATGCCCTATTGGAACCTGAAACAACTGATAACGCGAGTGAAAAGCTGGGGCCACGCAATAAGATCACCCGACATCAATTAATCAGTGCAACATGTATACTGAAGAAAACTCCCTTACAGGACCCTTCGCCATGAACCACAACCTACTTCTCATTGTCGGCCTAGTTTTTTTCTCTGGCTGTAAAACCGTCGCCCGCGAAGTTCAGCCAACAAGCCAGCTAACAGAGTTTCGATCGTTAAAATCAAACTCTGAAGAGGCCCTCCCTAACTTCAAATTAGATGCCGTGGACCGCCTTGCGCCCGCACCATCCAAGGGTACGGTCGCCTACAGCGCACTCAACCAATACTTTGAGTGGCAGCGGGACTTTTCCGAGCCGCACCTCATGGTGTCGTTCCCATCGCTGACCAAAGAGCAGTTTGATGCGTTGAAAAACACCTATGGCTTCGGCTTGTCACGCATCCAATATCAAACGGGAGTGACTTATACTCTTGCCGATTTTTTGATGCCCTTCATGCAGGCGACGTTGAATCACGCCTTCGAAGTGGAGATTCAAGACGATTACACCAGCATTGCCGGCAACTGCTGGGGTACGGCGTACGAGGTTATCCGGACCTCAAAGGATTTGGATCAAAATGACGTCAGCGGCAGCGTCGCGATCTTCTATGCCGATACACCCGAGATGCAGGCAATCTTGCAAGACAAGACCCGCAGCAGGCTTTTGGGTGTTGGCGCATCCATCGATGATCTCTATGAGCAGGCCCAGACGACCGCGACCCCCTTTCAGTTTGGGGATACCGTCTTGATTCTCGACGGGTCTGGCCTCCTGGAACACGTGATAACTTATGTCGATCGCGACGTTTGGTTTGAAAAAGTTGGCTACAGCGCCGGAGCACCCTACCGGCTGACCACAACCGAAGGCTTTTTTCACAAGATTAAAGATGGCAGACAAGTCGAATGGCGGCGGTTTCCACGGGGCGGACTGCCCCACCCCAGCCAAGCATTCAAGACCGTGCGTTTCCTTGAAAATGCTCCGGGTAACACGACCCGCATCTTGGATGAGCCCATTGCTGGGGAGTTGACGCATCGGGATGTGAAATTTGTTTTTGACGGAATAGGAAGAGCGGCCCTAGAATCCGCGGCCTTTAAGCCTGCGCGCCCCAGAGCCGCCCTTAGCCAATAAGGGCCATCGCCGCAGACAAATCGGCGCCTAATAATAGCCTGCAAGATAATTAGTTTCTGGCGCGAAAGCGCCAGAAACTATCCCGAGCGTAGCGAGGGATCTCGATGCGCTACCCATAGCGTTGTTTGGTCGGCGACCAGTCCGACATAG